>NZ_JBQFVT010000003.1:0-388052 GCF_056539905.1 Ruegeria sp. AP7 | reverse complement strand
ACCGTCTCTCCGATGCGTCTCAACCGTCTCTCCGGCTCGTCTCCGCCGTTCCCAGCGTCCCAGCAACCACCTCAGCAGCGCCGGTGAAGGGCGTTCTATGCCTTACGCATTCAACGCGCAAGTGGAAAATTCAAGAAAGTCGTAAAAAACTTCAAATTCGCTTTTTAAACTAATATATCAAATACTTACGAGCTATAAGTCTCACCGAATACGGTTAAAACCATCCTTCAAACCTATCAGACATACCACTCAGGCTTCAGCGCTTGTTGGTTCAAACCCTATATATAGTGAGAGCACTACGCCACCTCCACAAGACAGGACCGACTCGATATGGAGCAGCGATTCATTTCCAATCCCGGAATCGCACCCAGCATCGGCGCCGCCGAGCGCATTGCCCAACGATCCTACAAGGCCTTGCGCATTGTCTATGGATAGGCTCAGGTCTCTCAGAAGCTCAACCGATACGCCTGTGACCGTGATATGACGACTGACACTAAGTTCCCCCTGCTACGAACCGTTGGATTAGACGGTCTGTTGGTGACCTTTGCGCAAACCATGTCCGAGCAATCAAACCGCGCCGCTCTGGCATTTCGCGGCGCGGTAGAAGAACAACAGATCGACGGTGTGCTTGAGACGTCGGCCTCGCTGGCATCTGCATTTATACGATTCAATCCCTCAAGCCTGTCGCATCACGACATCGAAGAGTTGATGCGCGCGATGTTGGACAGTCGCGATTGGTACGCCGCACCCTTGCCTGCAGGGCGACGATTCTGGAAAGTACCGACAGTCTACGGTACCGATCTTGCGCCACAGCTAGAAGACGCAGCGCTGGCAGCCGGATTGTCAACTACAGACGCCATCGATCGTCTCAGCCAATCGCGCGTGCGGGTACTAACCATCGGGTTCGCTCCGGGCCAACCTTATCTCGGGCCATTAGGACCCGAATTCAACATTCCACGCCTGAAAGAGCTGACGCCAATGGTGCCCGAGGGGGCGTTGGTTCTGGCAATTTCGCAATTTGTTCTGTTCTCAGGGCCAACTCCAACCGGATGGCGCCATGTAGGGCAAACCGCTTTCCGTTGCTTTCGTCCGGACATGGAGCAGAGCTTTGCCCTCAACCCCGGTGATGAGATGCAGTTCATCTCAGTCTCGCGCGAGGAACTTGAGGATATCCAGACAACGTGCACCGATGGTTCTGGCGGTGCGAGTTGCAAGGAGATCACGGCATGACGCTGATCGTCCATCGCATCGGTCCAGCTTGCACGGTTCAGGATCAAGGGCGTACTGGGTATCTGGATCAAGGCCTGTCACGTTCGGGTGCCGCAGATGT
Source organism: Ruegeria sp. AP7 (assembly GCF_056539905.1). Taxonomy (NCBI): domain Bacteria; kingdom Pseudomonadati; phylum Pseudomonadota; class Alphaproteobacteria; order Rhodobacterales; family Roseobacteraceae; genus Ruegeria; species Ruegeria sp. AP7. The sequence continues at coordinate 386,722 of NZ_JBQFVT010000003.1, read as the reverse complement.
AATGGCGCTTTATGAAGGAGCCGCCTTGCTGGGTAACGCCCCAAAGTGCGCAGCACTGGAAATGGCGGGGATGGGGGGCGAGTTCGAGGCAACCGTGCCAACCGCCATCGCGCTAACCGGCGCACCTATGCAGGCCAGTATCGATGGCAGCCCGGTTCTGTGGAATGCCTCGCACCAGATGGAAGTCGGACAGCGACTGGTAATCGGGTCGGTTCAACAGGGCAGTTATGGGTATCTACACTTGGGCGGCGGGGTCGAGACCGAAATGACACTGGGCTCTCGCGCGGCACATCTGACCGCCAGGATCGGGCGCGCTGTTCGGGCCGGCGATCGACTGCCCGCACCCGGAGCGGGTACGACGGGCCTGAAGTTGCGTGCCGACGATAGATTCTCGGGAGGCTTGCTGCGGGTCGTGGCCAGCTTTCAAACGGCGCTGTTCGATGAAGGTACACTTGCGCGGTTTACACGAACGACATTCCACCGTGGCGCCCGGGCCAACCGGATGGGCATGCAGCTAGATAGCGAAGGCGACGGCTTCGCTGCCAAAGGCCAGTTAGACATCCTGTCAGAAGTTATAACCCCCGGCGATATACAGATGACCGGTACCGGTGCACCCTTCATCCTACTTCCCGAATGTCAGACCACCGGAGGCTACCCGCGCATCGCAACCGTCCTACCCTGTGATCTGCCCCGCGCGGCACAGACACCGGCGGGGGGCGAGGTTCGGTTCGAGTTTGTATCGATAGAACAAGCTGTGACACTACAAGCCGCTTTTGAGGCCGAACTGGCCCGCATACCGGGGCGCGTCGAACCCTTGGTCCGCGATCCACATGACATCCCGGACCTTCTGTCCTACCAATTGATCAGCGGAATGATCTCTGCCACCGAATAAGGAGTTATCGCGATGCCGAGCGTCGATCTGAATGCAGATATGGGCGAGAGCTTTGGCCCCTGGAATATGGGGGATGATGAAAGCCTGCTGAAGATCATCACTTCGGCCAATATCGCCTGTGGCTTTCACGCCGGTGACCCGGATGTGATGGCCAAGACCATGACTCTGGCGGCCAAGAACGGTGTTGGCATTGGCGCGCATCCTGGTTTTCCCGATCTACAGGGGTTCGGGCGTCGAAACATGAAAGTACCTCATGACAGTTTGCGCAATCTTGTGCGTTATCAACTCGGATCAGCCATCGGCATGGCCAAGGCCGTAGGTACAGAAGTCCGGCACCTCAAGTTGCATGGCGCACTGGCCAATATGTGTTCGGTCGATATCGACATGGCGCGCGCCTGTTATCAGGGCGCGCTGGATGTGGACCCCAACATCATTATAATGGTGCTTGCGGTGACCAAGCAGGACGCGGCTGTGCGCGAACTGGGTTGCAAATGGGTGGGTGAGATCTTTGCGGATCGCGCCTACAACGACGACGGCACGCTAGTAGACCGGTCCTTGCCGGGGGCGGTCATCCATGATCCCGCGCTGGCAGGGCCGCGCATCCTGAACATGGTAAACGAAGGTGCGATCATCACCGAATCCGGCAAGCGGCTAGAGACTTCAATTGATACGATATGCCTGCATGGTGATGGCCCGACGGCGGTTCAGATCGCGCACTCCGTGCGCGAGAACCTGATCGCAGGCGGTGTCGAGGTCACAAAGTTCATCCGCTAGTCACAACAACGTAACTTTCGAACCCCATCTCCAAACTGTTGCCCATGCAGGCCTTAGCGCCTAGCATGATTGGCAAGTGCATGATCTGACTACCACAAATCCAAGCAACGCGCCGCAAGGAGATGAGCCTATGTCTTTCGATCTGATGTCCTACCAGCCAAGGGGCGACAAGAAAAACTCGGACTTCTTCACCGAATATCTGCCCAGGATTTACGAGCGTCGCATCAGCTCTGGCATCGCGGATCAGGTAGGCGCGATGCGCGCGATCGTCATTCAGGTTGAAACAGATGCGCTGTTCGACACGTTGGTCGAACTTTATGTAATGACCCCCTATCGCCATACTGCCAGCTATCTGGGCCAGACGCATAAGTTCGCGGTCATGCACTCACATGCCGATTACCCGGCGCTGATTTTGATGGCTCCGCTCAGTTCGGCGTTCGAAGATTTCATTCCCCGCATCAACAGAATGTACCCGCTGGCGCGCGGCACGCCCCAGACGCGTTATGTGGGTGAGATTTACGGCGCTACCGATTTGAAGAACCTGACGGGAACGCTGGAGGATCAGAATATTCGGTTCGAATATTCCGGGGATACGGAAAACCCATTTTACACGTTGGACGGATACCGGTTTACGACGCCGTCGGATTTCACGTGCAACCGCGTCGGCTATTCAACGCATGATTTCAACGACACCGACAGTCTGGGGCTTGGCGATCGCGCGATGCTGAGCGATGCGGAACAAGCGCGGCTGGATCAGGCCGCAGCCTTTGGCGCCGACAGCAAAATCTCTCCGCTGATGCTGGGGATCGATCACCTCGCCACGCGGGTTCTCGCCGGAGAGCGCGAGGACGCGATCCTCGAGTTTCTGACCATGATCCCCTATTATTTCTGGGGGGCGTACAACATCTTTGACATGAACTCGTCAACCAACGTGAACCGTAACGCCAATGTGGATGACGACAAGAAATCCCCCGCCAAGGTCTTCACCGCCAACAACACGCCATCCTTCGTAAATTCCTTCGCCAAACTGCCGATGCCGACCGAGGATTTCGTGCGCAACTTTGGACGCCGCCTGCACCACATGGCAGTCGAGATTCAGGATGGTGATCATGCCGCAGGTGAGAAAAATGTCGATTTCGTAGTGAATACGCTCAAAGACAAAGGTGTGCCATTTCTTGCCCATGTGGTGGGCGAGTGCAAAGACGATCCGAATCTTAAACAGATCTTCTCGAAGCACTCGAAACATACATTGCTGATCACTGAGTATATCGAGCGCTGCCATCACTATGATGGCTTCTTTACCAAAGACAATGTTGCTGCCCTGACCGCTGCCGCCGGGCAGGACGAACAGTACCAGCATGGTCACGTTTTCGACTGATCGGATAAAAAAAGGGCTGCGAGATCATCGCAGCCCAGACCCATCCAGGAGAGTATGTCGGGTCTTATGACGGCCCGATCATGAAACATGTGACGTTGCGCGCCTGCAACCGGCGGCAAGCCAGATCGGCCTGTTCGCGGGTCATGCCCTGAAAGGTCGCATCAAACCCGCGCGCGCTCTGGTTCACCTTACGCAACGTGCCTTCCAATGTAGTCATTTCCGACAGCGCGGTTTTCAGCAAAACTTTCTCGGCCTCGTATCGCGTGGTGTATCGGCCCACATTGACACCCCACAGGTGACCGCCGGATGTGGACAGGCGGGTAACCACTTCGGGTTCCGGCTCTGGCTGTCTGTCCGGTTCAACCGAGGCAAGAACCACATCCCCAGGCCGCGAAACTGGTCGTGTTGCGCTGTCCGCAGGTGCGACATCCGCTGCCGCAATGGCGGCGGCAATACCGTCTTGAATACGGGAACCATTTTTCTCGGCCGTTTCGGCAACTGCACCTGCTACTTGCACAGCAGCGGCTGCCGTCGGACGCAGGACCGGGCGCAAGCTTTTCTTCGGTGGACCAACCTGAGCGACCTGTACGGTGCCCAGCCCCGTGTTTCCGGCATACGCCGGGCGGGCAGGCTTGCGGATCGGCGCGCGCGAGGGGGCACGGCGGAAACCCATATCCAGAAGTTCAGCTACACGGGCGTTACGTGATGCGCCGGATTTGCCGCCGAAGACCGTGGCAATGATGCGTTCATCCTTGCGTTTGGCTGAAGCAACAAGGTTAAATCCGGCCGCGCGGGTATAGCCGGTCTTGATCCCATCGGCGCCCCTGTAGGCCGCCAGCAGGCGGCGGTTGGTGTTCGGAACGGTCTTGATCCCGGCATGAGTCGATTGGCGCGAGAACAGATTATAATACTGCGGATAATCATACAGCAGATGACGGCCCAGCGTGGTCATGTCGCGCGCGGTCGACAAGTGGCCCGACTCGGTCAGACCATGCGCGTTCTTGAAGGTCGTCCGGCTCATCCCCATCGCCTTGGCGGTACGGGTCATGCGACGGGCAAAGGCCGCCTCGGAACCGCTGAGCGCGATACCTATGGCGGTCGCCGCGTCATTGGCCGATTTCACTGCTGCTGCCCGGATCAGATAACGAAACGCGATTCGCTGGCCGGTGCGCAATCCCAGCTTGGACGGCGGTTCAGCCGCCGCCTTCTTGGTGATCCTAACCTGAGTGTCCAATGTGATCTCACCATTCCGCACCGCCTCAAACGCGATGTAGAGGGTCATCATTTTGGTCAACGATGCCGGATGGAGCCGCGTGTCGGCATTACGGGAATGCAGCACTTCCCCGGTGCGCGCGTCGATGACCATGGCTGCGTAGGGGGCCGCCACGCCTTGAAGTGGCGCAAAAGAAAGCAGCCACAGAAATGCTATAAGGAATAAGCCCATTCGGGCCGGAACTGTCCGCCGAATCTGCACGATCTTTGCCTCTGTCTGCCTCGCGCCGCCGGGTTTTCCCGGTCAGCAATTTTTATTTTGATATTGATCAGGCTAACACAGGGACGGGCTTAAAGAAACTGAAAGCTGCGTGTTCGTTACACCCACTCCGACCCAGCACTGCACTACATGTGGTAGAAGCTGCGCGTCCAGACACCAAACCCGCGATTCCGCCGAAAATCAGGCAAGCCAATCCATCGAATTTTTCGCAACTGATGTGAAACGGCAACAGGTCAGGAAATCCGGGCAACCAGAGCCGAGAGATCGCCCAGATCTCGCAACTCACAAAATCTGGGATTGTCGGCCGGAGTTTCAGCCTTCTCAATTTCCCAGACCAGCCCATGGGGCACATACACGCCCCAGCATCCCGCTTCGATGGGCGCCACCACGTCAGACCGCATCGAGTTTCCGATCATCATCGAGGCCTCGGGACCATCCCCATGCTGCGCGAAAATCATCGAATAAGTCGCTGCCGTTTTTTCGCTCACGATCTCAACGCAATCAAATAGCTCACCCAATCCGGATTGCGCCAGCTTACGCTCCTGATCGATCAGGTCGCCCTTGGTGATCAGCAAAACCCTGTGCGTCTCGGCCACCGTCTCGATGGCCTCGCGCGCATGGGGGAGCAGTTCGATGGGATGCGCCAGCATCTCCTGCCCCGCTTCAACAAGTTGGCGGATAACGCGCGCAGGGACGCGATCTTCGGTCACCTCGATCGCTGTCTCGATCATAGACAGGGTAAAACCCTTGATGCCATACCCATAGTGCTGGATGTTCCGCTTTTCAGCGGCAAGAAGACGTTCCATCAGGTGATCGCGCTCGGCGTGATCGGCCAGCAATTCGGCAAAATAGGTCTGCGTCAGTTGAAAAAACCGCTCATTATGCCACAGCGTGTCATCCGCATCGAACGCGATTGTGGTCAATTTGTCCTGCATTGCGATTCCGACTCGTAGCTCTTTTCTCTGACCACAGTGACGTTATATAAGCCCTCAAACAAACCGAAGCTTGAATCGGGATTCTCTTACAGTAATGCGCGAACACCAGTGGATCATGTCGGACAAGGACGACCAGGACGACGACACGTCGGTCCTGGTGCAAACACGTCCCAAGACCAAGCGGCCTCCGCTGTATAAGGTGTTGCTGCTGAATGACGACTACACGCCGATGGAGTTTGTGGTGCATGTGCTGGAACGTTTCTTCGGCATGACCCATGCGCAGGCGTTCGAAATCATGCTGACCGTGCACAAGAAAGGTGTCGCCGTGGTTGGCGTGTTCAGCCATGAGATTGCCGAAACCAAGGTCGGGCAAGTGATGGATTTCGCGCGCAGGCATCAGCACCCGCTGCAATGCACCATGGAACGCGAAGAATAACGCGCGGCCATGTCTCCTCGCATTGAACTTGCCCTAAGCAGCGGGCTCCGCCTGTCACAACCTCTGACCGTGCTGGCCCCAACCCCCAACCACGATCTGTCGGACCTGCCGCACGAGACGCAGGTGGTACAACCCTTTAAACCCTTTCACGATCATTTTGCCGCGCAAGGTTTTGTGGCAACGCCCAACAGTGACGCGCCCAGCCAGGATGCTGTCGTCTTCCTGCCGCGTGCCAAAGCGCTGGCCCGGGCGTTGGTTCATCAGGCTTGCAGCCGCGCCAGCGGGATCATTGTGGTGGACGGGGCCAAAACCGATGGCGTCGACAGTTTGCTGAAAGACATCCGCAAGCGGGTCGCAATCAACGGGCCGATTTCGAAAGCGCATGGCAAGATTTTCTGGTTTCAGTCTGATGCGGACGCGTTTGCCGACTGGGCTGCGCCTGAAAACCAAATGGTCGACGGATTCCACACCGCACCCGGTGTGTTTTCCGCTGACGGTATCGATCCTGCCTCAGCCCTGTTGCAGAGGTCTCTGCCAACCAAGCGCGGTACGCGCATTGCTGATCTGGGCGCAGGCTGGGGCTTTCTGTCCGCCGGGCTGATCGACGACACCTTGCACAGCCTGCATTTGGTTGAGGCGGATCACACCGCACTCACCTGTGCCCGCTCCAACGTCACCGACCCTCGTGCGCAGTTCCACTGGGCCGACGCAACCAATTGGACCGCACCCGAGCCACTGGACATGGTGGTCATGAACCCGCCGTTTCACACCTCGCGCAGTGCTGACCCGGCCCTTGGGCAGGGATTTATCGCAAACGCCGCACGAAACCTAACACGCAACGGGCAACTCTGGATGGTTGCCAATCGCCACCTGCCCTACGAAGCCACCCTGGCCGAGTTCTTCACGCGCGTTGAAGAAGTTGCAGGAGACAACCGATTCAAGGTATTTCATGCCTCTCGCCCTCGGGGCTGAGGCCCGCTAACCTGCGCCAGAACTCAGGAGGATTCGCATGTCCTTTTCAATCGCGGGCAAGACCGCAATCGTCACCGGCGGTGCCAATGGCATCGGGCTTGCCATCGGGCGGCATTTTGCGGATGCAGGTGCCAATGTCATGTTTGCCGACATGGATGAAAAACGCCTGTCCGAAGAGCTGGGTGAACAGGCGGATGACAGCAATATCCGTTATTTTGCGGGCGATCTGCGCGAAAAGCTGACCATCGCCAACCTACTCTCGGCAACGCTGGATGCTTTCGATCAAGTGGATATCCTGATCAATGGCGCACGGCAGGTCATCCCTTCAGACCCGCTCGACGCGGATGATGACTCGGTCCGTATATTGTTGAACCAGAACCTGATGCCTGCGCTGAGACTGAGCCAACTGGTCGCCAAGCGGTTCATCAAACAGGCTGATGGTGACACCGAGAACCCTGCAGGTTCGATCATCAACCTGTCCTCGATTGCTGCGCGCCGAACCCACCCGGACCTGATGGCCTACTCGGTCTCAACAGCCGCGCTGGATCAGATGACCCGTTCGCTTGCTGTAGCGTTGGCGCCGAGCCGCATCCGCGTGAACTCAATTGCTCTGGGATCGGTAATGAGCGCCTCGTTGCAATCCACATTGAAGGAAAATCGCGACTTCCGCGATGATATCGAAAAACACACACCCCTGGCGCGAATTGCAGCGCCTAACGAACTGGCCGAAACAGCGCAGTTCCTCGCTTCGGATGCCGCGGGTTTCATGACAGGGCAAATCCTGACCATTGACGGCGGTCGCACCCTGCTGGACCCGGTCGCGGCACCTGCCCACTGACACCTATGTTTGACACAGAAAAAAACACCGCCTCCGCATGGTTTCGCCAATTGCGCGATGAGATCATCATGGCGTTCGAAGCGCTTGAGGAAAGCCACGACGCTGGCCCATTCTCAAACGATCAACCGGGCCGTTTTGAAGTGAAAGAAACCACCCGCCAATCCGACGATGGCTCGGACGCTGGTGGCGGTTTGATGTCCGTTATGCGCGGCGGTCGCGTGTTCGAAAAAGTGGGCGTTAATGTTTCAACCGTTTACGGCACACTAGGCGAACGCGCGCAGAATGCGATGGCTGCGCGCAAGGGCATTCCCGGAATGAAAGATGACCCGCGTTTCTGGGCGTCTGGCATCAGCCTGGTGGCACATATGCAGAACCCGCATGTGCCTGCGGTACACATGAACACACGAATGTTTTGGACACCGCATGCCTGGTGGTTCGGTGGCGGGTCCGATCTGAACCCTTGCATCGAATATGACGAAGACACCTCTCATTTCCACGCCACTCAAAAGGCTCATTTGGATCCGCATGGTGCGTCGCATTATCCACGCCTCAAAGATTGGGCCGATGAATATTTCTACATCCCCCACCGCAAACGCGCACGAGGTGTTGGTGGGATATTCATGGATGACTATTGTACTGGCGACTGGCAGGCAGATTTCTCCCTGACCCAGGATATTGGCCGCGCATTCCTTCCAGCGTTCTTACCTCTGGTCGAGAAGCGTCGAATTCAGAGTTTCAATGACACGGACAAGACTAAGCAGCTTGTGCATCGTGGTCTCTATGCGGAATACAATCTGGTTTACGACCGTGGCACCAAGTTTGGTCTGGAAACCGGGCATGATCCCGATGCCGTTCTCATGAGCCTGCCGCCGCTGGCGAAATGGATCTGATGGTCAGAAACCAAAATCTATGAAATTGTCATAGCAATATCCCTGAGCCGACCCTGCCGTCATATTTGCTCCTACGGTTTTGACCGTGACGGAATATGTTGTGACATCTTCAGCCCCTTCAGGCGGTGACAGAGAAAACTGCACCGTACGGGCACCCCTCTCATAGGGTTTCGAGATATAGATGCGTTGAGTTGCTGATGTCCGCAGCGTCCGGATCGCAAAATCACCGATCCCGCACCAATAGGCCACTGGCGCTGATGTACCGATCGCAGCCACCTCGTAGGTGCCATCATTCAATGGCGTGACTGTTGTTCGAAATGCGGGCCGCACACCCACACCGAAGCCAACGGCTTGTGAAAGTGTGGGGGACACCAAAGCAGCCACCAGGCATGCAAGCTTCAGAATTCGCATATCCAATACCTCATTCGATAACTTCGATCGACGCCGTCAAAGCGTGAATTCAATCAATAACATACCATGACAGCATTCTTGCTTCTGGTACAATGTCGAATTCGTGCGCCCTTGGTTACCCACCATGAAAATCCTTTCATTGAATATGATCCGCGCTATGATCTAAGGAACCTTAGTTTCCAGAGTGACCCGTGCAGACGTCATTTCCAAATGACTGGTTCGATATTTCTCCTGAAAAATACGCCGATTTCGGTGCAGTGTTTTATCTCGCGGCACTGACCAAAACACATCGGGATCGCAACTTAGGTCAGGCGCTTTATGCTTTTGAAACGCCCTTGCGTCTGGGGCAGTATCATATCTTTCGGCAAAACGGATTTCCGCGCGGGTTTGTGACTTTCGCCGGTCTAAGCCCTGAAGCCGAACATCGCTATGCGGTACAGGAACAGCCGTTGAATGACGCCGATTTCACCAGCGGTACGTCTTTCTGGATCATCGACATGGTCGCTCCGTTTGGTCAGACCAACCAAATTGTCGAGATGCTGAAACGCGAGATCCCGCATCCCAGGGTGCGCACTAACCGGATGGACAGCGACCTGACCCGAAACCGAATCGTCGAATGGACCCGTGACCAGAACGCTGAGGTGCACATGCGCCTTTACAGAAAAAATGAATTCGCGCGAGTGCTAGAGCAGGAGGGATCATAACATGGTCTCGATAGTCGGCGATACAACAGGTTCGGTGACAGATGATCCACCGAATGTGGCAACCGGTGATCTTGATATTACCAGCGGTGCCACCATCGTCTCGCAGGACTGGTCGATCCAGACGCCCCCCGATCACGGGACAGCCAGCATAGATCCAGCTACAGGCGAATGGACCTATACGGTCGACCCTACCTTTTTCGACAGTTTGGATAATGGCGAAATCGTCACCGATACGTTCACGGTTGAAGTCAACGCCGTCGTCAGCGTCTTCGGCTTTAATTTTAATGCAGCTCCGGAAACAACCGATATCACCATCACAATTGAAGGTGTGTGTTTTACTGCAGGAACGTTGATCGAGACTGAAGTCGGTTCGCAACCGATCGAAACCCTTCAGGTGAATGACGAAGTGTTGACCGCCGATCACGGCTTGCAGCCCATCCGCTGGATCGAAAGCAGCCGATTGGACCGTGGGCGATTACGTGCGAACCCTTCAATGCGACCGGTGCGGCTTACTGCAGGCAGTCTTGGGCCAGATATACCATCCCGTGACCTTCTGGTCTCTCAACAGCATCGAATTCTGATAAGTGGTCCCAAGGTCCAGATGCTATTTGGTGCGCCCGAAGTACTGGTCGCCGCAAAACACCTTTGCTCCTGGCCGGGCATCAATATCGAAACAAGCGACCAGCCTGTCGAGTATTTGCATATCCTTTTGGACAGGCACGAGATTCTAACCGCCGAAGGGGCGCCAGCTGAAAGCCTATTTCTGGGGGAAGAAACCCTTTACACGCTTTCGTCTGACGCATTGCAAGAACTCGTCGAGATTTTCCCCGACCGCGCGACAGACGAACACAACGGATTCGGAAATGCCGCGCGCCTTATCCTGCGCGAGCATGAGGCGCGCGCACTTGCCTAATCCTTAGACGACCCGCCCACCAACATCTTGTGGGGCCAGTGCGACAGTCTTGATCACCGCATAGCAACTGCTGCCCTGCTGCAATCCCAAGGCCGCGACCGAGCGTCGGGTCACGCGGGCCAGAACAATCCCAGCAGGTGTGTTGACCGACACAATGGCACCCGGCCCTTCGCCTGATCGGATCGTTTCGACCTGCCCGGAAAGCACGTTCAGGGCTGACAGCCCTTCTGGTGGTTTGTTCGACAAGATCACCTCTTGCGCCGGGATACGGATACGCAGGTCTTCGCCGATCCGGTGCGCAATGCGCGGCAGGAACAACCGCGCCCCGCCTGCGTCCAATTCAGATAAACCATCATCGTGATGAGCCGCCACGCGAACGCTTAGCACCGCACCCACGGCGCGCACACCGGCGGGGGCAACTGATGGGTCGGCCAGCACTTCGGACGCAGGGCCAAAGCGTACCACCTGCCCATCCTGAAGCGCCACGACCGATGTCGCCAACCGCGCAACCTCGGCCGCCGAATGTGTTACATAGAGGATTGGAACCGAGACCTCATCCCTTAACCGTTCAAAATAGGGCAGGATTTCCGCCTTCCTCGCATCGTCAAGCGCCGCCAAGGGCTCGTCTGCAAGAATCAGGCGCGGGCTGGCCAACAAGGCGCGGCCAATGGCAACGCGCTGTTTCTCACCGCCCGACAGCATAGCCGGGCGCCGATCCAGCAGGTGGCCGATGCCCAACATCTCGATCACGCGATCCGGGCTTTCGCGCTGTACTCCACGCGGGGCAAACCAACGACCATAGTTCAGATTCTGACGCACAGTCAGATGCGGGAACAATCGGCCTTCCTGAAAGATGTATCCCAATCGCCGCCGATGTGGCGGCAACCAAACCCCGCAATCCGTGTCGAACAAAACCCAATCACCCACTGCAACACGCCCCGCTTGGGGACGCAGCAACCCGGCTACGGCATTGACCACCGTGGTCTTCCCGGAACCCGAGCGCCCAAAAAGGACTGTGACACCCGGAGGCGCTTCAAAATCCAAATCGAGCGCAATACCCGGCAGATTATGTTGCATGCGAACAGACAGACTCATGACCCAGACACCCGTTTGGCCACACGGCGGCCGACATATTCTGACAAGAGCAGCGCCCCCATGGCGATTATGATCGAAATGATCACTAACCGCGTCGCCGCCGCCTCACCCCCGGGCACCTGCAAAAACGCATAGACGGCGGAAGGCAGAGTCTGGGTCTGGCCCGGTATGTTTGAAACAAAAGTGATCGTGGCCCCGAACTCTCCCATCGCTTTGGCAAAGGCCAGTATTGCGCCTGCGATAACCCCAGGCAGGATCATCGGCAGCGTCACCGTTCCAAAGACCATCAGACGCGACGCACCCAACGTGGCCCCGGCCTGCTCCAGTTTGGGATCCACCGCCTCAATCGACAAACGGATCGCGCGCACCATCAGTGGAAAGGCCATGATCCCAGCTGCAAGCGCCGCACCGGTCCAGCGGAATGCGAAAACGATACCAAGCTCGGCCAACGGCCCACCCAGCGGCCCCTGAATGCCGAATGTCAGCAGCAACAGATAGCCGGTTACCACCGGAGGTAGGATCAGCGGCAAATGCACCAGACCATTCAACACTTGCCGCCCTGGAAAGCGCCAACGCGCCAAGGCGTAGGCCACGAAGATTCCGAATGGCAGCGTTATTAGCGTCGCCCAGAGTGACACGCGCAACGACAGCTGCAACGCCTCGATCTCTGCTGGTCCCAACCACCCCATCTCGTCACCCGTCCGGCAGGGTGAAACCCTGCCTCAGAAACTCTGCCTGCGCGGTTTCTCCTTGCAGATAGGTCAGAAATGCCTGCGCATCTGGATTTGCGGTGCGGGTCAGGGCTGCAGGGTAGACAATTGTCGGATAATGCTCAGGCGGGATTGTTCCGATCACACCCACCCGATCCTCGGCAATTGCATCTGAACGATACACAATTCCCAGCGGTGCAGCACCCGTCGCCACCAGCGCCAGTGCTGCGCGAACATTATCTGTCTGTGCGATCTGGTCCTGTACTTCGTTCCACATGCCCAAACCCTGCAATGCAGCCTTGCCATAGATACCTGCAGGAACGGCATCGACCAATGCCAACGCCAGATAACCCCCATCCAACTGGGAGAGCAGATCAAACCCAGCTCCAATTTCGGCGGCTTCCGAACTCGGCGCGCCAATCAGCACCAACCCGTTGCTTAGCAAGTCCACCCGTGAAACAGTATCGATCAAATCTTCGCTTTGCAGCACATCCATCCACTCTTCATTGGCCGAGATGAACAGATCTGCAGGGGCCCCAACCTGAATCTGCCGCGCCAATACCGATGAAGCGGCGTAAGACACCGTGACACTGTGCCCGGATTCTTCCTCAAACCCAGGTGCGATGGCATCCAGTGCGGTCTTGAGGCTGGCCGCAGCAAAGACCAGCACCCCCTCGGCCCGAACCGGAGCTGCGATCAGCGTGCATAACGCCAGAGCCGCAATCAGACAGCGCATCTTGTGCCTCCGGTTCAAAGGGTTGCAGTCTCTCTGGGCATATCGGAGGCGACACGGGGCAGGCAAGGCCCTTTCCCGGCGCAAGGAGACATCTGGTTCGACTACGACACGCGTTTCTGTCGCAATTGGGATTGAACCCGGCAGGCATTCAGGCTGATGTGAGCCAAACCAAGACAGGAACCGTTGAACATGCTGCACCAGACCCCCGGACTGATTCAAGAAATCCGCTCACGCTTTGCCCATGTCGACGCCTGCCCGTTTCAGGGGCCACGCATTTTCTTTGAAAATGCAGGCGGTGCACTGACCCTGAATACGGTGATCGACACCTCGGCCAAATTCGCTGCGATCCCGGATAATCAGGGGCGGGACAACGTCGCCAGTCATGCGCTGATCGATATCATCAACCGTGCGAAGGCAGATTTGTCTGTCTTCATGAACGCCTCGGAAGGTCAGTTCTTTGTCGGCGAAAGCGGGACAGAGCTGCTGTTCCGCATGATCCGCACGGCCTGCGTGAATGCACCGAAGGGGGGTAAGGTGATCGGCAGCTCCATCGAACACCCCGCAAGTCGCAGCGCCGCACGCAGATGGGCTGAAATCGCCGGCCTTGACTATGTCAATGTGCCCCATGACGACGTAACAGGCCTTGTCACCGCCAAAGACTATGCTGCGCTGATGACCCCGGATGTGGCCGTCGCCACGATCCTGCACGCCTCGCCTGTAACGGGCATGGGGATGGATGTGGCCGCCATAGCGCGTGTCATCCGCGCTGTCGCACCCGATTGCTTCATAATCGTCGACGGCATTCAGCACGCAGCCCATGGCCAGATGGATATCGATAGCTACGACGTCGATGGCTATGCTATCTCGCCCTACAAAGTGTTCTCACGTCATGGTTATGGCATCGCCTGGATCTCGGACCGCTTAACTGCCCTGCCGCACGACCAGCTGATCGACGCCCCTGCAAACGGATGGGAATTTGGCACTAGAGACACCGGCTCATACGCCGCGATGACCGACGTGGTCGGCTATTTCGACTGGCTCGGCGGACAGGTCTCGGAGGAAACCGATCGCAGGGACCGCATCCGCGCCGCCGGCCATGCGATACATGCCTACGAAACACACCTGACCAATGTTATGATCAACGGTACAGGCAACCTGCCCGGTCTGAGCGATATGGACCATATCACGATCCTGGCTGGTGCTGATAATCCCGCGCGCGAGGGGCTGGTGTCGATCACTGTCGAGGATTTTCCGTCGGCGGATGTGGTGACCCGGCTGAACCAACAAGGCATCCGCACCCATACCCGAAAAGCGGACCACTACAGCGGCAATGTGCTGACACCTTTAGGCCTGAACGACTGTATCCGCATCTCGCTGTGCCACTACAACACCGAACATGAGGTCGCGCAGCTTTTGGCCGCTCTCAAGGACATGAAACCCTGATCTGCAGCGCGGTACAAATTTGCAGAAGAAATTGTGCCCTACCCTCTTGCGCCCGCGCACGGGCTTAGCTACATGAGCCCTCACGGGTGATTAGCTCAGTTGGTAGAGCGCTTCGTTTACACCGAAGATGTCGGGAGTTCGAGTCTCTCATCACCCACCATCCCCCTCAATTTTGATGGCTTGCTCAGGGTCTTGTAACGAGAACTTGGAGACTAATTGAGGATAAATGTACGGGAATCGAAACCTCAAAACCGTGTTGGACTGCCCAGAGGGTTGTTCCCCAGAGGTTAAGGGTACGCTCTCAGGGTAGCTGTACCAACTGATTACCAAGGAATTGTTGGCAAACGAGAGATTGTCAAAGGATTGGGAACTCAGGACCTAGCCGAAGCCTTGAAACGTCGTCCAAATGTCCTTGAGGAAATCCTTGAAGGACAAACACCGTCTCGGCCAGTTCGCCCCAATTATCCGAATCGGGAGCCCGATCTTTAGAGCACCTCATCGAACTATGTCACTACCGCAACCTGCAACCTCTTTGAAACGAGATAACCTACCAAACGGCGGGGCGTAAGCCTCGCCCGTACGACTTTGTATCTGTCTTCTTTAGATAAGGTAGGTTCTAAGAGTGGTTCAGGCCGCAACGTAAGCGAGGAATCTGGTAAAAAGGCAAAGCCGAGCTTTGCTGAGTTTGAATCGAATTTCCGTTCCGCGAACAAAGTGGACAAAAAAATTCCTGAATATGAAAGGTTTGTCAGGTCTTCGACCACCGGATTGTATTACTCGACTGCATGGTTCGAGTTTGTTCTTCTCGCGTAAATCAGTAGACTTACAACCGAAGCAAACAGGTGCATCGGACACGTTATTAACTTGTCTTTTTGGCCCGATAAGTAAGAACTATGCGGGTTAGATCGCTAGATATTCCTCACGAAGGTTGGTGTCTTCAAGTACTTCTTTCGCTGTACCATCAAATACAATGGTTCCGGTATCTAGTATGATCGCACGGTCCGCTAACTCCAAAGCGCGCACGGCATTCTGCTCAACAATTATCGTTGTCATACCCTGTTGCTTAACGTGAGTAAGGGTCTTTTCGATTTCATCTACAATGACAGGAGCCAATCCCTCATACGGTTCATCCAAAAGTAAGACTTTGATGTCCCTCGCCAAGGCTCTGGCGATTGACAGCATTTGTTGTTCGCCGCCTGACAGTGTAATTCCTTCTTGTTTTCTGCGCTCTCCCAAACGCGGAAACAACTCGTAAAGCCGTTCCAGTGACCATCCGATTGGCGGTGCAATCTGAGCAAGCTGCAGGTTTTCTTCGACGGTCAGGCCAGGAATTATTCGCCTGTCTTCTGGTACCAGACCAAGACCAGCTGCCGCCGCCTCGTAGCTTGTCATTTTGTGTAGCGGCTTGTGGTCTAGCCAGATTTCGCCATGTCTTACTTCAGGCTCTCCAACTCTCGCAATCGAACGAAGTGTTGAGGTTTTTCCGGCACCGTTACGCCCAAGAAGAGCAAGAATCTCGCCTTCGTGCACGTTGAAACTGACGCCTTGAACGATATAGCTTTCGCCGTAGTAGGAGTGCATATCCCAAACGGAGAGAAACGCAGGCGCAGTGCTGGCCATATTGGCATTTTTCGAAAAGTCAGGTTTCTCGTTCATAGGTTTTCCTTACGCAGCCTCGCCTAGATAGGCCTCGCGAACCTTGGGGTTTCCGCGGATGTTTTCCGGAGTATCTTCAACCAGGGGTGTTCCCTGCGCCAGAACGGTGATGCGTTCGGCAAGGCTGAATACGACGTGCATATCATGCTCAATGATTGCGATGGTGATGTCGCGCTCATCCTTAATTTGTTTCAGCAAGTCGATTGTGTTGTTTGTATCCGCCCTCGCCATACCCGCGGTAGGTTCGTCTAACAGCAGTAGCCGCGGATTCTGACTGAGGCACATGCCAATCTCGAGTCGGCGCTTATCGCCACGTGAAAGCGAGGCTGCATGCATTTCGCGCTTGTCAGCCATGTTCATCTCTTCCAGCATCGCTTCAGCCTGTTCAACAATCGCCTTTTCGTTGGCGATGGTCTCATACGCATGCATCCGGAACACGCCATCCCTCATAGCAAAAATAGGGATCAACATGTTCTCCATCACTGTCAGTTCACCAAAAATCTCTGGAGTCTGAAAAACACGGCTAATACCCATCTGGTTGATCTGGAAAGGTTCAAGTCCCAACACCGAGGCGTTGTCGAACAATACGGTTCCCGTGTCCGGCATGAGCTTGCCCACCAGACAATTCAGCAAAGTCGACTTGCCGGCACCATTGGGCCCGATGATCGCGTGAACCGAGTTTTCCTCGACGTTGAGGTTTACATCCGTCAGTGCCTTAAGGCCGCCGAAGCGCTTGCTAACGTCTTTGACTCTTAGAATTGCCATGGCTCGCCCCTTATTCCGCCGGTTCTGTTTTGCCAGACGTTGCGTCATCGGCTTTTGATTTCTTGCGTTTGATCCGGTTGAGCAAACGCTGGCCACCTTCAACCAGGCCCCCCGGCAGGTAGATAACGACAAGCATGAAGAGGATGCCAAGCGTCAGATGCCAACCTTTTCCGATGAACGGATGGATCACGAAAACCACCGCGTCCTCCAAACCGTCGGGCAGGAAAGCAAACCAACTGTGCAACACGTTGTCGTTGATCTTCGAGAAGATATTCTCAAAGTACTTGATAAAGCCTGCACCCAGTACTGGACCTATCAAAGTGCCCGTGCCGCCGAGGATAGTCATTAGAACGACCTCTCCCGACGCGGTCCACTGCATACGCTCAGCGCCTGCCAACGGGTCCATTGCGGCCATAAGGCCACCAGCCAGACCGGCGTACATACCAGAGATAACAAACGCCGCCAGTGTGTACGGCTTCGAGTTAAGGCCGGTGTAATTCATCCGCTGCTGGTTCGATTTGACAGCCCGTAGCATCATGCCGAAAGGCGAGCGAAAGATGCGGATAGATAAGTAGAACACCACCATCATAACTATCGCACAAAGATAATATCCCGCGTTAAAATCAAAGCTCCACGCTCCGACGTCCATTGTATAAGTTGCGCGCATCGGCAGCCCGAACAGATGTGGCAGGTCCGGTGAGTTGGCACCCTGCAGGATTTGCGGATCGTCTGCGTAAACCTGCAGACCGGTTTCCCCGTTGGTTAGATTGAACTTGGGGTTCGACAAGACAGAGTAGGCTAATGCAAAACTCATCTGCGCAAAGGCCAGAGTCAGGATCGAAAAGTAGATGCCGGACCGGCGCAGACTGACATACCCAATCAGCAGCGAGAATACCCCGGCGACCACAACGCTGAGCGCGATAGCCGGAATGATGTTGTAACTCAGCAATTTGAACATCCACACGGCTGAGTACGATCCGACACCTAAAAAAGCCGCGTGACCGAATGACAGGTATCCGGTTAGGCCGAACAGGATGTTGAACCCGATGGCAAAGATGCCAAAGATAACAAAGCGCTGCATCAGGTCCGGATAACCCGCGTTGAACTGCGCCATGGCGCTGCCTTCTGGGAACGGGTTCAGGATGAACGGGGCCAGAAGGGTGAGAAGGCCGACGATGATTAGAAGGCTGGTGTCTTTTTTGTTCAGTCCAAACATCGATTATTCCTCCATCACGCCTTTGCGTCCCATCAAACCGCGCGGGCGCGTCAGAAGCACAATGATGGCAACAAGGTAGATGATGATTTGATTGATCCCGGGAATTGTCGTGGTGGCCCAGGTCGTCGAGGCAAAACTTTCCAGGATGCCCAGCAGAAAGCCAGCCAGCACGGCTCCGGGCAGCGAGCCCATGCCGCCAACAACAACGACGACGAAGCTAAGGACCAGAAAGTCCATCCCCATGTGATAATTTGGCGGGTTTAGCGGCCCGTACATTACACCGGCCAAACCGGCCACTGAGGCAGCGATACCGAACATGATCGTAAAGCGCCGGTCGATATTGATACCCAGCAAGCCTACGGTTTCACGATCCGCCATTCCGGCGCGCACGACCATGCCGAACGTGGTGAATTGCAGGAATGAGAAAACAGCACCGATAATCGCGACGGCAAATCCGAAGTACACCAAACGCCAGATTGGATAGATTATTGCGTTGGGGTCAAATCCAATCATTGTGCCAAGGTCGATAGAACCGCTCAGCGCGTCAGGCGCTGGAGTTTGGATTGGGTTGGCGCCGAAGAAATACTTCACGATTTCCTGCAACACGATCGCCAGACCAAAGGTGACGAGGATCTGGTCGGCGTGAGGGCGCTTGTAGAAGTGCTTAATCAAACCGCGTTCCATCACATAGCCCACTGCTAACATGATCGGGATCGCAAACAGGATAGCCAAAGGAACAGACCAATCGATGATCGTCGCACCGGTCTCTGGGCCGAACCAAGCCTCGACATAAGGTGTTTCAACCTTCAGTGGGTTGCCCAGAAAGTCGGTTTGGCTTTCGTCGATGGTGGCAAAGCTCAGGTTCATGAGCTTTTGCAGAGTAACGGCACAGAACGCACCGATCATGAACAGTGCGCCGTGTGCGAAGTTCACAACACCCAGCGTTCCAAAAATGAGCGTCAGCCCCAGCGCAATCAACGCATAGGCCGACCCTTTGTCCAGACCGTTCAATATTTGCAATAGGATGGCGTCCATTGGCCCCACCTCAGGGTTGGTCAGTGTGAATTAAGTGGCGTAACAGGATCAACCCTGTTGCAGATGTCTGGCCGCCTGTTCGGCAGCCAGACTTAGACACGAGGACTTACGCGCCCGGGTTACACTTACCCAGTGAACCACCGGCGAACATCGGATGCTCGGGGTCGTATTCGACCTGCGCACGTGGCGTGATCTCGACGATTTCCAGAGTGTCATAGGCGTTGGTCGGATTCTCGTTGCCACGAACGACCAACACGTCTTTGAAGCACTGGTGGTCCGCGCCACGGTACCAAGTCGGACCGTTGCCCAAACCGTCGAACTCGAAGTCCTCCAGAGCCTCAGCAACGCCACACGGATTGAATGTGCCAGCACGCTCACAGGCATCAGCATAAAGCAGAACTTGTGCATAGCAGGTCTGTGCAGAGTTGGACGGCGGTTTGCCGTACTTTTCACCAAAGGACTTCACGAATGCTTTGGTGCCCTCATCTTGCAGCTGCCAGTTCCAGTTCATGGAACCCAGCACGCCCTTGATGTTCTCGCCCGCACCAGCGGCCATCAGTTCCGAATACAGCGGAACGACGATCTTGAAATCCTTGCCGTTGGCAACTTTGTCGAGCAAGCCGAACTGAATTGCGTTGGTGAGCGAGTTCACCATGTTGCCGCCGTAGTGGTTCAGAACCAGAACATCAGCACCCGAGTTCAATACCGGGGTGATATAGGACGAGAAGTCCGTCGAAGCGAGTGGTGTTTTGACGGTGTTGACCGTTTCCCATCCCAAGGCTTCGGTCGACGCGACGATCGACTCTTCCTGTGTCCAGCCCCAGTTGTAGTCGGCCGTCAGGTGATAAGCACGGCGTTCCTTGCCCATCTCGGCAGCCAGCACCGGCGCAAGTGCAGCGCCCGACATATACGCGTTAAAGAAATGACGGAAACCATTGGCTTTTTTATCCTTGCCAGTCGTGTCGTTGGCATGAGTCAGGCCAGCCATAAAGATCACACCTGCTTCTTGGCAAAGGCCTTGAACCGCAACAGCCACGCCCGAGGACGATCCGCCGTTGATCATGATCGCGCCGTCTTTTTCGATCATCGACTTTGCAGATGCACGTGCAGCGTCTGATTTGGTCTGCGTGTCGCCTGTGACGAACTCGACCTTTTTGCCAAGGATACCGTTGCCTTTCAGCGCCTTCGAGGTGAAGGTATTCAAGCAACCCCCATCTCCCTCACCATTGAGATGTTCGACGGCCAACTGTTGCGCCAGTAGCTCGTCATTACCCTCTTCAGCATACGGTCCAGTCTGGGGAACGTTGAAGCCCAGGGTTACGGACCCTCCGGTAGGTTCGTTGGTATAAGCAGCAGCCGACGAAGCCGTGAAGATCGTAGGCAGGGCCAGACCGGTACCTGCGACGGCACCAGACTTCAACACGCCACGGCGTGTGATCGGTTTATTGGTCATTAATTCCTCCCATTTCTCTTTCTTCCGTCGTCTGGCTCCTCTTCCAGCAGACGAAAGCGCACTTATGTGCAAGTCAATAATGGAAAGGCGAATGAAAACTTCACAACAAATTACTGGATTTAAAACAAAATTTTGTAAATTTGTTCACTAAACGCGAAAGTATCTTGTAAATACACTGCAGCTAGATAGTGCTAACTTGTTATATTCAAAATAATTAGATGCAAACTTTTTTTCCTCATTTTTCTGTCGTGAGTGGTGTCATACGCTTTAGTGAGCTCGAGCCGGGGCAAAGTCGCAAGCGCAAGGCAATTTCTTAATTCCCAATTTGATACTAGGCGCTCGCTGACACGAGTTGTCCGCGGTCAACAGAGCCAGTTTTGCCATTTTTCTGCTCTGGGCTCGAGGTTGTCATTAGCTGCGGATCGTTTGAACGTCGGCTTTTGGACAGGACGAAAATTTGCAGCACGTTTTTTTTGAGACGGTATCTAGCCCGCACTGGGTGGCCAGTTGCCCCCGTACCCCCCACGGCACGTAGCGACCGCTGCAACACCACTGCACATGAGCGGCAATTCCACCGTTATGCGCACCACAGGTTAGATTGGAGTCCATTTACCGACTTGTACTTTGATATTGATTATGAAAGCCTCAAGTTACTGACAACACGAGACATCTTTACAGTAGGATGCTGGTGGCGGCAGTTGGATACAGCACTTAGCTGCATGTGCGGATTGGGATAGAACGCTTCGTTTACACCGAAGATGTCGGGAGTTCGACTCTCTCATCACCCACCATCCTTTCCCCGCGATGTATCAAGGTCTTACGCGACTAGCACCTCTAAATCCGCCCGTTTTGGACATCATGGCCTTCGCATAATCATGTTTTACCGTTGCACGGTCCTCGAAGCGAGCATGCACGATGCAAAAGAACAGGGCACCGTCATCTAGACCGTTGCGAGGTGTAAACCAATCAAAAGGGTCGGTCGGCTCTAACGACGCAAACTGATTAGTCGGTGTCATGGCAGGCGCGACACTAGCTTCACTATTTGTGATGTCATCGAGCAGTGTTGGACGGGCCGTGCCGGTATCCGGCGTGAGAATACCCATGATCTGCTCGCGACCAGCCGGAACGAAACGCCCGCTCTCCTTGACTGGAAACCGGATCGGCTGTCCGGCATAAACATCTCGCTGAACTTCACTGTTCTTAACAATAATGGTTCCGTTAACGAGCACGTACGGAATGCCTTCTGATGGTAGACCTTGCTGACCGAGAGTATAGTTCGCCTTTTCGGTCACAGTCTCCGGATCAAAAATCGTAATGTCCGCAACCATGCCTTCTTGCATACGCCCACGCACCTGCATTGCTCGCAAACCTGTGTCACCTAATCGCTTCGCATGGATGTAACTTAACTGAGTGAGTGTGAGCATAAGCGGCACATTCGCTTCGCGAGCCAGTCTCAAGACAAGCGCGTGGCTGCCTGCTGACCGAGGATGCCCGGCATAGTCTTCGTAGGGAGCATCCCAACTCATCAAGTTGCCCTCGATGTCTAGCCCGGCCATACCGTCGCCCGAGATGCCATAGCCTGCGATGGTGATCCAATCATTCAGCCATTGCTCTCTTGGAGGGCTAAAAACTATGGCTGTCCGTCCCGGTTCATTCTCAGCGAAGTTCAAAAACTCGTCTTTTGTCACGAAGCGATCGAGCTGGGGATCAAAGATAGTGTCTTCGTATTTGTACCCCATCGAACCTTCCCAGTTTTCAGGGGCGATGATCGAAGCTCCGTAGTTTCCCGACCCGGCAGTCCAAGGATAGTAGCTGGACCAGACGTTGTAACCTTGGTCGCGGGCCATCTGGAGCTTTTCCTGATTTTCCCACCACCCATAATCATTATCGTGATGAATGTGCAGCGGGGCGCCAAGCACCATCGCATTGACCAAGATTTCATTTACACCCGTCTGTGTTTCTGTCGGCGTCGAAGCACTGGGATGAAATCGGTGATGGACGGAGGTCAATCTACCGTAACGCGCCGCAGCCCGCTGCGCTTCGAACATCTCATAGGTTGTAATACCTTCGCGGGCGTAGCCGATGGTCGATCCCACGCCGAGTGCTCCAAGACGTAGTCCCTCATCCAGCTGGGCAGTGATTTCGTTCATCTGCTCACGGTTGCTTGGTACAGAAGACCACCCCTCGACGCCATCTTCCACAGATTGCGCCCTCAGTGCGAAGAAGTTCCGGAAGTCTATATCCCCACCTTCAAGCACGAGGCCGTCATGGACCCGCATCCGTGCGAATTCTTGTCCAACCACCGTGCCATAATTTGCCTGCGTTGAACCCTCTCGTGCCTCATACCATTCATCAATGTTAGCGGCTCCGACCTCAAAATCCATTTGAGTTGTGACGCCATCCCTAAGGTTTACTTTGATACCCCAAGGGTCCAACCCGTGTTGCTCAAGGTCGATAAATCCGGGTGCCACAACGTGCCCTGTCGCATCGATAGACTGGCTGCCGTTAATATCTTCGTCGGTAATCGCAGTGATCCAGCCGTTGCTTATTCCAACGTTAGCAATCTGGTCGAACCCGGTTTCCGGGTCCATTACCCGACCGTTGAGAATGACGACATCGTAAGTCTGCGCGGCGCATAGTGTCGAAAAAACAGACAACATGCCCGCCAGAAACAAGGTGCGCATGGACGGATCCTCCCTTTTATCGACAAAACTAAATGTTTCGTTATTTTTAGCGACTGCTTTCGCCCCATTTTAGAATACGATCCGGGTTCTTAGACCGAACAGCGTAATGCTATCCTGGGTAGGGTTCAGCAGCGGGTCAGAAATGAACTGCAGTGATGGCGTGATCTGCAGTCCGGGCGAGATTGAAAAGCGGTAGAATGCTTCGAGCGTGAACTGATCACCGTCTATGCCTCTTGCCTCGGCCCAGTTCAGGCCCAGCCCGGCCAAATCGGTATTGCGACCGTAGTAGCCAAGACCCGCAGAAACGGACCGATCATAAAGCGCCGCTGTCCCTTTTGAGGCCCCTGCCCGAAAGAATGGCATCCATTTATTGCCAACAAACCACGCCGCTGAGAACGCGGCCCCATAATCTTCAGGACGGCTGCCATCGTCGGCTGCATCCGCATGCCAAAGGGTCAGGTGAATATTGTCGAAGTAAATGCGATCAAAGCCGGAGGTGTAACCAAGTTCGAGTGACTTGAAGAGATTGCCATCGCTAAACACATCAAAGTTTGGATCAGACGGGTCGGCGTTTGCGTCTGAGACGCTCGCAACAGCGTAGAAGTTTTCGCTCAGCTTTACCCCACCGGCGATGCCAAGACCTTGATTGGGCGTGTTAATAGTCGGATTGGTATTAAAAGACAGGTTTTGGAAGCCACTGTAGGGGCTGACCAACCCATAGATATCCACAAAGTCCGTTACATCAATCTGGCCAACTTGCAGCGTCCACGAACCGTTCTCGGCCCTTTGGGACCAGAACAGATTGGTTAGCAGCAGACCATTATCGTTGAAGGCTGTTCCCGTGATTGAAAGGGCTCCGCCATCCAGCCCCAAAAACTGTGGGGCGACATCGGTGTAGCTGTGTCGATCTTCGATCTTGAATGTCAGAGAGCCGCGTTCGGTTGCCTGCCAACTACCGTAGAAACGCGCAATCCCACTGGCCGCTTCGCCGGTTCCCAGATCAGCATTTGTGGATTGGCCCAATGCCAAGTAATCAATGTTGAAGCGAAATCCTTCCTCGGCCAGTCGGTCTTTCCACTGAAACCAACCCGGGGCGATATTGCGTGGAAAATCGGAACGGTATTGCGGATCGGTCAGCCCATCTCCGGGCTCTAGATCAGCTTCGACCGAAGATGGCCCGGATAGTCCCTGAGCCGACGCTGCGCCAGCAAAGGCAATACTCAATGCGGCAACCAGAAATCTTATCATTCAGACGCCTTTGCCCCGCCAGTCTTGCGATCGCCCGCCGCTCGGATGCGATCAGCGGCGCGCTGTTTCCATTCCAGCCTGTCTGCCTCCGTTTCCAGAGTCTCGACCTTCTCCGTCTCCAACTGGAAGGTAGCACTCATGGGCATAAGGCCATCCACGACCATCATGTTTTGCATCGTGGGATCAATCTTCAGTGTGCCCGTTAGCCTTACGGGTTCATGAAAATAACTGGGCGTCCAATCGCCATTTAATCGCACACGGATCATCTGATTTGGTGGAGGTGGAGGCATGTGGCTACACATCCCGCGTTCTGGCACCAAATAGGCTACAGGTCGTCCGTCAGGATCGCTCGGGGCGGGAATGGCGAAGCCCGCTAGTGTAATTGTTTGACCATCGAATTGCGGATTTCCGTTTGTTCCAGCCTTTCTTCGCCGTTCCGTCACAATCTCTCGTTGATCGAGTAGCCAGTCGACATCAATCCCATCAGCCGCCAAGGCATCCTCAGTCTCGGTCAGAAGCTCCCGCCATTTCTGCCTCTCTTCTTCGCTGCCACTATCCTGCTGTAACCTGCCGCGCAGCCGTACGACGTAAAGAACATCGTCGAATTGTTCGGCGCTAAGTTCGCGATAGGGGTCTTCAAAGACCTGCGCGGACGGGTCAGGCAGGTCAGACCAGTCCAACGCGGTTCCTTGCGTCGCCATGACAGGATGACCACACCAAACCAACCCTGCAAATACTAAGGAGCGAAACCAATGGTGCATAAATACTCTCCGACTGTTTGGACAGGTCAATCCAGTGTGTTTTTATAGATGACGCCGTCCTTCATGATCAGTCGGATCGTATCTGGGCTTTCTGGCCTCGGATCGGCACCGAACCACTGATCACCTGTGCCAACAACCGAGAAGTCTTCAAGTGGATTACCGTCGATTAGCAGGATATCCGCATAAGCTCCTTCCTCGATAACGCCCAGTTTCCCGGCGGTATACGGGTTCATAAAGTCACCTGACAGAGCGACTACCTCGCCACCCGTCGATGTCAGCGTGACCATTGACGTGTAGGGTCCGAAGAACTCATTGTTCAGGTGTTTTTCATAGGCAATCTGGATATTGCACGCCTCCACAGACCCAACACAGTCGGTCTGGAACCCTCGCTTCACCGGGCATTCCTTCATATTGTCGATGTAGCCCGCAAAAGTGGCCGAAGCCGATTTTGCCTTGGCGAGGCTCGACGGGACGCTTGCCACTGCAGGAATATCAAGCAATCCAGGATCAAAGGCAGTCAGGTTCGTAGTAATGTATGCCCCTTTTTCGTTCATGACTTGGGCAATCTCACAATCAAACGAAAAGCCATGTTCGATCGACATCACACCCGCGTCTAGCGCGTTCATGATCGCCTCCTTACGATAGGAATGCGCCATGACATAGCTGCCATACTCATTTGCCACCTGCACGGCGGCCCGGATTTCTTCGGGGGAACCAGCGAGCAATTGCCATGGATCAAACGCCGAAACCACGCCTCCGGATTGCATGTATTTTAGCTGGGTCGCGCCCATACGAAAGTTGTTGCGTCCAAACTTATGTACATCAGCAACGCTATCGACTTCTTGAGCCAAATTCAGACGGCTCATGTTGGTTTCAGAACCGGGCGGCGCCGTGAAATTGGCGAAATCTGCATGACCACCCCGAGTTCCCAAGAAAGCACCCGAGGCATAGTGGCGGGGCCCAATGATCTGGCCTGAGTCAATTGCCCGCCGAAGCCCACCATTGGCCCCACCTGCATCCCTCACTGTAGTGAACCCCTGCATCAGATACATCTCGGCCATCCGTGCACCGTGTATGGCAAAGTCCTCCCAGGTTGTGTTGGCCTCCATCGCAGGTAACGTCGGCCCCATCAGCATGAGGTGCGCGTGCAGTTCAATAAACCCGGGGGTAAGTGTCCGCCCCTCTCCGTCAATGACCGTAGCGTTGGGGGCATCGATCGCATCGGTTGATACGGCCTTAATTAGATTGCCCTCGACCAATACGCTGGCATTCTCGATACGCTGTTCATTAACGCCATCGAAGACATGCACGTTGGTAAATAGCGTTTGGGGTTCTTCTTGTTCCTGAGCATGTGCGGACGTTGAAAAAGAAAGAGCTGCAGCGACAATTACCGTCGAGCAAAGGGACAATCGTAGACCAGACATAAGTACTCCCTTCATATTCATGTTTTACAAACTGTAGTCTGGAATACCTTGGCTCGGTTGCCACTTTTGAATTAAGATGTTCGAATGTGATTGAAAAACTGGCCACTGCGGAAAACTAATCTAAACAATGGTGACGGGCTTGCCTTTCAACTCGACCTCTCAAGAGCATAGCGAGGGCTTTATTCGCCTCTCTTTAGCCGCTCCGTTCCTGCAATATCTCACCGAACGTAAGATCAACCCGCAACCAGCACTGGATCAGGTCGGCTTGAAGGCCGAGCTGCTGTCTGACCGATCCGTATTTGTACACTCAGAGTTGGTCTACGGCTTGGTGAATGCTTTCTCAGAGTTGTCCGGTGATCGATACCTCGGCCTGCATGTCGGAGAAACATTTGACCTGCAAGGATGGCCTCCGTTCGCTCAAGCCTTGCAATCGACAACGAGTCTGTTCGAGTTTTTTGCCCGTTTTGTTGGGCTTGTACCGCAGGAGTCAAACTCTGTGCGGCACAGCCTTGTCATTGAAGCTGACAGGGCGACTTATCGGATCGAGAGGCAACAGGAACCGACTGTCCCACCGGTTCAGGTTGCCGCTTTTGGAGCCGCAATCTACGTGCGCCTATTGCAGACAGTCGTCGGAGACTCCTGGAATCCTTCCCGTGTTCGATGGGAAAGCAGATACATCACTGGTCTGCCTATCAACTACAAGGGGATCGAGGTTGGCCTTGGGCCTGATTCCGGAATGCAGATTAGTTTTCCTGTGGAATGGTTGTTTTTGCTCCACGTCTCTGAAGGCTCGACCAAACCATTGGCTTCGCCTCGACAAGATGAAGAAGTGACCGTGGTAGCTGCTTTGCGATCTGTCTTACGCGACAAACTGGACGAAACTGATCTGGGACCAGAGCGGGTGGCCGGATTGCTGGGAATACAGCCGGAACGGTTTCTGAAAGCGCTTCAGCAACAAAGCACAACGCTACCCCGTGAGATCAAACGGCTGCGTGTCGATGTCGCTAAGAAGCACCTCCGAGAAGACAAGATGACAATAGCGGAGATCGGCCTGATGCTCGGCTACTCCGACAAGTCCCATTTCACCCGCTTCTTCCGAGGTCAAACCGGAATGACACCGACCAAGTTCCGCCTTGGTGCTTAATTACTTTACTACTTCTTGGATCGGCTCACTATTGCTTGATAAGTGAGGACCGACAAGAACTTGCATTTCATTTTATTGGATCCCCTATCTTTGGATTGCTGAGGGATAGCTATTTCGCCACCAACCAGAATTGGAAGGCGATAAGCGCCTGAACTATTGAAAAGCGGGCCAAAATCAGTGCCTTGGCCGCGCCGTCCGCTCAAATCAATTATTGCCCCGTAATTTCCCGACACGCGCCTTTGCCCCAGCCAGATTTACTGCCCGAAGCCGAGTAGTCGAAGGTGCCTTTTTCCGGGTGTACGTTGTAGTGCAGTGTGTAGCCATCGCCAATATACAGGTAGGTCAAAGTGTCGAGGCCGGGGAATACATCCACGTCTTTGTCGATGTCACCTATTGTAATGTGGCCCTTTTGCTGCCCATCATATTTAACCAGTTTGGCTGCCATTTCCGGATGTTCTGCATCCGGCGCGTCACATTCAAACACGCGTTCTTCTGCAAATGCAGCCGCAGGCAAAAAGGCAAGAAGAAGAGCAATCTTTTTCATTGGATCCCAGTCCGTATTCCGTCACTTTCTCTGCGTCGGCTATTGGCTATTCTGGGCGTAAATTTGTCCAAACTCAGGTCGTAATGCGTTCTCTAACTCAAGCCATATCTCATACCGATACGACGGATTTTTCATCCGCAACCCGAAGGTTCACAAAAGTATCCGAAGCGGCCTCGGATACTCAGTGTTGAAGTTATGGAGTGGCGATCCCTGAAGGACTCGAACCCTCAACCTGCTGATTAGAAGTCAGCTGCTCTATCCAGTTGAGCTAAGGGACCGCTGAGCCCTTCTTGCGGCTTTTAGCGGGCGGGTTCAAGAGCCAAGCGCATGAAGGCGCTGTTTGGGTCGTTTTCGTAACCTACAATCGGACCGCAATATGAATACCCCAGCGATTCATATAGCTTGCGCGCCGCGTCATAGCCTTGCAGATGGTCAGCGCCAGTTTCCAAAACCAACGCAGATAGTCCTTCATCTTGCGCGATCTGCGCAAGGTGTTTCATCATCACCCTCGCAAGCCCCCTACCACGTGCCTCGGCCAAGATATGCACTGATTTGACCTCGGCGGTGCCGTCGGGCAATGCCTTTAGCGCGCCACACCCCAACGGGCAGCCGTCCTCATAAAGCGCCCAAAATCGCACTCCGGTGGCGGCAAGTGAGCCTGCATCCATTGTGTGATTGCTTTCAGCAGGGCCAGCTGCTGCGCTATGCGCGAAATGGGCTTGAATGATGGCGCGCATTTCCTCGGCGCCGGGATCGGCTTCGCGGATGTCGATCATTCAGGATGCCTTGTCAGTGAGTCCAGGGCGCACGCCGGTCTGTGGCAAAGTTCTCACCATAGCCGCGGGCCCGCAAGTTCGGCTTGCGCTTGTGCGGTTCGCTCACCTGTGCATCGATGCCGTTGTCCTTGGCGTAGTCCAACGCCTCTTCCTTGGAGTCGAATTTCAGACGCACCTGGGTTTGCGTGTCATTGGACGAGGTCCAGCCCATCAGCGGATCAACTTCGCGCGCAGAAGCTGGGGCATATTCCAGAACCCACTTGCGGGTCTTGGCCATCCCCGAGGTCATCGCGTTTCGCGAAGGCTGGTAAATCCGTGCGCGCATGTCGCCTCTCCGTATTCACTTGATGGGCCTGTTTATGCGTCAGAGCGCGGCCCGGGACAAGATGACAATTGTCGCGGGCCGCAACAACATCCTGATGACAGGAACTGTCATTGGCAACACTTATGATTTTCGAAAGATCAGCCAAAGGATTGAGCAGATGATCCATTATGAACGAACCCTTGAAATCAACGCGACCCCCGAAGCCATCTGGGCGGTACTCGGCCGGTTTATGCAGATCGACGAGATTGCCCCACAGATCGCATATGTCGAGGCCCTGACGCATGGGGCAAATGGCATTGGGTCAAAGCGGCGTTGTTACTTTGAGAACGGAACCTCTTTGGTCGAAGAGGTGACAGAGTGGGACCCCAACCGAGGTTACAGCGTGCGCCTGTCCGATATGACAGCGATGCCCCTAACCTATGCGCATGCCACGATCGCAATCAAACCGCTGGACGGGGCTAGCACCCAGGTGATCTGGAGCATGGATTATGCCGTGAAATATGGCCCCCTCGGCTGGTTTTTAGGGCAGACCTTGATGAAAATGATGATGTCGAAGGTTCTTGACAGCAACCTGAAGGCACTGGCCAAAAAGGTGAATTCGGATCACATTCCGGATGCTGAACCCGCCTATTACTGAATCAGAGGTTCCCAGACCGGATCAGCCCTTGCAGTTGGACAAAATAAGAACAAATGTAGAGTTCTGATCCGGAGCCCGCCTATGCCATACGCCCATTCCGACAAGACCCAACTGACCGCCGAGGACGTGCGCGCGCGCCTGAAACTTGAGGGCGGCAGGCAGTTTGTCATGCACACCGAGTTCGCCCCCGCAGGCGACCAGCCAACGGCGATCAAGGAACTAACAGGCGGTGTAAATGACGGGGAACGTGATCAGGTTCTTTTGGGGGCAACCGGGACGGGCAAAACCTTCACCATGGCGAAGGTGATTGAAGAGACTCAGCGCCCGGCGATCATCCTCGCCCCCAACAAGACGCTGGCGGCGCAGCTTTACGGTGAGTTCAAGGGCTTCTTCCCTGAGAACTCGGTCGAATACTTTGTCTCCTACTACGACTACTACCAGCCCGAGGCCTACGTGCCGCGCTCAGACACCTACATAGAAAAAGAATCCCAGATAAACGAACAGATCGACCGGATGCGCCACTCGGCCACGCGGGCGCTGCTGGAACGCGATGACGTGATCATCGTCGCCTCGGTCTCATGCATCTACGGCATCGGTTCGGTGGAAACCTATGGGGCAATGACGCAGGATCTGAAGGTTGGGCACGAATACGACCAGCGTCAGGTGATGGCCGATCTGGTTGCCCAGCAGTACCGCCGTAACGATCAGGCCTTTCAGCGCGGGTCCTTCCGGGTACGTGGCGACTCGTTGGAAATCTGGCCCGCCCACCTTGAGGACCGTGCTTGGAAATTCTCATTCTTCGGCGAAGAGTTGGAAACCATCACCGAGTTTGACCCGCTGACCGGTGAACGTGCCGCGACGATGGAGCAAGTTCGCGTCTATGCGAATTCGCACTACGTGACGCCCAAGCCGACGATGAACCAAGCGATCATCGGGATCAAAAAGGAACTCCGCATCCGGCTGGACCAACTGGTCGGCGAGGGCAAACTGCTGGAGGCCCAACGTCTGGAACAGCGCACCAATTTCGATCTGGAAATGCTCGAGGCCACCGGCGTCTGCAACGGGATCGAGAACTACTCGCGCTACCTCACGGGCCGCGCGCCGGGTGAGCCGCCCCCGACCCTGTTCGAGTTTATCCCAGACAACGCCATCGTCTTTGCCGACGAATCCCACGTCAGCGTGCCGCAGATCGGCGGCATGTACCGGGGCGACTATCGGCGCAAGTTCACGCTGGCCGAGCACGGGTTCCGCCTGCCGTCCTGCATGGACAACCGCCCCCTCAAGTTCGAGGAATGGGACGCCATGCGCCCGCAATCCGTCTTCGTCTCGGCCACGCCTGCCAAATGGGAGATCGAACAGACCGGCGGCGTCTTCACCGAACAGGTGATCCGCCCCACTGGCCTGCTGGACCCCGAGGTCGAAATCCGACCCGTCTCGATGCAGGTGGACGATCTGCTAGACGAGGTGCGCAAAGTGGCGGCTGATGGCTATCGCACGCTGGTCACCACGCTGACCAAACGCATGGCTGAGGATCTGACCGAATACCTGCACGAACAGGGTATCAAGGTCCGCTACATGCACTCGGACATCGACACGCTGGAACGCATCGAAATCCTGCGCGACCTGCGGCTGGGGGCGTTCGACGTGCTGGTCGGCATCAACCTGCTGCGCGAGGGACTCGACATCCCCGAATGCGGGCTGGTCGCCATTCTGGACGCGGATAAAGAAGGCTTCCTACGGTCCGAAACCTCACTGATCCAGACCATCGGCCGTGCCGCGCGAAACGCCGATGGCCGGGTGATCATGTATGCCGACAAGATCACCGGCTCGATGGAACGCGCGCTAAACGAAACCAACCGCCGCCGCTCCAGACAGATCGCCTATAACGAGGAACACGGCATCACGCCTGAGACGGTGAAGAAGAATGTCGAGGACGTTCTGGCCGGTCTCTACGAAGGCGATGTCGACATGAACCGCGTCACCGCCACAATCGACAAACCGATGCACGGCGCGAACCTCGAGGCCCATCTGGACGGATTGCGCGAGCAAATGCGCAAAGCCGCCGAGAACCTGGAATTCGAAGAGGCCGCCAACATCCGGGATGAGATCAAACGCTTGGAAGCGGTCGATCTGGCCGTCGCCGACGACCCCATGGCGCGCCAATGGGCGGTCGAGAAAGCCTCGGAAGACGCGGTGAAATCGCGCGGGCGATCAACGGCTGGGCGTCCGGGGCAGCGGGGTGGGAACGTGAAGAGAAGGAAGCGATAGGACAAAAGTGGCTGTCGAGATCAAGTTAGAAGTTTAGTTGGCACAAGCCTTGGGCTGAACCTCTGTACTTCGTCGTGTGGCCTTGATCCGGATCAATGTCGAAACATGAATATGTTGGCAGTGTGCGACGCATGAAGGCTCACAATCCAACCGGCGTAGACGCTTACAAACCTGCACAGATTGCAGAACTGGTTGAAACATCTGGTGTCGCAAAGGCACATCTTTCCATCGTTCAAACGCTGACACTTGCAATACTCGCAGGTGTCTTCATCGGCTTCGGCGGTGCCGCCTACACTATGGTTATGACCGGCGTAGATCCCGGATTTGGGCCAGCCCGGTTTCTTGGTGGGGTGGTGTTTTCTCTGGGCCTGATCCTTGTGGTCGTTGGTGGGGCGGAACTGTTCACCGGAAACGCGCTGATGACCATCGCGGCGGTGGACCGAAAAATCTCGATGCGTGACCTGTTGAGGAACTGGGGATTCGTGTATCTTGGGAATTTAGTCGGAGCCGTCGCACTAGTCCTGGCTTGCGCTGCAAGCGGTTTGCTGGAAGGACCAATGGGGGCCACAGCTGTAGCGATCGCAAATGGCAAGATTGATCTCTCTCCAACGCAAGCCTTTATACGAGGCATTCTGTGCAACGCCTTAGTGTGCCTTGCCGTCTGGCTGAGCTTCGCCGCCAGATCGGTCGTGGGAAAGGTCATGTCAATACTCTGGCCAATTGCGGCGTTTGTTCTGTTGGGTCTCGAACACTCGATCGCTAATATGTACCTGCTGCCTCAGGGTGCACTAGCAGGTGCCGAACTCGGTTGGGGCGCCACCATCAGCAACCTTTTTTGGGTGACAGTCGGCAATGTAGTCGGAGGCGCGGGCGGTGTCGCCCTCGCCTATCGACTTGCCTATTTGGGCAAGGCAAGCGGCTGACACTACCTCAAGTCCTGTCTCGATCGACAATATCCATACACTACAAGGTTGCAGCGCAGCCCTCTCTCCTCCACGTTCGCTATCACAGATTGTGATTCCAAACGGCTGATATGACGAAACCCTACACCCTGCCCAGCACGCATGAAGTCCAGAGCGCCATTCACCGGGTGCGCGGCACCCGCGTAGTGTTGACCGAGGATCGGCGCAGCAAGCGTAGAATGTTGTTTCGCCCCATCACTCCGAAGCAGCCCATACTCATGATAGGGTAAAACCCTATGCTACACCGCGTCAAAAAGAAGGCGGGAAAACCCCGCCCTGCCAATCAGTCCTTATCCCAATGGGCAACCACATCATACCCAACCGGCGTCGGCGGGCCTTCCATGAATTCGGCGAAATGGCCCCACAGCTCGGCCACTTTGGGCGCGTTCGCGTTCGAGGTCGCCTCGCTTTCCACCACCGAAATCACATAGCCCGAGCCATCCTCGTTCATCACATTGGTAAAACTATGTATGCCGGGCATGCCCATGATTTCGGATTTCAGATCATTCATTTTCGCCGTCGCCGCCTCGCGCGTGCCGGGTTTCATTTTGTATTGAGTAATACGTGCAAACATGACTGTCCTCCCTCGTCTGGCGAAATTGCCATAAGGTGCGACCGGTACGGCCGCGCCGCGCGCAACGTATCACAGCGTTCTGAAATCTCGCATTGATACTTAAAGAATCAGGGCATTTTCAACCTGACGCCTCAACCACATTTGGACACCGACACTTCAAGGTTGCAGCCCAGCGCGCGCTCCTCCACGTTTGACATCACAAATTGTGATTCCAAAGGGTTGCCATGACGAACCCAAACACCCTGCCCAGCGCGCATGAAGTCCAGAGCGCCATTCACCGGGTGCGCGGCACCCGCGTGGTGCTGGCCGAGGATCTGGCGCAGTTCTACGGAAAGTCCGTCAGCGCTTTCAATCAGGCTGTCTCGCGCAACAAGGATCTGTTCGAGGGCTACCGCTTTCAGCTGAACGATGCTGAGGTTGCTGATTTGCAATCACAGAATGTGATTTCAAAACCCAAGGGCCGCGGTGGGCGGCGGGTTAATCCGTGGGTCTATACCGATTACGGCGTGGCCATCGCCTCGGCCCTGTTCAAGGACCCTCGCGCGATCAAGATCACCCGGATGATCACCGAAGCCTTTGTTGACGGTGCGAACGCGCTGGCCGAAACCCCGCGCAGCGTGCCGGAAATCCTGCCGCCCACGGACGCTCCGACCCCGCTGCTGCCCAATGGCGATCAACTGCGTGATTTGGCCGAAAACATCCTCGATTCCGGTCAACAGAGCCTGGTCGACTACATCGCCAATCCTACCACCAAGCGCCAGCAAGCGGTGGCGATGATTATGAAAACTCTGGCCGAAACCGCGGGAGAAGAGGTCCGCACCCAGCAGGAACGCCTGCGCCTGCGCATCGCGGAACGTCTGGCCACTGGAGATTACACAAATGATGATGACCGCAAGCGCCTGCTGGAGTTATTGCAAGCCATGAAGGGATAATCATCAGGGTTTGAGGAACTTCGCGGTTCCAACGGTACGCTCACGCGGTGCCTGAGTTTGCCGCGGTGCGTTCCCGGCAGTTCCCGGCATCGCAGTCGTTCGTTGCCGTTGCAGACCACGGGTGCCACAGGCAACACCGTCACCGTCGGGGTCATTTCGCTTGTGATAGCCCGGCCGACCTTCAAAAAATGGCCCCGGAACAAGCCGCTGCACCGTGTCACAGCCCGCCAGCGCCACCAGATGGATCACAGCTTCATGACGCTCGTAGTCCGAGATGCGCAAATACACCCCGATCGTGATCATTCCGATTGTCAACGGCAGCGCAAGCACCATCAGCAGAATACGCAGCGGCGACAGAGCTTTCCGACGCATCTCATCCGCACGCCGTTGCCGCCTTGTCATCCGCGGACTAAGGCCAATCTCATCATTTGTATTTCCGGTCGTCATTGAGGCAGCTATACACCCTGTATGTGGCAAAGCCATGGCCATACCGAGCTAAAAAACCTACTCCGTCACCGCACCACATGCACTGCGCATTTTGCGTGCCGTACCACATGGGTCGCGGTTGACCCCAATAGCAGATCCTGCATGCCAGGCCGGTGCGAGGCCAGAATGATCAGGTCGGGCTTGTTCACTTCGGCCCAATCCAGAATTGTTCTGCCAGAGTGACCTTCGATCACCTGTCCTTGGGCATTTGGTAATCGAGCAGCCAGCGTATCAAGCTCAGCCTGAAGCGCTTTGCGTGTCTCTGAAAGATATTCCGCCGGCATGTATGAGATCGCATAATCCGGAATGTGCTCGACCACATGCAGCAGAGTGATCTGCGCCTGTGGGGTTGCCAGCAACTTTGCCAGTTTCATCGCCGCCGAACTGTCGCGTTCGGCATCAAATGAAATAGGGACAAGGATGTTGTGGTACATGGCTTGTGCCTCCGTGGTTGCGCCAGCATCTTGCCCTGCCTCGCCACAGCGCGCCTTGATTCAGGTCAGGAACCGCCGAATGTTTCGGCAACGTCATACATCACCGGCTCAAAGCTCTTACACAGCTCGTTGATGCGGCGGTTTCGTTCCCGCATTTCCGGCGTACGCAGCATCGCCAGAAAATCATCGCGCCGCTCCCATTGCGAGTAGTTGGCAATCCGGGTCTGGGCGTCATTCACATGCAGCCCTGCAGATATGAACCCGGGTTGTTTCGAGATGAATTCGGCATAAGCATCAGTTAGCGCCTCAAGAAGATCCTGGCAGGTTCCGGGCGTCATCTCAAATGTGGTAATGACGGTCTGATAACTGTCGGTTTTGGAAATCTGCGGCATCTGGCTTCTCCTTTGTAGCTGCCCCCAGCCTAGCACAGCTTCAGGAAACGCAATCCATTTCCTGCAGTTAAGTGCGCCTGCGTTTCAAAAACTTTATCAAACCTCAACAAGTTACTAACCATCCGTTAACCATGACTGCCGATGCTGCAGGCATGGCGCGTCAGTTTTTCATCTATCTGTTGGTCTTTTTAGTGAGCACTCCGGCTTGGGCCGGGGCGTGGCTGCGCGAAAAAGGCTCAAGCTTCACCGCGCTCTCGGTGACCGCTTTCAAAGAAGATGACGGTATCTACAAATATGAATCCGCGCTTTATGCCGAATGGGGGCTGAGACCAAAACTGACCATAGGCCTCGATGCCGAAGAGCATCAGGATCTGTATGGACATGCGTTGGTTTTCGCCCGCTTTCCGGTCGCTGACCTCGGGCAAGCAGGGCGATTTGCCGCCGAGTTTGGCGTGGGTACACATCACCGTCAATATGATGCCTGGGCGATGTACAAAACAACACTCTCATATGGTAAAGGGATTCAAACCGGATTGGGGGGCGGATGGATCAATATCGACGCCGTGCTCGAAAACCGCACGCATGAGGCTCTAATCCGCAAGCTGGATTTCACGGCTGGCCTGTCCTCGGGACGGCGCATTGACCCGCTCTTGCAGATAGAAACCTCGTATATTTCAGATCACCCTTGGTATTGGCGGGTACGTCCCTCGCTGATGTATCGCCCGAAAAAAGGCAACCTCACCTGGATTCTGGGTGCCGAACGCAATTCAGCCGATGACAATATCGGAATCCAATTCGCCCTGTGGCGCAGCCATTGAAGATGGGCCGCCCAAAACTGGGCAGCCCGCCACGTCAATCAGGTATCGGTCCGCAGGATAGTCGAGACTGCCCCGCGCAAGCCTTCGGACCAGCGCAGGCGTATATCGCTCTGACTCGCACCCTGTCTCAGTTCAACATATGGCGTGGTATAGCGTATCGCGTTCGATGCGTTCCCGAGACTGCCCAGGGCCACAACCGAATCACATCCGCGAGCTCGGCCTCCAAACGGTAACTGCCCCTGCGAACTGATGGTCCAGGCCGAAGACGGAGAACTCTGCGTATGCTGCAATCTCAACGGATTGGCGCAGGGCGTATCGATGCCGTGAAACGTATTATTCTCAAAACACACTCTCTTGTGCC
The DNA here is from genome assembly GCF_056539905.1 of Ruegeria sp. AP7. Classification (NCBI taxonomy): domain Bacteria; kingdom Pseudomonadati; phylum Pseudomonadota; class Alphaproteobacteria; order Rhodobacterales; family Roseobacteraceae; genus Ruegeria; species Ruegeria sp. AP7. The sequence continues at coordinate 349,208 of NZ_JBQFVT010000003.1, read as the reverse complement.
GTTCCGGGTCGAGATCGGCAAAACTGGAATCGACCCGATCCACCCGGTCGATCCGCACATTGTTGACGCGAAACTTGTTGCCCGTCACGGTCAGCCCGTTCAGGAAATGACCCGTGCCATAGGGGCGGATCACCAGATAGCTGAACCAGGGCGCAACATCGCTGGCGTAGAAAATGTTATCCGTGATACTCAGCGCGCTGAACGAGAAGCTGGTAAAGTAATCCGGGTTCGCGTCGTGCTCGTTGGTCCATTCGATAAAACAGTTATCGACATAGTTCTCGGCGATGGACGAACTGTTGTAGCCGCCGATGATAACCAACCCGGCATTGCGCACCCCGTTGGCCACGTTGTCGCCCTGGAAAAAGTGGTTGCCCAGGACCAGATTGTTGTCGCCGCTCAGCACTGCGAAATGATGGAACCGGGCCGCCCGGTTATGGCGCAGCTTGACGTCATTGGCATTGGCGTTCAGTGCGATCGAACTGCGATCCGGCACATCCAGACTTTACTCGGTCGACAGGAACTGACAGCCATCGATCAGCATCCCCTGACATCCGCGCCCGATCGAGGTGACGCCGCGATCCTTCGGACGACTGATGAAACAGTCCTTCAGCACAAAGGTGTTCCCACCGGGTGACAGTCGGACATCACTGCATCGCCCGTTGCACTGGAACTCGATCCCTTCCATGTTGAACTTTTGCAGCGCGCTGAAGCCGCTGAAATCCAGCAGGTATTCAAACGACGTAAAGGTGAAGGTCTGCGTACCCGCCGCATCATAGGTTGGCGCGCTCAGCGTGATCTCACCGGTGCTTTCGTTTTTCGACTGCACATAAACCTCACGCCTGACACCGCTGCCGGTGACCAGAGACCCAACCGGAATGTTGGCCACGTTGGCCAGGTTGGTCAGCGTATCGGGATCAGACGGGCTGTAGGTCGCGATCGAGGTGAAGGTTTCGGTATCCCAGTTCGAGCTGCTTTTGACGTCAAACTGCCCGTTACGCACTACGCGACGGGTGGCATAGCCCGTTCGGTTCGGCACAGCCGCCGCCATATCGATAGGCTCGGTCACCGCAATCTTGCGTCCACCCAGATCCAGCGATTCATGGTCCGAGCTATTTAACAGCGCCTGAAACGCCTTTTTAAACGCCAGCATCTCGTCACCAAAGGCGGCGATATAGGTCGGCAGATCGAAATTCTTGGTCAACAGCAGCATCTTGTCGACCGGCATCGTCACGGTGCCGTCGAACGAGACCTCGGATGCCATATTAGTGTTCTCTTCCAGCCGGAACTCACCCTGTGGCACGTAGACCTTGCGCCCGTTCGCCGCCTGATCCGCCGCCTCAAACGCCGCCGAGTCATCGGTGACCCCGTCGCCCACCGCCCCAAAATCGCGCAAGTCTACCAGCCCGATCATGTCCCGCAAGAAAACCGAAGTCACATCGGTGATCTCGATATCATCCACCCGCACCACCGCGCCGTTGGTGCCTTCGATATCCAAACCATAATGGCCATAAAGCGCCGTGTTGCCCCATGGCATATCCACGCCGGGGCGCAGGCCCGTGCCCACGATGGCCGTCACCTCATGCACGATGCCATAGCCGGTCAGCTGCACCGCGGGGCCCTGCTCGACCAACCCGTCCACATGCGCATCTCCGGCACCACCGGCCCAGCCCGCGATCCGCACCTCGGGCAGCGGCCCACTGATCGCCTTCACCCGCGCCTTGATCTGCAGATAGCAGCCCGGCAACAAGGACGTCTGCCCCATATAGCGCAGACGCTGAGGCTCTGCCGTTTTGTAAATCTCCAGACAGCCCGCAAAATCCGCATCCGCTGGAACGAACACGCCCGTACCCGACCCTTCATAGGTCGGAGAGCCCGGCGTGCCGTCGCCACTGGACCAGACCCCAAGATCAGCCGCATAGGCGGACGGCATGAACACGATGCCGTCGGTGATTGCCTTGTTCATGTAAAATCCCTTTCCCAATCGCGCCAAGCACGCGCGCCAAAACCCGATACCGCCCGGGCCCTGAGCCCAAGCGCATGGGTCTGAGTATCGAAAAGGGATTAATCGCGGCTCTTACCACCGTGACGGTGGTGTTGCCTCAGGCCGCCGGGTCAGAATTGCCCAGCAACTGCACGCCGTTGATCTTCCAACGGCCCTCTTGTTGGATCATCTGGTAATCCAGCAGATGCACCCGTCCGTCGCCATCGGTGATCATGACCTTCTGCCACAAGGCACCGCTTATCTCGCGCAACTCCAGAAACCGCACCTCCGCCGGTCGCCAGACCATCGGATAACCGCGGCGCACCATCACCCCAAAATTGTCCGGGTCGCCAAATAAGCGCTGAATATTGGGACTCGCAAAGGTAAAAGCGGTGGCAAAATCATCCGCCTTGAAGGCCTGTATCTGGGCCGAGATATTGGCCTCGATCTCCGCATTCTGCGCGAAGGCTCCGGATGCTAGTCCGGCACTCAGGGATAAAGCAAGCAAAAGTCGACGCATGGGGCCACCTCCTGATGCAAGGGTAGCCCCACACTGGATCAGGTCAAATCAGGACAGTTCTCCGGCCAGCGCCTTGTCGATCAGAGCGATCGTCTCTGGCACACCATAGAGCGCGATGAACCCACCGAACCGAGGCCCCTGCGACGCCCCAAGCAGCACTTCATACAGCGCCGTGAACCAGCCGCGCATCGGATCAAACCGCTCGCGCCCGATGGAATAGACCACCGATTGCAGCGCCTCGTCTTCGATCGGCCCGTAATAGGTTTCCAAAGCCGCCTTCAACGCCTCCAGCGCCTCGCGTTCCAAATCCGTCGGCGCGCGATGCTTACGCGTCGGTTTGACGAAATCGTTGAAGTACCGCACCGCAAAGCCCGCCGCCTGATCCAGATCAGGGTGAGTTTCCGCCGTGGCCTCAGGTGCGTATCGACGGATAAATCCCCACAAGGCTTCTTTATCCTCAGCCCCGGAGACCGACGCCAGATTCAGCAGCATTGCAAAGGGCACCATCAGCGTGGATTCAGGTACGTTCCCACCATGTATATGCCACACCGGGTTGTTCAGCTGCGCCTTCAGGTCCTGCCCCGGATAGGCCCGCAACTGCTGATGATATTCATCATAAGCCTTCGGGATCACATCGAAATGCATCCGCTTTGCTGTCTTCGGCTTCTGATACATGAAATAGGCCAGCGACTCGGTCGGCGCATAGGTCAGCCATTCGTCAATCGACACACCATTACCCGACGACTTCGAAATCTTCTGCCCGTTCTCATCGAGGAACAGTTCATACGAGAAATGCTCAGGTGCACGACCGCCTAAGGCCCGGCAGATCGCGTCATAGATCTTTTCGTTGGTGGCGTGTTCCTTGCCATACATCTCGAAATCAACGCCCAACGCCGCCCAGCGCGCGCCGAAATCCGGCTTCCACTGCAGCTTGACGTGGCCACCGGTCACAGGAACGGTCCACTCCTTGCCCGTCTCATCGTCAAAGGTCACGGTATAGGTCTCGGCACAGACCTTCTTCATCGGCACATACATCACCCGCCCGCTTTCAGGGTGCAGCGGCAGGAAGATCGAATAGGTCTGCTGGCGTTCTTCGCGCAGGCTTTTCAGCATGATCGCCATGATCTCGTCATAGCGCTCAACCGCACGCTTGAGCACCTCGTCGAACTGACCGGATTCATAGAACTCCTTGGCCGAGTAGAACTCATACTCGAACCCGAACGTATCGAGGAACCGCCGCAGCATCGCGTTGTTATGCTCACCAAAGCTGTCATATTCACCGAACGGATCAGGAACCGAGGTCAATGGGCGCTGCAAATGCTGCTCCAGGATTTCCGGGTTCGGCACGTTGGTCGGCACCTTCCGCATCCCGTCCAGATCGTCCGAGAAGCAGATCAGCTTGGTCGGAATATCCGACAGCGCCTCAAACGCGCGCTTGACCATCGTGGTTCGCGCGACCTCGCCAAAGGTGCCTATATGCGGCAGACCCGAGGGGCCATAGCCGGTCTCAAACAGCACATATCCCTTCTCCGGAGCACCGTGCTTATACCGTTTGAGCAACCGCCGCGCCTCTTCAAACGGCCACGCCTTGGACGTCATCGCGGTTTCACGCAGGTCAGACATTTGTATACTCCATCGGGAAACGTGCCAGACACCCCATGCGTCCGGACCGGCCCCTGTTATTGTGCAGGTGCAGTATGAGTCAATAAAAGGCGGTGATTTTCATCAGCCAAAGAACCACACTTTGCCTCGATTTCGACAACCCTTGCAGGCCAACCTTGCAATTCGCGCGACAAAAGCTCTTACCTCGTGACAAACCGCCATTTAGTCGATGATAAAACAATATGAAACTCAGACATCTCGTAAGAAACAAACTCAAAACCATTTTCGACGAAGGGCTGCACGGCGTTAACCAAAAGCCGCCCCAGGGGTTTCTCAGAGGTGTCGAGGCTCTGGGCGAAGATTTTGCCCCCGCGATGATCCGGTCCATGCGGGCCTATCATCGCAAACATGGATGGTTCCCCGATCTCATCTCGCCCAAGACCTTTACCGAAAAGCAGGTACTGTTCAAATTCTTCGGTTTGGTCCCCGAACACAGCCCCTCGGACAAGCTGCGCAGCGCGGGGTTTGTGCCGGTCGCCCTGCGCGACACGTTCGAGATTCCGCAACGCATCTGGGTGTCTGACAAGGCAGAACTACCGGACAACGGCGAGATTCCGGATGGTGGCTATTACTTCAAATCCAACCACAGTTCCGGCACCAACAAGGCCATCTCGTTCCCAATAACGGATAAGACCCGCGCGCAAGAAGAGGAGCGCGCCAAGAAATGGCTAACCCGCAAACACAACGAAAAGCTGGCGCTCTGGTGGTATGAAACGATGCCCCGCAACGTCTATATCGAAGAAGATCTCAGCATGGGCGACGGCGATGCGCCGGATTGGAAATTCTTCGTCTGCAATGGCAGGGTCGAGCTGTTTCAGGTCGATACCGGCCGCTATTCCAACCATGTCCAGACCATCTACAACCGCGACGGCTCTTACGTCGAACACGAGCTGTATTTCAAAACCGGAATCCCCCTGCCCATGCCCGCTTGCCTGCCCGAAATGGTCGCGCTGGCCGAGGGGATCGGTCGCAGCTTCGACTTTATCCGGGTGGACATGTTCATTCTCCGCGGCAAGATCTATCTCGGCGAGATCACTCTGGTGCCAAACGGCACGCGGACCCGCATTCGCAGTCCCGAACTGGACGAGCGGCTGGGGCAGGCCTGGACCGCGCCGTGGATGGGTCAGGTGTCCGAAGGCTGGGTGGATGGTCACTACAAAAACGTCACCTATTCCCCATGGTCCGAATGATCACGGCCCTGCTGCAACAGGACTGGCGCGGGACAGTCTTACCGCACGTCAAAACAAGGTGTTGAACCCGCCTGCCGCCGACCATATCGTACCATCTTGTACACCCTTACGCAGGACAACCCCATGACCGAGCAGATCCCACACCCCATGTCCCCGCAGGATTGCCTTGTGGCAATCATGGTGGCGGTTTCCGCCTCGGACGAGAACATCCGTACGGCAGAGCTGGTCAAGATCGAAGGCGCGGTCAACATGCTGCCGGTCTTTGCCGGTTACGATATCGACCGTACCCGCCGGGTATCGCAGATCGTGTTTGATTTGTTCGAGCAGGAAGACGGGTTGGACGCCCTGTTTGGTCTGGTCCGCGAAAACCTGCCCGAGCGGCTGAACGAAACCGCATATGCGCTCGCCTGTGACGTCGCCGCCGCTGACGGCACACTGGCCGAAACCGAACTGCGCCTACTGGAAGAAATCCGGTATGAGCTCAGCATCGACCGCCTGCACGCCGCCGCTATCGAACGCGGGGCCCGGGCGCGGCATACAACCTAGCTGCCGTAGAGCGTACCCCAGCGCTCAATCAGATTGCGTTGCAATTTGCGGGACCGACGGTTCCAGGGCCGCGCGCCGTCCGGGCGCTCGCGCGATGCTCGCGGGATCGTGGCGCGGTGCGCGGTATCGGCGGTGAAGATCGCAAAGGCCAGATCAACTCCATCTGCCGTTGTCATATAACCCCCAAGACCCGAGACGAAGTTCAACGTCCCCGTCTTTGCGTCGACCTTGATCGGATGATCCTTGACCGGCTGCCCATTTTTGTCGGCCAGAGTAAAGGATCGAAGCAATGGCCGCAGCTCCTCTGATTGCCCCGCAGCCACCAGCGTCTTGACCAGACCGGCGGGGGCCATGCGCGACGCTCCGCTAAGGCCGGAATGATCGACCATCGTGATCCCATTCGCACCAAAGCGCGCGGCCGCCCAGCGGTTCATTTCAGTGGCGGAATCTTCAAGGCTCTGCGGTGCAACCCCGCGCGCTTTGGTCGCCGCCAGGCCCACCATTTCAGCAGTAATATTGGTCGAATATCTCAACATCCCCTTCAGGATGCTTTCCAACGGGTCGCTCTGATGCACGACCAGAACTGTCCCTTGCGATGCCTGCCGCGTTACCTGCACCCGGCCCAGCACGATCCCGTTCACCCGTGCCAGCGTGCGGAACACGTCCCCAGCATAAAGCGCAGGCTTGCGCACCGGCAGCCAGCGTGCCCCGCCATTGCCCAGCGCCCCTTTGGCCACGGTCCAGCGATCCTGCCGCGCGCTTGGCTGATAGGTATAAATCGGCAGGCTGCGGTTCTCGACCCGCATAGAGGCCATATCCACCGACGGCGTATAGTTCGCGCTGCGCGCATCCATTGTTACGCCATACCCGGTGCCTTCGCGTTTCCACTCGAAATGCACGCGGTTGAAGTTCAGGGAAATCCCGCTGATCGACGGGCTATAGCCCAGATGATCCGGCTGCCCCGGATCGATGCTGAAGACGTAAGGTAGCGCACCATCATAGACTTTGAACGCGCCCCGAACCTCGGTGATTCCGGCCTTGCGCAGATTGGCTGCCATGGTGGCCAGTGCGTCTGTATCCAGTAGTGGATCCCCACCACCTGCAAGGATCAGGTCGCCTTTCAGAATGCCATTCTCGATCGGTCCATCCGCGATCAAGGTGGTTTCAAACCGATGCTCCGACCCCAGCACGTCCAGCGCGTAAAGCGCGGTCAACGCCTTGGCGACACTGGCGGGCGGCAGGCTTTGGCCTTCGCCATATACCTCCAGCGGGGTTCCGGTTTCAACGTCGGCCACGGCAAAGACAACTTCGCCCCTCAGCCCCGCCGCTTTAACCAACCGCTCGGCCCCGCTGGGCTGCGGTCCGCGCAGCACAGGACGCAAGGATACCAAAGGCGCCTCGGCCAGACCCGTGCCCGGAACCAGAGACGCCCCTAATCCACCCAGAAACAATCGACGCGAAATATGATCAACCATGGGTCTATTAGAATCCCAGAGCTTAAATGCAGACAATCACTAGATTAAGATTATGCGCCAAGAGGAGTCATTCCGGCAACACCCCATCGCTCCAATCCCCGCGCCTGCGCAACTCTGTCGAACTGACGTCAACCATCGGAACGTTCACAAAACACCAGGCCGGAGCCTCCGCCCGTCCCAGCAAATGCCGCGCCTGCCCGTCTATGCGGTATTTGGCATAAAGCCGCGCCGCCGGTGACATCCGGGCCGAGATCCGATCCCCCGGCCGCGCCACGACGCCCACCGGCACATTGTCCATAATCTGCCGCCAGTCTTTCCAGCGGTGAAACTGTGCCAAATTATCCGCACCCATCAGCCAAACGAACCGCACTTGAGGATAAAGGTGCCGTAACGCCGCCAGCGTATCCGCCGTCGCCCGCGTCGCCGTCAGCGCCTCGATATCCGTCACCTCAACACGCGGATGTTGCATCACTGCGCGTGCCGCCATCATCCGCCGCGCCAGAGGTGCAGGTCCTCGCTCCTTAAGAGGGTTCCCCGGAGACACCAGCCACCACACCCGATCCAACCCAAACGCCTTCATAGCCTCACGCGTCACATGCACATGGCCTTGATGCGGAGGATCAAACGACCCCCCGAACAACCCCACGACCTGCCCGGGCCGCGCATATGGAATGTCATAGTGTTCCATATCCTGCTGATGTTCAGAACTGAAGCGGGTTGTCAATCAGCGCACCAAACGCATCTTTTCTTCATTGCGGCAATTGCCTTACTGGCGTGCTTTGTCTTGAAGTAACCTTCGAACTTGCGTGTTGGTTTGAAAATGGTCGCCGTACCTTCGAAGAAAAATCTTTCTGTATTCAGTACTGCTGAAACGATTTTCTTATGATCAGACTTCGATACCGCCAAAGCCCATCCGTCGTCAGGGACCATCGGAAAGGTCTGAGAACCAGCTCGCAGAAGCAATCCATCCAATTGGCTATATCGCTCCGCCGCATCTGCCCGTAGCAATACCACTGGTTCACCATTTGTATCGATCATCAGCAACATCTGTCGCGTAGGTTTACCGGTGAATTTGGTAGCCATCCAGCAATAGTCACCATCCTCAAAAACACCCCAAACTCCTTTAGAATTGCAATTAGTAAAAGTCTGAGCAAAAAGCGCCCCGGGAGCCAGAAAAACTACAGCGCAAAGTATTCGCAATACAAAAGGCTTCATAAAATTTATTTGTAGCTCAAATTGAATATGGGCCCTAGGTTACATATTCCCGATGTTACTTGCGATCTAAGCATGTGCAGTATTTCAAACTTCACGAGCATGCGGCAGCGGCCTAACCGCATCACCCAATGCCACCCGCCCGGGCCGCACCACCTCGGCGCACCAGCCGCCATGTCCGCGCACGGCAGAATAACCGCCTGTGCCCAACGCCTCTTTCATCCGGCTACAGGGCGCGCAGATCACACTAAAGCGCAAAATGGCTTGCCCCACCTGCACTTCCCGCCCCTTGAACGCCGCCAGATTGATCCCCGAAACCACCAGATTACGCCGCAAGATTTCAGGCGCCACGGGTTCTTGCCCCAGATAAGACCCAATCGCCGCCAGATGCTCCTGCTGGAGCAACGTCACCGCCCGTTTGCCTGCTCGGGCGCGGTCACCGTCGAGTCCATCGTTTGAGACCCAATCCTCGTTGCGCCCATCCATTTCTGCTCTGCGGCCAGAACGTACACCGATCCATGTCACCCGGCCCGGCTGCGCCCAACCGGCAATCAGTTCCGCAAGTTCTGTCAAAGCCTCACCACTCCATTTCGTCTGGGTCCTACCGGACCAAACGACCAAACAAAAATCACAATACCACCAGCTTGCCCCGCCCGCTCGCCTCGGATATCCAGCGTTCCAACTCAAATTCCCCGACCCAGAGGACGCGACATGGCCGCCTATCAATATGTCTACCACATGCAGGGTGTCTCCAAGACCTATCCCGGTGGCAAGAAGTGCTTTGAAAACATCCACCTGAGCTTTCTGCCCGGCGTGAAAATCGGTGTTGTCGGCGTCAACGGCGCGGGTAAATCGACGCTGATGAAGATCATGGCCGGCCTCGACACTGATTTCACCGGTGAGGCATGGGCAGCCGAAGGTGCCAAAGTCGGCTATCTGCCGCAGGAGCCGCAGCTGGATGAATCGCTGACCGTCCGCGAAAACGTCATGCTGGGTGTGGCCGCGAAAAAGGCCAAGGTCGACCGCTTCAACGAAATCGCCATGGAGATCGCCGAGAACTACTCGGACGAGCTGATGGAGGAAATGACCACCCTGCAAGACGCGATCGACGCGGAAAACCTCTGGGACCTTGATAGCCAGATCGACGTTTCGATGGAGGCCCTGCGCTGCCCGCCGGACGATGCCAACATCGCCAACCTTTCGGGGGGTGAGAAACGCCGCGTGGCGCTCTGCAAGCTGCTGCTCGAAGCGCCCGACATGCTTCTGCTCGACGAACCGACCAACCATCTGGACGCCGAGACCATCGCCTGGCTGCAACAACACCTGATCGACTACAAGGGCACCATCCTGATCGTCACCCACGACCGTTACTTCCTGGATGATATTACTGGATGGATTCTGGAACTCGACCGCGGCCGCGGCATTCCTTACGAGGGCAACTACTCCGCATGGCTGGAACAAAAAGCCAAACGGCTGGAACAGGAAGCCCGCGAGGACAAGTCCAAGCAGAAAACCCTGCAGCGCGAATTGGAATGGATGCGTCAGGGTCAGAAGGCCCGTCAGGCCAAATCCAAGGCCCGGATCAACGCCTATAACGAACTGGCAGACCAGTCCGAACGCGAAAAACTGACCCGTGCCCAAATCGTCATCCCCAACGGCCAACGCCTTGGCGGCAAGGTGATCGAGGTCGAGGGCCTGTCGAAACACATGGGCGACAAGCAACTGATCGAAGGGCTGGATTTCGCCCTGCCCCCCGGCGGCATTGTCGGCGTCATCGGCCCCAACGGCGCCGGTAAATCGACCCTGTTCAAGATGCTCACCGGTCAGGAACAGCCCGACAGCGGCACCATCACGCTGGGTGACACGGTCGAGCTGTCCTATGTCGACCAGTCCCGCGACGATCTGAAAGACAGCGACACCGTGTGGGAGGCGATCACCGGCGGCGCCGAGATCATCCAGTTGGGGGATGCGCAGGTCAATTCCCGCGCTTATTGCTCGTCCTTCAACTTCAAGGGCGGCGACCAGCAGAAAAAGGTCTCGCTGCTGTCAGGTGGTGAGCGCAACCGCGTCCACATGGCCCGTCTGCTGAAAGAGGGTGGCAACGTGCTGCTGCTCGACGAACCGACCAACGATCTGGACGTGGAAACCCTGCGCGCACTGGAAGACGCGCTGGTCGATTTCGCCGGCTGCGCCGTCGTCATCTCACACGATCGCTTCTTCCTCGACCGCATCTGTACGCACATTCTGGCCTTCGAGGGTGACGCTCACGTCGAGTGGTTCGAGGGTAACTTCGAGGATTACGAAGAGGACAAAAAGCGCCGTCTGGGACCGGATGCGTTGGAGCCCAAGCGGTTGAAGCATAAGAAGTTTGCGCGTTAGTTTCGACTTTAGAGCTGGCACCCTTGAGTAGTCGAATCTTAGGGTGCCAGATCAAAACCAATGTCAATTGTTACTTCTACGAAAGAAGCATTTTGGATCTTTTTGATAACATCTCATCCCCCCAAAAAAAATCTGCTAAAGAAAACCGCTGATGAAGCTGCACAGAATTGGATTTGGTGGAAGGATGACTACCTGCATGATGGACGGTTCAGAGACCTACCGGTTCTTCAGAATTATCCTCGATTCAGAGGTTTTGGCGCTGATTATTCAGTTTTCCGAGGCTGGAGTGCAGAACAATGTGATGCTGCCCTAGGTTGGTTTAGTATTCAAAGTGATCCTGTTGATTTCAACGGGCTGTACTCTGAATTTATGAAGTACTGCGAAACCCACGAAGCGCTTAAGAAAAACCTACAAAGACGTGTATCGCTCGTTTCAAAGCTTCTCGCGATGTGGAAACCTAATGAATTCGCGATGTGGGACACCCTAGCTCGTGAAGGCATGAGGCAAATTCACGGCCGCGTACGAGGCAGAAACTATCGGAAAAACGGCGCCTCAGATTACATTGCATTCAATACTGACTTCCACTGTTTGCGAAAATTATGGAGCGACGAACTAAATATCGCCGCGATGGGAGCTGGATGCGCAAATTTAGATGGCGAAACACGTTACGAACAGTTTTCAGCTAGAATTCTAGACAATTACCTAATGAACCTCGCAACTCTAAAGAGTTAGCAAGCGTAGGATGGGGTTTCACCCCATCACTCACTCAACGATCATACCCGAACGCTTGCACGATCTGTTCCCGCGCACCAAACCACATGCAAACTCCAACCTCTCAAATAATGGGGTGAAACCCCATCCTACGGCTCTCCGAACGCGCCATCTGTGGCCACACCACTCCACTGCGGGTCAACCCTGCCCGCGCGAATATCGCGATGGATTGACGAATACAGCCAATCGGTCGGGCGCTCGACCAACCCGTGCTTCACCGGATTCCCCCAACAATACGCCATATGATTGCGGTAATCCTGTTCGTCCCGAATGGTGTGCTCCCAAAACCGGCGCTGCCAAATCCCGGCATCCCCCTTCGCAATTTTCGAATCCGTTCGTAGGGTGGGGTTCCACCCCACCACTCCCGACGCCTTCACCCCGCGCGTAAACCGTGCCTTGATCGCACCCCACCGTGTCGAATAATCCGCATCCCCCGGCGGCAAGGTCCAAATCGCGTGCAGGTGATCCGGCAACACAACAAACGCATCGCACCAGAACGGCCGCTCTCTCTGGGTCACTGCAAATGCGGCCCGCAAATGCGCCACCTCTCGCACCAGCAATTCCGACGACCGGTCGGCCAAAGACACGGTGAAAAAATACTTGGCTCCGGGAATGCGGACGCGTCGGTAATCGCTCATGCCGCAACTTGATCATGACGAGGGTTAACGGATTCTGAATGCCACTCCGACGCGCCAGATAAATAACCGGGTCTTATCAAAGGTCCGCAAATTAATAACCAAAACCATCGGCGGATTCTTGTACAAATCGGACGATTGCCCCTCAAACCCCTGTACAAACCGTACAATCCGCCCTTGCCACACGGCCTGACCGATGCCATATCCAAGAGGCTTACGTTTTTCTATTTCGACCCACTGTCTCCTTCTACGGCGCTCAGTCACTCGATCCAGACTACGACGCCAGGCTGCCGCAACTCCGTGGGCAGCACCAAACAGGAGACAACGGATATGCCCGCAGGCACCGTAAAATGGTTCAACACCACCAAAGGCTACGGCTTTATCGCACCCGAAGATGGCGGCAAAGACATCTTCGTACACATCTCGGCTGTCGAGCGTTCGGGCCTCACCGGTCTGGCCGACAACCAGAAAGTCACGTACGAGCTGCGCGCTGGTCGTGATGGTCGCGAAAGCGCCGACAATATCGAACTGGCCTAAGCCGTTAAAAGGGCGGGATTTTTCCCGCCCATCCCATAAGCCCGCATTGAGTGTGTGGCAAAGGGAATACATCACAATCGGGTTATCCTTCCCCAGTGATTGACCAAATCGGCTATCATTCCAAAACTAGCGTTATGATTTCTTTGGTCATTTGAGGGATGTCACCATGTTCACACGCCGTGTTTTTCTGGCCGGTACTGCTGCCAGCCTGTTGCCGGGTGTTGCCAGCGCCAAGAAAGCGGTCGAGTATGATCCGACGCCGCAATTCGTGCGCATCAAAAAGCAATTTCAGCCCGGTCAGCTGCTGGTCGCGCCGCGATCCTTTTACCTTTATTATGTAACCGAGCCACGCAAAGCGATCCGCTATGGCTGCGGCGTCGGCAAAGCCGGACTGGAGTTCACCGGCTCGGCCACCATAGACGTCAAGAAAGAATGGCCGACCTGGCGACCCACCGAAGAGATGATTGAGCGGGACCCTGTCACCTATGCCAAGTTCAAAGACAATGATTATGTCCAGCCCGGCGGCGGAGACAATCCTCTGGGCGCGCGCGCGCTGTATCTGTTTCAGAACGGGGTGGACACGTATTTCCGAATTCACGGCACAACGCAGCCGCAGACCATCGGTCATGCAGTTTCAAACGGGTGCATTAGGATGCTGAATGAGCATGTGATCGATCTGTATAACAGAGTTCCTATCGGCACGGTGGTCACAGTGGTCTAAGCCCCCGACCAATCGACGTCGTCAGCTTCTTCGATCATCAACCGACCTTCGGGCCAAGGGCGCGTCAAACTCTGCGCCTCGTCTTCAGACCCACGCAACCAGCGCTGAACGTCCCGCGCCTCCAGCAGCACTCCCATTCGGTGATGGATCGGCTTTACATCAGCATTGGGTTCGCATGTCACCGCTGCAACCTGATCCACGCGTAGCCCACCCGGGGCTTCCCAAGTGTCGGTGATCGCAGCAAATAGCAGTGGAGCCCCGTCCTTGGCGGCAATCCGCCAGGCCGTTTTGCGTCGCTTCTCACCGGTCCATTCGTAGCAGCCATCCACCGGGATTATGGCGCGACCGACCCCTTCGAAGGCGCTCTTGTCAAAAACCGTCTCGGAGCGCGCGTTTACGATGGTCTCCATCACCGGTCGTCCACGCGCATTGACCCTGCCGACCGGGATAATCCCCCATCGCATGGCCGTTAACCCATCACCAGTCAGTACGACCACTTCTTGACCCGGCTGAATGTTTCTGCGTGCTGGCTGAGGCCCAAGACTGTCTTTCACATTCAGCAACCTCGCGATCTCGCTAATGGGTCGTGTGAGGAAAAATCGGCCGGGCATCGCGTACTCCTATTCGGCAACGCGCTCCGCAAGCGCCAAGACAAAGGGGCCCAGCGTATCAACGATCAGCGCGACGCCTTGGGCACTTGGATGGATACCATCAGATTGCATGAACTGGCGCGCGGCCGCCGGATCGCCTTCGGTTGTGAGCCCGTCAAAAAAGCTTTCCGCATAAAGTGCATCATATTGCTCTGCCAGCTCTGGATACATGGCGTCGAAACTCTGCTTGTAATCGGCTCCGTAATTACCAGGCGCCTGCATTCCAATTATTAGTACCTCGACATCCGCGGTCTCTGCAGCACGCAGTATTGTCTCGAGGTTTGATCGGGCAACGCTCGGATCGATGCCACGCAACAGATCATTGCCGCCAAGTGCAACAATCATGCCGTCGACCTCTGGTGTCAGGGTCCAGTCAACTCGGGCAGCGCCCCCTGCGGTCGTATCCCCGGAAACACCGGCGTTGATCAACCGAACCTCCGCACCTTCTTCCTGAAGCCAACGCTGCAGTTGCGGCACGAACCCGTCTTGTTCCGGCAGCCCATATCCTTGTGTTAGGGAATCTCCGAGCGCAGCAATCACAACTGGCTCTGCCAACGCTGCAATTCCGCAACAGATGAACGCGCCTGAGATCAAACCCTTGTGTAGCTTCTGTTTCACGCCATATCCCAATGGACTGTACCCCTCTTGATGGCCTGATCAATGACGACACCTGTTCTTACGCTCCAAGATGCCGCATTATCGCTGGATGGCAATGCCGGAAGGGTGGATATTCTGCACGACATCTCTCTGTCTGTGAACCAAGGCGAGACGCTGGGGTTGGTCGGCCCTTCCGGTTCAGGGAAATCCTCACTGCTAATGCTGATGGGCGGGTTGGAACAGGCGACCGACGGCCGCGTCACGGTATTGGGCCATGATCTGACGGAAATGAGTGAGGATGTACTTGCCCGGTTTCGTCGTGAATCAATGGGTGTGGTGTTTCAGAATTTTCACCTGATCCCGACGATGACCGCACTTGAGAACGTCGCCACCCCGCTCGAACTTGCAGGGCATAAGGATGCTTTCAAGCGCGCTGAGGCCGAGCTAGAGGCTGTGGGGCTGTCACATCGAAGCGATCACTACCCGGCGCAATTGTCAGGTGGCGAGCAGCAACGTGTGGCGCTGGCCCGCGCGTCGGCCCCACGCCCTAAGATTTTGCTAGCAGACGAACCCACAGGAAATCTGGACGAAGCCAACGGTGCGGCGATTATAGATCTGTTGTTCGGTCTACGCGACCGGCATGGTGCCACCCTGGTTCTGGTCACGCATAGCCACACGCTGGCGCAGAAATGCGACCGCGTCGTGCGGTTGCGGGATGGACGCATCGCTGAAGAGTCGCAGCGCGAGGCGGCCGAATGAGCCTGCGTCTGGCAGGACGACTGGCACGGCGCGAACTTCGCGGTGGGCTGCGTGGATTTCGGGTGTTTCTGGCTTGTCTGGCCTTGGGCGTTGCAGCGATTGCCGCGGTCGGCATGGTCCGCCAAGCAATCCAGACCGGCCTTCAGCAAGAGGGCGCATCGCTACTGGGCGGGGATGCGCAACTGGAATTCACCTATCGCTTTGCCAATGATCAGGAACGCGCGTGGATGGAAAAAACCGCACACGCGGTTTCAGAGGTTGTTGATTTTCGATCTATGGCCGTAACGGGAAACGGGACTAACACGCAACTTGGGCTGACCCAGGTTAAGGCTGTGGATGACGCTTATCCGCTGTTAGGTTCGGCGATCCTTGAACCTGAACTTACTCTGACCGATGCCTTTGCAGGTGCCGATGGGCTGCCTGGTGCAGTCATGGCCCCCTCTCTGATTGACCGCCTAAACCTGATGGTTGGCGAGCAGTTTGAACTTGGCACGCAGAGATTTGTTCTGATGGCCTCGTTAGAGCACGAACCTGACGGCGCGGCTGATGGGTTCTCGCTTGGGCCGCGCACATTGGTCCGGACAAAAGATCTGCAGTCTTCGGGCCTGTTGGCGCTGGGCACTTTGTTTTCAACTAAGTACAGGTTGGACCTGCCTCAGGCTGCCGAATTGGATGCGTTGTCGCTGGAAGCGAAGCAGGCCTTCGAGGGGACCGGCATGCGCTGGACCGACGCTCGCAACGGTGCGCCGGGAATATCTGAATTCGTAGGCCGCCTCAGCGCGTTTCTGGTTCTGGTGGGCCTGTCGGGATTGGCCGTTGGTGGGATCGGTGTGTCTGCTGCCGTGCGAGCCTATCTTTCCCAAAAGACGGAGACGATTGCGACATTGCGCACGTTGGGCGCTGATCGGGCGACAATCTTTCAGACCTACATGATTCAGATCGCCGTTCTGTCGAGCATCGGTATTATCATGGGCTTGGTCCTGGGCGGGGTGCTGCCGCTGCTACTGGCCCCCGTAATCGAAACGCAATTGCCAATCCCCGCAGTCTTCTCTCTTTATCCGCAGCCACTGTTCGAGGCCGCACTTTATGGTGTGCTGACCGCGTTCCTGTTCACACTCTGGCCGCTGGCCAGAACCGAGGAGGTGCGCGCAGCAACCTTGTTTCGGGATGCGCTAACATCGGCGCGCAGTTTCCCGCGCCTGATCTATGTCGTTGCGACCGCTATTGGCTTGGCTGCACTGATCGGAGCCGCTGCATGGTTCAGTGGTTCAACCCGATTGACCCTCTGGACCAGCGCAGGGTTGGCCGGGGCGCTTACTTTGCTGGCCCTTTCTGCCTTTGCCATTCGCAAATTGGCCCGCGCGGGCGCGCCTTGGACCAGAGGCCGCCCTGCCATGCGGTGGGCCTTGTCTGCCATTTCTGACCCACGCGAAGGGGCAGCGTCGGTGGTTCTGTCCCTTGGGCTCGGCCTGTCGGTCCTCGCAGCGGTGGGACAAATCGACGGCACCCTGCGCAATGCGATCTCGGGGAACCTGCCAGAAGTGGCACCCTCATATTTCTTCGTCGATATCCAGAAGGATCAGATGCCCGGGTTCAGCGAACGTCTCGACACTGACCCCGCCGTCAGTCGGGTAGAAAGCGCTCCAATGCTGCGCGGGATCATTACCAAGATCAATGGACAACCCGCGCGAGAGATTGCTGGCGATCACTGGGTTCTGGATGGCGACCGGGGCGTGACCTATTCCGCCCAACCGCCGCAGAATGCCCGCGTGACCGACGGAGTGTGGTGGCCCGAAGATTACAGCGGCCCTCCACAAGTCAGCTTTGCCGCCGAGGAGGCTGCTGAGATGGGGCTTAAACTTGGGGATGAACTCACGGTCAATATCCTTGGCCGCGATATCACTGCTGAACTGACCTCATTACGCGAAGTTGATTTTTCGACCGCTGGAATGGGATTTGTCATGTCGATGAATCCCTCCGCGCTGGCGGGCGCGCCGCATAGCTTCATCGCAACGGTTTATGCCGAAGAGCAGGCCGAAGCCGCCATCCTGCGCGATCTGGCGGGGCAATATCCCAACATCACGGCGGTCCGCGTCCGCGATGCCATTGACCGGGTCTCTGGTTTGCTGGCGGGCCTGGCAGCAGCTACCTCGTATGGCGCAGGCGTGTCCCTGCTGACCGGTTTTCTGGTGTTGATCGGTGCTGCCGCCGCAGGAGAGCCAGCGCGCAGATATGAAGCGGCGATCCTCAAAACTCTGGGCGCGGACCGAGGCCGCATCCTGCGCAGTTTTGCCTTGCGAGCAATTCTGTTGGGGGCCGCTGCCGGATGTGTCGCCCTGTTGACCGGTATTTTGGGCGGTTGGGCCGTGGCCACATATATCTTCGACACAGATTTCACGATTATCTGGCCATCCGCGCTCGGGATCGTTATCGCGGGCGTCGCGGTAACGCTTGGCGCGGGGATGCTCTTTGCGCTACGCCCGCTTTCAGTGCGCCCGGCGCGTATTCTTCGCGCCAGTGACTAAGTTCAACGCACGCACGCGACGGGCTGTAGTATCTTCAGCAACTGGTCGTTGTCACAAACCAACGCATCAAGCGTGATTTCGTCTAAGGATGCATAAAACACCTCAGCCGCATCCTGCAGCGCCAATCGCAAGCGGCAGGCATCGGTCAGCGGGCATGTATTGTCGGCATCCGCAAAACACTCGGCAATCGGCAATCCACCTTCAACATGGCGGAACACAGACCCGACCCGGATCTGATCTGCCGAGCGGGCCAGCGTCATGCCGCCATTGCGGCCACGTTGGGTACTGAGATAATCCAACTGGCTAAGCTGGTTGATCACCTGCGCCAGATGGTTCTCGGAGATGTTGCAGACTTCTGCAATCTCAGCCTTAGTAACCAGCCGATCCTGATGCGCGGCACAATACATCAAAACACGCACCGCGATATTCGTCCGTTTGGTAATCCGCATGAGGGCCTCCCGAATCTCAAGATGAAGCCTTATTGCATGTTCTGTAAAAAGACTGTTTGACATACATCAATCGTCACAGAAGGACACGACCCGCATGGCAGACCCCTATTTCTTCGGCTATGGCAGCCTCGTGAACCTGTCGACGCACGATTTTCCCGACCCGCGCCCGGCGCGTCTGAAGGGCTGGCGGAGGGCGTGGCGGCACACCGATCTGCGCCCGGTCGCCTTTCTGACTGCGATTCCAGATCCCTTGTCAGAAATCGACGGCATGATCGCTCACGTGCCCAAAAACGACTGGGCCGCGCTGGATGAACGGGAATGGGCCTATGAACGCGTGCCTGCCACGCGATCAGTCTCCCATACGCTGACGCAGGAGGCAGAAATTGCCGTCTACGCTGTGCCCCATGACCGCCATACAGCGCCCAGCAATCACCATCCACTACTGCTGAGCTATATCGATGTCGTGGTGCAGGGGTACCTGAGGGCATTTGGATCGGACGGCGCTGATCGCTTCTTTGCCACAACCGATGGCTGGGACGCGCCGATTTTGAATGATCGTGCCGAACCGCGATATCCGCGTCATCAGCAACTCAATCTCACCGAGACTGAATTCGTGGACGACCGTCTGAAGCGCGTATCGGCTCGTATTTTGCAGCCCGGAGACCAAAGAAAAGCAGGCCAACTGCCTGCCTCCTTCGTGTTTTAAGATACTCTCTGCGGGTCAGCCCCGCGCGCGGATCACCTGCAGCAGCGGCAGCAAGGTCGCCATCTCGGGCCCGCGCTCCATTCCGGTCAGCGCTTTGCGCAGCGGCATGAACAGGCCTTTTCCCTTACGGCCCGTGGCCTCTTTCACCGCCTTGGTCCAATTCGCCCAGGTATCTGCGTCGAACGGACCTTCGGGCAGCAGGGCCACCGCCTCTGCTATGAATTCACGATCTTCATCTGCGATCAGAGGTTCGGCCCCATCGCGGCAAAGATCCCACCAGCCTTTGAGATCGCTCAAGGTGGTGATGTTTTCACGCGCCATGGTCCAGAAAGGTTCTGCCAGTTCATCCGGAACACCCGCCTCTGCAACGGCATCCGCAACTTCGGCCAAAGGCAGCGATTGCAGGTGCTTCGCCGTCAGCGGGAACAGATCTTGCACGTCGAACTTGGTCGGTGCCGCGCCAAAACGGTTGATGTCGAACCCGTCGATCAGCTCGGACATCTCAGCACGCAGCTCAACCGGATCAGAAGAACCCAGACGCGCCATCAGGCTCAGCAGGGCCATTGGCTGCACGCCCTGCTCTCGCAGATCACGTAAGGCCAGTGTGCCCAGACGTTTAGACAGGGCCTCACCCTGCGGGCCTGTCAACAGAGAGTGATGCGCAAAGCGTGGGCAGGTGCCGCCCAATGCTTCGATGATCTGAATCTGCGTCGCTGTGTTGGTGACATGGTCCGAACCACGCACCACGTCGGTCACGCCCATCTCGGTATCATCGACCACGGACGCAATCGTATAGAGAACCTGACCATCACCCCGGATCAGCACCGGGTCGGATACCGAGGCGGCATCGATCGAGATGTCGCCCAAAATGCCATCGTTCCATTCGATACGCTCGTGGTTCAGTTTGAACCGCCAGACGCCATTGCCGCGCTCGGCGCGCAGCGCCTCTTTCTCGGCATCGCTGAGGTTCAGCGCGGCACGGTCGTAGACCGGCGGCTTGCCCATGTTCAGTTGTTTCTTGCGCTTGAGGTCAAGTTCGGTTGGCGTTTCAAACGCCTCATAGAACCGACCCATCGCGCGCAGCTTGTCCGCAGCCTCGGCATAACGGTCCAGCCGTTCCGACTGACGCTCGACCCGGTCCCAATGCAGGCCAAGCCACTCCAGATCTTGTTTGATCGCATCGACATATTCTTCCTTCGACCGCTCGGGATCGGTGTCATCGATACGCAGGATGAACGTACCGCCTGCTTTGCGGGCGATCAGATAATTCATCAGGGCGGTGCGCAGGTTGCCCACATGGATGTAACCGGTGGGCGACGGGGCGAAACGGGTCGTGGTCATGGAAGTCTCCTGTTGGCGCGGCTCATGTCACATGGGCGCGTTTTTGTCCAGCAGGGCGTTCAGGTCGGCTCTACCGGCCACATACCATCCAGGTGTTCGAGCCCAGCTTTGATAAGTTCACGAAGCACGTCGAGATCGATGTCTGACAACGTGTTCACGTAGAGGCAGGATTTCCCCAGCTTGTGTTTGCCCAGTCGAGACAGGATATATTCGAAATCAGCATAACCCGGCATGATGTAGATAGAATGCGCAGCCTTGCGCGGAGAGAACCCGGTCGCCAAAAAATCGCCTTCCCGCCCGGAAGCATAGCGATAGTGATATCGGCCAAAGCCAACGATCGACGGACCCCACATCACTGGGGCAAACCCGGTGGTATCCTGAAAGAGCCTGTCCAGCACTTGCGCCTCGTCCGCCTTACGCAGCGGCTGAACGGTCGCCAGAAATTCAGCAATATTTTGCCCGGTGGGCACTGTTTTGTTCTCAGATCGCGGCATGAACAAAAATTAACACGTAATGTTCATCCATGCAGTCCATGTATTGGGTCTATAACTGGCAAGAGAAACGCTCTGACCTATTTCTACTACTGGCGTTCTGACAGGGAGACTTAGATATGACGATCAAATTGACTCGCAGGGCTGCTCTGAGTGCCGCTGCCGCATTGCCTTTTGCCTCTGCCGCGATGCCGGCTTTCGCAGCTGGTAAGCCGAGCAAAGCAAATTCGACCATCGCAAAATCATTCCAGTTGGGCGATTTCACAGTTACCACCCTGCTCGACGGCAGCGTGCCACGTGATGAACCAAAGGCACTATTCGCAGCTGAAGTATCTGACGACGAATTTGCAGCAATCTCTGCGGAAAACTTCATTCCAACTGATGTTGCGCAATTCTTCTTTACTCCGACACTGGTCCATACCGGCTCTGAACTGGTGTTGTTCGACACAGGCTTGGGTCAAGGCGGTATCCAAGCCGCGCTGGCTGACGTAGGAGTCTCACCTGACCAAATTGATGTGGTCGTGATCACGCACATGCACCCCGACCATATCGGAGGCATGACAACGAATGACGCTCCGACATTTGCGAACGCCCGATTTGTAACCGCCGCGCCGGAATATAATTTCTGGTCTGCGATGGATGCGGGCAACCGCGTCGGAGATATGGTTGCAGCGAAGGTCACACCCCAAGCCGAAAAGATGACGTTCCTTGACGATGGTGGAGAGGTCACTTCGGGAATAACAGCGATGGCGGCTCACGGACATACGCCTGGTCACACGGTTTATCATCTGGAAAGCAATGGACAACGATTGGTTCTGACGGCCGATCTGGCAAATCACTACGTCTGGTCATTTGCGCGCCCCGAATGGCCCTTCAGCTTCGATATGGACGCTGCAGCGGCTACCGCGTCGCGTCGGAATGTGCTGGGTATGCTGGCCGCAGATAAAATACCCATGATCGGCTATCACATGCCTTTCCCAGCTGCCGGGTACGTTGAAACACGCGGCGAGGGGTTCCGGTTCGTACCGGTCGGCTATCAAATGATGGGCTAAGGCCTAATAACCAGGATCTGGCCGTACTTTTGAACCATCCGTGAAACGGGACAGGCGAAAAGCGGCTGGGTCAACGCAGGGCGTGCTTTCAGTAACAATATCCGCCGTCAGCCGACCTGCGCCTGGCCCGATCCCAAAACCATGGCCGGAAAACCCGGTTGCGATATGCAGACCCGGGATTTCGTCCACTTTTGAGATAACTGGAATCGCATCCGGGGTCACATCGATCAGCCCGGCCCAGCTTTGGACGATCTCTGCCTCCTCAAGTACGGGCATCGCTTTGCGAGCGTTGAACCAGGCCTGTCGCAACACTTTTCGAGAGGGCTCGGGATCCAGCACCCGGCAGTGCTCAAAAGGCGTTACATCGGTGGGCAGCCAAGTTCTGTCTTCTTTCGCCTCGACCATCCAGCGGCGCGACAGGCGAAACCGCAAGGAACGCCACTCTTGCCGAAACGCTGGCAAGAACTGAAGGCCGAGTCGAAAACTGTCAGGAACAATATCCACGGTATTCTCGTGACCCGACGCAATCGTGTAACCCCCGTCCGCACGTTTGCGAATGGCGAAATCATCACTCCAAAGCGATACCTCCTGCCCGGATTCTACCGGTGAGGTCCGCATGACTGTATTCAGCACCTTGAGTTGGGGCAGAGCGATACCTGCGTTCCCCGCAAAAAGACGCGACCATGCCCCACCCGCCAACACCACCTGACTGCAACGAACTCGCCCACGTTCGGTGAAGACACCTGCAATCCGACCTGCCTCGAGATCGACGCTGCGCACTGCGCATTGTGTCATGATCGCGGCCCCACAATTGCGGGCCGCCTCAGCCATCGCGGGGGCCGCCCACTGCGGCTCAGCCCGTCCGTCTTGCGGCATGTAGAGCCCAGTCTGCGGTTTCATGGTGGAGTTTGGAAATAGTGAGGCCAACTCAGTGTGCGATACCATACGGGCACCTGTCTGCTGCCATTCAACATGCTCCACCCACCGCGTCAAGTTACCAACGTCGCGTGTGCCTGATGCGCCAAATACGATCCCCGACTGAACATAGCCCGTTCTCCGCCCAACGCGTTCATCCAACCCACGCCAAATGCGCAGAGCTTCCTGCATCAATGGGATCTCGCGTGGGTCGCGCATCCCAAGCCGGACCCAACCCCAGTTACGCGAACTCTGTTCACCGGCGATCCGGCCCTTTTCGCACAACAGGACGGAAATGCCACGCTCGGCCAACTCCAAAGCGGTCGAGGCACCAATTACTCCGCCACCAATAACGACGACATCCACCGATTTAGGAAGGGTAATATCAGATTCGACGGAAGTCGGAGAAGGGCCTGGCATCAACCGCTCGGAAGTTGTTTATCGAAGCGGTATCCAGCCCGAGAACGCGTTTTCTGGCAATGAGAAACGGAGGCAGGTCAACTGAATGCAGCAACCTGTTGCCTATCAGCCAGCACATTACGCACCGCGCGGCACTGGCTATTCTAAATCAGGCAGCGCCGGACAGTTGCGCCCATGTTTGGCGCAGGAAAGATCTGCGGCCAGTAACAGGCTTTGCAGCAAGAACTTCTTGCGAATTCAAGGATGGAAATTCCGGTCGCGTCGGCTCATTGTCTGTAGCCGGCGGCGGCGCAAGATCCTCTTTGTTCAGAATTTCTGCGATCGAAGAATCAAGCGTTTCTTCATCCAGCTTGCGCGGCTCAGACTCCATTGTTTTCCATTGCAATGGAGCATGAAGCGATTTGTCATATCCATTCGTCATTTGACCACCATCACCTTTACCGACACCCAAAAACACGGATGCCCAATCTCAAATCAACAATCACGGTCGCAGTTTCTGAAATAGCAGAGCGGCTTACCGGATTACGTCACATTCACCTCACACAAGGCGAACTCTTGACACAAATGTGGCAAAAAAAGGACTCAATTACAAGCCGAACGTGCGCCAGATCTCCATAACCAGTTGTCATATATGGACAATTATCATGACTTAAGCCAACTGCCGACGAATTGGAAACAATCATAGCGATAGAAACTGATCCGGCTCTTAATTCTGATCGCGCCAGCGATTTACAATCGGGTAACGACGATCCAACCAGAAGGCCCGCGGGGTCAGCCGTGTGCCCGGCGCGGACTGGAAGCGCTTGTACTCACTGATGTAAATCAGGTGCTCAACGCGCCGCGCGTCGCCTTCATCAAAACCTGCCGCTACGCAATCGGCGATCGAGCCATCCTGATCCACCAATATATCAAGAATGGCGTCCAGAACTGGGTAATCCGGCAGGCTGTCGCTGTCTTTCTGATCTTCACGCAATTCAGCGCTCGGTGGCTTATCGATGACCGAGGGACGGATGACCACTCCTTCGGGGCCCATCATCCAATCGCGGTGATTGGCATTGCGCCAGCGACAGGTCTCGAACACGCGGGTTTTGTACAGGTCTTTGATCGGATTGTAGCCTCCGTTCATGTCGCCATAAATAGTAGCATATCCTACCGCGACCTCGGACTTGTTGCCTGTCGTCAGCAGCATCTCACCAAACTTGTTCGAGATCGCCATCAACAACAGACCACGTAGGCGGGACTGAACATTTTCTTCGGTCAAATCTTCCTCGCGCCCGGCAAATAGCGGGGCAAGCGTGTTGGTCACCGCTGTCCGACCTTCGGAAATCGGAACAAAATCATAGTGAACTCCCAACGCCTTCGCGACGGCTTCGGCATCATCCAGAGAGCTTTGGCTGGTATATTCTGATGGCAACATAACGCAGCGCACATTGTTCGCCCCGATGGCATCTACCGCAATCGTTGCAACCAATGCTGAGTCAACACCCCCTGACAAGCCAAGCACCACCTTTTTAAAGCCGGTTTTAGCCATGTAGTCGCGCAGAGACTGCACCATAGCGCGATAGTCCTGCTCCCATGCATCTGGCTGCGGCACCACCTCTGCAAGTTCGATTCGCCAGCCGTCGTCGGTGCGCATCAGATCAATGTTTTGCACTGCTTCATCAAAGACCGGCATACGGAATGCAAGCTCTCCGCCGGGGTTCAGACCAAAAGTGGCACCATCAAAAACCTGATCATCCTGCCCGCCGACCATGTTCAAATAGATCACTGGCAAGCCTGTCTCGACCGTACGCGCCACCATATGATTCAGCCGGATGTCGTATTTGTCTCGGAAATAGGGCGACCCATTGGGGATTAACAGGAACTCAGCCCCGGTTTCCTCGAGTGTTTCGGCGACATCCTCGTGCCAGCCATCCTCGCAAATCGGACTCCCCACCCGAACGTTACCGACCGCATAGGGCCCACCGATTGGACCTGTGTCATAGAGCCGAACTTCGTCAAAGACGGTTTCGTTTGGCAAGTGATGCTTGAGAACCTTACTTACGATCTTCCCACCTTTGAGGACCAGATACGCGTTATAAAGCCTGTCATCCTCGACCCAAGGGCCACCGATTGCCAACGCAGGGCCTTCGGCGCAGTCTTCCGCCAGCGCCTGCACAGCTTGCATCGCCGCACGATGAAACACAGGCTTCATCACCAGGTCCTGAGTATTGTAACCGGTGATGAACATCTCAGGCAGCGCCACCAGATCAGCCTGCGCCGCGCGCCCTTGCTGCCAGGCCGCAGCAGCCTTTGCGGCATTCCCTTCGATATCCCCAACGGTTGGGTTCAGTTGCGCCAGAGTGATGCGGAAACGGTCGGCCATTTTGCCCTCTTGCCCTCGTCAGTCCTTCAGGGATTTAGCAGATCACAGCGCGAGTAAAAGGCAAATGCGGCAAAACCCGTTGCTCTGCCCCCTGCGGTATCCTAGTTTTGCGCCAACATCTCATAAGAGCCGCAGGCAGGTACAATTATGAACGCGATCCGCACATCCCTTACCGCTGCTACATTCGCCATGCTGACGCAAATTGCAGCGGCCCAGCAAAATGATCAGATTATCATAGCCGACGACGACGTCGGGGGTGTTTACGAAGGCACATTCGAAAACGGCCTGCGGCACGGCACAGGCACTTATCGTCTGCCCAGCGGATTCGAATATTCCGGTGAGTGGGTCGAAGGAGAGATCCAGGGTAAGGGTACAGCACGATACGCCAATGGTTCGGTCTACGAAGGCGATTTCGTAAAAGGCCAACCTGAAGGACTCGGAAAGATCGTTTACGCCGACGGGCAAACCTATGAAGGTGAATGGTCCAAAGGTGCGATCAATGGCGATGGTATTGCCGAGTACACCAATGGCATGCGGTACGAGGGCACGTTCAAGGAAGCTAAGCGCCACGGTCAGGGCGTGCTGACCAGTGCCGACGGATATATCTACGATGGAGATTGGGTGGACGGCCAAAAAGAAGGCAAGGCCAAGATCACCTACGCTGACGGCAGCACTTATGATGGCGATGTCAAAGCCGGGAAACGTGCTGGTACGGGCACTCTGAATCTGACTGGCGGATTGACCTATACCGGTGACTGGCTTGATGACAATATGACCGGAACCGGTCGGCTCACACACCCCAATGGAGACGTCTACGAAGGGGCGTTGATCAATGGGCGGCGTCAGGGCGAAGGCAAAGTCACGTACGCCAGTGGCGCGGTCTATGAAGGTAATTTCGCCGACGACCTGCGTCACGGACAAGGCACATTTACCGGCACTGACGGCTTTCGCTATACCGGCGAATGGTCAGATGGTCAGATCGCGGGATTGGGCGAGGTAACCTATGCGGATGGTTCCGTTTATGTCGGTGACTTTCTGGATGACCTGCAGCACGGCAAAGGGCGGACGACCTATCCAAACGGCACTGTTTATGACGGCGACTGGGTTGCAGGCGTATTTGAAGGCACCGGAACAGCGACCTATCCAAATGGAACTGTCTATTCGGGGCAGTTTAAAAACGCGCGCAGTCATGGCAAAGGAGTTCTGACCTTCGCCAACGGCTATCGTTATGACGGAGATTGGGTCGATGGTGTCCGGCAAGGGAAGGGCAAAGCCACGTTCCCGGACGGTATTATATATGAAGGCGAGTTTAAGGATGGCAAACGCCACGGACTAGGAACGCTCACTCGCCCCGGCGGTTTCAGTTATACAGGTGAATGGTCTGAGGGAAAAATCAACGGTGCTGGCATAGCAACCTATGAAACAGGCGACGTCTACGAAGGCAATTTTCTGAACAATAAGCGTCACGGTGAAGGGACAATGCGTTTCGCCGGTGGTGAAGTTGAATCTGGGATCTGGGAAAATGACACCCTGGCGCGTGAAACAGATACCCCTGCTGAGATAACTGATCCAGAACCAGAGGCCGAACCTTCAGAACCTCAAACCGATACAGATAACGCAGATACGAGTGACGGCTAACAAAGCCCTACCAAGGCACGCGCTTGCCAGCCCAGTCGAAAAACCCGCCCGTGTCGGTTGGTGAGAGCCCTGCGATAACGGCAAGCAAATTTTCCGCCGCCTCCTCGGGCTCGACTGCAGGGTGGCGTCCGAGATATTTTTTCGTAAATGCAGTCTTAACCGTGCCGGGATGCATCACGACACACGCAGCTTGTTTGTGCGTGCGCGCCAGCTCAATCGCGGCTGTATGCACGATCTGGTTCACCGCAGCCTTCGATGCACGATAACTTACCCAACCACCAAGTCGATTGTCTTCAATTGACCCGACGCGCGCCGACAACACAATGAAGGCTGCCTTCCGGTCACGTGGTAACAGCCTGTGAGCCTGTTTGAGGACCAATGCCGGTCCAATAGCATTCAGGGCAAACTGGTCCATCATCGCGCGGGCTGACACGGCGCGCATCGACTTCTCGGGTTCAGCCCCGTTTATCTCAAGCGCGCCAGATGCAACTATAATCAGATCGAACGGATCAGAGAGAGTATTCAAAATCCGCGCAACCCCATCAGGGTCCGTCAGGTCAAACCCATCCACAGACCGTGACAATCGCGTCACCTCAACGCCCCGCGCTTGCAACAAATCGCTCAGCGCGCGCCCAATTCCACCAGATGCACCTATGATTAAAGCGGTTTCCATGACATCAGAGCTAGAAGGAAACCAAGCCCCTTCAACAGCGCAATCAATTTCAACTAGGGTTCATTTTCCCGCTTTTCATTCGCCATGCGCCCTGTATAAGCTGAAGCCCATGATCAACCGCGCAGATATCGCTTTTGCCGACGCCGCAACCTGCGGTGCTTCGCTGCGTGGTCTACTGATCCTAATCCGCCTCTGAGCGTGCCATCCGGCGCGCCCGCTCAGAGGAGGACGCCCGCGCGCCAAGAGGCTTTAGGACAGAAGAAGAAAGAGAACCCCATGACAAACGTGACCGACCAAGACCGCGTCGTGATCTTCGACACCACATTGCGCGACGGCGAGCAAAGCCCAGGCGCAACCATGACTCACGATGAAAAGCTCGAGATTGCCGAGCTTTTGGATGAGATGGGCGTCGATATCATTGAAGCAGGATTTCCGATCGCATCGGAAGGCGATTTCAAGGCAGTATCCGAGATCGCCGAACGGTCGAAGAACAGCCGCATCTGCGGTCTGGCCCGCGCCAATTTTGCCGATATCGACCGCTGTTGGGAGGCCGTGAAACACGCCGAGAAGAACCGGATTCATACGTTCATCGGCACCTCTCCGTTGCATCGCGCCATCCCGAACCTGACGATGGACGAGATGGCCGACAAGATCCACGAAACGGTCAGCCATGCGCGCAACCTGTGCGAAAACGTGCAGTGGTCGCCGATGGATGCAACGCGGACCGAGTGGGATTATCTGTGCCGTGTAATCGAGATTGCGATCAAAGCGGGTGCGACCACAATCAACATTCCCGATACTGTCGGCTACACAGCCCCGGTCGAGTCTGCCGACCTGATCAAACGCCTGATCGAAACGGTCCCCGGTGCAGATGAGGTGGTCTTTGCAACGCATTGCCATAACGACCTTGGCATGGCGACCGCGAATTCTCTGGCCGCAGTCGCGGGTGGTGCGCGCCAGATCGAATGCACCATTAACGGGCTCGGCGAACGCGCGGGCAACACCGCGTTGGAAGAAGTTGTCATGGCGTTGCGCACGCGTAACGACATCATGCCGTGGCACACCGGCATCGACACCACCAAGATCATGCATATCTCGCGCAGGGTGGCGACGGTGGCAGGATTTCCTGTCCAATTCAACAAGGCCATCGTCGGTAAAAATGCTTTCGCCCATGAAAGCGGTATTCACCAGGACGGAATGCTGAAGAACCGCGAGAATTTTGAGATCATGCGGCCCGAGGATATCGGCCTTTCGGGCACGTCGTTGCCGCTGGGCAAGCACTCCGGCCGGGCTGCATTGCGCGACAAGCTTGAGACGCTGGGCTATGAGGTCGGAGACAACCAGCTCAAGGATATTTTTGTGCGCTTCAAGGATCTTGCAGATCGCAAGAAAGAGGTCTTTGACGACGATCTGATCGCCTTGATGTCGCTGGACGACGACGACGATCGTTTGCAATTGGTGTCGATGAAAGTGACCTGTGGTACAGGCGGTCAGGCTGAATCGACGGTCGAGCTTGAGTTCGATGGCAAAGATGTTATCGCCACCGAGCATGGCGATGGACCGGTGGACGCGACTTTCAAAGCGATCCGAGCGATTTACCCGAACAAGGCGCATCTGCAGCTGTATCAGGTTCACGCAGTGACCGAAGGTACAGACGCGCAAGCCACGGTTTCGGTCCGGTTGGAAGAGGATGGCATGATTGCCACCGGTCAGTCAGCAAATACAGATACCGTTGTTGCCTCGGCCAAAGCTTATATCCACGCGCTGAATCGCCTGATCATGCGTCGTGAAAAAGCAGGTCCAGGCGCGGACACGCGTGAGATCAGCTATAAGGATCTGACCTGAGATAAAATCGGCCCGTTGTCGCGGGCCGATTTTCGCTTGGAAGGTCAGGACAATCCGGCCTTTCTTACTCCACCGACAAAATGCTGCAGATCTTCCTCCCGGGCGTAATGCAGCGTCGCAACCAGATCTTTGATCTCGGTATCGGGCTGCGCAGCATAAATAGCCTCCACATGTTTTCGGGCCTTGGCATCATCCCCCAGCCACGCGAAGCACGCCGCGACATAGGCATTTTGCACAGTGTCCAGCGTTGGCAAATGGGCAAAATCGTCAATCGCCTGATCATAATGCTTTCCACCAAACCGCGCCTTTCCCAGATGGCTCCAGAAACGTGCAGGATGATGCGGATTCAGGCGCATGGCTTTCTGAATCCACTCAGCGCCTTCGTCGGGTCGGCCTGACCAGGTCAGCAACTCTCCCATCTGGACGACAACCAGATCGTAGTTCGGGTTCAGCGACAACGCCCGTTCCTGATGGTAACGCGCACGCGCCAGATTGTTCCGCAATATCTCGACGGCCCCCATCAAACGATGAACATCCGCGTCGTTGTCATCCATCGAGGCCGCCTTCAGGATCGCCTCTTCGCAGGACGCCATCATGGCGTCGCTGTCATCACACCAGCCATAGCCCCAGGCTTGCCCCCGGATGCAACCGCTCCAGGCGTGGGCGTGGGCATAGTCGGGGTCAAGCTCGATGGCGCGGTCGATCAGCTTGGTGGCCTCGGCATTATCTTCGTACGTGCTGCGATGATGCAGGACTTTGGCGGCCAGAACACATTCGTAAGCGGCGAAACTCGATGGTTTTTTGCGCGCCAACCCTTCTTGCTGCGACGCTTCGATCCTCCCCGGCAGAGTCGCAACCACAGCTGAAATCACCTCGTCCTGAATGGTGAAAATATCGTCAAGGTCACGGTCATATTTCTCGGCCCAGACATGGCCGTCGCATTCACTGTCGATCAACTGAACCGTAACGCGCACCCGATTTCCCGCCTTGCGAACGCTGCCTTCGACTATGTAGCGCGCACCCAGTTTATCACCAACATCACGGACGTTCACCGCCTGCCCTTTGTAGACAAAGCAGGAATTGCGCGAGATCACGAACAGTTCGTGCCTGCGGCTCAGCTCAGTCAGAAGATCTTCGGTCAGACCGTCAGCAAAGAACTCCTGCTCTGGATCACCACTCATGTTCTCAAATGGAAGAACCGCGATCGAGGGTTTGACGACTCTTGTCCCTTCTTGCCCGGTAAGGTTCTGCTCGGCCTCGCCGGCCGGCGCATCTAATCCGACCCTGTACGCGCGAACAGGTTGCGACAGGTTCTTGAGCGACAGGTCCCCTACATCGTGAAACTGTAACTCCAACCGACTGGATACCTGTTCGTGGACAGCGCCGGAAATCAGCACATCGCCTGCTTGTGCTGATTGTTCCAACCGGGCGGCAATGTTGACACCACTGCCAAAGATGTCCCCGTCTTCAAAGATGATTTCATCAAGGTTGATGCCTATGCGAAACTGAATGCGCTGATCTTGCGGAACATCCGCATTCCTACGCAACATTCGGTTCTGAACTTCGACGGCGCAGGTTACGGCGTCGCTTGCGCTGGGAAATTCGACAAGCATTCCGTCGCCAGTGGTCTTGATAATCTTTCCGTGGTTTTTCTCGATCGAAGGGTCGATAAGCTCAATCCGGTGCGTGCGCAGCCGCGCCAGCGTGCCTTGCTCGTCAATTTCCATCAATCGGCTATAACCCACCATATCGGCGGCCAAAACCGTAGCAAGTCGGCGATTCATGGCACCCCTCCCTGCTGTAAGTTTAGGGCCGGTGGTCCTTTTGGAACAAGAAATTTTGCAGACACAGCCAGGACGTGTAGTCGGACACGCTCAATGCGCCTTGAACATGTGTTACCTGTGACCCAGCCCCGCAAATATTGCATCCAACCTGCGCGCCTCGTCCGCAAACCCAAACGGAGCGTTCACGACAAACATGCCAGACCCGATCATATGATGACCTTCCCGCGCAGCAGGAAACCGCACCTCATGGCAAATCGTTTTGGGATATCCGGCGGATTTCAGTGATGAAATCATAGCCTTGTGTCGCGCATCCGTCAGGATTGGATACCAGAGTGCGATCACCCCTACATTCCACTTGCGATGCAATTTCGCGATCACCCCAGGCAACCGGTCATAGTCTGCCTTCACTTCATAGCTGGGATCGATCAGCATCATCCCACGCCGGGGCGTTGGTGGCAGCAGAGATTGCGCAAGTTCGAACCCGTCTTGCCGGTAAAACTTGGCCCTGTACGGCGACAGTGCAGTAGCCAGTGCCGCATGTTCCTGAGGATGCAACTCAGCAAGGTGCAAACTGTCCTGTTCTCTGAGCAGATTTGCAGCGATTAGTGGGGAACCGGGATAAGCAGGCGCGCCATATCGGGCCTGCATAGTCCCCAGCACCTGTATCATTGGGTGATCCGGATCAAACCAACCCTCACGCTGCGCACGCGCGATACCGGCAGCCGCTTCTCCCGTTCGGATCGCCTCGGCCGCGTCAAGCTCATACAGACCACGCCCCGAATGCGTCTCGATATAACTGATCGGCTTGTCCTTTTGGGTCAGATACCGCAGCGTCCACGCCAATAAAGCGTGCTTTTGTACATCAGCCAGATTTCCAGCGTGGTAAATATGTTGATATGAGAGCATTTTGCCTTCTAAAGTCCCTACCAATAAGGCGGAAAGGTGCTGACTATCACGGAATCAGCCCTTTAACCGGACGAGTTGGCACCCTATAAGGCATCCGTCCCGGAACCGTCGAGTCGCGGGCAGTGGAAATTCGGACAAACGGGATCAGGGAAATATGGGCATCTTTGGCACTCTGGGCGGCCTGTTCACAGCGGACATGGCTATAGACCTCGGAACAGCGAACACGCTTGTTTACGTCAAAGGGCGCGGTGTGATCCTATCTGAGCCGTCGGTTGTTGCCTACCACGTTAAGGATGGCGTGAAAAAGGTTCTGGCCGTCGGCGAGGACGCCAAACTGATGTTGGGTCGAACGCCAGGCTCGATCGAAGCGATCCGCCCGATGCGCGAGGGCGTCATCGCTGACTTCGACACCGCGGAAGAGATGATCAAGCACTTCATCCGCAAAGTACATAAGCGCTCGACCTTCTCCAAGCCCAAGATTATCGTCTGCGTCCCTCATGGCGCGACACCCGTTGAAAAACGCGCGATCCGTCAATCTGTTCTGTCTGCAGGCGCGCGACGCGCGGGCCTGATTGCCGAACCGATTGCAGCTGCGATCGGTGCGGGCATGCCAATCACCGACCCGACGGGCAACATGGTCGTTGATATCGGCGGCGGCACCACCGAGGTCGCGGTTCTGTCGTTGGGTGACATCGTTTATGCGCGTTCGGTCCGCGTGGGTGGTGACCGCATGGACGAGGCCATCATCTCGTATCTGCGTCGCCAGCAGAACCTGTTGGTCGGTGAATCGACCGCTGAGCGCATCAAGACCACAATCGGCACTGCACGGATGCCCGATGATGGGCGTGGGCAGTCGATGCATATCCGAGGCCGCGATCTGTTGAACGGCGTGCCTAAGGAAATTGAGATCAGCCAGGCTCAGGTGGCCGAAGCACTGTCCGAGCCCGTTCAGGCGATCTGCGAGGCGGTGATGACCGCGCTGGAAACCACACCGCCCGATCTGGCGGCTGATATCGTCGACCGCGGCGTCATGCTGACCGGTGGCGGTGCGCTGTTGGGCGATTTGGATCTGGCTCTCCGCGAACAGACCGGGCTGGCCGTGTCAATCGCTGATGAAAGCCTGAATTGTGTGGCTTTGGGCACCGGCAAAGCGCTGGAATACGAAAAACAACTGCGCCACGCGATTGACTACGAAAGCTAAGGCGCGCACCCTTAGGGTACGAAAACTCGGGCACGAGCAGCACGGGAAGGTAACCTGTGGCAAAGGACCGATCACAGCGCGACGAATACACGACACCCCTGCGCCGATTGCTTGTGGGGATCGTTGTTTTATGCCTGCTGGGTATATTCTTGGTCTGGCGCATCGACAGCCCGCGTGTCGAACGTTTCCGTGCTCAGGTGGTAGACACTGTTGTACCTTCGATGGAGTGGGCGATGGTGCCGGTTACCGCGTTGATCAACCTGTCGCGTGATTTCCAAAGCTACCAGCGCCTTAGCGAGCAAAACCAGGAACTACGCAGCGAATTACGCCTGATGCGCGCCTGGAAAGAGGCCGCATTACAGCTGGAGCAGGAAAATGCCCGCCTGCTGGATTTGAACAATGTACGCCTCGATCCGCGACTGACCTACGTTACCGGCGTCGTAATGGCTGATAGCGGATCACCTTTCCGGCAATCAGTTCTGCTGAATGTCGGCGAGCGAGATGGTATCGTGGATGGCTGGGCTACGATGGACGGGATTGGCGTGGTCGGGCGCATCTCGGGAGTTGGTTCCGATACTTCGCGCGTGATCCTGTTGACCGACGCCTCAAGCGCAATCCCCGCCACCATACAACCATCGGGTCAGACTGCATTGATTACCGGTGATAATACCTCTGCACCCGCCGTCGAATTTCTCGAAAACCGGGAACTGGTTCGACCCGGCGACCGTGTTGTGACATCCGGCGATGGGGGAGTATTCCCCGGCGGCCTGTTGATTGGACAGATCAGCGTTGATCCGGGCGGCAGGTTACGCGTACGTCTTTCCGCCGATTTCGAGCGTCTCGAATTCTTGCGTGTTCTACGCTATCAGTCCGCACCACCAATTAGCGATTCAGGAGACATAGTCGGTCCGCGCCAGCCCGAGGCAGCTTTGACCACACAAGGGGTCAACGATGGATAAGTCGGTCTCCTCTCTTTGGGCTAAACGCAGCTTGTATGTCGCCTTGGCGATAATAGTGATGTTCCTGCACTTGTTGCCGCTGGACACGAAACCTGATCGGCTACCGTTTCCAGATATCATGATCGCGCTTACCTATGCGTGGGTATTGCGGCGACCCGAATACGTTCCAATCCTGACGATTGCCGTCGTCATGTTCATGGCTGATTTGTTGTTACAGCGCCCGCCCGGTCTGCTGGCTGCATTGGTGGTATTGGGGGCGGCCTATCTCCACTCCGCCTCCGTTGGCATGAAAGATTTGGGATTTATAGGCGAATGGACGACTGTCGGAGCAGTAATCACAGTTGTTTTTGTACTTAACCGTCTCCTTCTTGCTATCCTGTCAGTGCAACAGGCGTCATTGGGGCCGGTGGTAGTTCAAGTGGTACTGACAATCGCAATCTATCCCTTGATGGTCCTGATGAGCCAAAGTGCCTTTGGTGTGCGACGAAAATCGGTCGCGGACAGCACAATGCCCCGAGTGCGGTCATGAAACAGAGAAAACCAAAACCTCAGGGTCTGGCTTACAAGCGGCTACCGCGCCGCGCCTTGATTTTAGGTGGATTGCAAGCGGCCTTTGTTGGTGGCCTCGCTGCCCGAATGCGGTTCATGCAGGTTGATCAGGCTGATGAGTATCGCTTGCTGGCCGAAGAAAACCGTATCAATATTCGCCTGATTCCACCAACCCGGGGCCGGATCTACGATCGAAACGGGCAGATCATTGGGCAAAACTCACCGTCTTATCGCATCGTCATCGTGCGTGAGGATGCGGGCGACATCGACAAAGTCATTTCCAAACTCTCGGAACTGATCCCGCTGACCGTAGATGAAATTGAACGTGCCAAGACGGAAATGCGTCGCTCTGCCCCGTTCTTGCCAGTTACATTGGCTGACCAAGTAACGTGGGAGGATATCTCAAAAGTTGCCGTCAACGCTCCGGCCTTGCCTGGTGTCACTCCCGAGGTAGGCTCAACGCGCCAGTACCCGCGCTATGAGGATTTCGCCCATGTCGTCGGTTATGTGGGCCCGGTCAGCGATTATGACCTGAGCCAAATCGAAGACCCCGAACCGGTTCTGCGTATCCCACGGTTCCAGATTGGCAAGGTTGGTTTAGAAGCCAAGCAAGAAATCAGCTTGCGCGGCAAGGCAGGCGCAAAACGGGTCGAGGTCAATGCCACAGGCCGCGTCATGCGTGAACTGGACCGGCAAGAGGGTCTTGCCGGGGCCGATCTGCAATTATCTGTTGATGCCGATCTTCAGCAGTACGCTCAGGCCCGTCTGGCTGGCGAAAGCGCTGCAGCCGTCGTGATGGACTGCGAAACTGGCGACATCCGCGCCATCAGCTCGGCCCCGAGTTTCGATCCGAACTTGTTCGTGCGCGGCATCTCAGTGGCCGACTATCGCACTTTGACAAACGACAAATACCGCCCGCTGGCCAACAAAACGGTACAGGGCACCTATCCACCGGGATCAACCTTCAAGATGATCACTGCCATGGCCGCGCTTGAGGCCGGAGTAATCAGCCCCTCCAACACGGTGTACTGCCCCGGTCACATGAAAGTCGGCAGCCGCCGCTTCCACTGTTGGAAACGCGGAGGGCACGGGTCAGTTGACCTTGAAACATCGCTGAAGCGTAGCTGCGATGTATTCTACTATGACGTGGCAATCCGCGTTGGGATCGACAAGATTTCCGAGATGGCAAACACTTTCGGGTTGGGTATCAAACATGACATCCCGATGTCTGCGGTAGCTGCGGGGCTTGCCCCTAATCAGGAATGGAAGCAACGCATCCACGGGCAGGACTGGCTGGTGGGTGACACCGCGAATGCCTCGATCGGTCAGGGTTTCATGCTCGCATCACCACTCCAACTGGCAGTCATGACTGCACGACTGGCGACCGGTCGTGCGGTAAAACCACGGCTGGTGCGCTCGGTTGACGGGATCGAGCAGCCCTCGGGAGCAGGCGAACCGCTGGCCGTTAATCGCAACAATCTTGAGCAAGTGCGCAAGGCAATGTTCTCGGTCTCGAATAATCGGCGCGGCACGGCATACCGCAGTCGGATCATCGCTGATGAGTTCCGCATGGCCGGCAAGACGGGTACGAGTCAGGTGCGCAACATCACCAAAGCCGAGCGCGCCGCAGGGGTAATCCGCAACGAAGACCTGCCGTGGGAGCGTCGGGACCACGCGCTGTTCGTAAGCTTCGCGCCCTACGACAATCCGAAATACGCAGTGGCCGTGGTGGTGGAACATGGCGGCGGCGGCTCCAAAGCAGCCGCACCGGTGGCGCGCGACATCATGCTACAGGCACTTTACAACGGCACTCCACCGCTCGAAGCCTACCCGGCTG
Source organism: Ruegeria sp. AP7 (assembly GCF_056539905.1). Lineage (NCBI taxonomy): Bacteria > Pseudomonadati > Pseudomonadota > Alphaproteobacteria > Rhodobacterales > Roseobacteraceae > Ruegeria > Ruegeria sp. AP7. The sequence goes on along the minus strand of NZ_JBQFVT010000003.1, from coordinate 311,917 downwards.
GTGACCGCGAGCGGATCAAGGAGCAACAAAAGCGACTTGAGGGCGATCGTCGCCCCAAAGCGCGTCCTGATGAAAAGGACCGCGCATGAGCTATCTTGAGTATGCCGTCAAATCCACGCCTTCGGGCTTCCGCAAGTTCCTCTATATGAACTGGCCGCTGACGCTGCTTTTGATCAGCGTGGCCAGCGCCGGGTTCCTGATGCTGTATTCGGTGGCGGGTGGGTCTTGGATTCCGTGGGCCGAACCTCAGATGGAGCGTTTTGGCCTTGGGCTGGCGGCAATGTTCATCGTCGCCATCGTTCCGATCTGGTTCTGGCGCAATATGTCGGTCGTGGCCTATCTGGGATCGATCGGGTTGCTGATCGTGGTGGAACTGTTCGGTACCATCGGCATGGGTGCGCAGCGCTGGATTGATCTGGGGTTCATGCGGCTCCAGCCTTCCGAGGTCATGAAAGTCGCGTTGGTGATGGTCCTCGCTGCCTATTACGATTGGTTGCCTGCCCATAAAACCTCGCGACCGCTGTGGGTGATTATCCCGGTCCTTCTGATCCTGATTCCGACCTTTATGGTTCTGAAACAACCCGATCTAGGCACATCAATCCTGCTGCTTGCCGCTGGCGGAGGTCTTATGTTTCTGGCCGGTGTCCATTGGGCCTATTTCGCCGCCGTCATCGCGGCGGGGGTTGGACTGATTGCCACGGTGTTCAACAGCCGTGGGACGGAATGGCAACTTCTCAAAGACTACCAGTTCCGACGTATCGACACCTTCCTCGATCCTTCCACCGACCCGCTCGGGGCGGGATACCACATCACGCAGTCGAAGATCGCGCTTGGGTCAGGCGGCTGGAACGGGCGAGGCTTTATGCAGGGCACGCAGTCACGCCTGAATTTTCTACCCGAGAAACACACCGATTTCATCTTTACTACTCTGGCTGAAGAGTTCGGCTTTGTCGGCGGCATAACCCTGCTGATCCTATATGGCCTGATCCTGATCTTCTGTACGGTCACTGCCCTTTCGACCAAGGATCGGTTCTCGTCGCTGGTAACGCTGGGCATTGCGCTGAACTTCTTCCTGTTTTTTGCCGTCAACATGTCGATGGTGATGGGGCTTGCCCCGGTTGTTGGCGTGCCTCTGCCAATGGTCAGTTATGGCGGTTCTGCCATGCTGGTCCTGATGGCCGCCTTTGGCATCGTCCAAAGCGCTCATATCCACCGCCCCCGCTGAAAGGTTCCCCATGCCCGTGAATGTCCTGTTTTCCGCGCGCCCTGAGTTGTGGCCAGAGTATGAGCCTCTGATGCGGCAATACCTGACCGAAGCGGGGCTGGATTTTCACTTAGCCAAAGACATCCCAGCAGATCAGGTTGACTACATCGTCTATGCCCCGAACGGAGGAGTGCAGGATTTCACTCCCTTCACGCAGCTCAAAGCGGTGCTGAGCCTCTGGGCAGGGGTTGAGAAGATCTCGGGCAATGAAACGCTTACCGTTCCGCTGGCGCGGATGGTCGATGGTGGATTGACGCAGGGCATGACCGAATGGGTGGTTGGGCACGTACTGCGCTATCACCTTGGCATGGACCGTCACATCACGCAGCAGGATGGCACGTGGACACCGGATGCTCCGCCGCTGGCCTCTCAGCGCACGGTCTGCATATTGGGATTGGGCGCATTGGGTGAGGCCGCTGCCCTCGCTCTGGCCGCATTGAATTTTCATGTCATCGGCTGGAGCCGTACCGCAAAAGATATCCCCGGAGTGACCTGCCTGCACGGGCAGGATGGGTTGCGAGAAGCGCTGTCGCAGGCAGAAATCGTTGTGCTCCTGTTGCCCGATACACCTGCCACCGAAAACATCTTGAATGCAGACACGCTCGCCCTGCTTCCCAAAGGCGCACAGATCGTTAATCCGGGGCGTGGGCCTTTGATTGATGACGACGCCTTGCTGCATGCGCTGAATTCGGGACAGATCGGACATGCCACACTGGATGTATTCCGGATCGAACCGCTCCCGGTCAACCATCCGTACTGGGTGCATCCTAATGTAACTGTCACACCGCACATTGCCTCGGAAACGCGCCCCGTCACAGCAGCACAGGTGATATGCGAAAACATCCGACGAGGTGAGGCAGGAGAGCCCTTCCTGCACCTCGTCGATAGAGACCTCGGTTACTAGGCAGCAATCAAACCGCGACCCTTAAGCAAGGCTTCGACGCCGGGCAGGCGGCCACGGAAGGCCAAATAGAGATCTTCAGCCTCGCGTGATCCACCCGTAGAAAGGATATTGTCTTCCAACGATTTGGCGCGTTCCGGATCGAACGCTCCACCTGCTTCTTCGAAGGCGGCGAAGGCATCCGCGTCCATAACCTCGGCCCACATGTAGCTGTAATAGCCCGAGCTATAGCCGTCGCCCGCGAAGACGTGGGCGAAATGCGGGGTGGCATGGCGCATGCCGATAGCAGAAGGCATCCCAATTTTCGCAAGAACCTCGGCCTGTTTGTCCATCGGATCAGCGGGCGCTGCCCCATCGTGGAACGCCAGATCAACCAGCGCCGAGGCAACATATTCCACAGTCTGAAAGCCCTGGTCAAAATTGGCCGCTTTCAGAACCTTTATTAGCATTTCCTGCGGCATCGGCTCACCGGTATCCGCGTGCGTGGCAAACTCGGCCAATACCTCCGGCACTTCCAGCCAGTGTTCGTAAAGCTGGCTGGGCAGCTCGACAAAATCACGCGCCACTGAGGTGCCAGAAATGCTTTCATAGGTCACATTGGACAACATCTGGTGCAGGGCGTGGCCGAATTCGTGGAACAGTGTTCGCGCATCGTCATAAGACAGCAGCGCCGGGTCACCCTTGGCGAAATTGCACACATTGATAACGACAGGCGTCTGTACATTCGGAAACTTTGCCTGCCCCCGCATTGCGCTGCACCATGCGCCTGATCGTTTCGATCCACGTGCAAAGTAGTCTCCGATGAAGACCGCAACATGTTCGCCGTTCCGGGTTACCTCCCACGCACGACAATCAGGATGGTAGAGAGGCACATCCAACGGAGCAAATTCCAGCCCGAACAGACGATTGGCGCAGGCAAACGAGGCTTCAATCATCCGATCCAGTTGCAGATAGGGCTTCAGCGCCGCCTCATCCAGATCATGTTCGGCTTTGCGCCGTTTCTCGGCATAGTAACGCCAGTCCCAGGCTTCCAATGGGCCGTTGATGCCGTCCTCTTGCATCATTTGTGTCAACTCATCGGCGTCTGCATCTGCTCGCTTTTTCGCAGGTTCCCAGACCTGCATGAGAAGGTCGCGCACCCGATCAGGCGTCCGTGCCATCTCGGTTTCCAGCTTGTATCCGGCAAAGCTGTCATAGCCGAGCAGCTTGGCGCGTTCTTCACGCAGTTTCAGGATTTCGGCAGCAATCTCGCGATTGTCAGTCTCACCGCCATTTGCACCACGCGCCGTCCACGCACGATAGGCTTTTTCTCTTAGATCCCGGCGAGGTGAAAACTGCAGAAACGGCACAATCAGCGATCGCGACAGCGTCACCACCGGCCCATCCGCGCCCTTTTCCTGTCCGGCTGCCCGGGCTGTATCGACGACAAAACCGGGCAATCCCTGCAGATCTTCTTCGGCGAGTTCCATGAACCAATCCCGCTCATCTGCCAACAGATTCTGCGTGAAAGACGTGCCAAATGAGGCCAGACGGGCCTTGAGCTCTTGCATCCTCGCATCGTCATCTCCGGTCAACGCGGCCCCAGCCCGCACGAATCCTCGATGGGATAACATCAGAACGCGCGCCTGTTCGTCGGTCAGACCCAATTCGTCGCGCCGATCCCACAGATCAGCCACCCGCTGAAATAGGGATTTGTTCGAAGAAATGCGTGAGTAATGTGCGGCGAGTTTCGGTGAAAACGCGCGTTGGAGTTCCTCGCGCTTGGGGTTGCTGTCAGCGCCTGCGACGGTGAAGAACACCGACAAGACTTTGTCCATCTGCTCACCGGCGGCTTCAAGTGCTTCAATCGTATTGGCGAAAGTGGGCGTGTCCGGATTTGCCGCAATCGCATCGATCTCAGCATCATGCGCTTGCATCGCCTGCTCCAGCGCAGGAGTGAAATCATCATCCGAGATCGTCGCAAATGGGGCAATTTCGAAGGGCGTATTCCAGTCGGACAGGATCGGGTTGGTCATTGAGGTCTCCTTTGACCTCATAGCTAAGACCGCCCGACGCAATGATCCAGAGCTAGTCTGAACTTTGAGCTCCTGACCCGCAAATCGGACAATCTGCGCGGTGCGCCAAGGTGATCTTGCGGCTTTCGCCGTAAAGCGCGTCGTAGATTAACATCTCACCCCGCAACGCCTGCCCGGCACCGGTGATCACCTTGATCGCCTCAACCGCCATCATCGAGCCGACGACACCGGGCAACGGCCCGATTACGCCTGCCTCGGCACAAGAGGGCGCCAGACCAGGGGCCGGGGCTTCAGGAAATATACACTGATAGCACGGGCCGGAAGTGGCTGGGTCGAACACGCTCAGTTGCCCTTCCCATTGCGACAACGCTCCCGAGATCAACGGCTTGCCCAGCGCCACAGCCGTCCGGTTGGCCAGATAGCGGGTGTCGAAATTGTCTGTACCATCAAGGATCAGATCAAAATCAGCAAACAGTTCAGCAGCAATCTCTTCAGTCAGGCGGCGATGATAGGGCAGAACCACGACATTGGGGTTCTGCGCCACCATGGCTTGCTGGGCTGAAAATACCTTGGGCATCCCGATATCCGCATCGCGGTGGATCACCTGCCGCTGCAGGTTCGCATTCTCGATCGCGTCATCATCGATCACACCAATGGTGCCAACTCCGGCGGCAGCGAGATATTGCAAAGCGGGTGCGCCGAGGCCCCCGGCCCCGATCACCAGCACGCGCGCCTGTTTCATCCGCTTTTGACCCGGTCCGCCAAGTTCGCGCAGAACGATATGGCGGGCATAGCGTTCAAGTTCGGTTTCGCTGAACTGATCGGATGGCGTGGCAGGTTCCGACATTGGGCTGGGCGCAGCGCGACTACGTAACGCCTTGATGCCCCGCCCATAAAGCAGAGCTAGCAGAACCACGCCAGAGAGGATCAGCCACATCGCTGCAGACCCGCCAGTCGCCTCACGCAACGGATTCCCCTCCGGCAGCACAAGTTGAGCAATGATCACCCCCGTTAGCAGAGCGCCAACAGAAACCAGACGCGCGGCGCGCGACGCACCGGCGATATATCCAACGCCCCATAGCGCGGCAGCCAGGATCAGAACCAGAAGCATCAGACCCGCCCGGTCGAGCCGAAACCGCCTGCGCCACGGTCGGTCTCACTCAGAACCTCAACGTCCTGAAAAATGGCCTGTACAACAGGCGCGACAATCAGTTGTGCAATACGTTCGCCATGGGTGATTTCGAAAGGCTCCTGCCCCGCATTCAGCACAATCACCCCCAACGGGCCGCGATAATCGCTGTCGATCGTACCCGGGGTATTCGGCAAGGTGATCCCGTGTTTAAGCGCAAGGCCCGAGCGGGGCCGCACCTGAACTTCGAAACCAAGCGGGATCTCGATCCTAAGGCCCGTTGGCACAAGGGTGCGCGCACCTGGAGCTAACACAATTGGCGTACCATTTGGCAAGTTAGCCCGTACATCCGCACCAGCCGCACCAGACGTTTCATAAGAGGGTAACGGCACCGAATGATCAGCCCCTTCCTCTCGGATCACACGAATTGCCACCATCACTGCACCTCAGATTTCAACGACTACTATTTGGTCAGCGCGCCAGTGATCTTAACCGCCAACCGCTTTGCCACTTCGTCTTTACCCATGCGCGGCCATTCTTCGGCACCCTCTTCCGAAATCACGATCACGGCATTTTCGGACCCGCCCATGATGCCCGTCGCGGGACTGACATCATTCGCAACAATCCAGTCACAGCCCTTACGGGCGCGTTTTGCAGTGGCATGTTCGATCACATTATCCGTCTCAGCCGCAAAACCCACCACCAACAGGGGTCGGCCATCTTCCATATGAGCAATGCGCTTCAGGATGTCCGGGTTCTCAGCGAATTCAAGTGCAGGCAGGCCATCACGACTTTTCTTTAGCTTCTTGTCCGAGGCGCTGGATACTCGCCAATCGGCCACAGCGGCTGCGAATACACCAGCATCAACAGGAAGCGCAGCGTCCACCGCATCTGACATCTGTTGCGCCGTCTCAACCCGTACAACATTCACCCTTTCAGGGGGCGAAACGTCAGCCGGACCTGTAACAAAAATAACCTCGGCCCCCAGCGCTGCCAGTGCACGCGCCACAGCCGTGCCCTGTGCACCTGACGAGCGGTTTGCGATGTAACGCACAGGATCAATCGGTTCGTGTGTCGGGCCCGAAGTCACCAAAATACGCTTACCGGTCAATGGGCCGGCCGAAAATTGCGCCTCAATCGAAGCAACGATCTCCAGCGGTTCCGACATGCGGCCCGGGCCATATTCTCCGCAGGCCATGTCACCCTCGTTCGGGCCGACAAATCGCACCCCATCGGCTTCAAGTTGCGCGAGGTTGCGTTGGGTCGCTGGATGCTCCCACATGCGAACATTCATCGCGGGTGCACACAGAACGGGTGTATCGGTTGCCATCAACAGCGTTGAGGCCAAATCATTCGCCAAACCACCTGCCATCTTGCCCATCAGATCAGCGGTCGCGGGCGCAACCACGATCAGATCTGCCGAACGCGACAGTTGGATATGACCCATCTCGGCTTCGTCGGTCAGATCAAAAAGGTCCCTGTAAACCTTCTCACCGGCCAATGCGGATACGGACAAGGGAGTCACGAACTCCTCCGCGGCGCGCGTTAATACAGGCGTCACTGCGGCACCGCGTTCACGCAGCCGCCGGATCAGATCCAGCGATTTATAGGCGGCGATCCCACCACCAATAATCAGCAGAATGCGTTTGGATGACAGCATGTATTGCCCTTCCCGTCCCGATCGGCCCTGACATTAGGCAACGCCGCCGGTCAGTTCCAGCGGTTAATTCTGTGCCTCGAAGGCCTTGCAGGGATCTTCACGTTCTGCAGCAGGGCTATCAACCACGGCGTCGAAGTCTCCGTCGATAAGCCCATCCTCAGATTGCCCGAGCACAAAGACTTTCAGTCCGGGCCGCAAACGCATCAAAAAAGTTGGTATCCCGCGATCTTTGCGTGCATGGCCATTGCCCGTGATCACTGCAATCGGCCCGCCAGTTTCATCTACGGCCCGTAATATGGCGCGCGTGAGCACCGCGTCCCGCAAGCGCTGAATTGCAACCATCTGCGGCAGGACCTCGGCAGGCAAAGCATCGCAATGGGCCGCAAGCTGATCCGCCTCACGCGCGGCCTGATCATCCTCAGGCAAGGGCACTGTCAGCCCATATCTGGCCGCGTCCGCCCCTAAAGTGGTCGCTGCTCCGCGCTCCATAGCTGCACGCGCGGCAGCTCGAGGCACCATCGCTCCATAAACGGGCACATTGGCCGCGCGAAAAACCGGGTAATACATGCTGAGTGGGGGCCAACCAGACTCGGCCCAGCGCAGAATTTTGGACAGCTCTTCAGGATTACTCACCGCTTTCTGCGCCAGTCGCTGTGCGCCTTCTTCGCTCACCATTTCCCAGACAACCGCAGATGGCGCAATTGCCGCAACCGCTTCGGCCTGCACGAAATGATGCTGCGGGTTGTCATGTATTTCACCCAGAATAACGACATCCGCCGCTTGCATGTCGTCCAAGACATCCTGAGGTATATAATCATCGGCGCTGCCCGACTGAGGTAGTGCGGCGAGCAACACAAAAGCTGTAAGAATCGCAAGTGCTTTCATGCGAAGAAGTGTTGCACCTCGCGCGATTGAGCTTCAAGGTTCTTGCGCATTTTTATGAATGCTGCTGCCTCGAGCTGACGCACACGTTCTTTCGACAGACCAAGCTCCTGACCGAGGCTTTCCAATGTCCGAGCGGGTTCGCGCAACTTTCGTTCTCGCACAATGAATCTCTCACGCTCGTTCAAAGACTGCATGGCTGTAACCAACCATTCGCGCAATTGCTGCCTATCATGATTGTTCTCGACCACTTCGGCGGCTTGTTCACTGTCATCTTCCAACGCATCTATCCACTCGCGCCCATCTTCATCTGTCGACTGAATCGCATTCAGTGAGAAATCGGACCCGGCGAGCCGCCCTTCCATCATCTCGACGTCACGCAACGGTACACCAATTTCAGCCGCGATCATCTGGTGCAACTGGTGGCGATCCAAATCCATGCCTTCGGTCGCCGCTTCACGTTCAAGACGTGCCTGAACCCTTCGCATATTGAAGAAGAGAGATTTCTGGGAAGAAGTCGAACCTGTGCGCACCATTGACCAGTTACGCATCACATAGTCCTGAATGCTCGCCTTGATCCACCACACCGCGTAGGTTGAAAATCGAACGCCCCGGTCCGGATCAAACTTGTCGGCGGCTTTCATCAAACCCAGTCCCGCCTCTTGAATCAGATCGTTCATCGGCGCGCCGTAGCGTTTGAATTTTGCTGCCATTGAAATTGCCAACCGCATATAGGCCGTGATCAGGCGGTGCAGAGCTTTCTCATCGCGTTCATCACGCCAAGCATATGCCAGCTTCAATTCTGTCTCTGCGTCCAGCAATTCGGCTTTCATTGCCTGCCGGGACATCGAAAAATCATGTGCGTTATCAAGTGCCATGCAAATCTCCCTTTTTCACAGGCGATTGGCCGGGCTTGCTTTGCCGACTCAGGGTCGATACGCAGGGCAAAACCGGTTGGATCACCAGAAAGGTAATAAAAGTGCATGCCGATTTAACCTTTATCTTGGGCGGCGCTGCATCCGGAAAATCCCTTTTTGCGGAACAGACTGTTGTTTCTACAGGCAAAAATCGCATTTACCTCGCAACATCACAAGTGTTTGATGACGAGATGCGCCTGAAAATCAGGCACCATATTGCACAACGAGGCAGCGGGTGGACGACGATTGAAACACCATTCGATCTGACGCCAGAACTCGCAAAACTGACGCGGGATCAGGTTTGCCTGATCGACTGCGCAACCATGTGGCTGACAAACCACCTGCTCGCTGAGAGCAATCTTAACGAAGCGCAAACCAAACTGCTGAACGCTTTGAAAACCTGCGCAGCGCAAATCGTTATCGTCTCGAACGAAGTCGGCCACGGCATCGTGCCTGACAATGCGCTGTCGCGTCGGTTCCGCGAGGCACAGGGGCGCCTGAACATAGCACTTGCTGCACAGGCGGATCGGGTGGTGCAGGTCACGGCCGGGCTACCATGGGTTCTAAAGGGACCACCCCTGTGACCCGGCTACATTTGGTACGGCACGGCCCGACACATGCCAAAACCATGGTAGGCTGGTCCGATCTGCCCGCTGACTTGAGCGATCACGCTGCAATCAGCCGTCTCAAAACGCACCTTCCCTCCAATGCCGTCGTGATTTCATCGGATTTGTCACGCGCCGCCGACACGGCCAGTGCAATTCAAGGCACACGCCAGCGTCTGCCGCACCATGCCGATCTTCGCGAAATCAATTTTGGTACATGGGAGTTGCGCCCATTTGCTGAGATCGAGGCTGAAGACCCCGAGCTTTGCTTTGCATACTGGGACAATCCCGGAGATGTCAGACCCCCAGATGGGGAAAGCTGGAATGAAGTCCGCGCGCGGGTCGATGCGGTAGTTGATACCTTGATTGCCGACAATTCAGGACGCGATTTGGTAGTGGTCGCGCATTTCGGCGTAATCCTGACTCAAATCCAACGTGCCTTGGACGTGGATGCGCAAGAGGCGTTCAGTCACCGAATCGATAATCTTTCGGTTACCGAGATTACACGCCACGAAACTGGCTGGTCGGTGGGGCGGATCAATCACCGTCCGTGATAGGACTGCGCACAAATCACTGATTTACGAACGCGCATCGACCCTGCATCGTCGGCGCATGACCCATGACCTCTTTATCGGCGACCGGTTGTTTTCAAGCTGGTCCTTGCGCGGATGGCTGATGCTCGAAAAATTCGGCCTGCCCTACCGCACCCACATGATTGGCCTCTACTCCGGGACGATGGCAGCGGATATGAAGCCACTGGCACCAGCACGTCTGGTACCAGCATTGCGGCTACCCGATGGAACTGTGGTCGGTGAAAGCCTCGCCATGGCAGAGACTTTGGCCGAACATCACCCTGACGCCGGACTTTGGCCAACAAAGCCGGCAGCTCGTGCAACAGCCCGGTGGCTTTGTGCTGAGATGATCGCCGGATTCACGGCACTGCGGGGGCAATGCCCCATGCAGTTGAAATATCGCTGGGAAGGTTTCACCCCCTCTAAGAATACGATGGTGGATGTGCAGCGGATCGAAACACTCTGGGCTCATGCTCGGAGTATTTCGGGTGCCGAGTCGGGCCCTCTGTTTGGTGCGTACTCGTTGGCTGATGTCTTCTATACTCCGGTTGCAGCACGGATTATCGGCTACGACCTACCCGTGACTGAGGCCAATCGCACCTACTGCGTGGACCTGCTTTCAGACATTTCCGTTCGGCAATGGCGTGCCATGGGCATGACCATTGAGTATAATCCCTTTCCCTATCCACAAAACCTTACCGCCCATAACTGGCCGATTGGCGAGAACTCGAAAGCGGCAACCGTCAGTACCGGTCCATCCATTAACTCCGCCTGTCCCTACTCCGGAAAACCAGTGAGGGATTATCTTGAACTCGAAGGCAAGGTTTGGGGCTTTTGCAACCCGTTTTGTCGGAACAAAACTGTTGCCGACCCTGGTGCTTGGCCAAAATTTACTGCGATGATCGGCGGCGTTAACGATTCCTAAACCGCAGCCATGGCAGCAACGTCCTGTTAACCAAAAAAACAGGATTGCCATGGTCGCCCGCGCCCACACCGTCGCTTTTCAAGGGGTCGATGCCCGCCCGGTCGAAGTGCAATGCGCCGTTTCTCCGGGCCTTCCTGCGTTTTCCATCGTTGGATTACCGGACAAGGCAGTCTCTGAGGCGCGGGACCGGGTGCGCAGCGCACTGAGCACGATGGCCATCGCGCTGCCCTCGAAACGGATCACAATCAACCTGTCGCCCGCCGATTTGCCCAAAGAAGGTAGCCATTTCGACCTGCCTATCGCGGTTGCCTTGCTTACTGCGCTAGAGATCATTCCTGCGGACGCCGCAGAGGGTGCCGTCGCTTTGGGCGAATTGTCGTTGGACGGCTCGCTTGTTCCGGTTGTCGGAGCGTTGCCCGCCGCCATGACGGCTGCTGCTGAAGATCGTAGCTTGCTTTGCCCCAGCGCCTCTAGCTCGGAAGCCGCTTGGGTAGATGCCACGCAAGTGATCGGTGCTGGCTCATTAGGAGATGTGGTGCGGCACTTCACCGGCCAATCCGCGTTGCCCGCCGCGACACCGGGCGAGGTCAGTCTTTCGCCCAGCGCGCGTGATTTGCGAGACGTAAAAGGGCAGGAAAGGGCCAAACGGGCCTTGGAAATTGCAGCCGCGGGGCGGCATCACCTGATCATGATCGGGACACCCGGTTCGGGCAAATCCATGCTGGCGGCGCGCCTGCCAGGAATATTGCCACCGCTGACGCCGGTCGAAGCGCTGGAAACTTCGATGATCCAATCGCTTTGTGGGTTGTTGGACGAAGGCGGCATCAGCCGCGCCAGACCGTTTCGAGAACCACATCACACCGCCTCGATGGCGGCTATCGTCGGTGGGGGGAAAGGTGCAAAACCCGGTGAAATCTCATTGGCACATAACGGCGTTCTTTTCATGGACGAGTTTCCCGAATTCCCGCGCACCGTTCTAGAAACCTTGCGACAACCGATTGAGACCGGCGAAGTCATGGTCGCCCGCGCCAACGCCCATGTGAAATACCCATGCAGGTTTATGCTGGTGGCCGCTGCCAACCCCTGTAAATGTGGATACCTGACTGATCCGTCCCGTGCCTGCTCGCGCGCACCGGCTTGTGGCGAGGATTATCTGGGCCGCATCTCAGGGCCACTAATGGACCGGTTCGACCTGCGTATCGAAGTACCCCCTGTAGGTTTTACCGATCTCGATTTGCCACCTTCGGGCCATAGTTCAGCCGCTGTGGCTGCGCGCGTTGAAGCCGCGCGCGCTGTTCAAGCTGACCGGTTTCGCGACACCCCCGAGACCCGTCAAAACGCGGATGTCGAAGGTAACCTGTTGGAAGAAATCGCCGCGCCAGATTCCGAAGGCAAGGAGTTGCTTCTAAAAGCTGCCGAGCGTTTCGGCCTTTCGGCCCGCGCCTTCCACCGTATCCTGCGGGTCGCCCGCACCATCGCCGATCTCGATAGAGAGCCGGACGTGCGCCGCCCCCATGTCGCCGAGGCGCTGAGCTTTCGCATCAGCGCAAAGGCAGGTGCTTAAAACTTGGCCTCAATCGCCTGCCAGATTTTCTCGGCAATATTCAAACCGTTGAACCGCTCAAGCTCCTGAATGCCGGTGGGTGACGTGACATTGATCTCGGTCAGGTAGTCGCCAATCACATCGATTCCGACAAAGACCTGCCCACGTTCTTTCAACAACGGCCCAATTGCAGCGCAGATTTCCATATCGCGGTCAGACAGGCCGATTTTCTCAGGGCGCCCACCCACATGCATGTTCGAGCGGGTTTCACCCTCGGCTGGAACGCGGTTGATGGCCCCCACTGGCTCGCCATCCACGAGGATGACACGTTTGTCGCCGTTTCTTACATCCGGCAAAAACTTCTGTGCAATCAACGGCTCACGCGAGAAACCCGTGAACAACTCATGCAGCGATGTCAGGTTGCGATCATTCGCATCAAGGCGGAACACACCAGCGCCCCCATTGCCATAGAGCGGCTTGAGGATGATATCGCCGTGTTTCTCTTTGAATGCTTTGATGGTGAGCAGATCCCGCGCAATTGTGGTGGGCGGCGTCAGTTCAGGAAAGTCCAAAACCAGCAGCTTTTCCGGATAGTTTCGCACCCAAAACGGGTCATTCACCACCAAGGTCTGCCCCCGGAGACGGTCCAGCAAATGGGTCGAAGTGATGTAGTGCATGTCGAACGGAGGGTCTTGCCGCAACCAGACCACATCGAAATCAGCTAGATCCACTTCGCGTTCTGGCCCCAGAACAGCCGGGTCGCCAGCGACCCTTTGCACTGTCATGTCGTGCCCGCGCGCAGTGACTTTGCCCTCCTGATACGCCAATTGATCCGGGCCATAGAAAAAAAGCTTGTGGCCGCGGGCCTGAGCCTCTTCTGCCAAACGAAACGAGCTGTCGGCATTGATATCCACGGCCCCGATCGGGTCCATCTGAAAGGCGATTTTCATGGTCTATCCCTCAATTCCACGCCTGATACATGGTGCAGAGACTCGACGGGTTCAATGGTGATCAGTTCATACCGAAGGCGTTTTCGATGATTTGAACAGTTCCGGTATCATCCACCAAAGCGGCGTCAAAGCGCGTGTTTGTCAACTGCCCGCCGGGTTCCTGTTCAAGATACTGCGCAGCAGATGCACAAATTCGATCCATCTGTCGACGGTTGATGCGAGCGGCGGCGGCTTCAAAACTGCGGCTTTTCTTGACCTCAACGAAGACCAACCCACCCGCATTGCGCGCAATCAAATCAATCTCGCCACCTGCGCCGCGCCATCTGCGCTGTGCGATTGAATACCCTCGGCGCTGGTATTCAGTGGCAACGCTAAACTCTGCCGAACGTCCGGCGTGATATGAAACCGAACCCCGAACAGATCGCCGCATGATTTCATCCTTTTCCCAGTTTCAGGGCCTTCTGATAAATCGGACGGCGCGGCAGGCTGAACATCTCTGATACCAGATCTGCTGCATCCCGTACCGAATGCGTTTCCAAGGCTCTTCTCAAGGCCTCTTCTACGTCAGCTTCCTTAACAGATTGCGAATGGGCGCGATCTACAAGCAAGACAACTTCGCCCTTGACGGACGCACCCTGATACTCAGAGGCAAGATCCGCCAACGTCCCTCTTCGGGTTTCTTCAAACTTCTTCGTCAGTTCACGGCAGAGCGCCGCCTGGCGCTCACCACCCAGCACTGCGGCTAGATCCGCGAGACAACCCGCCACACGCTTCGGCGATTCGTAGAAAACCAGCGTTCCGGGGACACTACGCAGCGCCTCGATTCGCGAACGCCGCGCGCCAGAAGCATTGGGCAGGAAGCCGGCAAAGAAAAAGGCGTCGGTCGGTAGACCGGCCAATGTCAGTGCGGTCAATACGGCAGACGGGCCCGGTGCACAGGTCACGTTATGCCCGGCCTCGGATGCTTGACGCCCCAGACCATAACCGGGATCGGCAATCAGGGGCATTCCGGCCTCGGATGCATAGGCAACCGATTGCCCCTGCGCGAGCGCATCAAGGATCTTGCCACGTGCGCCAGCTCCGCTGTGATCGTGATAGGCCAAAATACGACGCCCCTCGGGCGGCACGCCATGAATTTCCATCAACCGACGCAGGCTACGGGTATCCTCGGCAGCGATCATGTCTGCCGAGGCCAGCACATCCAAAGCCCTGAGCGTAATGTCGCGCGCTGTCCCGATTGGAGTGGCAACAAAATACAGCCCTGCGGCCAATCTGATCTTTTGGAAATTCAAAGCTGGACCCTCACAGCGTGACGTTTATTATCGCGGATCAATAGACCAAGGTGCCCTCAGACGCCGGATCAGGGAGTTTTCTTTTAGATGTTTACCGTTTGCAAGCCCGCACGCAAACTGGCGAAATCCGCCATCGCTCTGGCTACGGCCGCATTCCTCGCTGCTTGTGATACCGGAGGCTTGGGTGGAGGTCCTTCGATCGACGCCTCAGACCCGGTCCCGGTTGCGCTTCTGGTGCCAAGCGGATCGCCTCAATCTGGTGATGCCGCCCTTGCGCGAAGCCTTGAGAATGCCGCACGTCTGGCGATCGCGGATTTGCCGAACGTCAAGATTGACCTGCGAGTATATGACACGGCTGGAAATGCAGGAACAGCATCAAGTGTCGCACAGCAAGCCGTTGCGGATGGGGCTAAGATCATTCTTGGTCCAGTATATGCGCAGGCGGCCAATGCTGCGGGCCTTGCTGTTCTAAACAACAACGTCAACGTGCTGTCCTTCTCGAACAACACCAGCATTGCGGGCGGCAATGTTTATGTGCTCGGGCCCACATTCCAAAACACGGCCAACAGGCTCGTGAACTACGCCGGACAGCAGGGCAAGAACAATACTGTCATAGTGCATAGCAATGACTCGGCGGGCCAGTTGGGCCGGTCTGCCATTGCCACCGCGCTCAGTAACAGCCGCGTCAATAATGCGGGTACCGTTGGATATGACCGGTCTCAGCAGGGAGTGATCGATTCGGTTCCGACCATCAAGGCGACAGTCGACTCAACTGGCGCGGATTCGATCTTCTTGACTGCAACGACGGCGGGCGCACTGCCCCTCTACAGCCAATTGCTACCAGAGGCAGGCGTTTCACCGGCAACAACGCAATATATCGGCCTGACGCGCTGGGACATCCCGGCACAGACGTTGGAATTACCAGGTGTCCAAGGCGGATGGTTCGCGCTACCTGATCCTGCAAAGGCACAGACCTATCGCCAGCGGTACAATAATACATATGGCGAAGCACCGCACCCGATCAGCGGGCTTGCCTACGATGGGGTTGCCGCCATTGGCGCGTTGGTGAGCCAAGGCAAATCCGATGCCCTGACTGGGGCGGCTCTGACCCAAAACGCCGGATTTCAGGGTGTAGGTGGTATCTTCCGCCTGCGACCTAACGGTACGAATGAACGCGGTCTGGCGGTTGCCACGATCCAGAACAAACAGGTGGTTGTGATTGACCCTGCCCCACAAAGCTTCTCTGGCGCCGGATTCTGAGCGACTGGCGCTGGCCACCGCGTCTAAAGACGACCTGATCTGTTCAGCCGACGAGATTTTTGACAGCGTTTCCGTCGATGCCAGATTGTCCGATGCAATTAAAAACAGCTCGGACAACGCAGCGTTGCGCGCAGAAACAGTGCGTATTCTGCGAGACGCCCAAAAGGCTGGGCGCGAGGCGATTTCCGATTCATTTTCACAGCGCCCATTCGATGCACGCCCACTGGCACATTCCTATACCTATCTGACGGATCAGATGGTGCGGACCGCAATGCGGGTCGCAACCGAGCATTTGCACCCGCTCGCCAATCCTACTCGTGGGGAAAAAATCGCCGTATTGGCGGTCGGAGGCTATGGCCGGGGTGAAATGGCTCCCTCCTCTGACGTGGACCTGCTGTTTCTGACGCCCTACAAAATCACCGCCTGGGCCGAGAGCGTGATCGAATCCATGCTCTACATCCTCTGGGATTTGCGACTGAAGGTCGGGCATTCTTCGCGTACGATCAAAGACTGTTTGCGCTTGGGTGCAGATGATTTCACCATTCGCACCGCCATGCTAGAGCAGCGTTATCTCGTCGGGGATCAGACGCTTGCGCAAGAGCTTGAGGAATATCTGAAAAGCGAGCTGTTCAAGGGTACTGAGCGGGAATTTATCGAAGCCAAGCTGAAGGAACGGGATGAGCGGCACCTGAAACAAGGTGAGCGCTATATGGTTGAGCCCAATGTCAAAGAAGGCAAAGGCGGCCTGCGCGACCTGCAATCGCTCTACTGGATCGCAAAATATATCTACAGCGTGAAAGATGTTGCCGAACTGGTCCCGATGGGTTTGTTCACACCGGAAGAGTTCGGTGAATTCGTTCAGGCCGAAGAATTCCTTTGGGCTGTCCGGTCGCATCTGCATCTGGTGACCGGTCGCGCGACAGAACAGCTGACTTTCGATCTGCAGGTCGAGGTGGCGGATCGCATGGGCTACGAAGACCGCGCGGGTCGGCGGGCCGTCGAAGTATTCATGCAGCGGTACTTCCGCGAGGCGACACGTGTGGGCGAGTTGACCCGCATATTCCTGACCAAGCTGGAGGCGTCCCATATGAAGGGTGCTCCGTTACTGGAACGCATTTTTCGCCGTCGACGTCGGATCAAGGCCGGGTACAGGGTTGTTCATGGCCGTCTGGATATCGCGGACCCCGACAAATTCCTGTCAGACAAAGTCAATCTGCTGCGGCTGTTTGAGGAAGGCCTGCGTACAGGCATGTTGATCCACCCTGACGCCATGCGTTTGGTTACGGCAAACCTGAACCTGATCGACGAAGACATGCGCAACGACAAAGAGGCGCGGCGCATTTTCCTTGATCTGATGCTAAAACACGGCAATCCCGAACGGGCACTGCGCCGTATGAACGAGTTGGGTGTACTGTCGGCCTTCCTGCCCGAGTTCGAACACATCGTAGCGATGATGCAGTTCAATATGTATCACAGCTATACTGTGGACGAACACACGATCCAGTGCATCGTAAATCTGGCCCAGATCGAACGCGGAGAACTAATCGAAGAGCTGCCGCTGGCGTCCTCGATCCTTGAGCGAAGTGTCAATCGCAAGGTCTTATACGTTGCCTTGCTGCTACACGATATCGGGAAGGGGCGGCCTGAAGATCACTCGATCCTCGGCGCTCAAATCGCTCGCAAGGTGGCGCCGCGTCTGGGACTGAACAAGGCAGATTCCGAAACCGTGGAATGGCTGGTGCGATACCATCTGTTGATGTCCGATATGGCACAAAAGCGCGATATTTCTGATCCACGCACGATCCGCGACTTCGCCAAAGCGGTTGAAACAGTAAAGCGATTGGATTTGCTCACGGTGCTGACGGTCTGCGACATTCGAGGTGTCGGGCCAAATACCTGGAACAACTGGAAAGCCACATTGCTGCGTGCCTTGCACGCAGACACCAAGCGCGCACTGGAATCCGGCATGGAGGTTCTCAATCGTGCCAACCGTGGCGCAGAGGCGAAAAAGCAGTTGCGCGCCGAGTTGGAAAACTGGTCCAAAGCCGATCTGAAGACTGAAACCGGGCGCCACTACGATCCTTATTGGCAAGGGTTGAACCTTGCGACCCATGTCGAATTTGCGGAGATGCTGAAATCTCTCGAAGACAGCGGTGATCCAGGGGCGGTCGAGATCCGCTTGCATCCGGATGAAGATCGCGACGCGACCCGCGCTTGCTTCGCCATGGGTGACCACCCGGGTATCTTTTCTCGGATTGCCGGGGCGCTGGCTCTGGTTGGGGCCAACGTTGTAGATGCGCGCAGCTATACGACAAAAGACGGTTATGTGACCGACGCATTCTGGATACAGGACGCCGAAGGCCATCCGTTCGAAGCCTCTCGCCTTCCGCGTCTGACCCAGATGATCCACAAGACGCTGAAGGGTGAAGTGGTGGCAAGGGACGCCCTAAAGTCACGCGACAAGATCAAAAAACGTGAGCGCGCCTTTAACGTCCCAACACACGTCACCTTCGACAATGAAGGCTCGGAAATCTACACGATCATCGAGGTCGACACGCGTGATCGGCCCGGCCTGCTTTATGATCTGGCCCGAACATTGGCGGCAGCCAATGTTTACATCGCGAATGCGGTGATCGCGACCTATGGCGAACAGGTGGTTGATACATTCTACGTCAAGGATATGTTTGGTCTGAAATACCATTCTGAGGCCAAGCAGCGTGGCTTGGAGGCCAAGCTTCGTAATGCCATTGCCGAAGGTGCGGAGCGGGCCGCCTCATGAAGCCGATCCGCCTGATCTCGGGCTTTTTCACCGTTGGCTTCTGGACCCTCGCCAGCCGTATTCTGGGTTTCCTGAGGGAGATTCTGCTGACCGCCTTAATCGGCCCGGGCCCGGTTATGGATGCCTTTGTCGCAGCGTTCCGCCTGCCCAACATGTTCCGCCGCTTCTTTGCTGAAGGTGCATTTAATGCTGCCTTTGTGCCGATGTTCTCGAAACGCCTGGAGGGCGATGAGAACGCAGAGGGCTTTGCGCAGGACGCATTCAATCTGTTGGCGGTGGCTGTGCTGGCCTTGGTCGGTTTGGCGATGGTTTTTATGCCAGGCTTGGTCTGGATTACCGCTGAAGGTTTTTACGGAGACGAGCGCTTTGATCTGGCAGTGGACTATGGATACGTCGTGTTCCCCTACATTCTATTCATGTCTCTTGCCGCGTTGTTTTCCGGTGTTTTAAACGCGACCGGCCGATTTGCGGCCGCCGCTGCAGCACCAGTGTTGCTGAACATCTTCGCCTGTTTCGCATTGATCTTTGGAGCCATGTCAGGAGGGGACGTGATCCGCTGGCTGATCGCAGTCATCCCAGTCGCTGGTGTCGCACAGCTTGCTCTGGTCTGGGTTGCGACTGAGCGCGCCGGTATTTGTATACGGCCGGGTTGGCCGACGCTTAGTCCAGAAATGCGGCGTATGGTGCGGATCGCTGTGCCAGCGGCGCTGGCCATGGGGGTGACGCAGGTCAATTTGGTAGTGGGGCAGCTTGTAGCTTCCAAAACCGAAAAAGCCATCAGTTGGTTATTTGCAGCGGATCGTTTGTATCAGCTGCCTTTGGGAGTGGTCGGAATCGCAGTTGGCATCGTTTTATTGCCTGACCTATCGCGCCGTTTGCGCGCAGATGACAAAGACGGCGCCCGCAACGCGTTTTCTCGGGCCGGTGAATTCACATTGCTTTTGACGCTACCCTCAACGGTTGCCTTTCTCATCATTCCTGGCCCATTGGTCTCGGTTCTGTTCCAACGCGGCCAGTTCAGCGCCGAGGATACGGCAGCGACCGCTCTTGCCGTCGCTATCTATGGCATCGGGTTACCTGCGTTCATGTTGCAAAAACTGTTACAGCCGCTGTTCTTCGCCCGCGAGGATACAAAATCACCGTTTAGATACGCCGTGTTTGCGATGGCGGTGAATGCCGGGCTTGCCTTTGGTCTGTACCCCGTCGCCGGTTGGATTGCGCCCGCGATCGCAGCCTCGACCGCTGGTTGGGCGATGGTAGCTTTGCTGGCAATCGGCGCGCGGAGGATGGGGGACGAGGCACGGTTTGACGACCGATTCAAACAGAGAATCTGGCGGATCGTGGCCGCCTCGGCGGGCATGGGCGTTGTGTTGTTTGCTGCGATCCACTTGTTTGGATGGGCGTTTGGCATACCCGGCTGGCGCTACCTAGCGCTATTGATGCTCATCGTTACCGCAGCAATTGCCTATTTCTTGTTGGGCCACGTCTTCGGCGCGTTTAGGCTTTCGGAATTCCGAAATGCACTAAAACGAGGCTGAATTTGCACTAATCACGCCTTGTTTTGCTGAGAATGCGCGCCCAACCGCCCGGAGCCAGAAAGAAAGACAAGCCGAACCCGGTGGCAAATCCACCTAGATCGGCAACCCAATCCGACGTGCCGCCGAAGATCAAGCCGAACAGCAGCTGAATCCCCATAAGAACCGCAATCAAGCTGAAAGCGCGGGATTGGTTTTCGCCGACCAGTGAAAGCTTACGCCACAACAACCATGTGAACGCACCGATCAACCCGTAGACAGGCGGAAACCCCCCAACCAGAGGATAGGGCGGGTTCAGCAAAACGGCATAGGCCAGCGCTCCGCCCACGCCAGACACCACAAAGATGATCAGCATGGCGATGCTGCCAAACACCTCGGCAACCATTTTCCCCATTGCCAGTACAAACACGCAAACAAATATCGCTTGCGTAAAATTGGCCTGGACAAAGGGATAGGTCACAAAGCGGATCACATGTTCGAACGGCCAACGCCCGTTCTGCGCCATCCAGTCGAAGATATCAGGCGAGAACGTGTATTGCTGCAACGCGTCCAGTCGCCATCCAACCGCAGTTGGACCTCCGACCAGCCCACGGCCGCCAAGCATAAAAGCCAGCTCGATCCCCATGATGAACAGAACTAATGCCACCACGACCGGCGGCAGAGGGTTCACGGGCGGTGTATAATGCTCACTGCTCATTGGGCTGGCCTTTCGCGGCTGTTGACGTCCCTTTGCCTCATGGGTAAGCGACGGGGGCTGATTTTTCCAGACAGGAGTTTCCTTCGATGACCGAGACCCAATTCACGCCGCGCGTGTTTTCCGGCATCCAGCCTTCAGGAAACCTGCACTTGGGTAACTATCTGGGTGCACTCAAACGTTTCGTGGATATGCAGGGGCCGGAGTATGAGACCGTCTACTGCATGGTTGACCTCCACGCGATTACTGTCTGGCAAGACCCGGATCGCCTGCGTGAGAAGACTCGTGAAGTTTGCGCTGGATTCATTGCCGCCGGTCTCGACCCTGAGAAATCCATCCTGTTCAATCAGAGTCAGGTGCCCGAGCACACGCAGTTGGCCTGGATCTTCAACTGCATCGCCCGGATCGGTTGGATGCAGCGTATGACGCAATTCAAGGACAAGGCAGGGAAGAATGCGCAAAACGCGTCGTTGGGTCTGTTCGCTTATCCCGCACTGATGGCTGCGGACATACTGGTGTATCACGCGACCCATGTGCCGGTCGGTGAAGACCAGAAGCAGCATCTCGAACTGACGCGCGACATCGCAATCAAGTTCAACCATGACTATGGCGTTGATTTCTTCCCCGTGACCGAACCGGTCATCGGTGGCCCAGCGCCACGCGTGATGAACCTGCGCGACGGCTCGCGTAAGATGTCTTCCTCGGACCCGTCCGATATGACGCGGATCAATATGACTGACGATGCCGACGCCATCGCCAAGAAAATCCGCAAGGCCAAGACTGACCCGGATGCACTGCCCTCGGAAGTGAAGGGACTTGAAGAGCGGCCCGAGGCACGAAATCTGGTGAACATCTACGCTGCTCTTAGCGATCAGACTGCCGAGCAGGTTCTGGCAGAGGTCGGAGGAAAGCAATTCGGTGAGTTCAAGCCGATGCTGGCTGAATTGGCGGTTGAGAAGCTGTCACCCATCTCCTCCGAGATGGCACGTCTGATGGGAGAAGAGGCTGAGATCGACCAGATACTTGCCCGCGGGGCTGAACGGGCGCGTGCGCTTGCCTCCCCGATCTTGCAAAAAACCTACGAGATTGTGGGCATGGTCGGTGCAGGCAAGTCCTGATGATCAGAACCCGATCTAGAAACGCCGCCCAGTCCGGGCGGCGTTTTTGTTTGGCAGCCCATTATGCGGCCTTGGGGCACAGCATTTCATGCACAATGGATTCAGCGACCTCATGCGGGCTAACCGCTTCGATCTTGGCCCTCGTCAGGATGCGATCCATCGTCTGCTCAAGCGCCTTTAATCTATCAGCGACCCAAGCTTCACGCTCTTCCACGCGCAGGATTTCTGTTGCCACATTTATGATGCCACCCCCGTTAGCGACAAAGTCGGGTGCGTAAAGAATGCCGCGCTGGTGAAGCAACCGCGCATCGACAGCACTGGCCAACTGGTTGTTTGCGCCCCCAGCCACGGCGCCGACCTGCAACAACGGAATGCTTGTTTCGTTAAGGATACCCCCGATGGCGCAGGGGGCAAATATGTCGGCCTCAACACCATAAATCATATCGGGGGCCACAGCCTGAGCCGCACACTGTTCAGCAACACGTGCCGATTGGCGGGCATCGATATCTGTGACGATCAGCCGTGCGCCCGCATCATGAAGCAACTGACATAAATGCGCGCCTACATGACCAAGCCCCTGAACCGATACGGTCAGGCCATCCAGATCAGTTCGCCCAAAACGGTGCTGCGCAGCCACCCGGATCGCGTTGAATATTCCGCGTGCCGTGATGGGGGATGGATCACCGCTCGCAAATTCCCCGTCTGCCAGCCCTGCCACAAAGTCAGTCCGGGACCCGATATGGGCCATGTCAGCGGGCGTCATACCCATGTCTTCTGCGGTCCAGTACTGGCCGCTCAGGCTTTGCACCGCTTGACCGAAGGAACGCAGAAGATCGGGTGATTTATCGACGTGCGGATCACCAATAATAACGGCCTTGCCACCCCCCAGAGGAAGATCAGCTGCAGCGTTCTTGAAGGTCATGCCCCGCGCCAATTGCAAGGCATCATTCAATGCCTCAGCGGCATGCCCGTAGGGGCGCATCCGCACACCGCCTGCCGCAGGACCGCGTTGCGTCGAGTGAACTGCAATATAGCCCAATAGACCAAGTGCGCTGTCCTTGAATTCGACCACGCGCTCGTAATCTGGCACGTCTATGATGGTGATGTCCATTCTTCTCCTCCGGGCTACCCAGTGGAGTTTGCCATCTGTCGACGAGTGAATTTCACCTATTTATCGCTACCAGCAGAAGTATTTTAGGGGTATTCTTCAATCAACTCGAAAATGATGGAGTTTTTCACTATGGATGACATCGACTCCAAGATAATCCGTGCCCTCCAGAATGATGGCCGCATGACTGTTATCGATCTGGCAGACCATGTCGGGCTGTCCCCGACACCTTGCGCGCGGCGCTTGGATCGATTGCAACGAGATGGGATCATCACCGGGTACGCCGCTCAGGTAGACCCCGAGCAGCTTGGCTTCGGCGTTACGATTTTTGTCTCTGTCGAGTTGGAGAAACAGGATCGCAGCGCCATCGATTCCTTTGAAAAGGCAATTCGGCGGTGTGATGAGGTGATGGAGTGCTATCTCATGACAGGCTCGCGTGACATCTTGCTACGCGTCGTGGCCAAAGACCTCAACGCATTTGACGCCTTCTTAGAAAACCGACTGATGAAAATACAAGGCATCAGAAATCTGCGTTCAAACTTTGCCTTGCGCACCATGGTCAAACGTGAGTCGCTGCCTCTGTAACGCGGATAATCTGCTGGACCTTGCCTCGGCCCCAACCTAGGTTTCCCGAAGCTTGAGGGAGGGCGCAATGGCAGTCGGCAAAAACATCCGCACCTATTTCGAAGGTCAATGGCATGATGGGGACGCCCCGATCATGCGCGCAGCCGACCATGGCGCATGGCTTGGCTCGTCTGTATTTGACGGCGCCCGCTTTTTTGATGGAATGACCCCGGATCTGGATGCCCATTGCGCTCGGGTCAATCGCTCGGCCGAAGCTCTGATGCTAACGCCTTCGGTGACTACGGAACAGATGGTTGAACTGGTTCAGGAGGGGCTACAAAGTTATCCAACAGATACTGCAGTTTACATTCGTCCTATGTATTGGGGCATCGACGGAGACCCAACCGCAATCATCCCCCAGGAAGACAGCACTGGCTTCGCCATTTGCCTGGAAGAAATCCCGATGGCGCCCGAATCCGCCTCGGCCACGCTGACGACAACCCGCTTCCGTCGCCCCGTTCTGGAATCTGCCGTGGTTAACGCCAAAGCGGGCTGCCTCTATCCGAACAACGCCCGGATGTTGCAGGAGGCGCGTAGCAAAGGTTTCTCAAACGCGTTGGTTGCCGACGCGATGGGGCACGTGGCGGAAACCGCAACCGCCAATATTTTCATGGTTCGCGATGGAGAAGTTTTCACCCCGATTCCCAATGGAACGTTCCTTGCCGGCATCACCCGGGCGCGACACATCAAGAATCTGCGCGCCGATGGGGTGAAAGTGCATGAATCTGTGCTGAGCTTTGAGGACTTTCACGATGCTGACGAAGTTTTCATGACCGGTAACATGAGCAAAGTGACCCCAATCACCGCGCTGGATGACACCCAGTATCAGGTGGGTCCAATTGCCCGTCGCGCACGCGAGATGTACTGGGATTGGGCTGCAAGCAATCGCTGATCGACACCCTGCCCGTTTCAGTTGCCTCTGCGCATCCTCTGGGGCATGATCCCGAAAACAAACGAGGACAAACATGCGCAAGTTCCTAGTCGTTCTGGACGACAGCCGTGAATGCCTGAACGCCATGCGCTTTGCCGCAATGCGCGCGGCCCATACTGGCGGCGGGGTTACGGTTCTTTCGGTAATTCCGCCGGATGAATTCAACCATTGGATCGGCGTCGCTGAGGTGATGCGTGAAGAAGCACGAGAGCGTATTCACGCGCATTTTGAAGTGTTCGCCAAATGGATGCGTGACAAGCAGGGTGTCGAGCCCGAATTGGCCATTCGCGAAGGCGACCCGGTTCCTCAAATCATCGAACACGTCCAGTCCGACTCTGAAATTGGCGTGTTGGTGCTGGGCGCTGGCACTGACAAGAAGGGCCCCGGACCATTGGTAACCCAGCTAACCCGGAACTCTGGCAGTCTGCCTATTCCGGTCACTATTGTGCCCGGCGACTTAAGCAAGGAAAAGCTGGAAGCCATCACCTGAGGCACATTATGCCAGCAACATTGCAATTTTGGTTCGATTTCGCGTCGACCTATTCCTATCTCAGCGCTATGCGCATCCAACAGGCGGCCGCAGAAAAGAGAGTCGCCGTGGAATGGCACCCATTTCTTCTGGGCCCGATCTTTGCTGAACAGGGATGGAACAACTCGCCGTTCAATCTGTATCCCGCAAAGGGCCGGTACATGTGGCGGGATATGGAACGGCTTTGTGCAGCGCGCGATCTACCATTTCAGCAGCCCAAAAATTTTCCACAAAACAGCCTGCAAGCGGCGCGTCTGGCATTGGCACTCGGATCAACTAATCAACGTGGTGCATTTGTACGCGCCGTCTATTCTGCACAATTCGGAGCGGGACAAGACATCTCGGACCTCAAGGTTCTGGCGGAATGCCTTGCCAGTTCAGGCGTTTCGCAAGATGTGATGGAACAGATTGGTAGCCCCCAGATCAAATCCGCGCTGTTCGAACAGGTCGCTCGGGCCAAGGCTCTGCACATCTTCGGCGCACCAAGCTTTATCGCCAAAGATGAATTGTTCTGGGGTGACGACCGATTGGATGACGCGATTTCCTTTGCCGCATCAATTTAGAACGATTCCAAATCTTGACTTCCCCCGTCCGGACGCGCATATCAGATACACCTTAAACGGAGCCGCGCCATGTTTATCCAAACTGAATCCACACCCAACCCGGCAACTCTGAAGTTTTTGCCCGGTCAGACGGTTCTGGAAGCCGGCACTGCAGATTTTCCAAACGCTGAGGCTGCCGAGAAATCTCCGCTCGCCACTCGTATCTTTGGCGTCGCGGGTGTGACAGGAGTGTTCTTTGGCAATGATTTTGTCACGGTGACAAAATCCGATGATGTCCAATGGGATCACATCAAACCCGCCATCCTCGGCGCTGTAATGGAGCATTACCAATCCGGTCAGCCCGTCATGGGCGCAAACGTTGATGCAGGCGCAGGGCACGCCGAACATACCGGTGAAGACGCTGAAATTGTACACCAAATCAAAGACTTATTGGACAGCCGAGTGCGGCCTGCCGTGGCACAGGATGGCGGCGACATAACATTCCATGGCTTCGACAAGGGGATTGTTTATCTTCACATGCAAGGGGCCTGTGCGGGATGTCCATCCTCCACGATCACTCTGAAAATGGGTATCGAAAACCTGCTACGGCATTACATCCCGGAAGTGATCGAGGTTCGCCCCGTTGCGATCTGATCCAACCATCCTGGCATTCGACACATCGGCCGCGCATTGCGCGGCCGCTTTGTTGCAAAACGGTGTGATTGTTGCGTCCTGCGTTGAGCCCATGTCGCGCGGGCAGGCTGAGAGGTTGATGCCTTTACTGGAAGAGTTGTTGGAAGAGAACGAATGCAACTGGCGAGATCTGGACGCGATTGGTGTCGGGGTTGGCCCCGGAAACTTCACCGGGATTCGAATCTCGGTCTCGGCTGCCCGAGGACTGGCGCTTGGTCTGGACGTTCCCGCAGTCGGTGTATCGGGCTTCGATGCCTTGGCCGAGTTGGCCCCCAAAGGCCACTTACCTGCGATTCCCGCTCCTCGCGACCAAGTTTATTTGATGCCGGATGGAGCAGAAGCGCGACTGGTCGCGCGACACGACGCAGAACCATTGGGCAGACTATATCTTTGCGATCAGCCTGATCGGCAGGTTCGCACTATTGCTCGATTGGCGTCGCGGCGTTTGGCCTCGACGCCCACTCCACCCGCACCTTTATATGTTCGCCCTGCAGATGCCGCGCCTTCGCGCGACGTACCTCCGGTCTTGCTTGACGAATGACGCCACAGGAAATGGCTCATATCCATGCCGCCGCGTTCCATCAGAGCCGCCCTTGGGTTGCAGATGAGTTTGCCGAGCTTTTGGCAAATCGCTTCATCCATGCAATTGGGGACACAAGATCATTTGCGTTGGTTCAGGTGATTGCCGACGAAGCGGAACTACTGACGATAGCAACCCATCCAGATCACCAAAGGAAGGGATTGGCGCGAAAGATAATGTTAGAATTCCACGCCTACGCGGAACAGGCTGGGGCTTCGCGGGCGTTTCTGGATGTTGCCTCGGACAATGACGCGGCAATCGCTCTTTACGAAGCATGTGGATACGAAGCATGCGGCACACGCAAGCGCTATTACCTGCGCGAGAACGGTCCAAACGTCGACGCAATCGTCATGGAATGTCGTTTTCACGGCAATTAATCACTTTTTTAGACCATATGGTCAAATTTCTATTGACCGAAGCTGTTGCAAACAGCTTCAATTCCCGCCATCACAACATGTATGCTCGCTCTGAGTGGGTATCGGGGGATTCAGCCCCGGACCGATAATAGCCAACGGGAGTAACAAATGACCCTTATGAAATCTTTGATGGGCGCAGCCGCTGCGGTTGCACTGACAGCAGGCGCAGCCCTGGCAGAACCGGCCCTGATCTTTGATCTGGGCGGTAAGTTCGACAAGTCATTCAACGAAGCGGCCCATAACGGCGCGTCTCGCTGGGCCGAAGAAACGGGCGGTACATACCGCGAGATTGAGATGCAGTCCGAAGCACAGCGCGAACAGGCCCTGCGTCGTTTCGCCGAAGCCGGCTCGAACCCGATCATCACCATGGGCTTTGGCATGGCTGACCCGCTGGCCGCGGTTGCAGCTGACTACCCTGACACAACCTTTGTGGTAGTTGACGTGACATGGCTGGACGCCCCGAACCTGCGCCAGGTTGGCTTTGCCGAGCATGAAGGCTCATACCTAGTTGGCATGATGGCAGCGATGGCATCGAAGACCGGCACAGTCGGCTTCATCGGCGGTATGGACGTGCCACTTATCCGCCACTTTGGTTGCGGATACGCACAAGGTGCCAAAGCCGTGAACCCCGACATCAATGTTGTTGCCAACATGACTGGTACAACTCCGGCAGCGTGGAACGACCCGGTAAAAGGCTCTGAGCTGACCAAAGCACAAATCAGCCAAGGTGCTGACGTGGTTTACGCCGCAGCTGGCGGCACTGGCGTTGGTGTTCTGCAGACCGCCGCAGACGAAGGCATCCTGTCGATCGGCGTTGACAGCAACCAGAACCACCTGCACCCAGGTAAAGTTCTGACTTCGATGCTCAAGCGCGTTGACGTCGCCGTTTATGAAGCGATGAAAGCGGGTGAGGACGTCGAAACCGGCGTATTCGTCATGGGCCTGTCCGAAGATGGCGTTGGCTATGCTATGGACGAGAACAACGCGCCGCTGGTTTCCGACGATATGAAAGCTGCGGTTGACAAAGCTCGTCAGGACATCATCGACGGCAATGTTTCGGTTGTCAGCTACTATGAGAACGACAGCTGCCCGGCACTGCAGTTCTGATAACACACGGGGCGAAGGGTCAAACTTCGCCCCGAATGCACTCTGCCGCGATACTGATCGCGGTCCTTTCGGCAATTGAGGACAAGACATGACCGTCCCCGCCATTGAGCTCAAAGGGATTTCCAAAGCCTTTGGGCCGGTTCAGGCCAACAAAGACATTTCCATCAGCGTAGCCCCCGGAACGATCCATGGGATCATCGGAGAAAACGGTGCGGGCAAATCCACGCTGATGAGCATTCTCTACGGCTTCTACAAGGCCGACAAAGGTGAGATCTGGATCAACGGATCTAAGACCGACATCCCCGATAGTCAGGCTGCGATTGCAGCAGGCATCGGGATGGTTTTCCAGCATTTCAAACTGGTCGAAAACTTCACCGTATTGGAAAACATCGTTCTGGGTGCAGAGGATGGCGGACTGCTGGCCCCATCATTGGCGAAAGCCCGCAAAGAGCTGAAAGAGCTTGAAGAAGAATACGAACTGTTCGTGGACCCCGATAAGCGCATCGACGAAATTGGCGTTGGCATGCAACAGCGGGTTGAGATCCTCAAAGCGCTCTATCGCAAGGCAGAAATTCTAATTCTCGACGAGCCGACCGGAGTGCTGACCCCCGCCGAGGCGGATCAATTGT
This sequence comes from Ruegeria sp. AP7, assembly GCF_056539905.1. Classification (NCBI taxonomy): domain Bacteria; kingdom Pseudomonadati; phylum Pseudomonadota; class Alphaproteobacteria; order Rhodobacterales; family Roseobacteraceae; genus Ruegeria; species Ruegeria sp. AP7. The sequence continues at coordinate 282,717 of NZ_JBQFVT010000003.1, read as the reverse complement.
TCCGCATACTTGACCGGCTGCGGTCCGAGGGCAAAACGATCATCGTGATCACGCACAAGCTGCGCGAGATCATGGAAAATACTGATACCGTCTCGGTGATGCGCCGCGGTGAGATGACCGCGACAGTCAAAACCGCTGAGACCAACCCACAGGAACTGGCCGAACTTATGGTGGGCCGCAAAGTTCTGCTCCAGGTCGACAAGGTGCCCGCGCAACCGGGCAAACCGGTTCTGGAGATCGAAAAGCTCAGCGTCACCGATTCGGCAGGTGTCGAGCGCGTGAAAGGCATCGACCTGACTGTTCGCGCAGGTGAAATCGTGGGGATTGCTGGCGTTGCAGGAAACGGGCAATCGGAACTGCTGGAGGTTCTGGGCGGGATGCGTCCCGGACAGGGATCAATCAAATTGAGCGGGGAACCTCTGCCATTGCACGGCCCCGACTCGGACGGTCAGGCACGGCGCGCGCAACACATCGCGCATGTGCCCGAGGATCGCCAGCGCGAAGGCTTGATCATGGATTTTTACGCGTGGGAGAATGTGGCCTTCGGCTATCACCGCGATCCTGCGTATAAGCGCGGGCTGTTCATGGACAATGCCGCACTGCGCGCCGACACCGAAGCCAAGATTGAGAAATTCGACGTACGCCCGCCCAATGGCTGGCTGACCGCCAAAAGCTTCTCGGGTGGCAACCAGCAGAAGATCGTCGTCGCGCGCGAGATTGAGCGGAACCCGGACCTGCTGCTGGTGGGCCAACCCACACGCGGTGTGGATATCGGTGCCATCGAATTCATTCATAAACAGATCGTTGCCCTGCGTGATCAGGGTAAGGCGATTCTGCTGGTTTCGGTCGAACTGGAAGAGATCTTCTCGCTGTCCGACCGGATCGCCGTGATGTTTGACGGGCATATCATGGGCGAGCGTCTGCCCGCCGAGACGGATGAAAAAGAACTGGGCCTACTGATGGCCGGTGTTGCAGGAGAGGCCGCCTGAACCATGGAAAAAATGCCCAAATGGGCCGATGTGGTGCTGATCCCGATCATCAGCCTGCTGTTGGCCACAATCCTTTCGGCAATCGTTATTCTGGCCATTGGGGAAAACCCGATCGAGGCGGTCAACCTGATGGTCACAGGGGCCTTGGGTTCAACCTATGGCTGGGGTTATACGCTCTATTACGCGACAAACTTCATCTTCACCGGTCTCGCGGTTGCAGTCGCCTTTCATGCGCGCCTGTTCAATATCGGTGGTGAGGGGCAGGCCATGTTGGGTGGACTGGGCGTTGCCATTGTCTGTCTATCAGTCCCATGGCCGCATTGGACCATTGCATTGTTGGCTGCCTGTGCAGCTTCGATGATCTTTGGGGCAGCTTGGGCTGCAATCCCGGCCTATCTGCAAGCCAAGCGGGGCAGCCATATCGTTATCACCACGATCATGTTCAATTTCATCGCCGCTGCCTTCCTGAACTACATGCTGGTCAATGTGATGCGCCCGCAGGGGTCGCAAGACCCGGCGACCGCGCGGTTCCCCGAGGCGGTACACCTGCCAACATTCCAGTCTATGTTCTCAAGCGCTGAAAACATCGTTTTCCGGGGAGCGCCCGCGAATATTTCGTTCTTCGTAGCGATACTTGCCTGCATCGTGGTTTGGGCCCTGATCTGGCGCACGCGACTGGGATACGAAATCCGCGCCTACGGCCATTCGGAAACGGGAGCCGTCTATGCCGGTATTTCACCCGTGCGCATCACGATCATCGCAATGCTGATCTCGGGTGCCCTTGCAGGCATGATGGCTATCAACAATGTCATGGGCGAAGCAGAACGACTTGTCCTCAATTCGACCGAGGGTGCCGGATTTATTGGGATCGCCGTGGCTCTTATGGGTCGTTCCCATCCATTTGGCGTTTTCCTTGCTGCGATCCTGTTCGGATTTCTGTACCAGGGCGGCGCTGAATTGGCGTTGTGGACGTCGATCCCACGTGAACTGATCGTGGTCATTCAGGCGCTGGTCATCCTATTCACCGGTGCGCTCGATAATATGGTGCGCATGCCGCTTGAAAAGATCTTCCTGAGTTTTCGGAAGGGGGCAGAGTGATGGAATTTTTCGTTACCCTCATTCAGGTCCTCGATTCTACAGTTCGACTGGCCACGCCACTGTTGCTGGCTTGTCTGGCGGGTTTGTATTCCGAACGCGCCGGCATTTTCGACATCGGGCTTGAAGGCAAGATGCTTATGGCGGCTTTCTTCTCGGCTGCTATCGCCGCAGTAACGGGTTCGGTCTGGTTAGGGCTTCTGGCTGGGATCGGAGCCTCTCTGGTTTTGTCAGCATTGCACGGACTGGCTTCGATCACGTTTCGGGGCAATCAACTGATCTCGGGTGTCGCCATCAATTTCCTCGCTTCCGGTATGACGGTTCTGATCGCGCAAAGCTGGTTTCAACAGGGTGGACGCACTCCGTCTCTGTTTGGCGGCGGCCGGTTTGAGCCGATCAACTTCCCCTTCGCAGAAGCGCTGGAAGGTGTGCCATTCATCGGCCCGATATATTCCGAGCTGCTGTCAGGCCATTCAATCCTCGTCTATGTGGCGTTCCTGTTCGTTCCACTCACCTGGTGGATCTTGTTCCGCACTCGGTTCGGGCTGCGCTTGCGTGCGGTGGGCGAAAATCCCGCGGCGGTTGACACAGCCGGGGTATCGGTCGTTGGTCTGCGATTTGCAGCTGTGGCCATCTGCGGCATTCTCTGCGGTATTGCCGGTGCGTATCTGGCGACAGCCTTGCAAGCCGGATTTGTAAAAGAAATGACAGCGGGTCGCGGTTTCATCGCATTGGCCGCGCTAATCTTCGCAAAGTGGCGCCCTTGGCACGCGATGTGGGCCTGCCTGTTGTTCGGGTTGTTGCAGGCAATTGCGCTGCGGTTCCAGAACATCGATCTGGGTGGGGTCGTAATCCCGGTCCAGGTGATGGACGCCCTGCCCTACATTCTGACCGTGGTGATTCTTGCAGGTTTTGTTGGCAAAGCCATTCCACCACGCGCGGGGGGTGAACCCTACGCCAAAGAACGCTGATAGAGCCAGTTCAGGACTGCTCCTCAGTCCTGTTTGCTGCAGAGCGGCATACAGAGTTGATTTTGTATGTCGCAACCGTTCTAAGGGGGTATGCACGTATACCTCCCCATAGCCGAAGTTTCGGTCAACCCTTTCCTGCTGCTTGGAATTGGCGGGTTGGTTGGTGTTTTGTCCGGTATGTTTGGCGTAGGCGGGGGGTTCCTGATCACCCCTATGCTTTTTTTCATCGGCATACCCCCGGCTGTGGCGGTGGCCACATCGGCCAATCAGGTTGTGGCCTCATCGTTCTCTGGGCTAATGGCGCACCTGAAACGCAAGACCGTTGACCTTGAGATGGGCACCGTCCTGCTTGGCGGAGGGCTGCTCGGTGCGGCCTTGGGAATGGTTGTTTTTAACTTTCTGAAACATCTCGGCCAGGTCGATCTGGCGGTTCAGCTTTGTTATGTCGTGTTCCTAGGCGTGATCGGCAGCTTGATGTTTGTCGAAAGCCTGAACGCTATCCGTCGCGCAAGGCAGTCAGGAAGTACCCCTGTCGCCAAGCGCCGGCAACGGACATGGGTCCACGCGTTACCCTTCAAAATGCGCTTTCGTGCTTCGAGCCTTTATATTTCAGTGATCCCACCCGCACTGGTCGGGTTCGGCGTTGGTATCCTGTCAGCGATCATGGGAGTTGGCGGCGGATTTATCATGGTGCCCGCGATGATCTATATCCTTGGTATGCCCACAAAAGTCGTGATCGGCACATCCCTGTTTCAGATCATATTTGTGGCTGGGTTCACGACGATGATACATGCCTCGACAAACTACAGCGTCGATGTGCTTCTTGCGGTTCTTCTTTTGATCGGGGGGGTTGTGGGCGCACAATTGGGCACCCAAATCGGCGCACGTTTGAAGGCCGAGCAATTACGCATTCTGTTGGCTCTTTTGGTCATTGCAGTTGCTGCAAAAATCGGGTTTGACCTGCTCCTGACGCCGCCTGACTATTTTTCTCTCTCAGAACCCGGAGGAGTTTAGCCGTGTTGCAAGCTCTGCCCGCAAGCCACCCCGACCGCAAGAGAACGGGCCGGTCCAAGCCCGGTAACGCCAGTAATAACGTGACGGTATCATGCATATTTACCTGCCCATAGCCGAAGTCTCCGTAAACGCCTTCCTGTTGTTGGGTCTGGGCGGAATGGTCGGCATTTTGTCGGGGATGTTCGGCGTTGGGGGCGGTTTCCTGATGACCCCATTGCTGTTCTTTATCGGCATTCCACCCGCCGTGGCCGTTGCAACCGAAGCCAACCAAATTGTTGCCTCTTCATTCTCAGGGGTTCTGGCACATTTCAGACGCCGAACCGTTGATCTGAGAATGGGGACAGTCCTATTGGTTGGGGGGTTGGCAGGTGCTGCATTGGGCGTCGTCGTCTTTAACTATCTCAAAAGTCTTGGTCAGGTCGATCTGCTGGTCAAACTTTGCTACGTCGTCTTTCTGGGCATCATCGGCAGCCTGATGTTCGTCGAAAGCCTGAATGCAATACGCAAAACCCGAAAAGGCGGTACGCCTCCTCCGAAGCGGCGCCAGCGTGGATGGGTTCACGCCATGCCGTTCAAGATGCGATTCCGGACATCTGGCCTCTATATCTCGGTCATTCCACCAGTGATCGTTGGCCTGTTCGTCGGTGTCTTGTCAGCCATTATGGGGGTTGGCGGCGGGTTTATTATGGTGCCTGCGATGATCTACCTTTTGGGCATGCCAACCAAGGTGGTTGTAGGGACTTCCCTGTTTCAGATCATCTTCGTAACCGCCTTCACCACCATGCTGCATGCCACGACCAACTATACGGTTGACGTCGTGCTGGCCGTTCTGCTGCTGGTCGGTGGCGTGGTCGGAGCCCAGGTGGGAACTGTTATCGGGGCCCGGATGCCAGCCGAGCAGCTGCGAGTTCTGCTTGCCGCGCTTGTGCTTGTCGTCTGCGGCAAGCTGGCACTTGATTTGTTGCTACAACCTTCCGAGCTGTACTCGCTCGGCACGGATGGAGGACACTAAGATGTTGCGTTTGATTGTCCTTCTATCTCTGATTTGTCTGCCCGCTTTTGCCGCCGAAGAACAAGTTGTTCTGGGATTAAGCCAGGATCGCGTATCAATCACGGCAAATTTCGACGGCTCCGAGATTCTGGTATTCGGAGCTGTAAAACGCGAAGCCCCCATACCGGAAGGCCCCCCGCTTGAGGTTGTTGTCGCTGTCGCTGGTCCATCCGAACCCGTAACCGTTCGGCGCAAGGAAAAGCGATTTGGCATCTGGGTAAACACCGATAGCCTGGTTGTTGATCTGGCCCCTAGTTTTTATGCCGTAGCCACGAGCGCCCCGTTCGGTGAAGTACTGACTCAAACCGAAGATCTGCGGTACAAGGTTTCAATCGAACGCGCCATCCGCTCGGTGGGTGCCGATATGAATATTCAGGGCGCTCAGGACTTTTCCGAAGCCGTCATTCGCATCCGAGAGGATGAAGGTTTGTATTCCATCCGTGAAGACACTGTGGCGGTTGACGAACAAACTCTGTTCCGAACTTCGATCGAAATGCCGTCAGACCTTACAGAAGGTAGCTATGCCGCCCGTATTTTCCTGACGCGGGGTGGTATGGTTGTCTCAACTTTCGAAACATCTATTGATGTACGCAAGGTTGGGCTGGAAAGGTTCCTCTACAGCATGTCCCGCGAACAGCCGATCTGGTACGGGCTTATGTCGCTGGCGATAGCGATTGCAGCAGGGTGGGGTGCATCGACCGCTTTCCGACTGTTGCGCGAAAACTAGGCTCAGCCGCGGCCGATATAGGGCATCTTTGTCGCCATCACGGTCATGAACTGCACATTTGCTTCTAGCGGTAGCTGGGCCATATGCAGCACAGACCGGGCGGCATCGCCAACAGCCATCGTTGGATCGGGCTGACGACCATCAGCGATGGCGTTCTCGACCAGCTCTTGCACCATGGGCGTGCGGGCGTTGCCGATATCAATCTGCCCACAGGCAATTCCAAAATCCCGCCCATCCAGCGACAAGCTCCGTGTCAGGCCCGTGATCGCATGTTTTGTTGCCGAGTAGTGTACCGAATTCGGGCGCGGTACATGGGCCGCGATTGATCCATTGTTGATGATCCGCCCGCCCTGTGGCTTCTGCGATCGCATCGTGGCAAACGCGGCGCGCGCGCAATGGAACATCCCGTTCAGATTCACATTGACCGAGTTGTACCAATCCTCAAGCGCGATCTCATCAATCGTGCCACCCGGCGCAAAAATGCCAGCGTTGTTGAACAGCGCATCCAGACGGCCGGTTTGTTTTACAAAGTTGGTGAAAGCTTGAGTGACCGCTTCTGCATCGGTCACATCGGCAACCAAAGGGATCGCCTTGTCGCTGCCCTGCGCCATTGCTTCAAGTGTGTCGGCGCTGCGGGCCAATAGACCAACTGTCCAACCTTCTACCAGAAACAACTCGGCGGTCGCGCGACCAATGCCCGAACTTGCGCCAGTTACGATGATTGTCTTCATGTCACTTCCGACTCCAATGTCAGCGACGGCGCCGCGACGGCCCGCAGGTCATCTACCCTTAAGGGATGTGTTGGCTTTGACAATCTGTTCCGCACCACCCAGATCAATCGCTCCTGCGCACGGGTAATAGCCACATAGGCAAGACGCTTCCAAAGCGGCTGCCCCGCCTCGGTCCGTCCCATACGCGCGGCGGCATAAATATCCGGTGCAAACACCTGCACGGTGTCCCATTGAGAGCCCTGCGCCTTGTGAATTGTCACCGCAGCACCGTGCAGAAACGTCGCCCCCATCCGCGCGGCAAAGGGAATGAACGGCTCTTCCTCATCAGGCTTTTCAATTTGCACAATTGATGCAGCCGAGACCTGCGGGTCCTCAGCTCCCATAACATGTAAGCGCGAAAACCCGGGTTTGCGACCAGGGCCAAGGTAGATAACCTGTGCCCCTTTGATTAGCCCGCGCGCTTCAAGATCCAGCCGTTTCTTGCGGTGCTTCAATGGCAATTCAATGCCGTCACAGATCAGTGGTTCACCTTCCAGCAGCTCAGTTTCCGGCGCACCATGCACGCTGCGGAACGCCTGTATCAAACGGATGCGGGTCGCGTTGCGCCAAACCAGAACAGGGCTGCGCGCCATCAGATCGACTTCGACCCGTTGACCCCAGACAACGCGATCATCCTCGCGGGCGGTGTCCTCAATCAGACGCTCAAAATCCTCAAAGCCCATGGCGGGATCGGATAGAGCGTGGGCTAGATCAAGTATTGGGTTATCAGCCGTCTGCCTATGTACACGATGCAAGATCTGCTTACGCGGCTCTGGCAACCCGTCAAAAACCATCGAACCCGATTGATTGACTGGTGCCAACTGCGCCGGATCACCAAACAGCAACAGCGTCGGGAAGATTTCTTTCAGATCTTCAAATTGCCGGTCATCCAGCATCGAGGCTTCGTCCACAAAGCCAATATCGAGGGGTTCATCGCGGCGTTTCCAGCCAGTGATAAAGTCAGATCCACGCAGACCAGCAGCGGCCAGAGCGCCGGGAATGGATTTGTTATTGGCATAAAACGCCGCCGCCCGGTCCAGCGCTTCGTCGGTCAACCCTTCAATCTCGGGTCGTTCGTCATTGCCCGCCAGCCATTCGGCAATCCTCTCATATTCCGGGTCATAAACGGGTGTATAAAGGATACGGTGGATTGTCGTTGCAGGCACTCCACGCAATCTTAAAACACTGGCTGCCTTGTTCGTCGGAGCAAGGATCGCAAGGCTGCGTTTGTCGCGGGACTTGCGGCTTTCAAAATCGCCCGAGATCAGGTTGACTCCAGTTTCGGCCAGAGCCTTGTAAAGTTCCGCCAGCAAAAGGGTTTTACCAGATCCCGCCTTGCCAACCACGGCCATGACACCCGATTTCCCGTTTCCGGGAAGTTTCAACAAAGCGTCATCCTCAAGATCAACTCCGGCCGAGCGCAACATCTCGGCAATGTTGTCGAAAGCGGTGGCTTGATCATCGGAAAAGGTGACTTGAGGCAGAGACATGGCGCGACCCTACAAGGACGCGCCGTGCGCCACCAGAGGCGGAATACGATTTCCGCGCTGTCAGGCAGAGAGAGCGAACCGATGCTGCTTCCCCTTCCCAAATGCGGTATTGAACCACAAGCGCGATAACTCTCTCGGGATGCCAGCACGGGCAGCGACTCGGTTGCAATCCTCTGCGGAATAAGGCCATAGGCCTACCGAAATCTGATCACGACCTTTGCCTTCTGATCCCAGAACCACGGGTGATGACCCAATCATTCGGTAAATCCGGATCATACGGGCATCAAACACGCCAGCGATATGGGTCAGTCCAAATCCCTCCATAACCTCGCCCCCACTTAGCATGATAGCCCTTGCGGTATGGGCGCTGGCAGTTCGAGAAAGGCAAAAGCGCGTGACCTCCCAAATAAGCGGGCTTCGGATCGGGCTGCCCCCGGTGAGATGGCCAAAAACGTCGTTCACCATAACCGGACCGGTCGTCGGCAATATCCGCATCGACCCTCCGTGACTGCCATCCGCTTCTTCCCAGATCACATAGAGCGGATTGAGGTCATCGTATTGATCCCGCTCTTCCCCCTTTTCGTTAACCTTTACATCCCAACCGATTCGGGTTTTGAACTGATCGGCGCGATCTCTGAATATTCCTTCGGCCAATGCCGGCAATTTATGCAGCTCATTAGCATAAATATTACGCAACATGATGTATTTCCCTTGTCGTCCATATCTGGAACAGAAGAGGTGCAAACACGTGGTTAATATTGGATGAGACCACCGTACGGTGGTTAAACGACTATTAATCCTCTGCTAAGCGCGGTGGCGATTGCATGAGTCGTATTCTGCGCTCCGAGTTTCGAACGCGCACTTTCGATATAGGCCCTGAGCGTATGCTCCGAGATCGAAAGCGAATGTGCCACTTGCGCCCTATTGTAACCCAGCGCCAGCAGTGTCATCGCATCTATCTCGCGAGGTGAAAGCCCGCGCGTCGTTTCCGGTTGTCGATTTTTGGCAAATTCCAGTGCTTTTCGGTTAAGAAAATGCGCCACTAAGATCAGATCGCGACCATGGGCGTCTTTGAACGTCTGCCAGGCCGCATCGTCGCACGTGTTATTCACGGTGAACAATGCGAACTGCCCGCTGGGTCCGCGCAATGGGATCGAGTATCCCTGATTGCCAACACCATGATCCTGCGCGTCTTCCAAAAAAGCTCTGACGGCTTTGCCCGACCAATGCAATTGTTTCCAATCCACCGCATGGAAGCGCTGAAAACAACCAAGAATAACCGGATCAATCCGGTGGTAGTTTTTATCGCGATACTGCTTGTCCCAGGCATCTGAATATGTCGTAAACCCATATTGGTCACCGGCACCATCGACCCAGTGATAGGTTACATGGTCGATGCGCAGCGTGTCACGCAGCTGGATGAGTATAGTCGCAAGCTCTTCAAGCGTGCTGGTGCTTTCCAAATCCTCGAGGATCTGACTCAAATCGAACTTTGTTCCCATTCGCGGGCGCGCAAGCCTCATCCTTTGAGGACGCAATCTCGGCCGCTGCGATTAGCCTTGTATCATCAAGCTGCTCGGCAAGTGCGCTCAACCCATTTGCCACCGCAAAGGCGTTGAGATCCGACAATACGTCCAATATCCACTCATTCTGCGCCATTAGGGTGTCTCCGAAATAGTTAACGAAGGGTTAACACAACCATAACATGTGCAGTCTATTTCGGCCTATTCACTGCTTTCTACTCCCCAGAAATAGTGGGGGCTAGATTTCTAACGTATTGAAAAAAATTGATAACCGGGAATCGCAAATCACCCGCAAGGACGAAGCTATGCCTTGCGGGTGATGAAGCTGAAAAAAACTGAGACCGTTAGTCGCGGGCGGCTAATACTTCCTCAAGGGTGCGCATACCCGTATACGGAGCCTGAACTAACACCGACATATTGCCCGGCTTGTGTTCATTTCGCATCATCTTCATATGCGCCTCGGGCAGCTCCTTCCAGGTAAACACCTCGGACATGCAAGGATCCAATCGGCGTTCTACCATCAGCTTATTCGCTGCGGCGGCTTGCTTGAGATGAGCGAAGTGCGAGCCCTGCAAACGTTTCTGATGCATCCACATATAGCGCACGTCGAAGGTCAGATTATAGCCAGTGGTCCCGGCACAAATCACGACCATGCCGCCTTTTTTCACCACAAAGGTCGATACCGGGAATGTGCTTTCACCCGGATGCTCGAACACCATGTCGACGTTCACACCTTTGCCGGTGATATCCCAGATGGCCTTGCCGAACTTGCGGGCCTCTTTGAACCATTCGGCATATTCAGGCGTATTGACCGTGGGCAACTGGCCCCAGCAGTTGAAGTCCTTGCGGTTCAGAACGCCTTTGGCACCCAGCCCCATAACAAAGTCACGTTTGCTTTCGTCCGAGATCACGCCGATCGCGTTAGCTCCCGCCGTATTGATCAGCTGGATTGCGTAAGAGCCCAGACCGCCCGACGCGCCCCAGACCAGTACGTTCTGGCCAGGTTTCAAGTCATGCGGTTCGTGACCGAACAGCATCCGATAAGCCGTTGCCAGGGTCAAAGTGTAGCAGGCGCTTTCTTCCCAAGTCAGGTGCTTGGGGCGCGGCATCAGCTGCTGTGCCTGTACATTTGTAAACTGCGCGAACGACCCATCTGGTGTCTCATATCCCCAGATGCGCTGGCTGTCCGAGTACATCGGATCGCCGCCGTTACAGTGCTCATCATCACCATCATCCTGGTTGCAATGAATGACCACTTCGTCGCCAACCTTCCAGCGTGTGACTTTCTCACCCACGGCCCAGACGATGCCCGAAGCATCCGAGCCCGCAATATGGTAAGGGGCTTTGTGTCCGTCAAACGGGCTGATGGGTTTGCCAAGCGATGCCCAGACGCCGTTGTAGTTCACACCCGCCGCCATAACGAGAACCAGAACTTCGTGGCTGTCCAGCTTGGGGACATCAACCACCTCGAGCTGCATTGCCGTGTCTGGCTCGCCATGACGCTCTTTCCGGATGGCCCAAGCATACATTTGCTTGGGTACATACCCCATCGGAGGGATTTCACCCATTTCATAGAGGTCCTTTTCCGGTGCCTCATACGACGCGATACCGCTATCGACATCCAAAGCCATGTTGGCCTCCTTTGTTCTTATCTATTGCCGCGCCGCAGAATCGCGGCTTTCCTCAGATGGAATATTGATCCCTGAGTAATATTGCAACCGTTTTTGATGTATTTTTGTAATTTTATGACCCAGCGGTCGCAGAATTACTTTCTGCAGCTGCATCATGTCCTGCGCGATCAACAGGCTCGGACGCAGCCGCATAATATGCAAGCAACTCGCCCCGCTCGCCTGAAGGGCGCAGCACTCCATTTTCTCGCCGCAATATCCGGCGCTCAACTAATTGGTTGATCGCATCATCAATTGCCTCACCTTCGCCGTTGGCGACGGCTTTACCACCCATTTCCAGCAATCGAGATTTCAGGTCCTCTTCTGACATCTGCCCTTCGTCCTGCAGCAGCCGACAAGCAGCGGGGACCGGCACAAAGGGTATCGCAGCGCCGATTCTACGCATGAGCTCGCGCGCCAAATCAGTCGTCAAATCCCGCTCATGCGAAGCGCGAAATTCCTTTAAGGATATCGGCGTTGCATATTGGACTGATGCAATCCCAAACTTTTTGTAACGCCCAACAAGACGCCGCCAGATTTGCTTTAGTGTCCAGCGCGTGATGACCCCAATACGTGCACGAAACCGGCGTTCACTGTCCTGCGCCGCAGCCGTCAGGACTGTATCTTCCAAAACGCGATCGTAATTCAGGGCGACAGGTACGAATACAACATCCCGCCCCTTCGGATCCACGCCATCGATGATGTATTTGAGCAAACCCAGCTTAGGGCGGCCCAGTTTACCTGTCAGGCTCAACCCGCCCTCTGGGAACATGGCCTGTGTAACACCCGCTTCGGTCGCGTGACGCACATAGCTTGCCAGCACCTGACGATACAAATCGCTGCCCGATTTACGTCGAATGAAGTAGGCCCCCATTGCACGTATCAAACGACTCAGCGGCCAAACACGGGCCCATTCGCCCACAGCGTAGGAAAGTGTCGAATGATCCGCCGCCAGATAGGTAACAAGCACATAGTCCATATTGCTGCGGTGGTTCATGACGTAAACGACTGTCGCTTCGGGATCGATATTGTCTAGGGCCGACTTGTCCTCATACCCCAACTGGACCTTGTAGAACGCGTTGCTGAGCATTCGCGCAAATCGAATGGCTATGCTGAAATACGCAACTGTTGAAAAAGACGGGGCGATCTCTCGTGCATAGCGTTGGGCCTGTTCCGAGGCGACGGCATCGGGCACACCCTCCTCTTTGGCATGCTTCTGTACGGCCTTGCTGACTTGAGGGTCATAGATAAGCCTCTGAATCATATCGTGGCGCCCGGCCAGTTTGAACGGCTGGATCGGACGCTGCAGGCGTTTGTTCAGCCGCGCAACAGCACGTTCAAGGCGGCGGCGGAAAAACCACCGCACTGAAGGAAATAAGAAATGCGAGGCAAAGGTGACCGTGGCAAACAGCACAATCAGTACAAACAACCAAATCGGTATTTCCACAGTCTGCATCATTTGGGCACAGTGCCATCAATCGCAAACACCCACAATCTGAAGAAACTTGCAATGCCGCAACGCAGCGAATTGACATATACTGAAAATTGCGATTTATGCCTATAGAACGTAATTTTGTTACCCACCGATCCGCGAGGCCCGACCCATGACGCAGTTGCAGAAAGACCGCCCCTGGCTCATCCGTACCTATGCCGGTCACTCGACGGCCAAAGCGTCAAACGCGCTTTATCGTGCAAACCTGGCTAAAGGCCAGACCGGACTATCTGTGGCTTTCGATCTGCCAACCCAAACCGGATATGACAGCGACCATACGTTGGCGCGTGGAGAGGTTGGTAAGGTCGGTGTGCCGATCTGCCATCTGGGGGATATGCGGAATCTGTTCGATCAAATCCCGCTGGAACAGATGAACACCTCGATGACGATCAACGCCACAGCCCCATGGCTTTTGGCGCTTTATATCGCGGTGGCCGAGGAACAGGGTGCTGATGTCTCTAAACTGCAGGGCACAGTCCAGAACGATCTGATCAAGGAATATCTGAGCCGCGGCACCTATGTATGCCCGCCCAAGCCATCCCTGAAGATGATCGCGGACGTGGCCGAGTATTGCTACGAAAACGTGCCCAAATGGAACCCGATGAACGTGTGTTCCTACCATTTGCAAGAGGCAGGCGCGACGCCCGAGCAAGAGCTGGCCTATGCGCTAGCCACCGCCATCGCGGTTCTGGACGAGCTGCGTCCGCGCGTTCCGGCGGAAGACTTCCCCGCACTCTGCGGACGGATTTCGTTTTTTGTGAATGCGGGCATCCGGTTTGTCACCGAAATGTGCAAAATGCGCGCATTTGTGGATCTTTGGGATGAGATTCTGCAGCGACGCTATGGTGTCGAAGACCCCAAGTTCCGCCGCTTTCGCTACGGCGTTCAGGTGAACTCGCTGGGGTTGACTGAACAGCAGCCGGAAAACAATGTCTATCGCATTCTGATCGAAATGCTGGCGGTCACCCTGTCAAAACGCGCCCGCGCCCGTGCGGTTCAATTGCCCGCCTGGAATGAAGCGCTGGGTCTGCCGCGCCCTTGGGATCAGCAATGGTCGATGCGGATGCAACAGATTCTCGCCTATGAAACCGACCTGCTGGAGTATGGTGATCTGTTTGATGGCAACCCGGTAATCGATGCCAAAGTCGAAGAACTCAAGAATGGTGCGCGGGCCGAATTGGCCAACCTCGAGTCGATGGGTGGCGCTGTTGCGTCGATCGAATACATGAAATCCCGCCTGGTCGAATCCAACGCCGAACGCCTGAACCGGATCGAACGCAACGAGACCGTTGTTGTTGGGGTCAATAAATGGATCGAGGGTGAAGCCTCACCCCTGCAAACTGAAGATGGCGGCATCATGGTTGTCGACCCGGCGGTTGAACAGGAACAGATCGGGCGGCTCAATGACTGGCGGACAGTGCGGGATAACGCCGCGGTTAGCGCGGCGCTGCAGGCCTTACGCGAAGCGGCGCAATCAGGTGCTAATGTGATGGAACCTTCAATCGCCGCGGCCAAGGCCGGGGTTACAACCGGTGAATGGGCCGAAGAGATGCGCAAAGCATACGGCACCTATCGTGGGCCGACAGGTGTTTCCGGTTCGGTTTCGAACAAAACCGAAGGGTTGGAGGATTTGCGCGCCGCCGTTGATGCAGTCAGCGACCGTCTTGGACGCCGCTTGAAGTTCCTTGTCGGCAAGCCCGGGTTGGACGGCCACTCGAACGGAGCTGAACAGATTGCTTTCCGCGCACGCGATTGTGGAATGGATATCAGTTATGAAGGTATTCGCCTGACACCCGAAGAAATCGTGTCAGCGGCCCAGGAAAACGGTGCGCATGTGATCGGATTATCCATCCTCTCGGGTAGCCATCTACCGCTTGTCAGAGACGTAATGACGCGTCTGACCGAAGCGGGTCTGAGCGACATACCTGTAATCGTAGGCGGCATTATTCCCGATGAAGATGCAGAGCAATTACGTTACATGGGCGTGGCTAAAATCTATACCCCAAAGAACTTCGAATTAAATTTGATCATGGGTGATATTGTGACCTTGGTCGACCCGAAGGAAATCGCGGCTGAGTAAAAATAAAAAATGAATTTCCAATTCTAATTCCCAATCGGATGGAATAGAGATATTCGGATGAATTGAATTCCCATTGCGTTTTGCAACGGAATAACCGGATTGGAGAGATAAATGGCAATCGATCTAGAGAAAATGTCGCGCAAAGAATTGCTCAAATTGCGCGATCAGGTCGAAAAGGCACTCAAAAGCGCTGAAACGCGAGAGCGAAAAGCGGCGTTGAAGGCGGCCCAAGAGGCTGCAGCCGAGTTTGGCTTCTCGCTATCTGAATTGTCGGGCGATGGTTCAAAGCCGGCGAAAGGCTCAAAGGCCAAGCCAAGGTACCAAAACCCTAACGACCCAACACAAACCTGGACAGGGCGCGGTCGTAAACCGCAATGGGTTCACGACGCTCTGAATGCAGGCATCGATATTTCTGACCTCGAGATCTGAGTTGAGGAAATGCCAAAATGACAATTCATATTGGAGCCAAAATAGGAGATATCGCCGAAACTGTTCTTTTGCCCGGCGATCCCTATCGCGCAAAATGGGCGGCCGAGACGTTTCTCGACGATGTTAAACTGGTCAATGAAGTCCGTGGCATGCTGGGTTTCACCGGCACCTGGAAAGGAAACCGTGTTACGATTCAAGGCAGCGGCATGGGGATGCCGTCCCTTTCAATCTATGTGAACGAACTGATCCGCGACTATGGTGCAAAAACACTGATCCGGATCGGTTCTTGTGGTGGCATGCAGGAAAGCGTGAATGTGCGTGATGTCATTCTGGCGATGACCTCAACCACGCTCAGCACGCCGTCGCGCGGCATCATGAAAGAGATGAACTTCGCCCCTTGCGCCGATTGGGGATTGCTGCAGGCCGCGGCGCAAGCGGCGCAGTCCAAAAGTTCACCGACTCATGTGGGAGGCATCTATTCGTCAGATGTTTTCTACGATGAGCGTCCAGACCTGAACGAACAAATGGTTCGCCACGGCATTTTAGGGGTCGAGATGGAAGCGGCTGAGCTTTATATCCTCGCTGCACGTCACAAATGCCGGGCGTTGGCGGTGCTCACAGTTTCAGACCACTTGCTGACCGGCGAAGCCCTGCCCTCCTCGGATCGGGAAAGCAGCTTTGGCGAGATGGTTGAGATTGCGCTTCAAGCAGCGTTTCCAGACGGTTGAACAATACCGGAGCTTAGCGCCCATGCGTGCCATCATATCCGTTGCGCGAAGGGCTGCTCCATCCTTCCAAGGCACCCTCGGTCGGGGCGAATGTCTCCACCAACAAGGGATAACACGCCGCCGTATCCGATGAGTGCTCCGACGAGCAATCGCCGCCGGGGCACGCGCTGAGATTTCCAAGCAAGTCGATCTCGGCAAAAAACTCAAGATAATCACCAGGTCGCACGGGTGACGCCTTCATGAAGTATTGACCCGTGTCCCGCGTGAACCCGGTGCACATGAACACATTCAACACATCATGCACGGCGGGCTCAGCTTCGGCCAACGAGATGCCTAAATGATCCGCCAACGCGCGTGTAAGGTTTGAATGACAACAGTGATGGTACTGCGTTCCGGATAGAAGATTGCCGGTGTAGGGGTCGCAACGCGTCCCGATCACATCATGGACCGATCCGCCAAATTCATCGATTCCATACCAGCCCAGCGTATCGGCAATGATGGTCGCCATTGGCCGCATATGTGGAAAGCTCGACCACATTCGCTCACCCGTTGTGAGGTGCGTACCGTGCAGCGCTCGCGTCTTGCCAGAGTAAAACCGTTCCGACAGATCAGTGAGGCTCCACATGTTGAGATCACCTACCTGAGACCCCTCGACAGACGTGATCCGAAAGAAATGTCCGGCAGGCACCTCAAAGCATCGTGCGTCGCGCGGTAGAACC
Source organism: Ruegeria sp. AP7 (assembly GCF_056539905.1). Classification (NCBI taxonomy): domain Bacteria; kingdom Pseudomonadati; phylum Pseudomonadota; class Alphaproteobacteria; order Rhodobacterales; family Roseobacteraceae; genus Ruegeria; species Ruegeria sp. AP7. Next base: position 265,972 of record NZ_JBQFVT010000003.1, on the reverse strand, counting down.
AAAACCTCACCTGTTTTCTGAGCACCTGCGCGGGCATTTTGATAAAGCTCAAGATTAGGTTGGGGCAGCCCTTCGTTTGGGTAGCAAATCACTGGCGCAATCGCGCGGCGGGCATCTGCATCAGCGGGAGGTCGGGGAGTGGTCTGGGATTCTGTCATGGGCCGAGACTGGCTCAGTTCATCCAGGCGGGAAACCCCAAACTTTTATCATTGCCCTTTCTGGCATTGTTTCGGTTCGGCATCAGATTGCGAAACCGCGCCGCAAAAGGCACAACGCCAATTGCCCTCGCTTCGGTGCTGCCGCCATCTGCAGTCTCGCGACAGTGAAGACGTGCGGGACCGCCAAAGGAAATAGGCGAACACACCAGCGGCAAGCAGAAGCAGGAGAATAGGCATGTCTCTGCTTTGCCGATTGCACCAAAGTTTTCAAGCCCGTGTAAGACGGTCAGGCCGCGTTTGCGTACTCAAACAGTTCGGGAGTTTCGTTTTTGTTCGGAACGACCGGTTCGCGGGCGAATAATAGGCCCAAGCCTGTTCCAATAACCTGAGCGCTTCGGCTGCATCGCATTTTTGGGTTTGTTTGCTCATTGGAGTGACCTCTATTCGATTTATCACTCCTCCCTATGCGAAACTTAAATCCGCTCAGCGGCAAACGCATCGCATAGTTTTGCAGAGGCGTCATGCACTTGCCGCAAACCGGCAAGTGCTTTGGTATGTTGCGCGATCAGACCGCGCGATCGATCATCATCTTCTTGATTTCAGCAATCGCCTTGGCCGGATTCAGCCCCTTGGGGCAGGTCTTGGCACAGTTCATGATGGTGTGGCAGCGATACAGCTTGAACGGATCTTCCAGCTCATCCAATCGCTCACCCGTTGCCTCATCCCGGCTGTCGATGATCCAGCGATAAGCGTGCAGCAACGCGGCGGGGCCAAGGTAACGATCACCGTTCCACCAGTAGCTGGGGCACGAGGTCGAGCAGCTGGCGCACATCACACATTCGTAGAGACCATCCAGCTTTTTGCGATCCTCAATCGACTGCTTCCATTCCTTCGCAGGACGGTTGGTTTTGGTTTCCAACCACGGCATGATCGAGGCATGCTGGGCATAGAAATGCGTGAGATCCGGGATCAGATCCTTGACTACCGGCATATGCGGCAGTGGATAGATTTTCACGTCGCCCTTGATCTCATCCATGCCATAGATACAGGCCAGCGTGTTGATACCATCGATATTCATCGCGCAGGAGCCACAGATGCCCTCGCGGCAGGACCGACGGAAAGTCAGGGTCGGGTCGATCTCGTTCTTGATCTTGATCAGCGCGTCCAGAACCATCGGGCCGCAAGTGTCCATGTCGACGAAATAGGTATCGACACGCGGGTTTTGGCCGTCATCCGGGTTCCAGCGATAGATCTGGAACTTGCGCACATTGGTCGCGCCATCGGGCTTGGGCCAGGTTTTGCCGGTGGTGATCCGGGAATTCTTGGGGAGGGTCAATTGTACCATGGGTTCCTCTCCTTAGAACGTCCGCGCTTTGGGCGCGATTTTCTTCAGGCTGATGCCGCCTTCGGCCTCGGTGCTCAGCGGGTCGACGATCACTGGGCGATAACTGAGATCGACCTGCGTTCCGTCGACGCGAGACACCGTGTGAACGCGCCAGTTTTCATCGTCACGCTCTGAAAAGTCTTCGTGTGCGTGGGCTCCACGGCTTTCCTTGCGCGCCTCAGCGCCAACGATAGTGGCCAGAGCGTTGGGCATAAGGTTCGCCAGTTCCAGCGTTTCCATCAGGTCGCTGTTCCAAACCAGCGAACGGTCGGTGACTTGCAGATCATCCATCTTGGCAGCGATCGCCGTCATCTTTTCAACGCCTTCGGCCATCGTCTTCGCGGTGCGGAAAACAGCCGCGTCCGCCTGCATGGTTTTTTGCATCTCAAGCCGCAAATCAGCAGTTGGGATCGCACCGCTGGCGTTACGCGCCGCATCGAAGCGGTCAAACGCCTTGTCGACCGATGCTTGGTTCAGCACCGGGTTCGGAGTCTCTGCATCCACGACCTTACCCGCGCGGATAGCTGCCGCACGACCAAAGACAACGAGGTCGATCAGAGAGTTTGAGCCCAACCGGTTTGCGCCGTGCACCGAGGCACAACCGGCCTCACCCACAGCCATCAGACCCGGCACAACGGCGGTCGGATCATCAGCAGTTGGGTTCAGAACCTCGCCCCAATAGTTCGTCGGGATACCGCCCATGTTGTAGTGCACGGTGGGCAGAACCGGGATCGGCTCTTTGGTGACGTCCACGCCTGCGAAAATCTTGGCCGATTCCGAAATGCCCGGCAGTCGTTCCGCCAGAGCTTCAGCGGGCAAGTGGCTCAGGTTCAGGTGGATGTGATCCCCTTCGCCACCAACGCCGCGTCCTTCGCGGATTTCCATGGTCATCGAACGGCTGACATAGTCGCGCGGTGCAAGGTCTTTGTACTGGGGCGCATAGCGCTCCATGAACCGCTCGCCTTCCGAGTTGGTCAGATAACCGCCCTCGCCGCGCGCACCTTCGGTGATCAGGCAACCCGAACCATAGATACCGGTCGGGTGAAACTGCACAAACTCCATATCCTGAAGCGCCAGCCCTGCGCGGGCCACCATGCCCCCGCCGTCGCCAGTGCAGGTGTGTGCCGAGGTCGCGCTGAAATATGCTCGACCATAACCACCGGTCGCCAGCACCACCATCTTGGCGTTGAACACGTGCATGGTGCCATCGTCCAGCTTCCAGCAGACGACGCCCTGACATTGACCGTCTTCGGACATGATCAAGTCGATTGCGAAATACTCGATGTAGAACTCGGCATTGTTCTTTAGCGACTGACCATAAAGCGTATGCAGGATCGCATGGCCTGTCCGGTCGGCGGCAGCACAAGTCCGTTGCACGGCGGGGCCTTCGCCAAATTCGGTGGTGTGGCCACCAAAGGGACGCTGATAGATTTTGCCTTCTTCGGTCCGGCTGAATGGCACACCATAATGTTCCAGCTCATAGACGGCCTTTGGAGCCTCGCGCGCGAGATATTCCATCGCATCCGTATCGCCCAGCCAATCCGAGCCTTTGACGGTGTCATACATATGCCACTGCCAATGGTCTGGCCCCATATTCGACAAGGACGCCGCGATGCCGCCCTGCGCCGCCACGGTGTGTGAACGGGTCGGGAATACCTTCGTCACACAAGCGGTGCGCAGACCCTGTTCCGCCATGCCCAAAGTCGCGCGCAAACCCGCGCCGCCGGCACCAACAACAACCACGTCATATTCGTGGGTTTCGTATTCATATGCTGCTGTCATTGTTCTTGTTCCTTACTGCGCATAACCGAGGGCAAGCCGTGCGAGAGCAAAAAGACCCGCAGCAATCAGTGTGTAGGCAAACGCCCGTGCGGCCATCAGCGCCAGCTTTTCTGCAACGCCGTGCACGTAGTCCTCAATCGCCTCCTGCGCTTCGCGCAGCAGATGCGGGACGACAACAACCAATGTCAGACCCATGACAATCGCCGGGAATGGTCGGCTGTAATACGCCAGAGCTTCTTCGTAGGTGCCACCCAACGCGCGCCCGAAGGTGAATACAAACAGCGGAACAAGAATGACCAGCGCCGCTGAGCTGAGCATCATCTGCCAATGATGATGTGTACCTGCGCGTCCGGCTCCCATGCCCTGTGCGCGTTTACGATCTGTTAGAAACTGCATACCAGCCTCCCTCTAAAGCGCCACGGCTGTGATCAAGGCGAGAACCGTCGCCAGAACAAACATGCCAATGCCCATCTTCTCGGACACTTCGACATTCACGCAATATCCGAGATCCCAGATGACATGCCGCAAACGGCCCAGCATGTGATAGAAAATTGCCCACGCTGCGCCGAACATGACCAGATCACCCAGGAAACTGGTCATCAGACCATTGATCAGGTCATAGGCGCCTGCCGATGTGGCTGCCGCCAGCAACCACCAAACGACCAACAAAGCCAAACCAAAGGACGCTAGACCCGTGATGCGCACCATAATCGAAGAAATGGACGTCATCTGCGGACGATAGATCGTCAAATGCGGAGAGAGCGGGCGGTTGCCCCGATTTACATCGGCCATGTTGGCTCCTTTTCGGTTGGCTACCGAACGTTTTACTGTTTTTTACGACTCTGTCACGCGCTGCAGGTGCAAAATCCAGTAAATTTGACGCAAAATCGCTTATAAGCAGTATTTGTGATCACACAAAATAATCTCGTGATCACAAAATACATTCGATACCACCAATGTTAGCGTTTTCAACGGAAAAGCAATGTGATCACGAATCTATGGTTGAGTTTGAGACAGCCCTGCAGTCTGCTGCGTCACCTCGCGCAAAAGCTTTTTGCGAATACGCTCAGGGTAATCAGCAAAGCCCGCGGCAGAGACGACAAAGGCCCCCTCACCCACGATAACATTCTCGAAGAAATAGGCTGTCAGGTCCGGTTCGCTTTCTTCTATAGCAATCGCGTTCACTGTGATTCCACTCTCACGCAATTTGGCGTGGATCGTCGAAGGTTCGATACCTTCATTCGAAATTCCGTCACCTGAAAGATCAATCAGATGTCTTTTGCAATCGCGCACCTCGTCGAAGCTTGTCACGGTCATCTCAAGCGCTTCACCAATTGCTGTAGAGAAATTACGCCAGACACGCGGATCAGCAGCAACCTGTTCGGTAAAATCGTCCAAAGTGGCAAAGCTGTCGATCCGGGTCCATGGAATCGTGATCCTTTGGCGCGAACTACCAGTCCATTGAACCAGCATAAGTCGGGCCTGCCCGCGCACCAACGCCTCGGATACGATGGGATCACGCAGCCCTGCGGCAAGACCGTCCATCTGGATGCGATATTCCTCGGAATCCACCGAGCCTGACACATCGACGGCCAGAGCAAGAGCAAGATCACAGGCAAATGCTTGCGGTGCCAGAAACAAACTGACCAAGAGTGCGCGTAACATCGTCATACGCCGAGCCTAGCACGGATTTCACCGACCGCGATCACTTCAATGTCAGCAAACGGGCAGCCCGATTTACATGGGCATCAAGGCCCAGTAATCCAGATCCAATAGCACGTTGGGCAGGTACTTCCCATCCTCATTGCGCAGCTCAAATGGCTCCCCGCCCTTGGTCGCCACAAGCCGCAATCGTAGTGCACCGATTCCCGGTGTTCCGGTCTCGGCCTTGTCCAGAATCTCGGACCAGACCTTGATCGTGTCGCCCGCAAAACAGGGGTTGGCGTGAGCGCCGCCGTTCAGGCCGACGATCATCTGCGCATTCGCCAAACCGTTGAACGACAACGCGCGCGCCATCGAGATCACGTGGCCGCCGTAGATAAGCCGACCGTCGGGGCGGAAGGTGAGATCGAAATGCACTTTGGCCGTGTTCTGCCACAAGCGCGTAGCCAGCATGTGCTCGGCCTCTTCGACGGTCACGCCATCGACATGATCTATCGTTTCTCCCGTGTTGTACGCATCCCAGCGGTGGTTTTCGCCGGATTGTACAAAATCGTATTTCGAGAAATCGAGGCCCTGCGGCACGACCAGATCGCCAACATCCAGCACCTTCTTCAGGTCGGGCACAACGGTCTCAGGCGCGGGCGCATCTAGGTTAGATTTGCGCACCATCACCCAGCGCACATATTCGATCACCACTTCGTCGCGCTGGTTCAAACCGAGCGTACGCACCCAAACCACTCCGGTTTTGCCGTTTGAGTTCTGCTTAAGGCCAATCACCTCAGATTCAGCGCGCAGCGTATCGCCGGGATAGACCGGTCGCAGCCAGCGGCCCTCGGCATAGCCCAGATTGGCCACGGCGTTCAGCGAGATATCGGGAACCGTTTTGCCGAACACCACATGAAACGCAGCCAGATCGTCTATCGGGCTTTGCGGCAGGCCGCAATTCCGGGCGAATTCATCCGAGGAATAGAGCGCATGGCGCGCCGGGTAGAGCGCGTGATACAGCGCGCGTTCACCATCTGTCACAGTGCGGGGCACTGCGTGATGCAGCACCTGCCCGACGGAATAATCCTCGAAAAAGTTACCCGGATTGGTTTTTGCCATTATTGCTGTCCCAGTTTCATGTCGGGGGAATAGTCGGCGTCGACTTCTTTCGTCACGGCCTGCGCGCAGCGCATCACGTTGTTGGCTGCGTCAAAGGCGTAAGAGGGATCGCCATACAGCTCCCACCCTTTCGCCAGCGCGTCCGAGACCTTGTGGCAGAAGGCTGACGTGTCTTCCTCGGTCAACAAACGATAAAGTTTCGCCATTGATTTGGTCCCTTAGCCACCGAACGGAGATGGGCCAACCAGCCCGTGAATATAGCCAACAATGCCCAACAGCACGATGGATCCCACAAAAAACATCACGTCTTTGCCATAGGTGCCGGGTTCACCCGGGGTCCAGTCTGGCTCGGACTTGTTGATCACGATGACTTCGACGATCGCCCAGGCCAGCAGGCCACCAAACAGCACGATCGAGGCCAGATCGCCATTTACCAGCAAATGCGCAAAGGCCCAAAGCTTGAAGCCGCCCAGCATCGGGTGGCGCACTCTATTCAGAAGACGGCCTTTCTGTCCTGCCGGGCTCATCAAGTAGAACGCAATCAACACCAGCAGGTTGTTAATGTGGATCAAGAAGGTCGGCGGCGCCCAGACATAGATGAAATCGGTCATGCGATAGCCGAAAATCATCAGAAGGATCGCACCCGCCAAAGCCAGCGCCACGACGCCCTTGCCCGCATCGCCCATGGCGGCACGGCGTTCCGGCATCACGCGCTTGAAGAGATGTGCGGCCCACCACAACGCCACACCAAGAATCAGAAGAACAAAGCCCATGCTGGCTTACCCCGCTTGCAAAGCTACTATCGCCTCTGCTTTTGCCAGAGTTTCGCGGGCAGTTACAACGTGTAGGTTTTCGACAATCTTGCCATCGACAACAGCGACCCCTTGACCTTGTGCCTCGGTCTCTTCAAAGGCTGCGATCTGGCGGCGGGCTAATTCTATCTCGGTGTCCGAAGGCGCAAAGGCAGTATTCGCAATCTCGACCTGCGCGGGGTGGATCAGAGTCTTGCCATCGAAGCCCATATCGCGGCCCTGGGCACATTCGGCTGCCAGACCGTCAGTGTCCTTGAACGCATTATAGACGCCATCCACGATGATCAGCCCTTCGGCCTTTGCGGCCAGCAGGCACAGGCCCAGCGAGGTCATCATCGGCAGTCGGTCGGGGCGGAAACGCGTCTGCAGCTCTTTCGCCAGATCGTTGGTCCCCATGACGAAGCCCGCCATCAGCGGATGTGCGGCAATTTCGGCCGCGTTCAACATGCCGCGCGGGGTTTCCATCATGGCCCAGATCGGCAGATCACCGGTGATCGCCGCCAGCGCATCCACATCCGCAGCCGAGTTTACCTTGGGCAGAAGAACGGCGTCCGCATCCATCTCACGCACAGCTTGGGCATCGGCGCGACCCCATTTGGTATCCAAACTGTTGATCCGCACGATCTTGACCCGCGCGCCGTACCCGCCGGCGGCCAACGCTTCCTTGAGCGTTTCGCGCGCGTTCTCTTTCTCATCAGCTGCAACCGCGTCTTCAAGATCAAAGATGATGGCATCCACCGGCAGCGTGCGCGCTTTATCCAGCGCCCGATCACGCGAGCCGGGGATATAAAGAACAGAACGATAAGGGCGCTGGCGCGGATCCACGGGACTCTCCCATTGAAATAATGTTGCGCGGAATGGGGCATTTTTTGACGGAAAGTTCAAGCACAAAATCGCCGCAACGCAGCATTCTGGCATCGTGACGCAACGCTCGTTGCCTTAACGCGATTTCTTTCAGCCTGCAGCACGCTGTTTTCAAGAAGGAATCGAAAGGGGTGACTGATGAAGACGATATTGCTGAATTTGACGATCGGGTTGGGCATCATGGTGTTGGCTGCGCAACAGGTCAGCGCTCAGAACTGCGCGCCGCGCGAGGATGTGATCAAGCGTTTGGCAAAGACCTATGGCGAAACCCGGCGCGGCATCGGGATTGCGCGTCAAGGGGTGGTGATGGAGGTTTTTGCCTCGGATCGAACCGGCAGTTGGACCATTGTTGTGACCTTGCCCGAGGGAGTGACCTGCCTGATCGCCTCGGGCCAATCCTTTGAGGTGCTAGCTGAGGCATTGCCGCCCAACGCTTAGACCAATGCGTCCCAGATCAATTTACTGCCAGTCAGTGTTAGCAGGACATAGGCGATGCCAAAGAACAGGCGTTCGGACAGCATGAAATGTGCCCGGACGCCGAGCCAGGCCCCGAGGATCGCAAACGGGGTTAGCAACAGATCGGCTAGTGCCGTGTGCCATGTGAATAGACCCAGATAGGCGAACGGTACGAATTTCACAGCATTGATCACCCAGAAGACCAGTACGGTTGAGGCCTGAAATTCGGTTTTCGTCAGGCGTTGGGACAGCAGATAGACAGCGGCGGGCGGACCGCCTGCATGGCTGACAAAGCTGGTGAACCCGGCAACCAGCCCGGCAAACAATCCTGCCGAAGGCGGCAGGCGGTTGGCAAAGCCGCGTACCCAGCCACTTGTCTGGGCAACATGCCAGATCACAAAGCCGACCGATATCCCACCAATCAGCAGACGCAGCAGATCGTCATCGGTGACACGATAGAGCCACGCGCCCAACGCAATGCCGGGCACTGCACCCAGAATCAGCAGACGCGAATCCGGCCAGCTCCAGCGTTTCCAGTAGGGCTTTAACGTGGCGACATCGATCACCATGAGGATCGGAAGCATCAACGCCAACGCCTGCCCAGGCGTCAGGATCAGCGCCAGAATCGACGAGGACGCAAAGGCCACGCCCGAGCCGAACCCACCTTTCGAGATACCCGCGAAGATCACTGCCGGGATCGCCACGGCAAAAAACATCAGGTTCATCTCGAACATCTGGCGCCCCGGAAATATGCATGAGTCACAGGCGGTTTAGCGCAATCAGCACATGACATGCAAACGGTATGCGGTGGCATGCCGCGTCGCAGGAGGCTTGCGCGACGCCGCATTTACGACTAGCAAAACCGCGATTTCAAAACCCATCGGAGATATTCCAAATGGCCAGACCCAAGATCGCGCTGATCGGCGCAGGTCAGATCGGCGGCACGCTCGCCCACCTCGCTGCAATGAAGGAACTCGGTGACGTTGTCCTGTTCGACATCGCCGAAGGCACCCCGGAAGGCAAGGCGCTGGATATCGCCGAATCCGGCCCCTCGGAAGGCTTTGATGCCAAGCTGAAAGGCACCCAGTCCTATGAAGATATCGCAGGCGCAGACGTTTGCATCGTGACCGCTGGTGTGCCACGCAAACCGGGCATGAGCCGCGATGATCTGCTGGGCATCAACCTGAAAGTCATGAAATCGGTTGGCGAAGGCATCGCCGCCAATGCGCCTGACGCGTTCGTCATCTGCATCACCAACCCGCTGGACGCGATGGTCTGGGCCTTACGTGAATTCTCGGGCCTGCCGCATAACAAGGTTTGCGGCATGGCGGGCGTTCTGGATTCGGGCCGTTTTGCGCACTTCCTTTCGGAAGAGTTCAACGTCTCGATGCGCGACGTCACAGCGTTTGTTCTGGGTGGCCACGGCGACACCATGGTGCCGTCGGTTCGTTACTCGACCGTCGCCGGTATCCCGCTGCCTGATCTGGTTGAGATGGGCTGGACCACACAAGAGAAACTGGACGCCATCGTTCAGCGCACCCGTGACGGCGGTGCTGAAATCGTCGGCCTGTTGAAAACCGGTTCAGCCTTCTACGCGCCCGCCACTTCAGCGATTGAAATGGCCGAGGCCTATCTGAAAGACCAGAAACGTGTTCTGCCTTGCGCCGCTTATTGCGATGGCGAGCTTGGAGTAGAAGGCATGTATGTCGGCGTTCCTACCGTGATCGGTGCCGGCGGCGTCGAACGGGTCGTCAACATCAAGCTGAACGAAGAAGAGCAGGCAGGTTTCGACAACTCGGTGAATGCTGTGAAGGGTTTGATCGAAGCTTGCAAAGGCATCGATAACTCGCTGGCCTAATCGTCAGCAGTGAAGAATTTGAAACCGGCTCTTGGTGGGCCGGTTTTCTTTTATGCCATACATCATGAGTCAGAGATGTTGGCGCAAACGCCGAAAGTCACATGTATGAATGTGTTTTCTTCGCGCGAACCTGCATCATCGAATCAAGCTTACGCTTTGCTCAAACTTTGTGATCACACCCCAAAAACCTGTGATCACAAATCCTGAAAATCTTTGACAATTTCCCGTGACACGTCAAAAAACTCTTTAATTTTGGCGCTTAGACACGCCTATAACAGGGTAATCGCAGTCAGACGGGACAATTTCGATGAACATTCACGAATATCAGGCCAAAGCTCTTTTGCGCAGCTATGGCGCTCCGGTCTCCGACGGTCGCGCGGTTTTGCGCGCCGAGGAAGCCAAAACCGCAGCCGGTGAACTGGATGGCCCTTTGTGGGTTGTAAAAGCACAAATCCACGCAGGTGGGCGCGGTAAAGGCAGCTTCAAAGAAGCCGACGCCGGTGAAAAGGGCGGTGTCCGTCTGACCAAGTCGGTGGAAGAGGCCGCCGAAGAAGCCAAAAAGATGCTAGGCCGCACGCTGGTCACACATCAGACCGGCCCCGCGGGCAAACAGGTCAACCGCATCTATATCGAGGCCGGGTCCGGCATAGAACGCGAGCTGTATCTGGCCCTGCTGGTGGATCGCCAGACTAGCCGCATCTCGTTTGTCTGCTCGACCGAAGGCGGCATGGACATTGAAGAAGTGGCCGCAGCGACGCCCGAGAAAATCCTGTCCTTCTCGGTCGATCCTGCCACCGGCTATCAGCCCTATCACGGCCGCCGTATCGCGTTCTCGCTGGGCCTGCAAGGCGCACAGGTTAAGCAATGCGTTAAGCTGATGAGCCAGCTTTACGCCGCCTTCGTTGAGAAAGACATGGAGATGCTGGAGATCAACCCGCTGATCGTCTCGGACAGCGGCGATCTGAAAGTGCTGGACGCCAAGGTCGGCTTTGACGGCAACGCGGTTTATCGTCACCCGGATATTGCCGAGCTGCGCGACACGACTGAGGAAGACCCCAAGGAACTGGAGGCCTCGAAATACGACCTGAACTACATCGCTTTGGATGGTGAGATCGGGTGCATGGTCAACGGTGCCGGTCTGGCGATGGCAACGATGGACATCATCAAGCTCTATGGGGCCGAGCCCGCCAACTTCCTCGACGTGGGCGGCGGTGCCACCAAAGAGAAAGTGACCGAGGCGTTCAAGATCATCACCTCGGACCCGCAGGTCAAAGGCATTCTGGTCAACATCTTCGGCGGCATCATGCGCTGTGACGTCATCGCCGAAGGCGTAGTCGCAGCGGTGAAAGAGGTCGGCCTGCAGGTGCCGCTAGTCGTGCGTCTGGAAGGCACAAACGTTGAGAAAGGCAAAGAGATCATCAACACCTCTGGCCTGGACGTGATCGCGGCGGACAACCTGAAAGACGGTGCCGAGAAGATTGTGAAGGCCGTCAAAGGCTGAGTGTCATCCCGTAGGGTGGGCTTCAGCCCACCTTTCCCAAGATTTTGGCGGGCTGAAGCCCGCCCTACATAGGAGAACGCCAGATGGCAGTCCTCATCGACGAAAATACCAAAGTGATCTGTCAGGGCTTTACCGGCTCGCAGGGCACATTCCACTCTGAACAAGCCATTGCTTATGGCACCAAGATGGTAGGCGGCGTGACGCCCGGCAAAGGCGGGATGACACATCTTGACCTGCCCGTGTTCAACTCGGTCCACGAGGCCAAGCATGTGACCGAAGCCAACGCCTCGGTGATCTATGTTCCGCCGCCGTTTGCGGCTGACTCGATCCTTGAGGCGATTGATGCCGAGATGGAGGTGATTGTCTGCATCACCGAAGGCATTCCGGTTCTGGACATGATGAAGGTGAAGCGCGCGCTGGAAGGCTCGAACTCGCGCCTGATCGGGCCGAACTGCCCCGGTGTCATCACGCCGGATGCCTGCAAGATCGGTATTATGCCCGGCCACATTCACAAGCGCGGCTCGGTCGGAGTTGTGTCGCGTTCGGGCACCCTGACCTATGAGGCCGTCAAGCAGACCACCGATGTGGGTCTGGGCCAGTCCACCTGCGTGGGCATCGGCGGAGACCCGATCAAGGGCACCGAGCATATCGACGTGCTGGAATGGTTCCTGGCCGATGACGAAACCGAGTCGATCATCATGATCGGTGAGATCGGTGGCTCGGCCGAGGAAGAAGCCGCGCAGTTCCTGGCGGATGAGGCCAAGAAGGGCCGCAAAAAGCCGACCGCCGGTTTCATCGCAGGCCGCACAGCCCCTCCGGGCCGCCGCATGGGCCACGCGGGCGCGATTGTTGCCGGCGGCAAAGGTGGTGCCGAGGACAAGATCGAAGCCATGCGCTCGGCCGGTATCGTCGTGGCCGAAAGCCCGGCGCAGCTGGGTGAGGCTGTGCTGGAAGCCATCGGTTGACCAGAATTTGACTGCTTTGGGAGGAGCGGTAAACATGACTTTCGGCGAAGCCATTAAATCCTGTTTCTCCAAGTTTTTCACCTTTTCGGGCCGTGCCTCGCGGCCCGAATACTGGTTTTTTTTCCTGTTCATCGTGATCTGGAGCATTATTGCCGGGATCATTGACTGGCAGTTCTTCACTCAGGTCGCAGTGACCGAAACGGAGACTACCAAATCCGTCACGGCCACTTCGACAGGCCCGGTCCAAAGCATCGTCAGCCTTATTGTCTTCTTCCCGCATCTGGCTGTCGCGTGGCGGCGGATGCATGATACTGGGCGCAGCGGGCTTTATGCCTTGTTGCCGATCTTGCTGATCCTCGGTGCGCTGGCTGTTCTGATCTTTGGCATCGGCCTTGCCAGCCAATTCCATGGCGGCACGTTGGATATCCTGTTCACCCGCGCAACTCTTCTTATCGTCATACCGACACTTCTTGTCCTGTTTGTGTCGCCCCTCCTGGTTCTGTGGTGGCTGACCCGCCCAAGCGAACCAGGCACCAACCAATACGGTCCCAACCCATATGAGGTAGCCCAATGACCGAACACTCGCCCAACTCAGCCTTTCATGCCTCCAGCTTCATGCAGGGGCATAATGCCGAATATCTGGAGCAGCTTTATGCCCAGTACACCAAGAACCCCGGCGCGGTAGACGCCGCCTGGGTCGAATTTTTCAAGGCCATGGGCGATGACGCGCCGGATGTGCAGCGCGAGGCCGAGGGGCCATCGTGGGCGCGCAGTGATTGGCCTCCGATGCCAGCGGATGATCTGACGGGTGCGTTGACTGGGGAATGGGCCGAGATCGATGCCAAGGCGGCGGGCAAGAAGATCAAGGACAAGGCCGCGGCCAAGGGCGTTGAGGTCAGCGAAGACCAGATCAAGCGCGCGGTGCTGGACAGTTTGCGGGCGCTGATGCTGATCCGGGCCTATCGCATCCGGGGCCACCTGGCTGCGGATCTGGATCCGCTGGGGATGCGCGCCGCAAGTACCCATCCTGAACTGGATCCAAAGACCTACGGCTTCACCGATGCGGATATGGACCGCCCGATCTTTATCGACAACGTCCTGGGCCTGCAGATGGCCAGCATGCGCCAGATCGTTGAGATTGTGAAACGGACTTACTGTGGCACCTTCGCGCTGCAATATATGCACATCTCGAACCCGGAAGAGGCCGCTTGGCTGAAGGAAAGGATCGAAGGGTACGGCAAGGAAATCGCCTTCACCAAAGAGGGCCGCAAGGCGATCCTGAATAAGATGGTCCAGGCCGAAGGCTTCGAGAAATTTCTGCATGTCAAGTACATGGGCACCAAGCGGTTCGGTTTAGACGGTGGCGAAAGCTTGATCCCTGCAATGGAACAGATTATCAAGCGCGGCGGTGCCCTGGGATTGCAGGACATCGTCATCGGGATGCCGCACCGGGGGCGTCTGAATATTTTGGCCAATGTGATGGGCAAGCCCTATCGCGCCATATTCAACGAATTCCAGGGCGGCAGCTTCAAGCCTGAGGATGTGGATGGATCGGGTGACGTAAAGTATCACCTCGGTGCATCCAGTGACCGGGAGTTTGACGGCAACTCAGTGCACCTATCGCTGACCGCCAACCCCTCGCACCTTGAGGCGGTGAACCCGGTGGTGCTGGGCAAGGTTCGCGCCAAGCAGGATCAGCTGAACGACGAAGACCGCACCAAGGTGATGGGCATTCTGCTGCACGGCGATGCGGCCTTTGCCGGACAAGGTGTGGTGGCTGAAGGGTTCGGCCTGTCGGGTCTGAAAGGGCACAAGACCGGTGGCACTATGCATATTGTGGTGAATAACCAGATCGGCTTTACCACCGCGCCGCATTTCAGCCGCTCCAGCCCCTATCCAACGGATATCGCGCTGATGGTCGAAGCGCCGATCTTCCATGTGAACGGCGACGACCCCGAGGCGGTGGTGCATGCCGCCAAGGTGGCAACCGAATTTCGTCAGAAGTTCCACAAGGACGTGGTGCTGGATATCTTCTGCTATCGCCGGTTCGGCCATAACGAGGGCGATGAGCCCATGTTCACCAACCCGATCATGTACAAGAAGATCAAGACTCATAAGACTACGCTGTCGCTGTACACGGAACGTCTGGTCAAAGACGGCCTGATCCCCGAAGGCGAGATCGAGGATATGAAGGCCGCCTTTCAGGCCCATCTGAACGAAGAGTTCGACGCCGGGAGGGACTATAAGCCCAACAAAGCCGATTGGCTGGATGGGCGCTGGTCGCATCTGGACAAGAACAAAGAAGAATACATGCGCGGCGAAACCGCGATCTCAGGGGATACGCTGGCCGAGATCGGGACCGCCCTGACCACAGCACCCGAAGGATTTGCGATGCATAAAACCGTCGGACGATTGCTGGAACACAAGAAACAGATGTTCGAAAACGGGACCGGCTTTGACTGGGCAACTGGCGAGGCTCTGGCGTTTGGCTCGCTGCTGACCGAGGGCTACCCAGTGCGACTGGCCGGACAGGACGCGACGCGAGGTACATTCAGCCAACGCCATTCCGGATTTGTCCATCAGGAAACCGAAGAGCGCTACTACCCGCTGAACAACATCCGCAAGGGCCAATCTCATTATGACGTGATTGACTCAATGCTCAGCGAATATGCGGTCTTGGGATTCGAATACGGATATTCTCTGGCCGAGCCTAACGCTCTGGTCCTTTGGGAAGCACAGTTCGGTGATTTCGCCAACGGCGCGCAGATCATGTTCGACCAGTTCATCAGCTCGGGTGAAAGCAAGTGGCTGCGGATGTCCGGTCTGGTCACGTTGCTGCCGCACGGGTTCGAAGGGCAAGGCCCGGAACACTCATCCGCGCGCCTGGAAAGGTTCCTGCAGATGTGCGGTCAGGACAACTGGATCGTGGCGAACTGTACAACACCTGCGAACTATTTCCACATCCTGCGCCGTCAGCTGCACCGGACTTTCCGCAAGCCTCTGATCCTGGTGACGCCAAAGTCGCTGCTGCGTCATAAACTGTCGGTCAGCACGGCGGATGACTTCACCACAGGCTCCAGCTTCCACCGGGTGCTGTGGGATGACGCGCAGAAGGGCAACTCTGACACCAAGCTGGTGGCGGACGACAAGATCAAACGCGTCGTCATGTGTTCTGGCAAAGTCTATTTCGACCTTCTGGAAGAGCGCGATGCGCGCGGCATCGATGACATCTACCTGATGCGGATCGAGCAATACTATCCCTTCCCTGCGCATTCGCTGATCAACGAACTTGAGCGTTTCAAAGGTGCCGAGATGGTCTGGTGTCAGGAAGAGCCCAAAAACCAGGGAGCCTGGACCTTTATCGAACCCAATATCGAATGGGTCCTGACCCGCATTGGCGCAAAACACACCCGTCCGGCCTATGCCGGTCGCGCAACCTCGGCCTCGCCTGCAACGGGTCTGGCCAGCCAACACAAAGCCCAACAAGAAGCGCTGGTGAACGAAGCGCTGAGCATTGAAGGAAAGTAAACGATGACGATTGAAGTTCGTGTTCCCACGCTGGGCGAGTCTGTCACCGAAGCCACCGTTGCGACATGGTTCAAGAAACCCGGCGACGCCGTTGCAGTTGATGAAATGCTGTGTGAGCTGGAAACTGACAAGGTGACGGTCGAAGTGCCCTCGCCTACCGCAGGTGTGATGGGCGAGATTGTCGCTGCCGAAGGTGAGACGGTGGGTGTCGATGCATTGCTGGCCACCATCACCGCTAGCGAAGGGGCAGCGCCTGGTCCGGCAGCGGCAGCCCCGGCCCCAACTGCAGCAGCGCCGGCTGCGGCAGGTGGCAGCGTGGACGTCATGGTGCCGACGCTGGGCGAATCCGTGACCGAGGCAACCGTTTCGACATGGTTTAAACAGGTTGGTGACAACGTCGCACAGGATGAGATGCTGTGCGAATTGGAAACCGACAAGGTCTCGGTCGAAGTTCCGGCCCCGGCGGCAGGCGTTCTAGCTGAGATCGTTGCGCTCGAAGGCAGCACGGTCGATGCCTCTGCAAAGCTGGCGGTGATCTCGGGCTCGGCCGCAGGTGTGGCAAGCGCTCCGGTTGCGGCCGCTGCTGCTCCGACTGCAGCTAGCACAGGTAAAGACGTGTCCAACGCACCATCAGCTGAGAAAGCGATGGCCGAGGCCGGTTTGTCCGCGGATCAGGTCACCGGCACCGGTCGCGATGGGCGTATCATGAAAGAAGACGTGGCAGAGGCAGTTGCTGCAGCAGCTACGGCCCCAGCGCCTGCGGCGGCTGCCCCCGCTCCCGCTGCCCAAGCTCCACGCGCTCCTGTGGCTGCCGAGGATGCAAGCCGCGAAGAGCGCGTGCGCATGACCCGTCTGCGCCAGACCATCGCCAAGCGCCTGAAGGATGCGCAAAATACAGCGGCCATCCTGACCACCTATAACGAGGTGGACATGACCGAGGTGATGGCCCTGCGTAATCAATACAAAGACCAGTTCGAGAAAAAGCACGGCGTGCGTCTGGGCTTTATGTCCTTCTTCACCAAGGCCTGCTGTCACGCGCTGAAAGAAGTGCCCGAGGTGAATGCCGAGATCGACGGCACTGACATTGTCTATAAGAACTTTGTGCATATGGGCGTCGCCGCTGGTACGCCTCAGGGACTGGTGGTTCCGGTGATCCGCGACGCCGACAGCATGTCCTTCGCAGCGATCGAGAAAGCAATTGCTGAAAAGGGCAAGCGCGCCCGCGACGGCAAGCTTTCGATGGCTGAAATGCAGGGCGGTACGTTCACGATCTCGAACGGTGGCGTCTATGGCTCGTTGATGTCTTCACCGATCCTGAACCCGCCGCAATCAGGTATTCTGGGAATGCACAAGATTCAGGACCGCCCGATGGTCATCAATGGCGAGATCAAGATCCGCCCGATGATGTATCTGGCTCTGTCCTATGACCACCGTATTGTTGACGGCAAGGGTGCGGTCACCTTCCTGGTTCGCGTGAAAGAAGCGCTTGAAGACCCACGCCGCCTGTTGATGGATCTATAAGATGGCAACACATGTACTCTGGCAGGCCGATGTGGCCGATTTCGACGCCTGGCTAAAAGTGTTCCGCGAGGATATGCCGATGCGTAAGGCCGCGGGTATCCGCGACCTGCATGTCTGGCGTGATCCCGATCAGAAGGACCATGCGATTGCAATGTTCGAGGTCGTAAACCTAGACAAGGCCCGCGCCTTTTTCGGGTCCGAGGAACTGGCGATGCATCACGAGCGTGGTGGGATTGCGCATATCTCGATCAAGCTGCTGGAACCCGTTTGACAAAAGATATTTCTGACCCACGAAATGGGGTCGGGGAAGTGCCGGGCGACCGGTCGATTTAGGAGAATGTAATGGCAAATTATGACGTCATCGTAATCGGCGCCGGGCCCGGCGGCTATGTCTGCGCAATTCGCTGCGCTCAACTGGGTCTGAAGACCGCTGTGGTCGAAGGGCGCGAGACGCTGGGCGGGACATGCCTGAACGTGGGCTGCATCCCCTCGAAAGCTTTGCTGCATGCCAGTCACCAGTTGCACGAAGCTGAACATAACTTTGCCAAGATGGGTCTGAAAGGCAAAAGCCCTTCGGTCGATTGGAAGCAGATGCAGGCCTATAAGGATGAAGTCATCGATGGCAACACCAAGGGCATCGAGTTCTTGTTCAAGAAGAACAAGATCGATTGGCTGAAAGGTTGGGGCTCGATCCCCGCTGCGGGCAAGGTCAAGGTTGGCGATGAGGTACATGAGGCCAAGAACATCATCATCGCGTCAGGCTCTGAGCCGTCGGCGCTGCCCGGCGTCGAGGTTGACGAAAAGGTCGTAGTGACTTCGACCGGAGCGCTGTCTCTGGGCAAAGTTCCCAAGAAAATGATTGTGATTGGTGCCGGTGTGATTGGGCTTGAGCTGGGTTCGGTCTACAGCCGTTTGGGCGCCGAGGTGACGGTGATCGAATTCCTCAAGGAAATCACGCCGGGCATGGACCCGGAGGTGCAGAAGACCTTTCAGCGTATTCTTAAGAAACAGGGTTTGAAATTCGTCATGGGCGCTGCGGTGCAAAAGACCGAGGCGACCAAGACCAAAGCCAAGGTGACGTACAAGCTGCTGAAGGATGACAGCGAGCATGTAATCGACGCCGATACCGTGCTGGTGGCAACCGGGCGCAAGCCGTACTCGGATGGTCTGGGGCTGGACGCTCTGGGCATCGAGATGACCCCGCGCGGCCAGATCAAGGTCGGTAGTGATTGGCAGACCAATGTGCCGGGCATCTACGCCATCGGCGACGTGACCGAAGGCCCGATGCTGGCACACAAGGCTGAAGACGAGGGCATGGCCGCAGCCGAACAGGTCGCTGGCAAACACGGTCACGTAAACTATGGCGTCATTCCGGGGGTCATCTACACCTGGCCCGAGGTGGCTAATGTGGGTGAGACCGAAGCGACACTCAAGGAACAGGGCCGCGCCTACAAGGTCGGCAAGTTCATGTTCATGGGCAATGGCCGAGCCAAGGCAAATTTTGCGGCCGACGGATTCGTCAAGATTCTGGCAGACAAAGATACTGATCGCATTCTGGGCGCACATATCATCGGCCCTGCGGCCGGCGACCTGATCCACGAGGTCTGCTTGGCGATGGAGTTCGGTGCCTCGGCCGAAGATCTAGCCCTGACCTGCCATGCGCACCCGACCTATTCCGAAGCGGTGCGCGAGGCAGCGCTGGCCTGTGGTGACGGACCAATTCATAGCTGAATAAACGACCCCGGTGGTTATCTCGCCGGGGTCAACCACGCCTCAAGATAAACCTTAAGCCTTTCGCTGAAGCTTGTTGAGGCATGCAGCGCACAAAACTTTAGCGACATGGCCTGAATTGCAAATGCCTGCACTCCTTCGGCCAAAAGCTCCGAAGGAACGTCCTGGCGAACATCCGCATCTTCGAGCCACATCATCACAACGCGAAAATATCGTTCAAAGAAATATGCGATTGGACCAATCTCGGCTATTGCCGTTGCACCGGAATACCTGATGAGCAGGTCGAATACATAGCGTTCAACCGTCATGAAACTGTGCACGGATTCTAGGGCCGCGATGATTTGTGGCACTGATTTGGGGGGCTTTCCGGCCTCTGCCTGATCAAGGCAGGCATTCAGTTTTTCCGCCAGCAGGATTTCCATCAGTGCATCCTTGTCGCGAAAATGCGCAAAGAATGTTCCCTTGGCCACGCCTGCAGCCTGAACCACCTCTTCCACGCGCAGAGCTTCGTACCCGCTCTTCTGAATCACGTCCTCGGCGGCTGAGGTCAGGCGTGCTCGGGTTTTAAGAGTTCGTTTTTGAATTGGTCTCTGCATAGTGCTTGCTTGCATATTTTTTGACCGTGGTCAAATTTATTATTGACCGCGGTCATTTTTTACGCTTACAAAGTGACCATGGTCAATTTTAGGAGATTCGCAATGCCAGCTAAGAAGATACTCGTCCTCAATGGGCACCCTGCCGAAAGCAGCCTGTCGCGCACCTTTGCACAGACCTACGCAGACGCAGCCATTGCCAAAGGTCACGAGGTTCGCATGGTGCATCTGAGTGATCTGCAGTTCGATCACGACTTTGGTCAGGGAAATTATGAAGATTTCAAACCGCTTGAGCCCGTGCTTGAACAGGTATTGCAGGACATCGAGTGGAGCGAGCACCTAGTCCTGACGACACCGATGTGGTGGGGCGGTCTGCCAGCCAAGCTGAAGGGCCTGATCGACCGGACATTCATCCCAGGACGGACGTTCGATACGCGGAACACAACAAAGATCGGTTTGCCAGCACCGATGCTGAGCGGACGCACCGCAAGGGTGATCCTGACGTCAGATACGCCAGGCTGGTTCATGCGTTTAATCTATCGGCAGGCGCTGCTGCGGCAGCTTCGCGATCAGGTTCTAGGATTTGTTGGGTTCAAGCCTACCCGCTTTACCTATTTTGCCAGCGCAAGCTATCCGAAACCCGGAAGCGTTGAACGTTGGATCGGCAAAGTGGCCAGAATGGGAGCCGCCGCGCTTTGAAGTTACTATGCGGCAAAGCTGCTACCACATAGTCTTTGCGGCGCGGGCACCCCATTCCTGATCATATTGTGCGCCGCCCTCTTCACCCGATGTCATTTCAGACAGAATCTCGCCAACACTCGGAAGGCCATCGGTTTCATCACGACCGCTCCAGGTTCCGGCTCGGATCAGGGCGCGGGCGCATTGGGTGTAGACCTCGGATAACTCAATCAAAATCACGGTCGCAGGGCGCTTTCCGTTTTTCTCGAAACGGGCGCGCAGGTCGTCGTCATCGGTCAACTGAGCATTCCCATTTACCCGAACCACGTTGTTCGAGCCGGGCACCAAAAACATCAGCGACACTCGGGGATCCTGAACGATGTTTCGCAGTGAATCCAGGCGGTTGTTTCCTCGCCAATCCGGCAGGGCCAAAGTGCCCGGATTCAGTTCCAATACGACTGATCCGTCGTCTCCGCGCGGGCTGCCATCGACACCTTCGGGGCCGACGGTGCTAAGAATGCACAGGCGCGAGGCCATGATCCACTTGCGATAGAGCGGAGTAAGTTGCCGCGCCACCTTGCGTATAGATGGCGCACCGGGCGTCCCGTAGAGCGCCTCGAGCGTAGCGATGTCCTTAATGAACTCCATCCGGATCAAATCCCACTTCCTGCATCAATTCGTTCGACCGAGTCTCGATCACGTTTTCCAGCCGCTCAAGAAAGTCATTTCGTGCGACGCCGGGCTCGATTGGATTAAGGAAATCGACAATCGCGTTGCCCGGCTTGCGCATGACACCGGTTCTGGGCCAGAAGACGCCCGCATTGGTGGCAACGGGCACGCACGGGAACCCGAGGCCTTCATACAGAACCGCCGTTCCGACCTTGTAGGGCTTGTGCACACCCGGCGCGACGCGCGTTCCCTGCGGGTAGATCACCAACTGTCCGGGTTCGCTGAACTCGCGCGCAACATCTTTGACCATCTTGGCCACCGCCGCCCCTCGTTTGCCGCGATTGACCGGGATACAGCCCAGACGGCGCGCATACATGCCGATGACCGGCGTCCACAAAAGCTCGCGCTTCATGATGAATTTGCCGTGCGGGATGGCGTCGAAGATTATGATGATGTCCAGAAACGACTGGTGCTTGGCGCCGATCACAACCTCACCATGAGGCACCTCTCCGCGCACTTCACAACGAATGCCAACCATCCAGCGGGCCAACCATTTGGTCGTCCGCGCATAGGTCTTACAGGCGCGCAAAGCGCCACTTTTGGCAAACAGCGCATAGGGGGCAAAGATGATCCCGAGGACCAGCATCCAGGCGTAGATAGTGATCATGAAGATCAGCGACCGGACCCATTGAATGGCCATGAACATCACGAAAGCTCCTTTAACTTGCGCTGTGCTGCCGACCATGTGGCCAGAAATGCAACGGCGGCCCCCAACACTGGTATCAGCACCGGCAGTAGCCATCCAATCCCTTGAAACCCAAGCCCTGTAAGAAATCCACCAGTATCCGAGGCCTCGGGTAGCAGTAAAACACCAGACATACCTAACAGGGTTCCAACCGCCGCCCCGAAAAGCGCGCGGAAGGTAAAGCGCCGCACAAAAGCTCTGGCGATGAACCGATCCCGCGCGCCGACCTGACGCAGTACCTCGATAATCTGCGCGTTGGCGGCAAGTGAGGCGTTGGCGGCAAGGGTGATCATGGCGGCGGTCGCGCCACCGATCAGCAGGATCGAAATCCAGCCCAGACGCCGCAGTGAATTGGCCGCATCAACCAATGGCTCGCGCCAGCGGGTGTGATCATCCAGCACCGCGCCCGGCACTTCTGCCCCCAATCTCAGGCGCAGACCAGCCGCATCCAGGCCGGGCTCCCCTTCGATAATCTCGATCAGCTGCGGGATTGGCAATGTGCCCAGAGGCAAGTCCGGTCCGAACCAGGGCGACAGCAGTGTGGCCTGTTCTTCGCTCGTCAACGCGCGGGCCGAAGCGACCCCCGGCGTCTGCTGGAGAACGTTCAAAGCTGCCTCAGTTTGCGCCGCACGTTGATCTGCAGGGGCATTGATCCGCAAGGTCGCAGCCCCTGCCAGTTCCGAGGCCCAGCGATCCGCCACACGGCCCGACGCCAGCGACAGGGCCAGTGCAAATACTGCGAGAAATGCCATCGCGCCCGAGACAAACAGGGTCAGCTGAGCAGTGAAACCAGTGGGTGGCACAACGCGATCAGCGCGAGTGTCGCGGCGCAGCAAATTTCGGATCGTACCCTTGCTCATAAATCCGCCCCCGCAAGTTGCACCCGGCGCTGCGCGATGCGCAGAACACGGGCCTGAACCTGGCTTTTCGCGGCGCGGATCAGGCTTAGGTCATGGGTGGCGATCAGCACGGTTTTACCCATCCGGTTCAGTTCGATCAGCAGGCGCAGCAGACGTTGAGACATCTCCCAATCCACGTTGCCGGTGGGCTCATCCGCAAGCACCACGTCAGGCGACAAAATGACCGCGCGGGCCAAAGCGGCACGCTGGCGTTCCCCACCCGACAATTCGGGTGGGTGTGCTTCGAGTCTGCTTCCAAGTCCGACCCAGCTCAGCAGCTCGGTCAGGTCGTCCTGCTGCCCATTCTCAGAGCGCCCCGAGACCATAAGCGGCAGCGCAACATTTTCGGCCAGCGTCATGTGATCCAGAAAGCGGCAATCCTGATGCACCACGCCGATCCGACGGCGCAGCAGCGCCATCTGATCACGATCCATGCTGGCGATATCTTCGCCAAAGGCCATCAACCTTCCCGAGGTTGGCAGCAACGCGCCATAGCAGAGTTTCAGCAATGTGGTTTTGCCCGCACCAGATGGGCCGGTCAGAAAGTGGAACGAACCCGGCTGCAACTGCAGCGAAACATCGCTCAGCAATTCGCCGCCGCCGTAGGTATAGCTGATATTGTCCAGCTCGATCACGCCTGCCCCCATTGTTCTGCTTACCTCTTGCCCGAGCGCAGCGCTGGATTCAATGCCTCGGGCGGGGCCAATTGGCGACACTTGGCCCGCGAAACCGAAAACACGCTTTGCTGTTGGGTCTTAACGGAATATCATCCCTGAAAAAACTATTATCAGGCCAGCCTTGAAGGCCAGGAGGCAGAATGCGTTTAACGTGTCCGAATTGCAGCGCCCAGTACGAAGTCCCGGACGAGGTGATCCCAGAAGACGGGCGCGAAGTGCAATGCTCCAATTGCGAAAAGACCTGGTTTCAGGAAAAACACCCTGCCGCCGGCGAAACAGAGCCAGAGGCCGAGGCAACGCAGGAAATAGACTCGCCAGATCCTGAAGAGGTCAAAACAGCGGCCGAAGCGTCTCATGATGAGAGTGCCAGCAACATAGATCCCGCGGTTTCTAACATCCTAAAGGAAGAAGCCGCGCGCGAGGCTGATCTGCGAAAGCGTGAAGGCAGTAGTCTAGAAAGCCAGCCTGATCTGGCCCTTGACCCACCCGAAGAGCCAAAGGTCAAACACAATAGACCTTCCGCCACTGAGTCAGCAGCCGATGCAGGTCAGCGCGATGAGCTACCTGATGTTGAGGCAATCAATTCCGGCCTGCGCAGCGATCTCAGCTCGGACGAGGCTGAAACAGATGCACCAACTCGCAAATCCGGTGGATTTCTACGTGGATTCGCGCTGATACTAATCATCGGCGTTATTCTGTTTCTGATCTATGGCAATGCTAGCCAGATCAGCGAAGCGGTACCGCAAGCTGATCCGGTGCTGAAATCTTATGTATCAATGGTCGATCAGGCGCGTCTGTGGTTAGAATCACAGACCGGTGGCGCAGGGCAAAACTAAAACCTTTCGAGCAAGCGCTTGAGGTACTCCAACTCAATCTGAGGCCGATCCTGTTCGCCAGTGCGGCGACGGATTTCGTCCAATAGCTCGCGCGCCCGGCGATAGACGTCTTCGCCTTGCAACAGATTATCATCGGTCGAGATCGACCCTGCCGATCCCGGCGCGCGGCCCAGCGGGTCGCGGTTGTTGGCTTGCATATCACCCGCTTCCGTACCCTGCCCCGGCTGGTTTTGCTGGTTCTGCGCCATGGCCTCACCCAGTGATCGCATCCCCTCGCGCAGCGCTTCCATCGCTTCGGACTGCCGGTCGATCGCCTCGGCCAGATCATCGCTGCGCAAGGCGTCTTCGGCCTCGTCCATCGCTCGCCCTGCACGGCCCAGCGCCTCACGTGCGGCATCACCTTCAGGCGTGCCGCCACCCGGCAGGCTTTGTTCCTGCCGACCCAGTTCATCTCGCAGCGCTTGCTGACGATCCGCCAGAGATCCCTGACCCTGCTGCCCCTCACCTGCCTGATCCTGACCCTGGCCCTGTCCGCCCTGACCTTCGTGGCTTTGTCCACGCCCGAGCCCGCCGCTGCTGCCTTCATTGCCCTGACTTTCGCCGGATTGAGCCCCCGGATTGAACTGTTCCTGAAGATCTCGGAAGGCCTGATCGCTCAACCCTTGCTGTTCCCGCAGAGTTTCCGCCAGCCCCTCCATGGCCTGCTGACCTTCAGATTGGCCACCCTGACCTTGCCCTTGTGTGACGCGCATGTTTTCCATCATCTGCTGGAACTCTTCCAGCGCCTGCTGCGCTTCGGCCATGCGGCCCTGTTCCATCAGCTCCTGAATGCGATCCATCATCCGCTGCAGGTCATCTTGCGTCATCTGCAGCGTTTCGCCGTTCTGGCCTTGTTGGTTCTGACCATCTTCGCCGTTTTCTTGGGCGAGACGCTGAAGCTGTCGCATATAATCCTGCGTTGCTTCGCGCAGCTCTTGCATCAACTCAGCGATTTCCTCATCGCTGGCACCGTTCTGCATTGCTTCGGTCAAACGCTCTTGCGCGCGGCGCATCCGCTCTAAAGCGTCAGCCAGTGTTCCGTCCTCGATCAGAACAGCGAGATCCCATAGCGCCTGCGCGATCTCTTCCTGCTGTTTGAGGTTTAGCGCACCGTGCCGATCAAAGGTTTCCAACCGACGCAAGATCACCCTCAGGCGCAAGTAGGCGGTGTCCGAGCGGAACAAATCTTCGGGCAGATGCGAGACGGCACGCAACAATTGTGCAACGCGCAGTGAATTGTCGCGCGACCAGAGTAAATCGCGCCGTTGTTCAGCGACCGCAGCAGCCAGTGGATCAAAGAAACGCCGGGCAGGCAGATCGGCAAAATAAGGTTCGGCCACCGATTCCTGATCTGCCGCATCAACGGCCAAGAGGGTAATTTTCACCGGCAAATGCGCCCAGGGGTGCTGCGAGAAATCTTCGATCAGGTCTTCGGTAAAATCCGTCCTGTCGCCGGTGATCGGCATCGGAAGCTCAACCGTGATGATCTCGCGCGGCTCCGGTTCAGTTGCCAGGCCAAATTCGCGATTCACAGCAGGCAGATTCAACTCGATCCGAGCCGTGCCTGAAATGATGCCATAGTCGTCGGACGCCGCGAACGGTAGTTTCATCTGTCCGCCAGCTTCGGCCTCAGCAGCGCCCGCCACCTCGATCTGTGGTTTTGTGTCCGCGAGTATGTCCAGCGCCCAATCGCGTCCAGCCGGACCTTCGATCCGCAACTGGCCCGAGCGATCGGCAACAAAGTCCTGCTCTGGTTCGGTTGCGGCCTCGGTTCCAAGCGGCGTCGTCGTCTCGGTAAGGCTGTGTGCACCAATCTCCCCGTAGAACCGCAGCGTGATGCGGCTGCCTTTGGGCACCGTAAGTGTTGGATCAGTTTGATCAGCAAGGTAAAGTGTCGGCAAGCCCGTATAACGTGGCGGTTCAACCCAGCCTTCCCAGGTCGGGCCCTGCCCCGCCTGAACGGTCCCCGGCGTCATGTCCGCCACCGAGCCAATCCGCCAGAACGAACCAAACAGAGCTGCAACGACGAGCGCCAACAATGCAGCATAGCGAAGCGCATAGGGATCGCGAGAGGCCAGCCGCAAATCGGGTTTCACCGGATCGGCATTTGAAGCACGGTCTGCCATGCGCGCCTGGTGTGCTTGCCACAGTGCCACCGAATCCGCATCCATCGCACCGATTGCCTGATCATCCATCAACGCCTGAATTGGGCGACCGGGCAGGGTCTCATCCAGCCGAACCAACGCCTCGGACCGGGTTGGCAAGTGAAACCGCCTGATCCCCAAGATCGCGGCCGCAATCAACGCAATCAATCCGACAGCCGCAGAAATCCAAACAGTTTCGATGCGCACAAGATCGTGCAGCCCCAGCATCAGGGCGGCCAGCAGCGCCATGAGAATAGAAAAGAGCGGCCAGAAGGCGCGCATCACTTGCTCGGCCAGCATGCCCCCATGCGTCAGCCACAGGGACAGTCTTGGAATCGGCAGGGTCTGGTTCTCGCGCAAGGCGGGCCTCCTGATCCGGCCCGCGCGCCTATCGCGTCAGAGCCACTCTGGTATGGTATCGCGGTTTATGATTTCGTCAAAGCTTGGGCGTTCACGAATTACGGCAAATTGATCCCCGTTCACCAGAACTTCAGGGATCAGGGGGCGCGTATTGTACTCGCTGGACATGACCGCGCCATAGGCCCCCGCGCTGCGGAAAGCGATCAGATCACCCGATCTCAGGGGAGGCATATTGCGCTGCTTGGCAAATGTATCACCGGATTCGCAAACAGGACCGACAATGTCATAGGGCCTTTGTTCGACCCCGGCAGCGGGTTCGTCGACGGCGACTATGTCATGATGCGCTTCATACATAGCGGGGCGGATCAGGTCGTTCATCGCCCCGTCAAGGATCAGGAAATCGCGGTCCTCACCGGATTTGACGTAGATGACCTTGGACACCATCAGACCCGCATTACCCGCAATCAGTCGGCCGGGCTCGATCTCGATCTCACAGCCCAGATGGCCCAGCGTTTTCTTGATCATCGCGCCATATTCAACTGGCAAGGGCGGCGCGTCATTGGAACGCGTATAGGGAATGCCCAATCCACCCCCAAGATCAAGGCGCCGAATATTGTGCCCTTCGGAGCGCAAACGCTCAGTGAGTTCCGCGACCTTGTTATAGGCCAGCTCAAACGGCTCCAATTCGGTCAGTTGCGAGCCGATATGGACGTCGATCCCGATCACTTCGAGCCCCGGCAGGCTTGCAGCCAACGCATAAACCTCGGAAGCGCGCGAGATCGGGATGCCAAACTTATTCTCGGACTTTCCAGTAGCAATCTTGGCATGGGTCTTGGCATCGACATCCGGGTTCACCCGAACGGTGATCGGCGCATTCACGCCCAATTCTAGCGCGACCGCATTGATCACCTGCATTTCAGGCTCGGATTCGACGTTGAATTGCCGAATTCCGCCAGTCAATGCCGTGCGAATCTCATCTGCAGTTTTGCCAACGCCCGAGAAGACAATCTTGTCGCCGGGCACGCCTGCAGCCTTGGCACGCAGGTACTCTCCACCAGAAACCACATCCATCCCCGCACCTGCCTGAGCCAGCGTCTTCAGGATTGCCTGATTGCTGGCCGCTTTCATCGCGTAGCAGACAAGGTGGTCGGTGCCCTCAAGCGCGTCATCAAACAGCTTGAAATGCCGCAGCAAAGTAGCCGTCGAATAAACATAAAACGGGGTTCCGACCGCTGCAGCGATTTCGGAGATTGGCACATCCTCGGCGAAAAGCGCGCCGTCGCGGTAGAGAAAATGATCCATACCGCGCGCTTAGACCAAAAGAGGCATGTGGATCAAATGATTCCAGCCATCTGCAGAAATCCCATCGCTATCTAGAAGGTCTTCGATGCACCGATCCGCGCATATCCAGATACCGAAATTCCTGTCGAGCGGGCTTCGGGCTCAGGTTTGGGTTGTGGTTTGTATGCCGGGTCGCAAGCTGCAAGAATGACAAGTGCCAAGATCAGGCCAAAGAATTTCATGTTGCCACCTTACGTCCAGATGAGCAGCGTGCAGCCGGTTGTTCTGCTCACATGGGGATAACAAATACAAATGGCAATGCCTCAGAGCCCCAGAAATACGCCCAGACCACCGCGGCGCACACCAACCCCGACACCGCCATACGTGCCGCTGCTGCCAACACCAACACTTGCGCTCATGGTGGGTTGGATGGGTTCGCCGTCAGCGCCGCATCCGGCCAGAGCCGTTGCAACCGCAATCAAATGCACCACGCGTCGTATATGCATTACACCAGCGCCCTCCATCGCTTGATCTGGGCTCGCACCTGATCCGGTGCGGTGCCTCCATAGGACTGGCGCGAGTTTACCGAATTATCGACCGTAAGAACAGAATAGACATCATCAGTGATGTCAGCATGAACCGACTGCATGTCCTCAAGCGTCAAGTCAGGCAGGTCGCAGCCTTTGCTCTCGGCCATGGAAACCAGCGAACCGGTTACATGGTGCGCATCGCGGAACGGCAGGCCAAGCACACGGACAAGCCAGTCGGCCAGATCGGTTGCAGTTGAGAAACCGGACCCTGCAGCAGCTGCAAGGCTGTCGCGGTTGGCGGTCATGTCCATGACCATCCCTTCCATTGCGGCAAGCGCCAGCATCCAGTTGTCGGCGGCATCAAAGACCTGTTCCTTGTCTTCCTGCATGTCCTTGGAATAGGCCAGCGGCAAGCCCTTCATCACCATCATCAACGCTGTATTGGCGCCGTAAATGCGACCCACTTTGGCGCGGATCAATTCCGCGGCATCGGGGTTCTTTTTCTGCGGCATGATTGACGAGCCGGTCGAGAACCGATCGGACAACGTGACAAAACGGAATTGGGCCGAAGACCAGATCACCAGTTCCTCGGCGAAGCGCGACAGGTGGACCGCACAGATCGAAGCTGTCGACAGTAACTCCAGCGCAAAATCGCGGTCGCTGACGGCATCCAGCGAGTTGGCTGCGGGGCGATCAAAGCCCAGCGCTTCGGCGGTCATGTGTCGATCAATTGGGAAAGAGGTCCCTGCTAGCGCAGCAGCGCCCAAGGGGGATTCGTTCATCCGTGCACGCGCATCGCGGACGCGGGATAGGTCGCGGCCAAACATCTCGACATAGGCCATCATATGGTGGCCCCAGGTCACTGGCTGCGCGGTTTGAAGATGGGTAAAGCCCGGCATGACCCAATCGGCACCAGCTTCGGCCTGCGCCAAAAGCGCGCGGATCAGGGCCAGCAGGCCAGTTTCCGCTGCGTCCAGTTGGTCACGGACCCAAAGTTTGAAATCGGTCGCGACCTGATCATTCCGGCTACGACCCGTGTGTAAACGACCTGCTGGCTCTCCAATCACCTCCTTCAACCGCGCCTCGACATTCATATGAATGTCTTCCAGCGCGGTCGAAAACTGAAACGTACCGTTCTGGATTTCTGACAAAACGGTGAGCAGCCCTTCCCGAATAGCCTGCGCATCACTATCAGTTATAACGCCTGTGGCAGCCAACATGGCGGCATGGGCGCGCGAGCCTGCGATGTCTTGGGCTGCCATCCGCTGATCGAACCCGATCGAGGCATTGATTGCCTCCATGATCGCGTCTGGACCGGCGGCAAAGCGGCCGCCCCACATCTGGTTCGAAGATTGATCGGTCATGTAAGAAAACCCGGAGTTGATATGCGCCTATTTCGTCTGATCCCCCTTTATATGGCCCTTGCGCTGGGTGCAAACGCCGCTTTGGCAACGGATGCCGAGACTCTGGGCCCGCTGCGCGAGGGCACGTTGAAACGGCTGATCCTGCATAAGGAACCAAAACCCGCCAAGACCATCGAGTTTCAGTTGGAAGACGATGGCGGTGTCGGCACGCTGGAAGACTATGTTGGCAAATACGTGTTGGTGAACTTCTGGGCCACATGGTGCGCCCCCTGCCGCAAGGAAATGCCGCAGATTGCCGAGCTTCAGGAAGAATTTGGCGGCGACAAGTTCCAGGTGCTGACCTTGGCCACTGGCCGTAACACGCCTGCCGGGATCAAGAAGTTCTTTGACGAGAACGGCATCGACAACCTGCCACGCCATCAGGACCCCAACTCTGCCGCCGCACGCGAATTCGGTGTCATCGCTCTGCCGATTACCGTCATTCTGAACCCCGAAGGGCAGGAAATTGCGCGCCTGATCGGCGATGCGGAATGGAACTCGGAAAGCGCGAAGTCAATCATATCGACTCTGGTTGAGGCCAATAGCTAAAGCCGCCCGCTTCATTTTGTGTTAGAGTGAAACTGGCCCCGTTGGGCCGGTTTTCGTTTGTGATCAGCGAAATGGAGGCCATATGAAGCCAGTAGTATTACTGATCGGCCGTTTGCCGAATGTAATCGGTGACGTTGCACGGCAGTTGGATCATTTGCCTATCCAATGGCTGGGCGCACATGATCAGAATGAGGTCCGGCGACAACTGGACACCGAACCCCGCATCGCCTGCGCCATCATGGGTGCCGGTCTGGACGACAACATACGCGGTGAAATGGTCGGCATC
The DNA here is from genome assembly GCF_056539905.1 of Ruegeria sp. AP7. Classification (NCBI taxonomy): domain Bacteria; kingdom Pseudomonadati; phylum Pseudomonadota; class Alphaproteobacteria; order Rhodobacterales; family Roseobacteraceae; genus Ruegeria; species Ruegeria sp. AP7. The sequence goes on along the minus strand of NZ_JBQFVT010000003.1, from coordinate 234,957 downwards.
ATTGCCGCGCGCCGCCCCGATATCTGCATCCATCTAAAAGATCGCACATCGGGCCCCGAGGGTTTGGTGCCCTTTGTCGAACGGGTGGTGCAACACGAAGTTCTGGACGGCCTAGAGCACGGCTGACGCCACGCCACCTTTGACAGGCAATTCGACCTCTTGCAGTTTGTCAGCAGGAGGATCGAATGCCGCTGGAAATTCTGTTGGGACTTGTCGTCGGCGGCATTGCCGGGATCGCGCTATTGTTGCATCTGACGGGTAGATCTCGTTTGCGCCTACTGACGCCTGAAACCGCACAAATCCAATGGCTTCGACACTTCCCTGATGACACAGTCATTGATGTCACGGTCGCCCATGACAGTCATGCCGCCCTTGTACGAACCGAGACAGGCGCCGGGTTGCTGTGGTCCTTCGGGGCTGACACCGTAGCCCGGCATCTGCTGGATTTCGACAGGATCGACCATCCCGATGGGTTTGAGGTTCAATTTCACGATTTCAGCACTCCGCGCGTACTCATCCATCTCGACGAAACCGAGTGCCGCCACTGGCGACATCTGATGGAACCCGCATGACTGATCACGTAAGCTTTCCCGACGCGGTGCAATGGGCCGTACCGTTTTTCATCGCCGCCATTCTGGCGGAATTTCTATGGATCGCCGTCAAAGGTCAGGGCGGTCGGTATGAGACGCGCGATGCCGTGACTTCGTTGATCATGGGGGCGGGCAACATTGCCTCAGGCTTTTTGCTGGGCTTCATCGCGTATGCGTTTTTCATGTGGCTGTGGCAAATCACGCCGCTGAACCTGGGCACTTCGATCCCGGTCATCATCCTCTGCTTTGTGCTGGATGATCTGCGCTATTATTGGGTCCACCGGTTCGGGCACCGTATCCGCTGGGTCTGGGCCAGCCACGTGAACCACCACAGCTCGCAACATTACAACCTTACAACAGCGCTGCGGCAAACCTGGACCTATACGTTCACCTTCATGATGGTGGTGCGTGCGCCGTTGATCCTGCTGGGCTTTCATCCCGCAATGGTGCTGTTTGTCGGCGGCTTGAACCTGATCTATCAGTTCTGGATTCACACCGAAGCCATTGGCAAAATGCCCCGCTGGTTCGAGGCCTTGATGAACACCCCCAGCCACCACCGTGCCCATCACGGACGCAATGCACGCTATCTGGATTGCAATTATGCCGGTGTGTTCATCATCTGGGACAGGCTGTTTGGCACATTTGTTCCCGAGCAAGCAGATGACAAGGTCGACTATGGCCTCGTACACAATATCGGCACCTTCAATCCACTGCGCGTGGCGTTTCATGAATGGGTCGGAATTTGGAAGGATGCCACCCAGCCTGGGCTGACATTGCGCCAGCGATTAGCGTATTGTTTTGCTCCTCCGGGCTACAGCCATGATGGTAGCCGAGACAATTCCGAGCAGATCAAGGCCAAACATCTTGTCCGCCATCCGGAAGATAGCGGAACACCGGGGTTTGAGCAATTCGACCCGCAGGCGTCCGCCACCGCGCCAAAGCGGGCCTAAGTCTCAAAAAGACCTTTTCTCTGCTTGATTTTTGGCACAGCTGCTCCATATCCGATAGGTGATTTAAGTAAGCATTCTCCGGAGACCCGCATGTCAAAATTGCTGAGAATTTCTACCGTTACTGGTTTGCTGGGTCTTGTCATCACCATGGCCGCCGCGCTCAACGGAACTGTCCCGACTATTTTGGGTCTCGGATTTGTTATGGCCGCGCTTGGACTGTTCGGAGCACTGGTTGGCGCGGCGGCTTCGCTGCGGCATGCCCGGCAGTCCACACACTGATCACCGGCCCAACACCTGCAGATAAATACACGCTCATTAACTCCGGTTTTACCTGTCTTGCCTGAAACTGTTGTCCGGACCGTAATCGTCGGGATCAGAGGAATGGTAGAAAATGGGAAACAGGAAGCGCGCGGACCTGCCTGAAGGGTCGGACAACCCGTTGAGCGCCGCCGTCACCTCTCGGGACCAATCCGTCGTTCAGATGGCCACTGAAGCGGTAAAGCACAAGAAATGCAGGCTGGCGTTTCAACCCGTTATTCAGGCTCACCCCCCGCAAGGGATCGCCTTTTACGAAGGGTTCATCCGCGTATTGGATGAAACCGGTCGCGTCATACCCGCACGCGAGTTCATGCCACAGGTAGAAAACACGCCTATCGGTCGTGATCTGGATTGCATAGCGCTCGACATGGGATTGCGCACCCTGATCCGAAATCCCGGCATTCGCTTGTCCATCAACATGTCCGCCCGATCCATCGGTTATTCCAACTGGTCGCGTGTACTGGATAGGTTCCTGAAAAAAGACGCAAGCCTGGGCGAGAGGTTGATTCTGGAAATCTCCGAAGCGTCAGCCATGCAGTTGCCCGAGCTGGTGGTTGACTTCATGGATCAGCAACAAGCCCGCGGGATCGCCTTCGCGCTGGATGACTTCGGAGCCAGCAACTTCAGCTTTCGCCATTTTCGCGAGTTTCTGTTCGACGCCGCCAAGATCGACGGGCAGTTCATACGTGGCGTCAGTAAGAACTCTGACAATCAGGCGCTGGTGCGCGCGCTGATCGCCGTGGCACGTGAATTTGAAATTCTCGTGACCGCCGAATCGGTCGAGATCGCTGAAGATGCTGCTTTTCTGATCGAAAATGGGGTCGATTGCCTGCAGGGCTTCTTGTACGGCGCACCTTCGGTCTCCTCACCTTGGGTCAAAGAAAAATCCTCAAAAACAGGCAGTTGATAGAAAGAAGCCGCGCAAAGATACACCGCAGTCAACTCTGAGACAAGCTGCCCGTTGCTGCAGATGCAGCATTGCGGTATTGCAGAAGGTGCTGGAGCGGGGAACCCGAGGCGCTCTTGTATCCGGAGAAAGCCTCTCCACGACCTGCGCCGTCAGATTTCCCACAAGACCATGACGGTAAAGGATTGACTGTATGACCAACGTAGTAATCGCATCCGCCGCACGTACGGGCGTCGGTAGCTTTAGCGGTTCGTTTGCGAACACCCCCGCACATGATTTGGGCGCTGCCGTCCTGGAGGCCGTTGTCGAGCGCGCCGGGGTCGACAAGGGTGAGGTAAGCGAAACCATCATGGGTCAGGTCCTGACCGCCGCACAAGGGCAGAATCCCGCCCGTCAGGCGCATATCAATGCAGGTCTGCCGCAGGAAAGCGCGGCATGGGGCATCAATCAGGTTTGCGGTTCGGGTCTGCGCGCTGTCGCTCTGGGCGCTCAGCACATCCAGTTGGGCGACGCCGAGATCGTGGCTGCAGGTGGACAAGAGAACATGACCCTATCACCCCACGCCGCCGCCCTACGCGCCGGTCACAAGATGGGTGACATGAAATACATCGACACTATGATCCGCGATGGTCTGTGGGATGCCTTCAACGGCTATCACATGGGTCAGACCGCCGAAAACGTGGCCGAGAAATGGCAGATCAGCCGCGACATGCAGGACGAATTCGCTGTTGCTTCGCAGAACAAGGCCGAAGCAGCCCAAAACGCTGGAAAATTCGCCGACGAGATCGTGCCCTTCACCATCAAGACCCGCAGGGGCGACATCGTGATGGATAAGGACGAATACATCCGCCATGGCGCGACCATGGAGGCGATGGCCAAACTGCGCCCGGCTTTCACCAAGGATGGCTCGGTCACGGCGGCAAATGCTTCGGGCCTGAACGATGGTGCCGCAGCCACCCTGCTGATGTCGGCCGAGAATGCCGAAAAGCGCGGAATTGAGCCTCTGGCCCGTATCGCCTCATACGCGACCGCCGGCCTGGACCCGTCAATCATGGGTGTCGGCCCGATCTACGCTTCGCGCAAAGCGCTGGAAAAAGCGGGCTGGTCGGTTGACGATCTGGATCTGGTCGAGGCCAACGAAGCATTTGCTGCACAGGCCTGCGCCGTGAACAAAGACATGGGCTGGGATCCGTCGATTGTGAACGTCAACGGCGGTGCAATTGCTATCGGTCACCCGATTGGGGCCTCGGGCTGTCGGGTTCTGAACACCCTGCTATTCGAAATGAAACGCCGCGACGCGAAGAAGGGTCTTGCGACCCTTTGCATTGGTGGTGGCATGGGCGTCGCATTGTGCGTGGAGCGCGACTAATTGCGCTGAAAACTAATTACAAAAGGGCGTCCACAGGACGCCCTTTTTTGTTACAATCGGATCATATCCCTAAACTGCGACAATATCGCCGGACAGAAAGATTAATTCGATCGCGAAACGATATTGCGCAACCTCAACTCTCAGAGTAACAGAATTACCAAGACGACTAAATTTGGAGGAGTCCTAAATGGCACGTACAGCACTCGTAACCGGCGGTTCCCGCGGCATCGGCGCAGCAATTTCCAAGGCGTTGAAGGCCGAAGGATATAATGTTGCCGCCACTTATGCAGGCAATGACGAAGCCGCCGCAAAGTTCACCGAAGAAACCGGTATCAACACCTATAAATGGAATGTTGCGGATTACGACGAATCCAAAGCGGGCATCGAAAAAGTCGAGGCCGAGGTCGGCCCGATCGACATTGTGGTCGCCAACGCAGGTATCACCCGCGATGCGCCGTTCCACAAGATGACGCCTGAGCAATGGCATCAGGTGATCGACACGAACCTGACGGGTGTCTTCAACACCGTTCACCCGGTATGGCCGGGCATGCGCGAGCGTAAGTTCGGCCGGATCATCGTGATCAGCTCAATCAACGGCCAGAAAGGTCAGTTCGCCCAGGTGAATTATGCCGCAACAAAAGCAGGTGATCTGGGTATTGTAAAATCGCTGGCACAGGAAGGTGCGCGGGCCGGTATCACCGCCAATGCAATCTGCCCCGGCTATATCGCGACCGAAATGGTCATGGCAGTACCTGAGAAGGTACGCGAATCGATCATTGGCCAGATCCCTGCAGGTCGCCTGGGTGAGCCGGAAGAGATTGCGCGTTGCGTCGCCTTTCTTGCCTCGGACGATTCGCAATTCATCAACGGCTCGACCATTTCGGCCAACGGTGCACAGTTCTTCGTCTGAACCAACGGCATTGGAACGAAAACGGGCAGGTCCATCAAGGACCGGCCCTTCTTTTATCCCGTAAGTCCGCGCGCGCTGCGGTCAGCGGGAACCAAAAATCATTCGCCAGATGCTCCTGACCGCTTTACCGCGTTCGCAATGCGCCTTTTGAAAGGCACGCTGAACCGAAGGATGGGTTGTCATCTCAATCATGTTTGCCTCTTTCTCAGATCAGTTTCATTTGACTTGCTCCGATGATGAGGCATATTTATCTGACCTACAAACGAGCTTTTTCGTATAGTCAGTTAAGGATATTTTAACTGGATGAGCGACCGCCTGCCACCATTGACCGCATTGCGTGCCTTTGATGCCGCCGCGCGGCACATGTCTTTTGCCAAGGCCGCGGAAGAGTTACACGTCACCCCCGCAGCACTATCCTTTCAGATCAAATCGCTTGAGGAGCACCTCGGGCAACCGCTGTTTCGCCGCCTGAACCGCGCCGTTGAACTAACCGAGGCCGGACGCACATTAGCACCCGGCGCAGCAGAGGGATTTACGACACTACAGACAGCATGGGCTGCAACACGAAGGTTGCAGAGCAGCGGGACGCTGACTCTCACTGCCGGACCAGCCTTGACCGCAAAGTGGTTGGCCCCCCGCTTGTTCGAGTTTGCTCGACTCCATCCGGACATCGAACTGCGGCTATCCGCATCACTAAAGGTTGTCGATTTGCGGCGGGATGATGTGGATGCGGCGATCCGATTTGGAATATCTGACGACGCAGACCTGGCTTCCTACGCCGCAAGACCAGATTGGGTGACGCCTATTATGACACCTGAATTGCATGAGAGGTTCCAAACACCCGAATCGCTGCGTGACGCACCGCTGATATTTGATGATTCCCTCTTCAAGGTCGCCCCTGGTTGCGATTGGCAGTCCTGGTTTCGCGCCGTTGGTATGTCGTATTCACCTGCAACGGGCACCCATTTTTCTCAACCTGATCACGCGATTGATGCAGCCTGCGCCGGGTTGGGGGTTGCACTGGGGCGGCGGCCTTTGATCATCAAGGATGTGAGCGAGGGCCGACTTGTCGCCCCGTTCAAAGTGGCGGTGCAGACCGAAGCGCGGTTCCGATTCATTTGCCTGCCCGAAGCCAAAGACCGCCCACAAATAGCAGCTTTCCGAGAATGGTTCTTTGCAGAGATCGAAAAAACCGCGCATATGTGGGACGACTTTGAGATCATCCCAGAAAAGGAACTTGGACGCCCATGACTCGTTCCCGTGCGACCGCAATCGGCTTTGTCGCCGTCTTGCTGTGGTCTCTGCTGGCCTTGTTTACCGTGGGCTCAGCCCCCACACCACCTCTGTTGCTGAACGCAATTTGTTTTACGATCGGTGGAACTTTGGGCCTGATCTGGACTATAGCAAATGGAGCCCTGAGGCAGTTGGGCCAGATCGCATGGACCACGTATCTGTTCGGTGCAATTGGGCTTTTCGGATATCACGCTTTGTATTTCTCAGCCCTGCGCATGGCACCCGCCGCTGAGGCGGGGCTGATCGCTTATCTCTGGCCTTTGCTCATTGTTTTGCTGTCCGGCTTGCTCCCCGGCGAACACCTGAAGCCTGGCCACCTGATCGGTGCTAGCCTTGGCTTTGCCGGGGCTGCAGTGATCATTACTGGTGGCAGCAGTGCAGGGTTTCAGGCGCAACATCTGCCCGGTTATGGGCTGGCCCTTTTGTGTGCGCTGACTTGGTCAGGCTATTCGGTTCTGTCGCGAAGGTTGGGCGATGTACCGACAAGTTCGGTTGCGGTGTTCTGCATCATCACAGCAACAGCCTCTTGGGCGCTGCATTTTGCAATTGAAGAAACAGTCTGGCCGAAGGGCGCAATAGGCTGGGCCTCAACCCTCGCCTTGGGTTTAGGTCCGGTCGGGCTGGCGTTCTATGTTTGGGATATTGGGGTCAAACGCGGGGACATTCAAATCCTCGGCACCGCCTCATACGCGGCACCTTTGCTATCGACGCTTGTATTGGTTCTGGCCGGGATCGCCGCCCTGTCGTGGGGATTGGCGATCGCGGCCTTGCTTGTCACCGGTGGCGCTGCAATCGCTGCCCGCGCCAGCCTGAAGGCTTAGGCCGACAGGCGCTCGATCTCTTCTTTCAGCTTCAGTTTCTGCTTCTTGAGCTGTGCAATATGGAGATCGTCAATACCAGGTGAGCGTTGAGCTTCTTCTACTTCAAGACCGAGAATTTCGTGTTTTTTCTTCAACTCCGTCAGATGCGCGCTCACGCTCATGGCGGTCCTCCTTCTCTGGTTTGGTAAGTATGACGTAAGAAGTTGATCACATCATTTCCAGACTGTCACGCTGCAGACGCACAGAATCTGTAATAAATCCGACAAATTCGGCTGGTCATTGCCGATCTGAACCGAATCCGGCCAATGCGGCGCCATCGCGCAGCACCGCCGAAACCTCGGGAGTATAGCTTTCACCATCATTGAGGTGCCGATCCCCCTGATGCATTATCAGCGGAGATTGTAACCGAAAGCTGGCGCGACCTCCCTTACGAACTCGTAGAATCACCAACTCGGCCGGGCGGCCCACGCGTGCAGAAAGAGGCAACACTTCGGCCGACCCCAAGCGGCCACTGCATGCAGCCAGCATGTCTGGCAAGCGATCCGCTTTCTGGATCATGTGCAAGTATCCTCGTGGTGCTAACCGCCGGGCCGCAACATCTATCCACGCTGTGAGCGGGGTATTTTCCCCCAAAGCAATCTGCCGCCCCGGATCGGTCGATGGGCTATGGGCACCTGGCCTGTAATAAGGCGGGTTAGCGATGACATGATCGAACTGCGCTTGTTTCAGGTCGCTGGGTAGCGCGCTCAGATCAGCCTCGACCACCGACAGGTCCATAGAGTTCTGAGTGGCATTTTGACGCGCCAGTTCCGCATAAGCGGATTGCAATTCGACCCCTGTCGCCTGCAATTGCGGAACACGTGCCAACAAACACAAAATAGCGGCTCCCGCGCCACATCCGAGCTCTAACACTGACTGACCCTTGAGGGCAGGAACCGAAGCCGCCAGCAAGACAGGATCAACGCCCGCGCGATACCCAGTCTTTGGTTGCCATAATCGCACACGACCACCCAGAAATTCATTCAGCGTCAACTCATTGTCGGAAAACAAGCTCATCGCCCCAGCGGTATCTCGTTATCACGCATAACGCGCTCGGCGCGGGTCAGGTCATCGGCGCGCACCATCAAGCGACGAGGGAAAATTCCTATACCCCCTTCGAGGATGCTCATATTTACGTCCATCTGAAAGCAGTCTATATCCTCGCCCTCAAGGAGAGCCGTTGCAAAAGCCAGGATTGTCGGATCGGTGCTGCGCAATAGTTCTTTCATGGGGATGGATGTAAGGGCAAGGTGACTGGGATGTCGAGCCTTGTATCAGGAGTGTGATGAGCGTCAGCACGATCTCGAAACCGCATGAGCGTCTGGCTGAGATGTTGGCGGGTGAAATGGCAGCGGTGAATACGCTGATTCGGACCCGAATGGCGTCGGAACATGCCCCACGCATCCCCGAAGTGACTGCACATCTGGTTGAGGCAGGTGGCAAACGCCTGCGCCCAATGCTGACGCTGGCTGCTGCACAGTTATTTGGCTATTCCGGCGACCATCACGTTAAGCTGGCCGCGACTGTCGAATTCATCCACACCGCGACCCTTTTGCACGACGACGTCGTGGACGAAAGCGGACAGCGGCGTGGGCGGCCCACCGCAAACTTGCTATGGGACAATAAATCCAGCGTTCTGGTTGGCGACTATCTGTTTTCCCGCAGTTTCCAGCTGATGGTTGAAACGGGCTCGCTACGGGTTCTGGATATTCTGGCTAACGCGTCGGCCACGATCGCGGAAGGTGAAGTGCTGCAGATGACAGCAGCCACCGATCTGGGTACGGATGAGGGTGTCTATCTGCAAGTCGTGCGCGGGAAGACTGCCGCGCTTTTCTCGGCTGCAACCGAGGTTGGTGGTGTCATTGCCGGCGCAAACGATGCTCAAGTCAAAGCGCTTTACGATTATGGTGATGCGCTTGGGGTTGCCTTCCAGATCGCTGATGATCTTTTGGATTATCAAGGTGATAGCGCGGTCACCGGCAAGAATGTCGGTGATGACTTCCGCGAGCGAAAGCTAACACTGCCCGTCATTAAAGCTGTGGCGCAAGCCACCGCTGATGAACATGCTTTCTGGGAACGCACGATAGGGCGCGGACGTCAGGAAGAAGGCGATCTGGACTACGCCCTATCGCTGATGGCCAAATACCGCACGCTGGAAGCTACCCGCGCAGATGCGTTCGGCTGGGCAGCCAAGGCGAAGGCGTCATTGGAAGCCGTTCCTGACCACGAATTCCGCACATTGCTAGGCGATCTGGCGGACTATGTTGTTTCGCGCCTCAACTAAGCATCGTCGCGCGGCACCACCAGTTGGGTTGGGCGGCTCCGATCTCGTAGGCGGCGAAATGGGCCGCTTTCAGGGTTGGATAGAGCGCGATACAGGTAGAGCCTGAACCTGACATGCGGGTCAGTAACACGCCGCGCGTATCGCTCAGTGCATCAAGGACAGCTGCAATTCCCGGCGCTACCGTCATCGCTGGCGCTTCAAGGTCATTGCGCTGATCCCTTAGCCACGCCGCGCAATCTTCTGGTGTTTTGAACGTAGGAATTCTCGCTGGCATAGGCGTGTTCTCTCGACTTTGAAGCGCAGAGAACACCGGCCCGGTTGGAACTGCGATCCCCGGATTAACAAGAAGAGCTGGCAATGGCGGCAAATTAATCGGTTCGATCTGCTCACCAATACCTCGCATTCGCGCCGCGGCAGCGTATAGGCATGCCGGGACATCTGCCCCCAGCGACAACGCAATATCATTGGCGTTTTTGAACCCCTGAGCGGTCGCCGTGCGCAGGAACGCGGCTGCGTCCGAAGACCCGCCTCCGATACCGCCGCCATGGGGCAGTTGCTTGTCTAGAAGAATGCTGCCGGCCCAGCCTGCCGCCTCCGCAGCCTGCCAGACCAGATTGCTATGGTTGATTGGCACACCGCTCGAGAACTCGCCTTCTACCGACAACGCCAGCTTGGGTCCCGAAGAAAAGCTAAGTCGATCCCCGACATCTGCGAAGGCAACCATCGAATCCAGCAGATGATAGCCATCATCTCGCTGGCCGATTACATGCAGGGTCAGGTTGATTTTGGCGGGGGCAAATGCCTCAGCCTTCATTGGCGACCTTCAATGGCTCAGCGCCCTCTTCGTGCAAGACAGTATCCAGCCCAACCTCAATCTTACGACGAATACGCTCAGGATCGGCCTCTCCATCGGTGTCTTCGGGGTCGATGAAGGACAGGGCACGTTTCCACTGAAACTCCGCCTCGCGAGCACGACCGACAGCCCAATAAACATCGCCCAGATGATCATTCACCACCGGATCGACAGGCATCAGCTCAACAGCCCGCTCCATATGATCAACCGCCTCGTCATAGCGGCCAAGGCGGAATAGCACCCACCCAAGACTGTCGACAATATAGCCGCTGTCCGGTCGCGCAGCGACGGCGCGTTCAATCATCTCAAGCGCTTCATCCAGCTTCTCTTTTCGTTCAACCAACGAATACCCCAAGTAATTCAGCACCTGCGGTTGATCCGGATTTAACTCAAGCGCGCGTCGGAAATCGGCCTCGGCCATCTCCCAGTTCTTGAGACGTTCATGGGATATCCCGCGTGCATAGTGCAGGAACCAGTTGCTGCCCGCGCCTTCCTCGGTCAGAGCAATGGCCTTGTCATATGACGTAACTGCCGCCGCATAATTTTCCTGCTGACGCCGAAGATCTGCCAAAGCCACATGTACACCCGGCAAATCGGGGCTCTGCGCTGCGAGGTTTTGCAACACTTCAGCGGCCGCATCTTTGCGATCGGAACGGCTGAGCACTTCGGCGCGCCCCAACTCGGCAGCTTGATAGTCGCTGCTTGTCGGTGGTACCTGCCGATAGACATCGACGGCGAGATCATATTGCTCCAGCCCGTCCAGCAGCTCCGCGCTCAACAGGATCGCGTCGATGTGGTCTGAGCGCAGGAACGTCGCGGCCCTAATATAGAGAAGTACATAGTCGGGCGCGGCCTCGGCGCTCAGTGCCGCACCCACTGAATAGAACACTTCGGCCATGCCATCCTGTGCAGATCGCACATGTGTAAACGGCAACGTTTCGCCATTAGTCAGGCGACTTACATACCCTTCAATGGTTGGGTCACTTCCTGCAGCGAACACATCTTCAAGGAATTGAAGCGCATCTTCGTTGCGGTCGAGTTGTGACAAAACTTCGGTTCGCGACAACGCCGCGCGGCGCGAGAAGCGGGCAACAGCACCATTATCGGCCTCAAAAATCGCTTCGGACCCTTCGAAATCCCCGACCGATGCCAAGGCCATAGCCTTATGGTAGAGCGCAAATTCTTTAAGCCCTTCCTGCGTGGAAACCGCATCAAATTCTTCCATCGCCTTGGACATGGCACCCTGCGCCATGTGTGTCCATGCGATCAACAGACCATCGACCAAAGGACCAACCCCCTGTGTCTCAGGGTCACGGGCCAGAAATTCATCCAGCTCTCCGCTTGCAAGCAAATTCGCCGAGATCACCATCCGGGCAGCCTGGCTGGGTAAATCTTGTTCTTCGATGGCATTCGCAACCGGCAAGGCACGCTCGATTTCACCCAGAGCCAACCGCGCTACAACAACGTTTTCTAACAGTTTTGCGTTTTTAGGATCTGCTTGAAGCGCCTGCGAATAATACCGCTCGGCGGCTGGATAGTCGCTTTGATAAATCGCCTGCCGCCCCGCCAGATACGACCCCGACCCGGTATCGGCTGCCGCCGGGAGCGTTATTGCTGAGCTGAGAATGACGGCCAATGCCGTACGTCTTACCAGGGAAACCACCGATTGCCTGCCTTACTGTCGTTGACTGAAGGATAAGCTAGGGCTTTGGTGGGCGAAGGGCAATGGCAGAGCCTTCACGACCCTGCCAACGCCCATGTTCTTGCCTACATATTGGGGTAGTTCGGTCCGTCGCCGCCTTGCGGCGTTGTCCACGTGATGTTCTGGCTGGGATCCTTGATGTCGCAGGTCTTACAATGAACACAGTTCTGGAAATTGATGACGAATCGCGGACCGTTTTCATCCTCGACCATTTCATAGACGCCTGCGGGGCAATAACGCTGCGCCGGTTCATCAAATTTAGGCAGGTTGACCTTCACCGGTATTTCCGGGTCGGCCAGTTTCAGATGGCAAGGCTGGCTTTCCTCGTGATTGGTGGCCGCAAACGATACATTCGTCAGGCGATCAAAGGAAAGTGTACCGTCTGGTTTCGGATAATCGATCGGTTGATGCTTGCTGGTATCTTCCGTCGATTCCGCGTCGTTCTTACCGTGGCCCAGTGTGCCCAGCAGCGAAAAGCCCAGCGTGTTGGTCCACATGTCCATGCCACCCAGCACCAGGCTGGCAGTCAGGCCATATTTCGACCACAGCGGCTTGACATTCCGCACCTTCTTCAGGTCGGCGCCAATTGCGCCTTCACGAACGTCAGCCTCATAGGCGGTCAACTCATCGCCCGAACGCTCGGCCTTGATGGCGTCATAAGCGGCCTCAGCCGCTGCTTTACCCGACAGCATGGCGTTGTGGTTGCCCTTGATGCGAGGCACGTTGACCATGCCCGCCGAACAGCCCAGCAGCGCCACACCCGGAGCCACCAGTTTCGGCATCGACTGATAGCCGCCTTCGGTGATCGCGCGCGCGCCGTAAGCAACGCGCTTGCCGCCTTTCAGCAGCTCGGCCACCATCGGGTGATGCTTGAAGCGCTGGAATTCCATGTAGGGGTACAGGTGTGGGTTCTTGTAGTTCAGGTGAACCACAAAACCGACATAGACCTGATTGTTTTCAAGGTGATAGATGAACGACCCGCCACCCGCGTTGCTGCCCAGTGGCCAGCCCATGGTGTGCGTGACGCTGCCTTCTTTGTGCTTGGCCGGGTCGATCTCCCAGATCTCTTTCATGCCGACGCCGTATTTCTGCGGCTCTTTACCGGCAGACAGGTCGTATTTGGCGATGACTTCCTTGGACAGTGAACCGCGCACGCCTTCCGACAGGAAGACGTATTTACCGTGCAGCTCCATACCCGGCTCAGTGTTAGGACCGTAAGAACCGTCGGCCTCTAGGCCAAAAACACCGGCCACGACGCCTTTGACTTCACCGTTTTCACCGTAGACCAGCTCGGAACAGGCCATGCCGGGGAATATTTCGACGCCCAGTTCCTCGGCCTGTTCGGCCAACCAGCGGCAGACATTGCCCATCGAGACGATGTAGTTGCCGTGGTTGTTCATCAGCGGCGGCATCGGGAAGTTGGGGATACGGATCTGACCCGCCTCACCCAGCATGTAGAAGTTGTCGTCATGCACAGGCACGTTCAACGGCGCGCCTTTTTCTTTCCAGTCCGGGATCAGCGCATCCAGACCACAAGGGTCCAGCACAGCACCCGAAAGGATATGTGCACCCACTTCCGAGCCCTTCTCCAGAACCACGACATTCAGGTCGGCGTCCAGCTGTTTCAGACGGATGGCCGCCGACAGGCCCGCGGGGCCTGCACCCACGATCACCACGTCGTATTCCATCGCTTCGCGTTCAATCTCGGCCATCGCGGGCTCCTTAGCTAACTTTCCGAATTGGCGCTTTCACCGCTTGGTCGGCGCAATATTGTTTCACGGCTGATTACATGGTCGGAAAGACTTTGGTCAATCGAAACACGGCGTAACAATGACGCTATTCGACACATCAAGCCTCTGGCGCATCGCCCATCAGGTATCTGGGACCGCTACCGTGGGATTTTGCCCTGTCATCGGGGTTGTAAAGCTTACATTTAGGCAAGCTGAGACAGCCGCAGCCGATACAGCCGTCCAGATTGTCGCGCAACCGCATCAGCGTATCGATTCGCTGATCCAGCCGGGTGCGCAGCCCTTCGCTGATGTTTTTCCAGTCCTGCGGCGTCGGTGTTCGATTACCGGGCAGTTCCAAAAGCACTTCTCGTATTTCTGGCAGGGTCAGGCCGAACTGCTGTGCGATCATCACAAAACTTAGCCGTCGAATATCGGCACGCTGATACCGTCGCTGACCACCCGCGTTTCGCCACGGAGATATCAAACCCTGCGCTTCATAGTACCGGATCGCCGACACAGCTAACCCCGTCCGTCGAGCCAAAGCACCAATCGCTAATCCTTCGGAAACAGCCATAACATTCTCCAATAAATTCCCTTGACCTAAAGTTAGGTTTAGAAATTACGGTGAGTCGGGACAAGCCTTAAATCAGGAAGGAGATCCTATGATGGCGACTCTGGAACATACCAACTTCACGGTCCGCGACCCAAAGGCATCTGCGGCGTGGATGCAGAAAGTCTTTGACTGGAAAACACGCTGGGAAGGCCCGGCCATTGCCGGTGGCTACACAGTGCATGTGGGCAGCGCTCACACCTATCTGGCACTCTACGCCCCCGATGATCCTAAGCCATTAAGTGAAAGCAGCTATGATATCGTGGGTGGATTGAACCATGTGGGCGTGCTGGTCGAAGATATCGACGCCACCGAAGAAAAGGTTCGCAAAGCAGGGTTCAAACCTCACAACCACGCTGATTATGAGCCCGGGCGGCGCTTCTATTTCCGCGACGACAACGGCATCGAATTCGAGGTGGTTCAGTATGATTGAGATGTTGTGGCTTGGGCACGATGCCAGCCGTTGGCGACGCGGGGAGCTGTTGGGGCAGCGCCACCGGCGCAATCAACCTCCTAAACGGCGGCGCTAAGTTGCGAGTTTACTGACAACCCGCGCCTCCCCTCTTGCAATTCACGCTCCATTTGGGTCAGGTAATTGCCAACCCATCCTTCGCCCCGACGCTTTTGTGCGGCGGGGCGTAACATTTATGCGTGGACGACAAGACTATGGAAAAGATCCCCATGACGCCTTCGGGCAATGCCGCGCTCGAGGCAGAGCTGAAAAACCTGAAGTCCGTCGAGCGCCCGGCGATCATCGAGGCGATTGCCTCAGCCCGCGAACTCGGTGACCTGAAAGAGAACGCGGAATATCATTCCGCTCGTGAAAAGCAGGGCTTTATCGAGGGCCGCATCAAAGAGCTTGAGGGCATCCTTTCGCTTGCCGACGTCATCGATCCCGCCAAGCTGTCGGGTGCGATCAAGTTTGGTGCCAAGGTGACATTGGTTGATGAAGATACCGATGAAGAAAAGACCTGGCAGATCGTCGGTGAGTATGAAGCCAATATTGAAAATGGCCTCCTGAACATCAAATCCCCGATCGCCCGCGCCCTGATCGGCAAAGAAGAAGGCGACAGTGTCGAGGTTCGCACCCCCGGCGGTGTACGCTCCTACGAAGTTCTGAGTATCGAATACGCCTGACCGGAGCATTTATCATGTCAGGGTCTGAGCCCGAGCAAGAACCCGAGAAACCGACCTCGCTGGGAATCTACGATCGGCCCGCGCATCCCTCGATTACCGAGATCGAGATCGCGGCTGTTGTGCTCAGCCTGATCTGGCTGGTGGTGTCAGTAGTATTTCTGGTGCTACCCGGGGCACAGGAAGGCGGATTTATCGTCACATTTCTGGCGGTGTTTATGCCGGTAGCGATGATCTGGGTTGCAGCGTTGGCGATGCGCGCCAGTCGCGTTATGCGCGAAGAAAGTGCGCGTCTGCAAACCGCTATCGACGCAATCCGCAACAGCTATGTGGTGCAACAACAGCGCGCGACCAGCACCTATGAACCGATGGTCGGCAAGAAACTGGATGAAATCGCCGAAAGTGCCAAAAAGACCGAGAGCGCATTAGCGACATTCTCAACCAATCGCAGCGAACCTGCGCGCGCCAGCAAGCCTGCATCCGAAACTGCAAATCAAACCACCTTGGAACTTGGCACGCCTGCGGAAGAGATTGCGGCCCCGTTGCCAACCAACATCTTCATCCGCGCCCTGAACTTCCCCGAAACGCAGAGCGATGAGGCGGGTTTCGACGCGCTGCGTCTTGCGTTGAAGGATCGCAAGGCATCGCAACTTGTTCAGGCCTCACAGGATGTTCTGACCCTGCTTAGTCAGGAAGGCATCTATATGGATGACCTGCGCCCCGATATGGCCCGGCCCGAGATCTGGCGGCAGTTTGCGCAAGGCGCCCGCGGGCGTTCGGTGGCTGCGTTGGGCGGTATCCGGGACCGGTCTTCGCTGGCGCTGACGGCGGCGCGGATGAAACAGGATCCGATCTTTCGCGATGCGGCACACCATTTCCTGCGGCGCTTCGATCACATGATCGTTGAGTTCGAACCCGACGCCAGCGACGCCGAACTGAACGCATTGGGTGAGACGCGTACCGCGCGCGCTTTTATGCTGCTGGGACGGGTTGCAGGGACGTTCGACTGATTAGAGCCCAAAGCTTCCGTAGGGGATAAATCGTACTGGATCACCCGGCTGAATATCACGCGCACCGTCCTCGATTTCAACCAGCCCTTCGGCCCAGCTCAGCCCGCTTATCCGGCCGGACCCTTCTGAATGAAACACCTCGGCCCGTCCTTCACGGATGCGGGCGCGCAGATATTCGCGGCGACCCGGTTTCTTGCGCTTTTCAAATGCGGCAGGCACGTCGAACCCTTGCGGTTCCTGCCAACCTGCTCCGGCCATCAAGCTCAGCGCGGGGCGGGCGAATACCAACGTGCAGACCATTGCGGCCACCGGATTGCCGGGCAGGCCGAACACCGGCGTTTGATCCCACATGCCCAACGCCAAAGGCCGTCCGGGTTTCAGCGCGATGCGCCATTCCTGCATCGCCCCGGCCTCTTGCAACAGGGCTGAGACGTGATCTTCATCCCCGGCAGAGGCCCCACCGCTGGTCAGGATCACATCCACCCGCCGAGCGGCTTGATCCAGATGATCCTCCAACGCCTCCCGGCTGTCCTCGGCGCTGCCAAGATCAACCGGTTCAAACCCCATTCGTTCGACCAGCGATAACAGCATCGGACGGTTGGCGTCGTAGATTTGCCCTGGTGCGGCAATGTCACCGGGCTCGACCAATTCGTCCCCGGTCGACAGCACCCCGACGCGCAGCACTTTGTACACCGACACTTCGGCCAACCCTATTGCCGACAAAAGTGCCAAATCAGCGGGTGTCAGCCGTCGCCCTGCAGGCAAGGCCAGCGCACCTTCGACCACGTCTTCGCCAGCCTTTCGTGCGTTTGCACCTTTTTTCAATGGACCTCGGAACGCAATGTGACCCTGATCGAGGGTCACATCCTCTTCCAGAATAACCGTATCAACACCCTCCGGAAGCGCAGCCCCGGTCAACACGCGTACGGCATGGCCCGAGGGAACCTTACCGCCAAACGGAACACCGGCCGCTGCGCGACCTTCAACCAAAGGCAAGACACAAGGGCCATCCGCCACTGGTCCGGCAAATCCGTATCCATCAACAGCGGTGTTGGGCTGTGGTGGGTTTGACCGTTTGGCCTGCACATCTTCTGCCAGAATGCGACCGGCGGCCTGCATCAGCGGTGCGCTTTCGACCCCGGTTACGACGGTCAATCTGTCCCGTAGCAATGCCAGTGCGTCGTCGACCGGCGTCCAATTCACCCCGGCGGGCAAGGCAAAGCAATCATTGCGCAGGGGTGGAGGCGATATGTCCGGCTTGCTCATAGTCCGACCTCCCCAAGAATGAAATCAGCAATTGCCGCCGTATCGTTCAAATCAAAAACAGGGCGATCCAGCTTCAATGGCGTATCACTGGCAACCGCACGGATCGATTCATCTTCCGTCGCGATCAGTGGGTTTCCAGGCGCTGTACGAAATGCCTCCACTTTGGGGTGGTGTTCACGCTTGAACCCTTCAATCAGCACCAGATCAACCGGAGACAAGCGTGCCAACAAGATATCCAGTTTTGGCTCTGGTGCTCCGCGCAATTCCTGCATCAGAGCAACACGCTGACCCGATGCCAAAAGCACTTCGGACGCCCCAGCCACGCGATGCCGGTAACTGTCTGTTCCCGGCTGGTCGACATCGACACTGTGGTGGGCATGTTTAATAGTAGAGACGGTAAACCCACGTCCAGTGATTTCGGCCACCAGTCGCTCCACAAGCCCGGTTTTGCCCGCGTTTTTCCAACCGATGACGCCGTAGAGTCTCATGCCAGCTCCAACAGGGTTTCAGCGCGTACCAGATCATCGGGTGTGTTGACGTTGAAGAAGGGATCAAACGGCTGGGCCGAAAACAGCGCTTCTCGCCCGTCATGCTGGTCAGTCCAAAGGACAACCTTGCGCAAACCACCCTCAAGTGCCGCCCGCAGATCATCGCGCAATGCAACAGGCCAGAGACCAAATGTCGGGTGCCTGTTCACTCGCCTGGACCCGCCCGATTTCAAGGCCTCTTCGCCAGTTCGCGGAGTGGTTGCCAGAACAAGAGGGTACTTTTGCCCTTCGGAAGCCCGCACCAGTTGCGCCACCAGATCTCGCGGAAAGAACGGTGTATCAGCGGCGACTGTCACAATGGACTGGGCACCCTGTTCTGCAGCCCAATCAAGTCCAGCGAGAACACCGGCAAGTGGTCCCGCAAAGCCATCGATCGAATCCGCAATCACAGGCAATCCCAGTTCATTGAATCGCAATGCATCCCCGTTGGCATTCAGAGCCAGAGCCTCGACCTGAGGCGAGAACCTATTGATCACACGATCCAGCAGGCTAACCCCACCGATCTGCAACAACCCCTTGTCGCCTCCCCCCATGCGGGTCGCCAGGCCACCTGCCAAAATAACGCCCAATAGTTTTGGTGTCCGTTCAGCCATTGGCACTTTTCCTGCGATGCTTCGTGTCCTCGGCAGCCACGGATGCGGGATCAACGTCACGTACCAAACGGTCTTCGCCAGACAAACATACAAACCGCTGCCCGCGCATGCGACCGATCAGCGTCAGGCCGACCTCTCGCGCGATTTCAACGCCCCAGGCGGTGAAGCCCGACCGCGAAGCGAGTACCGGGATCCCCATCATTGCCGTTTTGATCACCATCTCCGAAGTCAGGCGACCGGTTGTATAGAGGATCTTGTCTGCGGCGCCCTCTCCCTCGGACAACATCCAGCCCGCGATCTTGTCGACGGCGTTGTGACGGCCCACATCCTCCATATAGACTAGCGGGCGGCTCTCACGGCACAGCACGGTGCCATGGATCGCCCCGGCCTCAAGATACAGCGACGGCGTGCGATTGATCTTGGCGGCCAGCTCATAGAGCCACGAGGTGCGCACCGAGACCTGCGGCAAAAGCACGTCCTCCAACCCCTCCATCATGTCGCCAAAAACGGTACCTACTGCGCAGCCACTTGTCCGCGTCTTCTTCTTTAGTTTGTCCTCATACGAAGTCTCACGCGCTGTGCGCACGACAACGGTTTCCAGATCATCGTCGTAATCGACCCGCGTGATCTGATCATCGGCCAGCAGCATGCCCTGATTACGCAGAAACCCCAGTGCGAGATATTCAGGGTAGTCACCGATGGTCATCGCGGTCACGATTTCCTGCGAATTTAAGAAGATCGTCAACGGGCGCTCCTCGACTACCGAGATCTGGCTGACCTCTCCATTCTGATCTACGCCTTCCACCGCACGGGTCAGTCGCGCCGCGCCCGGATCAGGGGCAATAAGGTAGTCTGACAGGTCGAATTCCTTGGCCAATTGCAACCCCTTCCCAAGACGGCTACTGCTGCTCGCAACACCATAGGATTTAGCCATGGCCTCTGCCACACCCAAGTCATACTTCTGGAAAGGTTTTCGCGACGGGGCACCATTCGTCTTCGTTGCCATGCCGTTCGGCCTGCTGTTCGGAGTCTTTGCAACCGAGGCGGGGTTGAACATCATTCAGACCATGGCCTTTTCCGCCACCGTGTTTGCGGGTGCTGCGCAATTCACCGCGTTGCAATTGCTGCAGGATAATACGCCCACCGTGATCGTCCTGATTTCTGCACTGGCGGTGAATTTGAGGGTTGCAATGTATTCGGCCTCGCTAACGCCCTATCTGGGCGCAGCACCACTGTGGCAGCGCGCCTGCGCGGCCTATCTGATCGTCGATCAATCCTATGCCTGCTCGATGATCCGGTTTGAAAAAGAACCCGATATGACCGTGCCCCAGCGCATGATCTATTTCTTTGGCTCGGTCACACCGATTACGCCGTTTTGGGTCTTGGGCACATATCTGGGCGCGGTTCTGGGAACGCAGATACCAGATAGTTGGGCCTTGGATTTCGCTTTGCCAATCACCTTTCTGGCCATGATCGGACCAATGATGCGCACGCTGGCCCATGTGGTTGCGGCATTGGTTGCGATCGTGGTGGCCTTGCTGACGGTTGCTGTGCCATTCAATCTAGGCCTTCTAATCGCAGGTGCCGCAGGAATGGTCGCCGGTGCACAGGTCGAACTAATCCTGGAACGGAATAAGTCATGACGCAGATCGATAGCACCACCATCTGGATCATAATCATCGGCCTTGCGATTGGCAGCTACCTTCTAAGGTTCACATTTATCGGTCTGGTTGGGGATCGCCCGATGCCGCCCTGGCTGCTGCGCCACCTGCGCTATACGGCGGTGGCGATTATTCCTGCCCTGATCGCGCCACTTGTAGTCTGGCCATCCGCCACCGACGGCCAGCCTGATTTGCCGCGCATGTCAGCTGCTGCTATTGCGTTAACAGTTGGCTACGTCACAAAGAACGTTCTGGCGGCGATTTTTACGGGCGCCGCCACGCTTTATGGTTTGCTCTACCTAGTTGCTTGAGGCTGCTTCAATCTGGTTCAGGCGCGCGTTATTTTCGGCTAGACCCTGCTGCAGATCGGCCGAGTCATTTTCGCGATACTCCGTCGTGACAACACCCGGTATCTGGCCAAACTGGTCGGACAGTTTCACCGGGTAGAATGTGGTGCTTATCTGCTCGAACCCTGGAACCTGCTGCAAAAGCTGTGCCGTTGAATTCGCGCAGAATGCCCCGGCAACTGGGCCCATCTGTTTGGCCAGTTGAAGCGCGATTTCCGCCTGTTGTGGCGTCACTTGGATAGTTTGGATACGGGCATAATGCGTCTCGCGCGCGTGACTGCTGCGATATGCACGCTCGACATTTGGCGTAATGCCGTAAAGCACATCATTCTTAATCGGTACTACGTCGGCACGGAAGGATCCCGCAGGATCAAAAATCACCCTCTCGCTACCACTGATCATCAGCGACGTATGCGCCCCCGACCCGGTGCGCGTGCTGATCATTGTATAGAGCGTCAGTGTCGACGGCCCCGGATCACGATAAGACCGGGATACGATTTCAAAGGACTCAGCCTGCGGGCGCTGTGAACCAGCGCACCCAGCTACTGTCACCGCAAGCAGACAGGCTATCAAGATCCTGAACATGGGTGGTACGCCGCAGAAAATGATCAGGCCGCAAATACCGCCAGGAAAATGCAGAGGAAGATACATGCCACCACAAACCAGGTGGTGAATTTGATGAACCCGTCGAAGGTTTTGGTTTGAACGGTGATGTCCATCTCGCCGTGCTTATGTTCAGCCATGTTTCAAAGAATCCCAATTCGCGTGTTTGGAATGCTGAATAATGCAAAAATCGGGGCCTGTCACGACGTCATTCGCGCGCAGTTGGACCAAAGATCGTGCAGCCGGGATAACCAAATCCCCAGCGCCAGGGCAGACCGCTGCACGGACCACCACCAAAGCGTACTGCAAGGAACATTGCCTCGGACGTAATCGAATGGACCGAGCGAATCTGATCCGGCGTCATATCATAGCGCTCAGCATAGTCCTCGGCATAGGTATCACCGTGGGCTTCGACGCAAAGGCGCAGTCCTTCATCAGCAGCAAGACGCGCATCAAAACTGACTTCGGCCTGTGATGCACCACCCGCGTTGTGATAGGCGCGATCATGTGTGACGCAGCAATACTCCCACGGAGGATGCTCTTCGTACAGCAAGCTGAACTTGGGGAAGGTCTCAGCGACTAGTCGCCAACTTGATGATAATCCACCCGAGCAGCCATCGGTTTCAAACGGGGTCAACTCAGCGCCTTCCATCGACTCGACTAACGCCCTGTGCGCGGGCATTTCAACGCTGCGCATCAAGTCCTGCGCATTGGCGGGAAGTACGCAGCAGGCCAAAAGGGCGGCGAGTCTATGGGTTTGCATCGCGCATCTCAGAGGTTTCGATCGACAGGCCAAAGGCCGTTGCCAGCCACAACATCAACCGCTCCCCCGGCCCCATTTCAGCGCGGACGCGCAACACTTCGCGGGCCATCGCGGGACGGTCGGTAATCAGCCCGTCGACCCCCATCGAGGCCATGGCCGACATTTGCAATGGGTCGTTCACCGTCCAGACATAGATATCCTTGCCCGCATCGTGGACCGATCGGATCAGACCCGGCGAAACCGTTGCTGCGTTCACAGCTACAAAATCGCCCTCAAGCCCCGACAAATTGCCAATCGCGGTGGCGGCCAATACTCCTGCGCGCCAATCCGGGCGCAGCGCTTTCATTTTCTGCACCGCAGGATACTTCAGGGACATGGTGGCGATATCGTCCTGCATCTCAAGTTCTTCGACAATCGCAGCGACGCGGTTTTCCAGATCGACGTCATGGCCGTAGTATTTCAGCTCGATAATGACTTTGGACTTACCTTTGGCAGCCTCAAGCACATCATACAGCGTCGGCGTCCGTTCCGAGGCGTATTCCGGGCCGAACCAACTGCCGATATCGATCTCGGCCACATCCTCCATCGTCGCATCCCAGACCTTGAGCGGCACACCGGCCAATTTCATGAAATCACTGTCATGCGCGATGATAACCACACCGTCTGCTGTTTCCTGAACATCGATCTCGACCCAGTCGGCGCCATCTTCGATCGCCTTCAACACCGCAGCCATGGTGTTTTCCGGCCGTATCGCCGCCGCGCCCCGATGCCCGATGACATCGGCATGGTCGGGCGCTTGAATACGCTCGAGCAATTCCTGCCCGGACCATAGGCCGATCAGCAAAGCAATAGTTGCGCCACCCACAACCGCATAGAGCGGCGCGCGTAGGTTGCCCGGCTCCGGGTGGGGAACCTCGTTGGCTTGCGTTTCGAAGAACCCATCCAACAATACCGCCAGTGCACCCAGCGCAATTGCAGCGAGCACAAGCCCTGCTAATGACCACAAGCCCGCGACAATGAAGCTGAAAATCAGCGCAAAACGCAGGTTCGCGCTTTCTTGCAACGGCACGAGATCGAACAGCACCCCGGCGGCACCCGCGATGAGCGCGGCAATGACCAGACGGATCGCAAGCCAAAGGGCCAGTTCGATCTTAAGGCGGCCGCGTTTGCCCTCCATCCGATCGGTACTAGTAGCGAAGGCTTCGGCAGGTTTGCAATCTTCAAACAACACCAGATGCAGAGCCAGCGCCCAAGCAGAAAGCCTGCGGATCAGAACCCAGGCCAGGCAGAGCACCACAAAGCCGATCAGCACCACTGCAACCCAGAATGAGGGCGGATGGAAGGTGAGGTAATAGTTGATGTCGTATTCCGTCAGCGTCCACCACGCGATCACGCCTGCCACAGCGACGAAAGGCAGCGCCAGAACCAGCACACGCAGAATGAACCGCGCAGCAAATCCGAAAAGCGCAGGTACGCGCGTCAAAATCAGGCGAATCGAAGCGCTGCCCGCGCGCCACGGGTCGTTCTCACCCATTCGCAGCGATCCTGCCATGACAGAGAAAACAAAGACTTCAGCAAGCAGGAACAGGCTGAGCACCGCAACCGCCGCGATGAACCCTGCAGGCGACAGCAAGAACATAGCAATGTCCTGGTCTGTCAATGCGGATTGATCCGACAGTGAAACGGCCAGATTGACGGCAATGGCAACGCCGGGGGCGATCAATGCAACCAGCAACAACCGCACGGCAACATAGACAGGCACAAAAACACGCCGCTGGGCCCAAGCGCCGCGATAGGCGGTTGTTACGGCTGAGAAATTGGTCACGCGGCGCCCTCCTGAATGGTGAACTCATTCAAGGCTGCGAAAGCGTGAATTGCAAGGGTGCGCGTTAGCTGTCTTCCAGATCAGCCGCCAGCCGGAATCCGATGCGATTGGCCGGTTTGTCTTCGACCGTCTTGGGCAATGCGCGCAGCATCACATTCAACTGGCTGACATGCTGAACCAGCTGGGTTTTGGCCCCGCCGCCGTCCGAGCCATAAAAGGTGATGATATCGGGATCAAAGTAGCCCATGCCCTCGATCCGCATGACACCCGCGTCGCCCCCGGTAAAGCCCATGGCAACCTCGTGATCGCCATCCAACGTCTTTTCGAAATTCTGGATATACATGATCAGCCGCTCATAGGCCCATTGAGCAGGGCTCTTGGTTTCGACCGGCTTTTGCAACGGCTTTGGCAAATCTTTGTTACCCGATGCCGCATCGGGGTTGGCGTGTACCTCATAGCAACGGGGTAATGCTGCGGATTCGGCGGCTTCCGCCGATGTTTCGATCTTGTCCATTGCTTTACCCTTTGCGCTGATACTCCCACGCCCCGTCCGCGCGGCGCGTCCGGGTGACCGCTCCAATGTGGTAGAGATGGTTTACATGTGCAACCGCCTCGACCAGCGCGAGGCCGTATTCGCCGCCTTTAATCTGACGTTTGAACAGCGGGGCAAAGCACTCGGCTGCGGTCTTGGGCTGATCTAGATCGCTTAGCAAACGTTCGAGCGCGCCGTGATGGTTGTCGATAAGTTGACGCATCCGAATAGGCAGTCCAGTGAAGGGCAGCTTGTGCCCGCCCAGAACCAGATGATCGGGTCGGGCCAGAGGCTTCAGGCGTTCGCAGGCTTCCAGCCAATCAGCAACCGGGTCTGCCATCGGCTCAGTCGCATAGACACCCAGATTCGAGCTAATCGAGCTGAGAATCTGATCTCCGGTCAACACCAGATTGTCGTCGCGGCTCCAAAAGGTACAGTGTTCAGGTGCGTGGCCGTTGCCCATGTGGACGTCCCAGTCGCGCCCGCCCATGCGGATCACGTCGCCTTGTTTGACACGGGTAAAGCCCAGCGGCATGGGGTAGACGGTGTCGGCAAAGTTGAAGGGACGTTCAGCCATCCGGCCCGCCAGCACATCCGCATCCATCCCGGCGCTGCGGTAGTAATCGAGCGTTTCCTTCGGCCAGTTCTCCTGCACATCCAGCGTCAGCATGCGGGCGAACAACCAAGCGGTGCGGCTGGTCACAAGCTCGGCGCCATGTTCGGACTGGAACCAGCCTGCATTGCCGACGTGGTCGGGGTGATGATGGGTGACCACAACCCGGTGTACTGGCTTTCCGGCCAGAGGCCCTTCCATCAGGGTCTGCCAGATGGCACGTGTTTTCTTCGACGAAAGCCCGGTGTCGACAATCGTCCAGCCATCGCCATCATCCAGCGCATATACATTCACATGATCCAGCGCCATGGGCAAAGGCAGCCTGATCCACAGAACACCTTCTGCAACCTCGACCCATTCGCCAGGTGTAGGCGGTTCAACCCACGGATAACGCATCACCTGAGGCCCCTCGCCATCCATCAAACCGCCAACTCCTCAGCGCTGAGCGCATAAAGGTCATCAGCCCCGTTCTGCGCCTGTGCCAGCAAGCCTGTATGCTCGGGCAACAGCGCGTTGATGTAGTAGCGCGCCAGTTTTGCGCGCGGTCCATCGGGATCGGCCAGAGCCGCCGACAGGTGGTAATGCCCGCCGAGCACCCGCGCAAAGGCCTTGAGATAGGCTGACGCCCCGGCAAAGCGGTTATTCATGTCTGATTGCGCAACGATCCACTCTGTGGCTTCACGCAGTGACTCAGATGCCTCCCACACTGGGCCGGCAAGCTCGGGCATTGTGGCGCGGGCTTTTTCGGCCTGATCCTCGATCTCATCCAGCAGGTTCGAAGCCGCCTCACCCCCATCCATCATCTTGCGCGCCACAAGATCCATGGCCTGAATGCCGTTGGTGCCCTCATAAATCGCAGTCACACGGACATCGCGGTAATATTGCGCAGCGCCGGTTTCTTCGATGAAGCCCATGCCGCCATGCACCTGCACCCCGGTCTCAGACACGCGCATCCCGGTTTCCGTCCCGAAGGCCTTGCAGATTGGCGTCAGCAAAGCGGCCCGTGCAGCCCAATCGGCCTCACCCGTGGCCTGCGCCATGTCGATCGCAGCGGCATTGGCCAGCATGATCGCCCGCGCGGCAAATACATCCGCACGCATCGACATCAGCATCCGCCGTACATCCGCGTGGTCGATGATCGTGCCCGAGGGCGTCCTGCCTTGCTTGCGTTCCAACGCATAGGCAAGCGCGTGCTGATAGGCCCCTTCGGCCACACCGACGCCCTCACCACCAACGCCCAGACGTGCGTTGTTCATCATGGTGAACATCGCGGCCATCCCGCCATTTTCTTTGCCGACCAGCCAGCCTCTGGCACCGTCATACTGCATCACGCAGGTTGGGGACCCGTGCAGGCCCATCTTGTGTTCCAGCGAGACGACTTTCAAATCGTTGGCAACGCCAGGATTGCCATTTTCATCGGGGATGTATTTCGGCACCAGAAACAGCGAAATCCCCTTGGTCCCCGGCACACCATCGGGCAGACGCGCCAGTACCAGATGGCAGACATTCTCGGCAAAGTCGTTGTCGCCCCATGAGATATAGATCTTCTGGCCCGTCACCGAATATGTGCCATCGCCATTATCTTCGGCCTTCGAAGTCAGCGCTCCGACATCCGAGCCAGCCTGTGGCTCGGTCAGGTTCATGGTGCCCGACCATTCACCCACCATCATCTTCGGCAGATAGAGCGCCTTCAACGCATCGCTTGCGTGATGCTCCAGCGCCTCGATCTGGCCTTGGGTCATCAGCGGGGCCAGTTGCAGCGACAGGCAGGCGGCGCTCATCATCTCATTCACGGCGGTGGTCATGGTCATGGGCAGGCCCATGCCACCATATTCGGGATCGCCGCTCATCCCGATCCATCCGCCTTCGGCAATCGCTTTCCACCCTTCTCCGTAACCCGGAGGCGTACGCAAAACGCCGTTCTCCAACCGCGCGGGTTCCAGATCGCCCGGACGTTGAAGCGGGGCCATGATCTCTTCGCACATTCTCCCGGCCTCGGTCAGAATGGCGCTGACAACGTCATCGCTGGCCTCCGAGAATTTCTCGGTAGCGGCGATCTGGTCAAAACCGATCACGTTGCGAAACAGGAATTCATAGTCTGAGATCGGGGCACGATAGGGCATGGTTTCCCTCTGAGTCTGGCAGTTTGTCAGCGTGGGGTTGGAATCCCGGCCCCACGCCGGTATTCATCTGGGCTGGCACGATTACCTACCGTGACCTGAACTGCAAGCAACCAAAACGCGGCGTCACGACCTATGACCATTCTCGGCACTCAAGACTTATCAGCAGATGCCGACGGCATCGCTAAGGCCGCCGACCTGTTGCGGCAAGGGCTGCTGGTCGCCTTCCCGACCGAGACTGTCTATGGTCTGGGCGGCGATGCGCGGAATGGCGAGGCTGTGGCTGCGATCTATGAGGCCAAGGGGCGGCCCAGCTTCAACCCCCTGATCGCCCATGTAGCCTCAACCGAAACAGCAAAAAGGTTTGTTGAATGGACCGATCAGGCCGAGCAATTGGCACAAGCCTTCTGGCCCGGTCCACTTACAATGGTTCTCCCCTTGCAGGATGATCACGGGATTTCATCACTCGTCACGGCGGGGCTGGATACTTTGGCTGTTCGGGTGCCCACCCATCCCACCGCACGCGCCTTGTTGGCCTCATTTGATGGCCCAGTGGCGGCCCCCTCGGCTAACCCGTCTGGGCAGATCAGCCCAACCACAGCGGCCCATGTCCGAACCGGGCTGGAGGGGCGCATCGCTGCCATTCTGGACGATGGGCCCTGCGGGGTTGGGCTTGAATCCACCATTGTCGGTCTGGCCGAAGCCCCTGCTCTGCTGCGGCCAGGTGGTGTGGCGCTGGAACGAATCGAAGAGGTTTTGCAAACGGAGTTGCATCATCACCAGCCGGGTGATCTGCTGACTGCGCCGGGGCAATTGCAATCCCACTACGCGCCGGATGCGCCCGTTCGCCTGAACGCACAAGCCTCACAAGGCGCCGAAGTATTGCTGGGATTCGGAGATGTCACCTGTGATCTGAACCTTTCAGATAGCAGCGATCTTGCCGAAGCCGCCGCCAACCTGTTCGCGGCGCTACACAAGCTGAATGCAACAGGCCGACCGATTGCTGTTTCACCGATCCCAGATCATGGGTTGGGTGTAGCCATCAACGACCGCCTTCGCCGCGCGGCGGCCCCCCGCGATTAGGCGCGGCCTGCGCTGGCAGAGAGCGTCAGAGGATCAACCCCCAGCGTGGCCAAAGCGGCCTCCCATTTCTCGTCATCCGGAACATCGAAAACAAGTTTCGAGGACGCTTCGGTCGTCAACCAGCCATTCATGGCGATCTCATCCTCAAGCTGATCCGGTCCCCAACCAGAATAGCCCAGAGTCAGCATCGAATTCAGCGGTCCCTTGCCTGATGCCAGATCTTCAAGCACATCGAGCGTTGCGGTCATGCTGAAATCTTCCGCAATTTGCATCGAATGCAGATTCGCATCGTAGTCCGCGCTGTGCAGCACAAAGCCACGCGACATCTCGACCGGACCGCCGAATTGAACCAGACGCTCCCCAACAACCGGAATGCGGCACGGGATGTTGAGCTGTTCCAGCAAGGTCTTGATCCGCAGATCTGAAGGCTTGTTGACAATCAAACCCATCGCGCCATCTTCGCCGTGGCTGCAGATATAGACGACCGAATGTTCGAATCGTGGATCGCCCATGCCGGGCATAGCAATCAACAGTTTTCCCGTAAGGTCCATCAGCAAACTTCTCTTGCGCCATCGGATGACACCAGAATGAACCTGCATGCCGGGGAATGGCAAGGGACCAGCTGGGATTTCTGGGCATTTCACCTAAGTGACCGGATCGTGACTTGGCATTTACGCTCAGAATGCGCATGTTCTGCACATGAAACTGCTTTCGAAATCCGCCGCAGCCGGTCTGACGGCCACTCTTTGCTTTGGCTTGCCTGCGATTGCGCAAGGGGTTGGCAACCTGGTGCAGCTTGAGGTTCTGGACGGTGGCCGGACTGCCAAGGGCACCTATCAAGGCGCTTTGCATCTGACGCTGAAGGAAGGCTGGAAAACCTATTGGCGTGCGCCGGGTGATGCGGGCATTCCGCCGCAGTTCAATTGGACAGGCTCTGGCAACATAGCGGATATCGCGATCACGTGGCCCGCACCGCATGTGTTCGATCAAAATGGGCTGCGCTCAGTCGGGTATGAGGATCAACTGGTACTTCCCGTTGAGATCACACCCAAGAACCCTGCAAAACCCGTTCGTTTGCGCGGTGAGATGGATTTGGGCGTCTGCAAAGATGTCTGTGTACCGGGTAAGCTGGATTTTGACCACACACTGGACGCAAAAGCCGGTCGCCATCCGGCTATAGCAGCAGCCCTTGCCCAGCGCCCGTTTTCCGAGCGTGAGGCTGGCGTGGCGAACGCAACCTGCCACCTGACGCCCACTTCGGACGGGATGCGGATCGAAGCGCATATCACCATGCCCTCTGCAGGCGGGTCCGAATTCGCCATAATCGAACCGGGCAACCCGACGCTCTGGGCTTCGCAACCCGAAACACATCGTCAGGGCAAAACCTTAATCACAAGTTCAGAGGTCGTCAGCGCCTCGGGTGGGCCGTTTGCGCTGGATCGGTCTGAGGTGAGGATCACTGTGCTTGGGGCGAACCACGCTGTAGACATACAGGGATGCAGCGCAGGCTGATCGGATGAGTCAAACTCCTAAGATTGGCGCGTTGGCCGTAGTTGTTCATGAAAATCAGGTGCTGTTGGTTCAGCGCAACAAGCAACCCGACGCAGGGTTGTGGGGTTTTCCCGGTGGCCATGTGGAATGGGGTGAAACCGTTTTGGCCGCCGCCGCCCGTGAGCTGCGGGAAGAGACGAGTGTGATTGCCGAACCGATGGAGTATCTCGATAATCTGGATTTGCTTCTGCCGGACGGCGAAGGGCTGATCCGGGCGCATTATCTGTTGGTTGGTGTCGCGTGTCGCTACACTTCGGGTACGCCGGTTGCTGCAGATGACGCGCGGGACGCGCAGTGGTTCCCCGTCGATCAGATCAAAGCCCGTGACCTTCCCATGAGTAGCCGCGTACCCGACCTGCTGCAGCTTGCGATCTTGCGATCAAGCCTCGGCGCGACCTGACAATCGTGCGTATAACAAGCTCGACAGCAGCACTCCCAACAACAGGATCACCGTCGCTCCGGCGGCAAAGACGCCAAAGCCCAATTGCAACACAATTGGCCCATCCGGGGTTGGGTAGAAGTCTGAAAGCAGCACCATCGGTTCACCCGTAACGGCAGGCCAGATCATTGATACCCCTAACCAAACCGCCAGCGCTGCGCCTGTTGCGCGAACGGCTATGCGTACCACTCGATCCGGCGCTCGTAGGGCGCGCCGCATCGCAGTCATCGGACGCGAGACATCGTTCAAGATCGCCAGCAGCGCGGGAACCAGCAACAGGATCAGCACCATCCCGAAGCCCAGCCCGTAGACCAGCGTGATCACGGTTGGCTTCAAAAACTGCGCCTGTTGTGAACTTTCGTACATCAAAGGCGTCAGGCCCAGCACAGTGGTCAAAGTGGTCAGCATCACCGGTCGCAGCCGATCTGCGGTGCCTTCGACAATCGACGGTACCAACCCACGTTCCTGTTGATACCCATCGATCGTGGTCACCAACACAATCGAGTCGTTGATGATGATCCCGGTCATACCCAGCAGACCGACAACGGTGAACATGCTCAGCGGCACATCCCAAAGGTAATGCCCCCAAATCGCGCCCACGAGGCCAAAGGGAATGATCGCCATGACCACCAATGGCCGCGTCCAGCTGGCAAAGACCCATGCCAGAACCAGATAAATCCCGGTCAGACACAGGATTAGCCCGGTGCGCGCCTCCGAGAGGAACTCATCCTCCTGTTCGCTCAGACCTGCCATGCGCCATTCAACCTGACGTTCGGAGGCAATATTGGGCAGGATTTCCTCCTGCATCGCCCGAGCAATCTCGGCGGCTTGCGCCGGATCATCCTCGGAAATGTCGCCGTTCACCGAGATCACGCGCAGGCCATTTTCGCGCCGGACCGTCGAGAACCCCGACTTTCGCTCGACCGAGACAATATCGGCCAGCGGAACGTAGACACCATCGGGCGTCCGCATCAGCGTGCGTTCCAAAAAATCAGCTGTCAGTTCGCCCTCGGGCAGTTCGATCCGAATCTCGGTGCTGCGCGGTCCATCCGGGAAAGTAGCGGCCTCGATCCCGTTCAGTCGGTTTCGCAATACGCGGCCAAGTGTTTCGATGCGGAAACCCAGCGCCTGGCCCTGTGCCGTCAGATCCAGAATGAACTCTTCCTTGTCATACGCCAGATTATCCTCAAGCGCCGAAACTTCAGTGTATTTCGACAGCGCGGCCTGCAAATCTTCGGACGCGGATTTCAACGTGTTCACATCGGCGCCGTAGAATTGCACGTCAATTGCATCGCCACCGGGGCCCGAGCGCCAGCCGCGGAAACTGAGCAATTCGACCTTCGGATGGCGGGGGACAAAGTCCTGTAGCTCACCCACAAACTCAAAACTGGAATAAGGGCGCAGGTCGGCATCAATCAATTCAATCGAGATACCGCCCAGCAGATCGCTGTCCTTCCCATCCGCCGCACGCAGCCCCCATCCGGCCGATCCGCCTACTTCTGCCAGAATATAATCGATGGGATTGCGGCCATGACGCTCTTCGTAGATCTGGCCCAGTTCTTCGGTGGCCCGCTGGACCATGTGCATCATTTCAAGCGTCTCGGCGCGTGTGGCACCTTCAACCATGATGAAATTGCCGGTGACCGAACCGCGTTCCGGCGCATTGAAGAAACGCCAGTTCACATCCCCCCGGATAAACAGAGCGATCTGGCTGGCCAGAACGACAACCATCAACGCAACCACAACGTAGCGCGCCCAGATCACCCACGCGACCAGCGGGCGGAACAGATGATCGCGCACCCAGCGGAAACCTCTATTAACGACCCGGTTTGGCCAGTCATACCAATGTTCCTTTGCCGAATGTGCGATGGCATGCGCCATGTGGTTCGGCAGGATCAAAAAACACTCGATCAATGAGGCAATCAGGACCGCAATAACGGTGAACGGAATGTCGCGGATCAACTCTCCGAACCGGCCACCGATCGCGGTTAGTCCAAAGAATGCGATGACGGTTGTGACGGTTGCGGCAAACACCGGCATCGCCATGCGCCGGGCTGCGCGTTCAGCAGCGACCATCGGCGCTTCGCCCAGCCGGCGAGCACGAAAATCGGCATGTTCGCCCACCACAATGGCGTCATCGACCACAATGCCCAGCGTGATGATGAGACCAAACAGAGACACCATGTTCAATGACAGCCCGCCCAGATACATCAGAGCAATAGCCGCTGACATCGCAACCGGAATGCCGGCGGCCACCCAAAAAGCGATCCTCGCGTTGAGGAACAGGAAGAGCAGGCACACCACCAGTCCCAGGCCCAACAGACCGTTGTCCACCAGAATATCCAGACGGTCGGTGATGGCTTGCGCCCGTGTGCGGATCAGCTCAATCGTGATGCCTTCGGGCAGGCTCGCCTGCATCTGGGCCACTACATCCTCAACATCGCGTTGGATGCCAATGGCGTCGCCAAGATTGGAACGATCTACGCGGATCGACATTGCAGGATTTTCACCCACGAAATAGCTGCGATTGCGCGTAACGCCCTCGACCCTGATTTCAGCCACATCCCCTACAACAAGCTTTGAGCCGTCTGCGAAATTGCGTAGGGCGATGCCCTCAATTTCTTCCGGGGTGCGTTTTTCTACCCCCGTTCGGATGCGCGCGTTGGCGCCCGAGACATCGCCTGCAGGGTTAGCCGTGACCTCGGCAGCGATGGCCGCCGCGATATCCGAGAGTGAAATGTCATTGGCGATCAGCTGTACTGTGGGCACCTCGACCACCACGCGCGGTGCGGCCAAGCCGCGGATCGTAGTGCGCGTGACCCCGGCGGCAAAGAGGCGGCTGATCAGTTCATCGGTGAACTTAGCCAATTGCTCGGCCTCGATGGGGCCAGTGATGACCACATCTGTGACACGATCACGCCAGGCCCCGCGCCGAATTGTCGGCTCCTCGGCGTCTTCGGGCAGGTTGGTGACACTGTCAACGGCCGTCCGAACCTCTTCGACTGCGCGGGACATATCCCAGTTTGGTTCAAATTCCAGCCGGACCTGTGCCGATCCTTCGCGCGAAGTTGATTCGGTACTGGCCACACCCTCGACAGCCAAAAGCGCAGGTTCGAGCAGTTGGATTATGCCATTGTCGACATCCTCGGGGCCGGCGCCCTCCCATTCGACATTCACATCGACGCGTTCAAGGATCACATCAGGAAAGAACTGCGCGCGCATGTTGGGGATCGCCGCGATGCCCAACACCAACATGACCAGCAGCAACAGATTGGCCGCTGTCCGATGCCTGGTGAAATAACTCAGGATACCGCCTGCCGCGTTGGGAATTTCGCGGATCATGGCTCCTAACCCCCGGCCCGATTGTGATCAAGACGGCGTACTAGAGCGGCAGGTACTTTTACCTCGCTCAGTTGACCCAATACCTGGTCCTTATCCGCTTGTGACATCCCATCGCTGGCCTCGACCTGCGCGACAAGTTGAGCCCGCTTTTCGTCGGAGAGTTCGACCATGCCGGGATCAACTTCGGTGCTGGCTTCAACCCGCAGAGGCCGGACGCGGACGCCCGAACCCAACAGAGGCGTCCGTCCGATCACTACTTCTCGACCCTCCAGACCTTCACCGCGCAGCAATACTTCATCTCCTTGACGACGGATCAGTTGTACGGCCAAAGGCTCCAACCGATCGTCCGGACCAAGCACCAGCACGTTGCCCGCTGCATCCAGAACAGAGGACGGCAGACGCACAACATTCTCCAGCGGTTGCTCCTCAACCGAAACGGTGACGAAATCCCCTGGTTTGAAACCTGGCGCATCATCGAGGCGGGCATAGATCAGACGCCCGGTCTGCCCTTCACCCGCAGCACCGCTGTCGCGGCTGATTTGGCCCTTCGCGATCAGATCGGTCCCAGTGACCTCTAGCGACACGGTGACTGGTGCGGAAATCAAGCCGCCTTGCGCGTCCAACAATCGCACATATTGCGCGGTCGAGACCCGGAACGCGACCTCAAGCGCGTTGGGGTCCACAAGTTCAGCCAGCTTTTCATTGGCCGCGACCAACCGGCCTTCAACCAAACTGACCTCAGTCAACGTCCCGTCAAAGCCGGCGTGGATCGTCATGTCTTCCAAATCACGCTCGGCCCCTTCCAGCGCGATGCGGGCGCGGGCAAACAGTGTGGTGGCCTGATCAACCCGAGACTCAGCCTGCGCCAACGCAATCCTGCGCGCCAGAACTGCCTGATGAGCAGATGTTGCAGCCAGTTCCGCCTCTTCAACACTGGCAGCCGCGCCAACGCCTCGTGTCTGTAGGTCTTGTTGACGCTGAAGAGCCCGGTCGCGTAGCTCGGCCTGCGCTTCGGCTGATTTCAATTCATCCTGCGCCAGCAGCAGCGAGCGTTCTGCGTCTCGTTCTTCAAATTGGGCATCCAGAAGATCGGATTTGGCGCGGTCCAAGGCTGACTGCATATCAGCTGGATCCAACTCAACCAGCAACTCACCAGCCGTCACGGTGCCACCGTCTTCAAAGTCATCCGCCAGCGACACAACGCGCCCGCCCAAGGCTGCGCGCAGCTCTAGCCGACGGCGACTTTGGATCTGACCAAATGCCTCCAGATAGGGCGTAACGGTTTCTGGTTCGGCGGCGCGGACACTGACGGCGAAAATGCGTTCCCGCGCCTCGGGGGTCTGATTGTCCCGCGTCAGCACATCCTGCACCGCACCCGAGATCATCTGTACAGCCACGATCAACAGGCCCAGCGTCAGAAACGCCAGGAACACACCTACAAGGCTTTGCCGCAGAAATCGCATCGGTCACTCACCTTTGGTCGCACATGCTGTCTTCCGCAAAGGTAGCCGGGTCGCAAAAAATGCCAAGCCACAAAGCGGTTATGATGCGTTAAACGCAGGACCATTCTACTTCCGTCGCAGATGTTCGTCCAATCTGGGCATTATTTCCACGAAATTGCAGGGGCGGTGGCGATAATCGAACTGTTTCTCCAAAATCGCATCCCACGC
The DNA here is from genome assembly GCF_056539905.1 of Ruegeria sp. AP7. Classification (NCBI taxonomy): domain Bacteria; kingdom Pseudomonadati; phylum Pseudomonadota; class Alphaproteobacteria; order Rhodobacterales; family Roseobacteraceae; genus Ruegeria; species Ruegeria sp. AP7. Next base: position 199,481 of record NZ_JBQFVT010000003.1, on the reverse strand, counting down.
GTCTTTACACGCGCCCGGGCTGCCCGGCAGCGCAAACAGATAGGTTCCGCCCGCCACACCGCCTGTGGCGCGGGACTGCACGGCAGAAGTACCTATCTTTTCCATAGACACGATGGTGAACACGGTGCCAAACGCCTCGATCTCTTTTTCATAAACATCCCGATGTGCCTCGACTGTAACATCGCGACCCGTCAGACCTGTGCCGCCGGTCGAGATCACAACGTCGATCTCAGGATCAGCGATCCAAGCACGCAATTGTTTTGCTATCTCAGCGCGCTCATCTTGTATAATCCTGCGATCCGCCACTGAGTGGCCCGCTTTTTCGATCCGATCCACCAACGTCTGGCCCGAGCGATCCTCGTCCAGAGACCGCGTGTCAGAAACAGTCAGGACAGCGATCCGGACGGGAATGAACTTCTTGCTTTCGTCAATGCGGGACATGCGGTGTCAGGCCCTTTCCATAATAGCAAGCCGGAGGGCCAAAGCGGTGAAGATCCCCCCTGACACCCAACCTAGAATACGCGAGGCACGCGGGTTGCCGATTAGCATCCGACCTGCGCCGCCAGCGAAAATGCCGACCAGCCCATTCACAACAAACCCGCCGACACCAAGAATTGCGCCATAGATCAGGAACTGCGCCAATACCGAACCCTTCCCTGGATCGATAAATTGCGGGATGAAAGCGAGCACGAACAGAATGACTTTGGGGTTGGTCAGGTTGACTAGCATCCCGTCCCGAAACGCGTAACGGGTGGGTCTGTTCGGTGCGTCAGCGGCGACTGCACCATTCCTGATCGCACCCCATGCGAGATAAAGCAGATAACCCACCCCGACCCAGCGGATCACATCGAACAGCCACGGCAGGGTAGCGACCGCCGCTCCAAGGCCGAGACCGGCAATCAGAACGTGCACCATACCGCCTGCAGAGACCCCGGCACTTGCGGCAATCGCAGGGCGCGGACCTGCGCGCAAGCCTTGACCAAAACAGAACATCATATCCGCGCCGGGTGTGAAATTCAGCGCCAGCGCTGCCGGGATAAAAGCCAGCAGCGTTACCGTGTCGATCATAAACTCACCTCGAACCAATGCACTTTGGGCCCCAGATTGGCTATCTGTGTACGGCCGATGGTGCCTCGGTAACCCCAGCTGTCATGGATATGCCCGCAAAAGACGAATTTGGGCTGAAGCCGTTCGACTGCGTCTCGAACGGCGACTGAGCCAACCGATTGGCCTTGCGAGGTAGTATCGCCATGCCCTTTGGGTGGAGAATGCACGATCAGGATATCTGTGGCCTCGCACCGATCCAGCAGTTCTGCGGCCTCAGGCTCGGTCAGGTCGCAGGACCAATCGCCAAAAGGCGTGACCGGCACGCCATAGCCCAGCCCAAACAGGCGCAGACCATCAAGTGTCATGCCTGTCCCGTGCAGAACATGCACACCATCAGGCGCGGCTTCTGTCAGTTCCTCGGCGCTTTCCGCATTGCCCGGCACCAGAACCAGCGGAGCCGCAATGCCCGAAAGCATCTGCATCGCTTCATTCAATCCCCGTCGCGCATTGCAAAAGTCTCCGGCCCCAATGACCAGATCAGCCTCGGCACTGGCGGCCACCAAGTCGGAGGCGCGGTTGCGCGCCATGTGCAGGTCAGAGAACGCCAGCACCCTCATGCCCCGCCCCTCAGCCGCGCTTGCAGGTCCAGCAGATCGGCCCAGGCCTGTCGCTTCATCTGCGGTTGACGCAGCAGGTAGGCCGGGTGAAACATCGGGATGACGGGCAGGTTCAGCGCCTGATCCCATTTCCCTCGCAGCCGCGTGATACCGCGTTTGCCCAGCACGGCCTGACAGCTGATATTGCCCATCACCACCAGCACCTCGGGTTTGGCCAAGGTCACATGCTGTTCCAGAAACGGCTTCATCATGCCTATTTCTTCTGGCTTGGGATCGCGGTTTTGCGGAGGGCGCCACGGCAGCACGTTGGTAATGTAGACATTCTCGCGTCGATCCAGACCAATCGCGGCCAGCATCCGGTCCAGCAATTGCCCAGCGCGCCCGACAAAGGGCTTGCCTTCGCGATCCTCATCACGGCCTGGCGCTTCGCCGATGATCATTACCCGTGCGCCGGGGGTGCCGTCGGCAAACACTAACTGCCGCGCGCCGCGTTTGAGGTCGCAAAGATCAAACGCCTCCATCGCCGCACGCAAATCGACGAGCGATCCGGCGGTCTTTGCCGCCTGTTTCGCAACAGCTGCGGCATCGACGGGTTCAGGCTTTTTCGCAGGTTCAGCCGCAGAGGGTTTCTTCGCCTTGGACGCTTTGTCCGGCAACGCATAGCGATCCACCGGCGCATCGCCGATCGCCTCGGTTGCGCCCAGCTCGATCTGCCATTCCAGCAGCGCCCGCGCGGTATGATGGTCCAAGCCCGATTCCATAACCCTCAATCTAACCAGCTTTTGACCGAGGGAAAGCGAATAGACCTTGCCAAGGCACAGGGTCGCACTGACCATGGCGGGGTCATGCTGTCATTTCTACGGTTCCTTCTGATTGCTCTATTGCTGGCAACCTCTGGCAGTTTGGCGAGTGCGCAGCTGTTTGACCGGAATACTCAATGCCGCCCCGGACATTTGCAATGCGGGCGCGGTTGCTGCCCCGCAGGCCAGCGCTGCAGCTTTGATGGCCGCTGCATCCCGCCGGGGCACACCTATTGTGGAGGCGGACGCACCTGCGGCCCGTTCGAGCGCTGCGTGGCAGGAGGAACGCGTTGCGCCCCTGCGGGGGTGAACAAGTGCACCTCGCGTCTGGATTGCCCAGGTGGCAGCTTCTGCAACGGGCGCGGGGAATGCGAGCGCAGCAGACCAGATTTGGTCCCAGCTCCATCCACAACCTGCGCGGATGGCCGGTCCTGCGGAGCGGGCTCTTCCTGCTTGCCGGGCGGCGGATGCTCACGCCCCGGCTGGTTTCTGTGTGAGGAAACCGGTTCGCAATGCCGGCCCGGCTTTAAATGCTCGGCTCATCAGGGCTGCGTGCCGATCAAGGCTATCGATTGCGGCTATGGCAAGTGGTGCAAACCTGGCGAACAATGCCTGCCCGAAGGTGGATGCGAGAAACTGCCCGAAGGGTCGGAACCTTAGGTTGCCTTGGTCTGCATGGCTTCCTATAAGCGGTCCGATTGTCAGACAGGAGCCCGCCCATGCGTTTCGCCCATCGTCACCTTCTTGGCATCGAGCATCTGTCGCAATCCGATATCACTGCTATCCTTGATCTGGCCGAAACCTATGTCGATCTGAACCGGCAATCGACTAAGCACTCGGACGTGCTGTCGGGCCTGACACAGATCAACATGTTCTTTGAAAACTCAACCCGCACGCAGGCCAGTTTTGAACTGGCGGGCAAGCGGTTGGGGGCCGATGTGATGAACATGGCGATGCAGGCCAGTTCGATCAAAAAGGGCGAGACACTGATCGATACGGCGATGACGTTGAACGCGATGCATCCCGATCTGCTTGTAGTACGGCATCCTCATTCCGGCGCGGTTGACCTGCTGGCGCAGAAGGTAAACTGCGCCGTGCTGAACGCGGGCGACGGGCGGCATGAGCACCCGACGCAAGCCTTGCTGGACGCGCTGACCATCCGCCGGGCCAAGGGCCGTCTGCACCGGCTCAACATCGCGATCTGCGGAGACGTGGCGCATTCACGCGTCGCGCGCTCGAACCTGATCCTGCTGGGCAAGATGGAAAACCGCATCCGCCTGATCGGCCCGCCGACGCTTGTGCCATCTCAGTTCGCCGAATTCGGGGCCGAGGTCTATGACGATATGAATGAGGGTCTGAAAGACGTCGACGTTGTGATGATGCTGCGTCTTCAGAAGGAACGGATGGACGGCGGTTTCATCCCCTCGGAACGCGAATATTATCACCGCTACGGTTTGAATGCTGAAAAGCTGGCGCTGGCCAAGCCGGACGCCATCGTGATGCACCCCGGTCCAATGAACCGCGGGGTCGAGATCGACGGCACTCTGGCCGATGACATCAACCGGTCCGTCATTCAGGAACAGGTCGAGATGGGCGTTGCCGTCCGCATGGCCGCCATGGACCTGCTGTCGCGCAACGTGCGAGAAGCCGCATGAACGATCTGATCATCGCCCCCCATGAGCGCGGCGTGATCCGCCTGTTCTCGCTGGATATGCGCCCGGAAGAGGTGAAATTCCTGCGCGAACCGGGGGCTGTTGATCAGGTACTTGGTGTCGAAGGGCTGGACCGCGCACAGATCGACATTTTTCCGGTATCCGACCTCGAAGACCTTGGGCTTTATGGCTATCTCAGCGAAGGCTGCGGTGTCTCGGTAGACCAGTTAGACCGCACGAAATTGGAGGCCATCGAAGGCTGGGTGATGGTCCTGCGCAGCGCGGCTTTCGGCGATCGATCAGTAACCCTTTCACCCGATCCACGCCTGCATCTGATTGGCCTGTTCACGGAAGAGGCCACGAACTGGACCGGCGACGTGTTCGAGACGGAAAGCGCAAAGCCATACTCGGCCCCGCAAAGCCCGCCAGCGGATACCAAACCAAGCCGCATCGGATCGGCGGTCATTGCCTTGCTGATTCTGATCGCCATCGGAGGTACCTTGTGGCTGATCCTGTGACATTCTCCTCGGACAAGGGCGTTTATGTCCGCACCAATGCATGGCTCGCCGCCTTTGCAATGGCGGCCGCGATGGTCGTGCTATGGTTGATCGGCAATCCCTACGTCTGGACCGGCGCGCCCGCCGGGTTGGCTGCCATCGGGATCCGCGCGTGGTATTTGGCCTCGGAAGAACTGGTCGCCACGTGGGAAATGACAGACTCCACACTCACCGGGCCCGGTTCGCGCAAGGTGGCGCTGAACCAGATTCAGGCGGTCAACACGATTGGCAGCTTTGTCCAGATCGTCACCAAAGGCGGCGACAAACACCTTATCAAATACCAGGCGGACCCCGCCGCCACCAAAGCCGCAATCGAAAGGGCCATGGCATGAGCAATCTGATTTTCACCAATGCCCGCCTGATCAACCCCGAAGCGGACACAGATAGCATCGGCTGGCTGAAGGTTGCCGACGGTAGGATCGCGGCGCTTGGTGAAGGCGCGGCCCCAGACGCTGACACGCAGGTGGTCGATTGCGGTGGGCAATGCCTTGCCCCCGGCATTGTCGACATTGGCGTCAAGGTGTGCGAGCCCGGTGAACGGCACAAGGAAAGCTATAAATCTGCAGGTCTTGCAGCAGCCGCAGGGGGTGTGACAACCATCGTCACGCGCCCTGATACCCTACCTGCCGTCGACACACCCGAGACGCTGGAGTTTGCCACCCGCCGCGCGCAAGCGGACGCTCCGGTCAACGTCCTGCCGATGGCCGCCCTGACCAAAGGACGCGAAGGGCGTGAGATGACCGAGATCGGGTTCCTGCAGGACGCAGGCGCCGTGGCGTTTACCGATTGCGATCATGTCGTGACCAACACCAAGGTGTTTTCTCGTGCTCTGACTTACACTAAATCCTGCGGCGCACTGGTCCTTGCGCATCCGCAGGAGCCGGGGCTCAGCGCTGGGGCTGCAGCCACCAGCGGCATGTTCGCCGCTCTGCGAGGCTTGCCCGCCGTATCGCCTATGGCTGAGCGGATGGGACTGGATCGTGACATCGCCTTGCTTGAAATGACCGGAGCCGCCTATCACGCCGATCAGATCACCACGGCCCGCGCCCTGCCCGCACTGAAACGCGCCAAGCGCAACGGGCTGGACATCACGGCAGGCACTTCGATCCACCATTTGACACTGAACGAATTGGACGTGTCCGATTATCGCACCTTCTTCAAAATCAAGCCCCCACTGCGATCCGAAGATGACCGGCAAGCCGTGATCGAAGCAGTGCGAACCGGTCTGATAGACACGATCAGCTCCATGCACACCCCGCAGGATGAGGAAAGCAAGCGCCTGCCGTTTGAAGAGGCGGCCTCGGGCGCGGTGGCGCTGGAAACGCTGCTGCCTGCAGCGCTGCGCCTATACCATTCCGAACAGCTGGACTTGCCGACCCTGTTCCGCGCCATGGCCCTGAACCCGGCCAAACGGCTGAGCTTGGAGAGTGGTCGCCTGTCCCAAGGCGCGCCCGCTGATCTGGTCCTGTTCGACCCGGATGTTCCCTTTGTTCTGGACCGCTTTACGCTGAAATCGAAATCGCAGAACACACCGTTTGACGGCCAGCGGATGCAGGGTAAGGTCACCGCAACCTATGTCGCTGGACAAGAAGTGTACCGGAGAGCCTGATGCCCTTGATCGATAGCACAATAACTCAGCTCATCCTGTGGGCCGCGTTAGGATACCTGCTTGGGTCAATCCCGTTTGGCATGATCGTCGCGCGCGTGATGGGTCTGGGAAACCTGCGGCAAATCGGGTCGGGCAATATCGGGGCAACCAACGTCCTGCGCACCGGGAACAAGGCGGCGGCGGCGCTGACGTTGCTGTTTGATGCAGCCAAAGGTGCCGTTGCCGTTCTGCTTGCACGGGCATTGGCCGGAGAAGACGCCGCGCAAATCGCAGCGCTTGCCGCATTTCTTGGTCATTGCTTCCCGGTCTGGCTGGGCTTCAAAGGCGGCAAAGGCGTAGCAACCTTTCTGGGCCTTTGGCTCGCGCTTGACTGGCGCGTGGGTGTCGCCTGTTGTTTGACATGGCTGGTTGCAGTGCTGATCTGGCGTATTTCATCTGTTGGGGCGCTGGCCGCCGCCGCTCTGTCCACAACTTGGATTATGGTTTTGACAGATGGCAGTACGTTTTTCCTCGGGATTGCTTTGACCTTACTGGTCTACTGGCGGCACAGCGCCAACCTCGCGCGTATCAAGGCAGGAACCGAGCCAAAAATCGGAAAATCGTGACGGCGTCCAGCGCTTTCCTGAAGGCGATCGATGATCTGCCCATCGGCACATTCACGGGGGCCGCTGGCCCGCGCAGATATTTGGTTTCGCATCAGATCATGGCAGGTGGGAAATCACACAAGCTCGTGGCCTATCAACTGGGCGGACCGGACTATATCAGCTTAAACCTTTATCTCACCCGCAAGAGCGGTGCGCTGCTGCGCCCCTGTGAGATGCCCGCTGAGAAAGTGGTTGCCTTTGTTCTGGCGCTCGTGCCTGACGTGCAGGAATGAACAACAGGTCTTTGTGACCGCACAATCACAATTGATTGCTTTGAACGTGAACAGGCCATTCCCCAACTGGGATTTTGTGACGACCAATTACCGGCGTCGCGACAATCAAATCCGGTTCGCCCGGGCAAAATTACCGTGCTCTTAAGCGAGCCTATTCACGAAAGGTGAAGTCATGAACAAGTTCAAATCCATAATCAGCGGTGTCGCGCTGTCTGTTGCCATTGCAAGCTCGGCCATGGCCGCAGGTGTTGAAATCAACGCAAGCTCAACCGGATTGGCAATGCAGGGCTATGACCCGGTTGCCTACTTCACCGTTGGTGAAGCCACCAAAGGCGACTACCGCATTTCCACCCTGCACAACGACGCGCTGTACCGTTTCGCGTCGGAAGAAAACAAAGCCGCCTTTGAAGCCAACCCTGAGGCATACCTGCCCGCTTACGGTGGCTACTGCGCGTTTGGCACCGCAATGGGCTTCAAATTCGATGGTGACCCGAACTACTGGAAAATCGTCGACAACAAGCTGTACCTGAACCTGTCTCAGGACATTCAGGAGCGTTGGGAAGGCGACATTCCGGGCTTTGTTGAGCAAGCCAGCGCAAACTGGGAAGACATCGCCGACAAAGACCCGGCTGAACTGCAGCAATAATTCGCTGACAAGACCTTTGTATATCGGCGGCAGATCGTATCTGCCGCCGATCTTCGTTTGAAGGCGCCGTGCCGCGACCTATTTAGAATCAAGGACAAGCGCCCAGATCAAATGGGCCCGCGCCGGGGACACCGGCTAGCCACCAGGATGGTTCGGAATAGACAAAGCATCACTGATCCGGCTTTTGGGCTGGTTCGTAGTGCTAGGCAAAAGGCTGCCAGCCGATTACCGGTCAGCAGATTTCGAGCGAAAGGAAACAGAAGATGACGGGTAAACTTGCACTTTTCACCTCTGTCATGACGCTAGCGGCGGGTTCAGCGATGGCACAATCCTCGGGCAGCTGGACCGGCTTTTACGGCGGTGCACAGATCGGCTATGCGGATATCGACACCAACATCTCGGGCGTAGACGGGGATGGTGCGATTGGCGGTATCATCCTTGGATATGACTATGATCTGGGCGACTGGGTAGTTGGCGGTGGCTTTGACTATGACTGGAGCGACATCGACCTGAGCAGCGCCGCCACAGTCGAGAAGGTCTGGCGCATCAAAGCACGCGCTGGCTACAAGGTGAACCCACAGGGTCTGCTGTATGGTACCGCTGGTTATGCCGACGCGGACACAAACAATCTAGGCAGCGACAATGGCTGGTTTATTGGTGCTGGCTATGAACAGATCGTCGCCCCCAACATCAGCGTAGGCGGCGAACTTTTGTATCATGAGTTTGATGATTTCAATTCCTCGGGCGTCGATGTTGATGCCACGACGCTCCAGTTGCGTGTCGCGTACCGGTTCTAGACAAATGTACGGGTCCGGCAGTCATTGCCGGGCCTCTCCTGTTAGGGCACCAAGATTGTACTGCCGGTGGTCTGACGCGCTTCCAACGCGCGATGTGCATCGGCAACCTGATCCAGCGGAAACTGCTGATCGACGTGGATCTTAACCTCGCGCCCGTCCACTTTGCCAAACAGACGCCGCGCCATTGCCTGACAAGTAGCGTGATCCGAGATATGGGTGAACAGGGTTGGGCGGGTGATCTTCAAAGATCCCCGCTGCGCCAACATTCCCAGATCGACAGGTGGCACTGGCCCCGACGCGTTTCCGAATGAAATCATCATGCCCAAGGGTTTCAGGCAATCCAGCGATCCCTCAAACGTGTCCGCGCCGATGGAGTCCATCACCACATCGACCCCTTTGCCGCCGGTGATCTCAGCGACACGTTCGACAAAGTTCTCGGTTCGGTAGTTGATGCAATGCGACGCGCCGTTGAACTGCGCCAGGCTGCATTTTTCATCCGTTCCCGCTGTTCCGATCAGTTTGATGCCTTCGGATTTGGCCCATTGGCAGGCGATCAGACCAACCCCGCCTGCAGCGGCGTGAAACAAAACGGTGTCCCCGCGCCGCAAAGGCGTTGTGCGGTGAAACAGGTATTCGACCGTCATGCCCTTCAGCATCATCGCCGCTGCGGTGCGGAATGAGATACTCTCGGGCAGCGGACATACCTGTGCGGCAGGCATCACGCGCGCTTCGCAATAAGCCCCGGACGGGCCAGCGGCATAGGCCGCGCGTTGGCCATTGGAAAGGTGCGTGACACCTTCGCCCACAGCCTCAATCACACCGGCTGCCTCCATCCCTAATGCGTGAGGCAATTCAAGCGGATAGAGACCGGTGCGCTGATAAACATCAATGAAATTCAATCCGCAGGCATGGTGGCGAATGCGTATTTCTCCCGGCCCCGGATCCCCGAGCGGACGATCCTCTATCCGCAGGGCCTCCGGCCCGCCGTGTTCGTGAATGACGACAGTGCGCGCTGTTTGCTGCATGATACCCTCCGTTGCCTGTTGAAACAAAGCTAACATGCCTGTTCGACAGGGCAATCTTTGTTATCCCTCAAGCATGTTCGGGCAAGATTTTGCAATATGTGCTATAATGCGGATGGACGTTGTAAATGGGCAGACGTTGCCGGCTGATCCGGTCACACGAATTTGCCGTACCGGATGCATCCCGCGGCGCCCCCACGCCAGAGAAGGGGATGAACATGGACAAGACAATCGGTAACCCAATTACCTGGGTCGCCCGTAATCTGCGGGCGACCAGCGATCATGTGTGGGAATCAGTATCCGAAATCGGCAGCGCGGATGTCCGCACCCTGCCAACAGTGCACACGCTGACACTGCAGGATCTGCGCGAATGCCTCAAAGCCGGATATAACGATTTTCTCGAAACTCGGGCCGATGCGATCTTTATCGTTCTGATCTACCCGATCGCAGGCCTTCTGATGTTCGGTATTGGGCTCAACAAAGTCATGGTGCCTTTGCTGGCCCCGCTCGTCATGGGCTTTGCCCTGATCGGGCCTGTCGCCGCGGTTGGGCTTTATGAGATCAGTCGCAAGCGGGAACAGGGCGGAGACGTACATTGGCTGGATGCGTTTGGCGTGTTCCGCTCGCCTTCCTTCGGCGCGATATTGGCACTGGGCTTTTATCTGGTCATGCTGTTGTTGATCTGGCTGATGGTAGCGCAAGGAATCTACGCGCAGACACTTGGGCCAGAGGCCCCAGCCTCGGCAACAGCCTTTATCACCGAGGTATTCACCACCGGAGCTGGCTGGAGCATGATCATCATCGGCACCGCCATCGGCTTCCTGTTCGCACTGGTCGCGTTGGCGCTGAGCGTGGTCAGCTTTCCATTATTGCTTGATCGCAAAGTGGGCGTTCCAGTGGCCGTGGTGACCTCGGTTCGGGTCTTGCGTCAAAACCCGGGCGTGATCCTGACTTGGGGTGCGATAGTGGCGACGCTTCTGATATTGGGCGCCATGCCGATTCTGCTGGGCTTGATCGTAGTGATGCCCATTCTGGGTCACGCCACTTGGCATCTGTATCGCCGGGCGGTCGCCTGACCGTACTGTGCAGCTTAACCAGCGACCTTGAGTACGATCTTGCCGATGTGGCCCGATCCTTCCATCCGCGCATGCGCGGCGGCGGCATCAGCCAGATCGAATTCGGAATCCATCACAGGCGCAATCTTCCCGGCCTCAAGCAAAGGCCAGACGGCTTCACGCAAGTCTTGCGCAATGCGCGCCTTCGCCAGATCGCTTTGCGGACGCAGAGTACTGCCGGTCAGGGTCAGACGCTTCACCATCATCAGTGCAAAGTTCAGTTCGACCACCGGACCTTGCAGGAATGCGATTTGAACCAAACGACCATCTTCGGCCAACGCTTTGACGTTGCGCGGGATGTAATCGCCGCCGACCATGTCGAGGATCAGGTTCGCCCCGCCTTCGGCGCGCATCGCAGCCACGAAGTCTTCGTCGCGATAATTGATCGCCTTCTCAGCCCCCAATTCGACACAAGCCGCACATTTCTCAGCCGATCCGGCCGTGGCAAAAACCCGAGCGCCAAATGCATTGGCCAACTGAATCGCGGTCGTGCCAATCCCGCTTGAACCACCATGGACCAGAAAACGTTCCCCCGCTTTCAGGCCACCCCGCGTAAATACATTGGACCAGACGGTAAAGAAGGTCTCGGGCAGGCAGGCGGCCTCTTTCATTCCCATGCCTGCAGGTAAAGGCAAGCAATGCGCGGCGGGTGTGGCGACATATTCGGCATAGCCGCCGCCGGGCAACAAGGCGCAAACCTGATCGCCCACGGCCAGACCTTCGACACCTGAACCGATGGCGACGACCTCGCCCGAGGTTTCCAGCCCTGGCAGATCGCTCGCGCCGGGAGGTGGATCATACGCCCCCGCCCGTTGCAGCGCATCAGGACGGTTCACCCCGGCATAGGCTACTTTCAGAACCACCTGACCCTCCGCCGGTTCCGGTATCGGGCGTTCGGTCAATTGCAGAACGTCCGGGCCACCCGCTTCGGTAATCTCAACAGCGCGCATCGTCTGGGTCATGGGCATATCTCCTTTGCCTCTTGCCTAGCAGTCAGTAGCGCAGAGGCCCAGCAACAAGTGGAAACGTTGCGACTATTTCCCAGATGACAGCGAACCGGGCAAGTTGTCTGACATCTTCACCGGAGCCTTCACCTGACCCGCAAGCCAGTTGGGCACAGCCAGAAACGGCTTCAGCAGCGGATTGTCATTCACCTGCGCCTTGAGCTTTTCGAACTGCATCACGCCCTCGATCCGGCGATCGAGGAATTCCCATGTCGCCTGATAATCCGGACTGTCATCGCCCAGCCAATACAACAGTGTTGAAGAATAGACGCCCGACAGAGTGGCACGTTTAGTATACCAGTTCACGTCATCCGAAGTATCGCCAAGCACTGTCCAGATCTGGTCACAGGTGCCCCAAACCGCCTTGGCCCCATCTGCGGCATAGATCGGCAACGCGAACAGAGTCACACCCCGGCGCACGGCCTCTTTGTCTTCGACTGCCTGTAAACGAAAGCGGACAGCAGCGGCGATCTTATCACGAAACTTCAGCCCGCTTAGATCCTCAGTATTGATACGATCCAGCATTGCCGCATCACCGCGCGCATGGAAGGCCAGTGCCAGATCGACAGCGCCGCGCGGGCAGATGGCGCGGGCCAGTCCGGCATCCAGACCGCAATCGGAAATCGCTGCGCGAAAGCTTGTTTCCGACCAACCGTCAAAAGGCACATGGTCGAGAATCGCGTTCAGAAGCTGTTCTTTGGTATCTTCATAGGTAGCGGTCATTTCGGCTCTCCGAGGCTGCGGGTCCAGTACTAGACAAGTTAGGCGCGCTTTGCTATACGGCCACCTCCTGCAATTTCCTTGCAACTCTATCTAGAAAGGTGGTGACAACCACATGCAGGTTAGTGTTCGCGACAATAACGTCGATCAGGCGCTTCGTGCCCTGAAGAAAAAGCTGCAGCGCGAAGGCGTGTTCCGTGAAATGAAGCTGAAGCAACATTTCGAGAAACCGTCCGAGAAAAAAGCGCGCGAGAAAGCTGAAGCGATCCGCCGTGCCCGTAAACTGGCACGTAAGAAAGCACAGCGCGAAGGTTTGCTCTAAGAGCCTACCGCGACTCGTCCAGCTTTGGATGACACTATTTGACGACCCCCGAGGCCCCGCCCGGGGGTTTGTCGTTTTTTAGGGCGGATATTCTCGCCCATTCCCGGCTTTACCCTCGCGGCAACCTGCCGATTTTGATGCAATCGCCTATGTCGGCATTTTACAGCGCAGCGAATCGCCGCTCGGTTGCATTCTGCCGCCGAAAATCGCCCGCCCCCGTACCTACCCTGTTCAGCGTTCTTTGATCGTCTGTAAGTGAGGCCGTCCACTCAGACATAACCAATAACGGAGGCACTGATGTCGACAGCAAGTACGGTTGAGCGCGAAATGCTGGCGCTGATCAACCAAGAGCGCACATCCCGCGGTCTTGATCCCCTGGAACCTGAACGCAACTTGAATGAATCATCCGAGGACCACAGCACCTGGATGCTGGACACCGACCGGTTCAGCCACACCGGGCAGGGCGGCTCATCTGCAACTCAACGGATGCAAGCCGCAGGATTTGACCTGTCCGGCAACTGGCGCACCGGAGAAAACATCGCCTGGCAATCCGAGCGCGGCGCACCAGGCATCAGCGATGATGTCGCGCAATTGCACCAGAACCTTATGAACAGCCCCGGCCACCGAGCCAACATTCTGAACCCCGAATTTAAGTATATCGGCATCGGGATCGAAGAAGGCGACATGCAGGGGTTCGATGCAGTCATGGTGACGCAGAACTTTGCTGCGACACAAGGCGAGGTCGATCTTGATAACGGCGGCACCACCCCACCAGTGGCCCCACCGGCCGAAGAGGTTGTTGAGCCGGAGGAAGAAGAGGTTACCACTCCTACCGAACCTGAAGTGCCGGATACCGACGTCACCGAGACTGACGAACCGGTTGACGAAACACCGGTTGCGGAAGTTCCGGAAACCGAGGAACCGGCTGAGGAGACCCCGGACGAGGACGTTACTGAAACCGAAGAACCAACGGACGAAACTCCGGACACTGACGTCACTGAGACCGACGACCCAGTCGAGGAGACACCGGAAACTGATGTCACCGAAACTGAAGAGCCGGAAACGCCTGATACCGATGTGACTGAAGTTGAAGACCCGGAACCTGAAGTGCCGGATACCGACGTCACCGAGGTCGAAGAGCCAGAATTACCTGAGGTTGTCGTTGACAATGGTGCACCGGGCGCGGACTGCTTTGACGTTCAGGCCTTCCTTGCCGGGATCGAAGCGTTTGTTAACGCGCTGCAGGCCCATTTTGACCAGTTCGATTGGTCTCCGGTGCAGCAGGCCGATACGACACCGGAAGTGGATGATTTCGATCTTGTGTTCGACACCGACGTCGCTGACGACATGATTGAAACCGTAGAAACCACAGTCGAAGACATGAATGACGATATGTGCGGCATGTTTGTATTTGAAATGAACTGCGGATTTGATTGGGGCTAATCAAACCTTTCAGGTGCGGGGGATCACTCTCCCGCACCACATGCCAGCCAAATCAGTAAATCTTTGGCACGTGTAGCTCATCCGGCAGAATACGCCGCTCGTATTCGGGATTATAGCGCCGATCCGGCAAATTGACTTTTTCTTGCGGCACATCCTCGTAGGGGATCTTGGTCAGCAGGTGCTCGATACAATTGAGCCGTTCGCGCTTTTTGTCATTGCCTTCAACGATATACCATGGCGCCTCAGAAATGTTGGTGCGAAAGAACATATCCTCTTTGGCCTTGGTGTATGCCTCCCACCGGATGCGGGATTCAAGATCCATGGGCGACAGCTTCCACTGCTTCATTGGATCGTGAATGCGCATTAGGAATCGCAGTTGCTGTTCTTCGTCTGTGATCGAGAACCAGTACTTAAGCAGAATAATTCCCGACCGCACCAGCATCCGCTCGAATTCGGGAACGTCCTGAAAAAACTGTTCAACCTGATCTTCGTTGGCAAACCCCATCACGCGTTCAACACCTGCTCGGTTGTACCAGGACCGGTCAAAGAACACGATTTCACCCGCTGCGGGCAGATGCGGCACATAACGCTGAAAATACCACTGGCTTTGCTCGCGGCGGCTGGGTGCTGGCAGCGCCACCACGCGTGCAACCCGCGGGTTCAAGCGCTGTGTTATGCGTTTGATCACCCCACCCTTGCCGGCACTGTCGCGGCCTTCGAACAGGATGCAAACCTTGGCCCCGGTATGAACCACCCAATCCTGTACCCTGATAAGTTCGGCCTGAAGACGCAAAAGGTTACGAAAATAGACCTTGCGATCCAGCATATCGGGATGCTGATCCTTGTAGATCTTACGCACCTCGACCGAAAGCATTGGTTCGCTGAATTCGATCTCGAAATCTTCATCCAGCGAATCTTCCAGTTCGGCTTCCAGCCAATCTTTAGGGGTGCTGTCATGTTCGTAAACCAAGGTCTGCTCCTTATCGTCTTCGGGTTCGGACCATACAGGGCCAGTGTAACCATCGGATGTCAGCGCGCATTGCCAATGTTTCACTTATGGTCAGAACTATAGATTTTGAACCGGTCTGACGGCAGATACAAGCGTTCAGGATGAAACGCGGCCATCGGGTGCGGAAGAGTTCAAACTGGCAGGGCCGTCGTTTTGAAAACAGTGCGCAAAGCAAAAGAGCTTTGCATCTGTGCCACGCCCGGCAAGCGAGACAGGTACTGCCGATGTATGCGCGCGAAATCTTCGGTATTTTCAGCAACCACCTTCAGAATATAATCCGCTGTTCCGGCCATCAGATGACATTCTAGTACATCGGGAATTCGGGCTACTGCCTTTTCGAAGGATTCAAGCACCTCTTCCGCTTGTCCCTGCAAAGTAATCTCGACAAACACAGTTGTTGGCACATTCATTTTACGTGCATCGAGCAATGCGACGTAATCTTTGATATAACCTTCTGCCTCAAGCCGTTGAACACGGCGGTGGCACGCCGAGGGTGACAGGTTGGCCTGTTCGGATAGCTCTGAATTAGACATCCGGCCTTTGCGCTGAAGGGCTGCCAGAATCTTTCGATCAGTCGCATCTATCATCATCGGCGCACATCCATTGCGTAGTATTTAACTATCTTCGGATAATTTCCTACAATTCTACCATTTGGCAAGCAGGGTTTCACAAAAATTGCACAGCATAATGCCCATAATTTAGGCAGTTTATGAATGGAGTCTCACATGAAAATCGGCTGCCCCAAGGAAATCAAACCCCAGGAGTTCCGCGTCGGGATGACCCCGAACGCGGCTGGCGAGGCTGTGGCCCGTGGTCACGAAGTCATCATCGAAACCGGTGCCGGGATGGGCTCGGGCTTTGACAATGATGCCTACGTCGCGGCAGGAGCTCGCATCGTCGACACTGCAGAAGAGGTGTTCGCCACCGCCGACATGATCGTCAAGGTCAAGGAACCTCAGGCAGTAGAGCGTAAAATGCTGCGCGAAGGTCAGTTGCTGTTCACCTATCTGCACCTGGCACCCGACCCAGACCAGACCCATGACCTGTTGGCATCCGGTTGTACCGCGATTGCGTATGAAACTGTCACCGACGCGAACGGCGGCCTGCCTCTGCTGGCCCCGATGTCGGAAGTTGCCGGTCGTTTGGCACCGCAAGTCGGGTCCTGGACTTTGCAGAAGGCCAACGGTGGCCGCGGCGTTCTGATGGGCGGCGTTCCGGGTGTTGGCCCTGCAAAGGTAATCGTCATTGGTGGCGGTGTTGTCGGCACTCACGCCGCCAAAATCGCGGCGGGTATGGGCGCAGATGTAACCGTGCTGGACCGCTCGCTGCCGCGCCTGCGTTATCTGGACGATGTGTTCGGCGGAACGTTCAAGAACCAATATTCGACAGCTGGTGCGACAGCCGAGCTGATTCAGGATGCCGATCTGGTTATCGGTGCGGTTTTGATCCCGGGCGCAGCAGCTCCGAAGCTGATCTCGCGCGCACAACTGTCGACCATGAAGCCCGGCGCGGCTCTGGTAGACGTTGCGATTGACCAGGGCGGCTGTTTTGAGACCTCGAAAGCCACTACCCACGCCGATCCGGTTTACGAAGTTGACGGCATCATGCACTACTGCGTCGCCAACATGCCCGGCGCGGTTGCCCGGACCTCTACCATCGCACTGGGCAACGCGACCATGCCGTTCATGCTTTCGCTGGCAAGCAAGGGCTGGAAGCAGGCCTGTAAGGACGACGCACACCTGCTGGCAGGTCTGAACGTCCACGCCGGCAAGCTGACTTACGAAGCGGTAGGTACTGCCCTCAACATCGACTCTGTCGATCCGGCAACTCTGCTGAACTAAGAGTACTCCCGCCTCTGAAAGCGTCCTTTTCCAAAGGACGCTTTACAGACTTGGGCCTGGCGCCGCGCCAAAAGCGCGGCGCTGTTGTTTTCTTGACCAACGGTCGCGCAAAAAAGGCACCGCACTTTGGCGCGGTGCCCGGCCCAACCGGAGGAGGGCAATTCAATGCCCGAGCGACGGGCGGGAGGCTTACGCCTCTTTGTGAATCTCCACTGAATGCGGATACGGGATGGATACGCCCTTGGCGTCAAACGCTTCTTTGATCGCTTTGGTAAGTTCGAACTTCACATCCCAATAGTCAGCCGCCGCACACCACAGGCGCGCTGTCAGATCAACTGAGCTGTCTCCAAGGTTTGTCACGCGCACCCAAGGCTCAGGATCAGCCATGATACGACTGTCGGCCTTGGCCACATCCAGAATGATGTTCATCGCCTCATCCGCGCTGTCGCCATAGTCGATGCCGAACACCAGATCGACTCGGCGCGTGTCATGGGCGGAGTAGTTTGTGATCACCGAACCCCAAGCCTGACCGTTTGGCACGATGATCTGTACGTTATCAGGCGTCACCAGCTCAGTCGTGAACAGGTTCAGGTCTTTCACCGTACCTGCAGTGCCACCAATATCGACATACTGGCCCAACTTATAAGGCCGGAACACGACCAGCATCACGCCTGCGGCTAAATCACTGAGTGTTCCCTGCAGCGCCAAACCGATGGCCAAGGATGCGGCACCCAGAATGGCCACGATGCTGGTCGCCTCGATACCGAAGATGCCCAGCACGGCGACAAAGACTATCGCCAGCAGCACCCATTTCACCAAGCTCGCAACAAAATTCCCCAAAGTCGGGTCGATATGCGGTGTCGCGTTGATCCGCCGCCGCACCAGACCACTTATGGCTCCGGCGACGATCCAACCCAATACCAGAACGATCAGCGCTTTGATCGCGCTCATGATCAGCGGACCAAATGCGCCCACCTGTGTTACGACGTCTTCCACGTGCTTCTCCTTTGCACCAACAGCAAACCCGCGCTGTTGGCGCGGGATCACTGAAAGTTTGGGACATATTTACGCTCAGGTCTAGGTGCAGGATTTCCGAGTTTTCCCCCTGCTGTTCCCCAGCAAACAGTCACTGTCCGGTCCTGCACACTCAAACACCTGACAATCTGCGCTCATGCCACCACATTGAGACCTATAACTCGCAGGAGCATATCATGCTGGACACCACCTCATTCCCGATCATGGCCAAATGGCCACCGCAATTTCCTGATCGCATCCAACTTTATTCCTTTGCAACGCCCAACGGGGTCAAAGCGTCGATCATGCTGGAGGAAACCGGACTGCCCTACGAGGCACATCTGGTTACGCTGGCAGATGCGGATGTCAAAAGTCCCGAATTTCTGTCGCTAAATCCCAATAACAAGATCCCGGCTCTCATTGATCCGAACGGGCCCGATGGGGTCCCGATGGGGCTTTTCGAAAGCGGAGCGATCCTGCTGTATCTGGGCGAGAAAAGCGGCATGCTGCTGGGGCAGAGCAAGGCGGACAAACATTTAGTCACCCAATGGCTGATGTTCCAGATGGGCGGCGTTGGGCCGATGTTCGGTCAGTTGGGGTATTTCCACAAGTTCGCTGGCAGCGAGATCGAAGACCCCCGTCCCCGCGAACGCTATGTGAACGAGGGCAAACGCTTGTTGAACGTCCTGGAAACACAGCTGAACGGCCAGGATTGGATCGCCGGAGACTATTCGATCGCGGACATAGCCATCGCACCCTGGCTACGTGGTCTCGACTATTATGGCGTCAAAGAGGTCCTCGGTTGGGACAACTACAGCAATGTAGTGGCCTATCTCGACCGTTTTCTGGAAAGGCCTGCAGTTCAGAAGGGCCTGACCATCCCGCCCCGAGATTAACTTGAACCACAGGGCGGCGGCACCAAAGTGCCGCACGCCCTTAGGCCCTTCAGCCTGGCAATCGGCCTGTCTCCACGTAACGCAAAATCTCGACAACCTGCGCGGGCTCTTCCGCCACCGCCAGCGCGGCCGCGTCCACCTCTTTCAAAGCGTGTTGATGATCGGGTCCGTGTAACACGATGATCGATTTGCCCAAGGCCGCCGCATAACCGGCATCAAAGGCTGCATTCCACTGCTTGTATTTGTCCCCGAAGCGTACAACGACCACATCAGCGTCTGAAATCCCCTTGCGGGTTCGGATCGCGTTCACCATCGCACCCTTGTGGTCATGCCAATACTTATTTGGCTCTGCCCCCAAAATCGCGACGCCACAATCATCCGACGCATCATGATCTGTCACTGGGCTACTAAACTCTATGTCCAGCCCCTCGGCACCTGCGATAATCTGTTCCCGCCAATCCGTGTGAATCTCACCCGAAAGATAAACTTTTAACATGACCTATTCCTCCCACAAAAAAGGGGCGCGCCCGCCCCTTCGTGATATCATATATGTCCCACCCTGGGTGGAAACATCCTCAGCCGCGCAGCACGCCACCAGTCGCTTTCGCCACTTTCTCAACGATCTTTGCACTGACCGCTTCGATGTCCTTTTCCTTGAGGGTCGAGTCAGATGGCTGCAGCCGTACGGTAATGGCCAGAGATTTCTTCCCTTCACCAAGGCTACCCCCGATGAATTCGTCAAATACCCGAACGCCTTCAATCAGTGCCTTGTCAGCCCCTGCAGCTGCATTAACCAGCGTTAACGCCTCGATATTGGCATCAACGACAAACGCAAAATCACGCTCAACCGCCTGCAGGTCACGCAGTTCCAAGGCGGAACGGGTTGCTCCGGATTTACGCGGCATCGGAACCTGATCCGGCCAAATGGTGAACGCCATTGCCGGACCCTTGATGTCCATGGCCTGCAAGACGCGAGGGTGCAACTCACCAAAGACACCCAGAACCTTTTTCGGGCCAAGGCAAATCTTGCCGTGACGACCCGGGTGCCACCAGGCATCGCCACCACGCAGAATTTGTACCTTAGCTGGCGCGCCAATTGCGGCCAGCACCGCCTCGGCGTCAGCCTTCGCATCAAACAGGTCAACCGGGCGGGACGCACCGTGCACATCCTTGGGGCCGCTGCGCCCAACCAACAGACCGGTGATTTGCGTCTGCTGATCCCCCGGCTCGCCATCGTGGAACACCGGACCGACCTCGAACAGAGCCAGATCTGCGTAACCCCGCGCCTGATTACGCGCCGCCGCCTGCAGCAGACCAGGCAGCAGATCAGGGCGCATATGGCTCATCTCGGACGAGATTGGGTTTTCCAGCATGGTTGCAGCGTCGCCACCGCCAAACAGCGCAGCCGAGGCCTGATCTATGAAGGTGTAGGATACACATTCATTATACCCCAGTGCGGCACAAGTCCGTCGCGCCATCGACTGGCGGCGCTGCGTCGGCGTCATGACCGGTTTGGGGATACCCGCCGTGGTGCGTGGCAGAGGAATACCCTGCAGCTTGGTCAGTGAAGCAATCCGCGCGACCTCTTCCACCAGATCAGCTTCCCCCATGATGTCTGGTCGCCAGCTGGGCACGTGCGCCATCTCTCCATCCAGACGGAAGCCCAAACGGGTCAGGGTTTGCCGCTGCTCGCTTTCCGGGATTTCCATCCCGACCAGAGACTGCACTCGCGCCGCATCCAGCTTGTAGGCCCGCGCGTGGTTCGGCGCATTGCCCGCCTCAACCACGTTCGAGGCTTCACCGCCGCAGATATCCAGGATCATCTGCGTCGCGTGCTCCAACCCTTCGCGGGTGTATTCCGGGTCGACCCCACGTTCGAAGCGATAGCGCGCATCCGAATTGATTTTCAGCGCACGGCCCGTCAGGGCGATCTGCACATGATCCCAGAACGCGCTTTCAAGGAAGACGTTCACCGTCTCCTCGGTGCAGCCGGTTTCCTCACCGCCCATGATACCGGCGATTGATTCCGGGCCTTTGTCGTCCGAAATCACCATCATGCCGGGCTGTAGTGTGTATTCCTTCTCATCCAGAGCAACCAACTTCTCGCCACCGTTGGCACGGTGAACGCGTAGGTTACCCTGCACCTTGTCGGCATCGAATACGTGCAGCGGGCGGTTGTGATCGAAGGTCATATAGTTGGTGATATCCACCAGAGCCGAGATCGGACGCAGACCAATCGCCTTTAGCTGATCCTGCAGCCATTGCGGGCTAGGACCGTTCTTAACACCCTTGATAAGCCGACCGGTGAAATGCGGTGCGCCGTCCAGCGTATCCTCGTCGATCGACACCTTGATCGGGCTTTCGAAATCACCCGGCACCGGCACATAGTCGCGCACCTTCAGCGTGCCCAAGCCACGCGCAGCCAGATCGCGCGCAATCCCCTCAACACCCAGCGCATCCGGGCGGTTTGGCGTGATCGCAATCTCGATCATCGGGTCAACCTTCGACGGCTCGTTCTCGGCCAGCCAGTCGATAAACTTGTCACCGACCTCGCCCGAAGGCAGCTCGATAATTCCCTCATGCTCGTCCGACAGCTCCAGCTCGCGTTCGGACGCCATCATGCCAAAGCTCTCAACACCTCGAATCTTGCCAACGCTGATGGTGATATCCAGACCGGGGATATACATGCCCGGCTTACACACGACGACGGTGATGCCTTCGCGCGCGTTGGGTGCGCCACAGATGATCTGCAGGTCGCCCTCGTCGGTCTCAACCGTACAAACTCGAAGCTTGTCGGCGTCGGGGTGTTTCTCTGCATGTTTCACATGGCCCAGCGTAAAGCCCGCAAGGCGGTCCGCCGGGTTGACGATCTCTTCGACCTCAAGCCCGAGGTCGGTCAGCGCCTCGGCAATCTCATCCACCGAAGCGTCAGTATCGAGGTGGTCTTTCAACCAGGAAAGAGTGAATTTCATCGGTCGTCATCCGCCAGTAAATCTCGGGTCAGACCGCATGTAGCGGATATTGTACACAGGGGAAAGAGGCCGTTGGCCTAGTCTTCGGCAACCGTGTTCGAAACAGCGTCCGACCCGGCAAATACAGCCAGAATACGCGCGATCCCGCTACCCGTATTCACCCCGGCATGGGTCGAACGGAAGGCTTCGACAAAGGCATCCCCGGTTCTGTAGACACGCGTACCAGCGTCGCCATAGTCAACGGTGATCTCGCCCTCAAGAACATAGGCCGCCAACGGTGCATCATGACGGTGATCGCCTGTCTGCTGTCCCGGTTGCATGGTGACGATCGCCATAGTGATTTTAGCCTGCCCTGCCGGATATTCCAGTGGCTCGCCGATGATCGAGGTATCGGTCTGCAACAGCAATTCAACCGGCGGGTATGTGTCCTTTGCCTGAACGGAAGTGGCGGCAAGGATCAGTGCGCCCAGCAGAAGCGGTTTCACGGGTCATCTCCTGTTTAGTTGTGCGGGCAAGTGATCGCGCTGCGGCAGCGAAGTCAACGGTTATGGATAAGTTGGCGTTCGGCCCAAAAGCTCGTCCAACTGCCAGCCGATCCAGCCGTGAGGAATGAAATGCCCGCCCGGATGCGTATCCAGCGTGACCTGCCCCTGCGCGCAATCGGTCCACTCTATCCGGCTGAGCGTCAGAAACGGCTTCACGCTCCAATCCCCGCGCGGAGTGGCGCCGTTGCAGTCGAACTTGGCCTTCCACAGCGCCACCGGATAGGTCGTATCCCCGTCTGGCCCAAGCGGGAAATCCATCACGGTGTCATCAAGCCCATGCACATGGCGCACCTCGCGCGGGGCTTCCGGGCAGTCCTCGGTCTGGCGAATTGATCCCGCAACGGCCAGCAGTGCCGCGATGTCATTGCCCGACTGGCACACAAAGCGCCACGCCATTGCACCGCCATAGGAATAACCCGAGACATAGATGCGTTCAGGATCAATGGGATAGTGCTTGGCAACATCCTCTAACACCCGATCAGCGAACGGCACGTCTGCGGTATCAGCGGTCCAGAAATTCCAGCTTTTGCCCAGCCCGTTCGGAGCCACCAGCAGCACATCGCGCAGCTTGGTTGCCCCGGCGATGCGTTCATGGTTCACCACCACATCGCCCTGCCGCGCCCAGCCATGGAAATGCAACAGCACTGGCAGAGGCGTTTCGCCATCCCAGCCATCGGGTTCCAGCACATGGTATGAGCGGTCGCCGATCTCACAGGCGGTATCGCCGTGGCAGTCAGATTTCCACGGGCCCATCGCAAAGGCCGGAGTCGCGGTCAGCAGAAGAAAAAGCAGTCGATAGATCATAAGCCGGAGCCTAGCGACGTCTGCCGCACTGTCACATAACATATTGGTGTAGGGTGGGGTTTCACCCCACCAACCGGCCCACGGTGGGGTGAAACCCCACCCTACAACGGATCAAATCACAAAGCCGCACTATCGCCAGACCGCGGGATGGCGATCAAAGGGTTGTGGTGGGCACTTTATGCCAGCCAAATCCGCGAAACACTCAAACGGAGCGCTAACGGAGACAAATCGCCAGTCCGTGCGGGCGGTCTGGCGGTAGCGCGGCGGCCTATCGGCCTTTGCTCCGCACTTACTTCTTGAATCGATCAATGAGTTTCTTGGTTTTCCACAACTGAGATTGTTGATCGCGCGCGCTTTCATCTCTTTTTTTCCAGACGCGATGATGCGCAATCATGAACAGGCCCGAGAATGGCGCGGATATGAGTAAAGCTAAGCCAGCAACCCAACCCGGAAGTAAGCTAACAATTCCAACAAATACCCAATACCACGCGAAGAGTATCGCAAGTCCAACCCACCGACGGTGACGGCTGGAAAACGAATAGGACCAGTCATAATACTTAGCGAGATATATGCTGAACAGGTACAAGTCTTACCACCGATTCCAAAAACTGGAATTCCGTTTCTGGATTAGGTCTAAGGTTTTGTCTCTTTGCAGCCTATCTCGCACTTGAAAAGCACCGGGCCGCAAAAATTCGAGCCCAGCAACGAGTAGTCCCGGCAGAAACAAAATTGCTGAGACTACAAAAGCAATCAAGACTGCTGTCGATGAACTTTCCCACACCCAAGATACAAGTGTTGGTGGAATAAACACCGCGAAAAACAAACATATGAACCAAAGAAGCGGCTATTTGGAAACCCTAAGCTTCCACCAATCACGATATAACGTCAGCCAGTCGTCCAATGATCTCTCTACCGCGACAAACCACCATGCAAGTTCGGCATATCCAATGCCGCAAACCCATAATGACGCAGCCACCGCAAATCTGAATCAAAGAACGCCCGCAGGTCGGGAATGCCGTATTTCAGCATCGCCAGACGGTCGATACCAATACCAAACGCAAAGCCCTGATAGACCTCGGGGTCGATCCCACCGGCGGCGATCACCTTGGGGTGGACCATGCCGGAACCCAGAATTTCCATCCAGTCGTCGCCCTCGCCGATCTTCAACTGACCGTTATCCCAGGAACAGCGGATATCGACCTCGGCCGACGGTTCGGTGAAGGGGAAGTGCGAGGCGCGGAAGCGGAGCTCGACGTCGTCGACCTCAAAAAACGCTTTCACAAACTCTTCCAGAACCCATTTCAGGTTTGCCATCGAGATGTCCTTGTCGATGGCCAGCCCTTCGACCTGATGGAACATCGGCGTGTGGGTCTGGTCATAATCGGCGCGGTAGACGCCGCCCGGACAGATCACGCGGATCGGCGCGCCCTGCAGTTCCATCGAGCGGATCTGGACCGGTGAGGTATGCGTGCGCAGCACATGCGGCGGGCGGTTATCGCCCTCGGCACGGTGCATGTAGAACGTGTCCATCTCGGCCCGTGCAGGGTGGTGGCCGGGGATGTTCAGGGCGTCAAAGTTGTGCCAGTCGGTCTCGATCCGCGGCCCTTCGGCCACCGAGAAACCCAGTTCGGCAAATATCGCGGTCAATTCCTCGGTCGCCTGGCTGACCGGGTGGATCGAACCATGGCGGCGCGCGCGAGTCGGCAGGGTGACGTCCAGCCATTCAGTGCGCAGACGCTCATCCAGCGCAGCATCGGCAAGCGCAGCCTTCTTGGTGGAAAGCGCCGAGTTGATTTCATCCTTCAGGGCGTTCAGTGCTGGGCCTGCGACCTGACGCTCTTCGGGGGTCATCTTGCCCAACTCGCGCATCTTCAGCGCGACTTCGCCTTTTTTGCCCACGGCAGCGACTCGGATCGCCTCAAGTGCGTTTTCATCGCCCGCATCGGCGATTTGGCCCAGATATTTTGCCTTAAGATCGTCCATGACGCCCTCTGAATTTAGTCGCCAACCTGCTATCGGCCCCGCCCCGCGAATGCAAGCGGGACGGTGGGGATCAATAGCTGTATTCGGGATAAATCCGGGTCAGATCGCCATTCCAGTCGCCATTGTAGTGATCCAGCAACTCATCTGCGGGGACCTTGCCCGTATCGATGCTGTCCTTGAGCGCGTTGAGGAAATGCGTCTCGTCCTGTACCAGACCACCCGCACCAGGGCGTGCGCGGGACGCAAGTCCGGCTTCGGCAATCGAGACCACTTCGCGCGCCAAATCATGCATGTTGATGTTGCTAACCTGCGCTTGCAGACCATCCTTGGCAGCCTCGACCCGCAGGGCTTCGCGCGTCTCGGCATCCCATCCTTTGACCAGATCCCACGCGGCATCCAGTGCGGTTTGGTCATAGGTCAGACCGACCCAGAAGGCAGGCAGAGCGCATAGGCGACGCCATGGGCCGCCATCGGCTCCGCGCATCTCCATGAATTTCTTGATCCGCGCTTCGGGGAAGGCCGTGGTCAGGTGATCTGCCCAATCGGACAGAGTCGGCGTCTCACCGGGCAGTGCAGGCAGTTTGCCCTGCAGGAAGTCGCGGAAGGACATGCCCAGCGCGTTGATATATTGCCCGTCGCGATAGACGAAATACATCGGTACATCGAGCGCATATTGTACATAGCGTTCGAACCCGAAGCCCTCTTCGAACACAAAGGGCAGCATGCCCGTCCGTGCATCATCCAGATGTCGCCAAATATAGCTGCGCCAACTTTTCTGGCCGTTCACCTTGCCCTCAAAAAACGGAGAGTTCGCGAACAGCGCAGTGGCTACCGGCTGCAATGCCAGCGCGACACGCAGTTTCTGCACCATGTCTGCCTCGGACCCAAAGTCGATATTGACCTGAACCGTGCAAGTGCGCCGCATCATCGCGCGGCCCATGGTGCCGACTTTTTCCATGTAGTCGTTCATCAGCCGGTAACGGCCCTTGGGCATCAACGGCATTTCGTCATGGGTCCAGATCGGGGCGGCACCCAAACCGATAAATCCTACGCCGATCTCATCAGCTATATCCTTCACCTCACGCAGGTGGATATTCACCTCATCGCAGGTCTCATGGATCGTCTCAAGCGGGGCACCCGACAGCTCCAACGCGCCACCCGGCTCCAAGCTGACGTTCGCACCATCCTTCTCAAGCCCTATCAGATGCCCGGCTTCGCGCACCTCGGCCCAACCATGACGGTCGCGCAGGCCTTCCAGCACAGCCACGATGGACCGTTTGCCTTCAAACGGCAGCGGTTTCAGCGTGTCTTTGCAATAGCCGAACTTCTCATGCTCGGTGCCAATGCGCCAATCATCCTTGGGCTTGCAGCCCGATTCCAGATATTCGGCCAGTTGCTCATGGCGTTCGATCGGTCCGCCGCCGGACTGGGGGATGGACATGTTACCCGTGCTCCGATCCTGATATGTCTGTCTTGAAGGTCAGTCCTGAGCGCAAACCGCGCCAGTGTCAATGCAGCCTGAGATGAGCCGGGCGCGAGGGCGTCCGTTCCCAAATCACGACAGGATGCGCTGATCCACCGTTGAGTTCCGACAGCATTTGTTCAGTTTTCAACCCTGGCAGGCTCGAAAACACATCAAACAGAGCCTCAGCCCCTTCGGCGTTCACCGGAATGTGAAGAGTCGGTTGCCCCGGCTGATCCAGAACCCAAAGAGCTGGGCGCGCGGTTGGATCCAGCGCAAGTCGTTCGATTTCGCGCGCAGCAACGATCCCGCCATCTAAAGGGCCAAGATAAGTGATCTGACCTTCATCGATGGTCACAACGCCCGGACCACCTGCACCGGTGCGAAAGCGCGCACGCTGTAATCCGATTACGGCAAGAGCAATCGAAACGACCACCAGAATCCAACCCAACCAGCCCAGCAATCCACCCGGTCCGTTGATCCAACTCAGGCCCAGCAGCAGGACAAATCCAGCAACCAGCACTTCGCGCCAGCGCCACATGGCCAGTTTGGCTTCTGGTCGGATGAAACTCATGCTGTGTCCTCCGGGTTTGTGAACAAGATCAGCGAGAAATAACCCGCTGGTTGGAACCCAATAGCCATATAAGCACGCGCGGCGGAATCGGAAGCGGCAAACAGAACTGAACGGGAAACTCCAGCGCCCCGCGCCTGGGTCAAATGCAATGCGATAGCGAGACGCGCATAACCTCGGCCACGCAATTCGGGGGGCGTGTAGACCCCTCCGATCTGTACGATCTCGGGCAGGCGCGCATTGAAGCCTGTCATGGCGACGGGCCGATCGTTGATCAGAAGAACCCGGTGGGAATCGCGCGTGCAATAAGCTTCGAAATCTTCGCCTGCCTGTGTTTTCGCCCTGTCAGGAGCAAAATCCATAGCCTCGATCAGATAGTCGCGCCGCCAGTTCTCGGTGATTGCCCTGTCGACTTCATCCAGAGGAACCAGACGGGCGCCCGAAACGTCTGGCATGCGAAGCTGATCCAGCTCCAGCGAAAACCCCGGCTCATCACTGTTAAGCGTCGCGGGTCGGTCTTCCCAGCCGCCAAGTTTCATGAGCCGCCGCGCCTGCGTGGCTTCCGAGGCTATGCCAAACAGAGCGTGCCCTCGGATCAGGCTTATGGCCTCAGCAAGCTCATCATCCGAACAGTTCGGGCATTGTGACAGGATCATACCTTCGTTTGTGATGGCAAAGACAGCGCGAAACGGATCGCCAAGCACCCAGGCTTTCAACGACCGGGGATGCAATTTACGCAGACCGAAATCTCGTAGATTAGCCAACGGAAACATGGATGTCTGGATGTGCTGGGACAGAAATGCGTGAATATCCGGCAGGTCCGTTTCCTGTGCCGGCCGCCACATCAAGACCAATCCCCCAGTGCCTGCTGCCACATGGTCATCGCAGCAACAGCGGCCGTATCGGCACGCAGGATACGGGGGCCGAGGCTGACCACATGAGCATGGGGCAACGCCTTCAGTCGCTTGCGTTCTTGGTCGGAAAAACCACCCTCTGGGCCAATGAGGATGGCCCATGGCTGACCTGGTTCGTTTTCGGCCAATCGCAGGGCCGAGCCAACCTCGGCCTCGTCACAGAACATCAACTGACGACCTTCAGGCCATGCATCAAGCACGCGATCCAGTCGCTGCAATTCAGTGACCTCTGGCACGAAGGTCCCGCCACATTGTTCCGCTGCTTCCACCGCATGCGCTTGCAGCCGATCCTGCCGAATACGCTCGGAATTGGTGAACCCTGTCTGTACCGGTATAATCCGCGCAGCGCCCATTTCAGCTGCTTTTTCAACGATGAAATCGGTCCGCGCCTTTTTAATCGGCGCAAAAAGCAGCCACAGATCGGGCGGCAGTTGCAGCGGCTTCGTTTGCTCTGCACAGGTCAGTAGGCCGCCGCGTTTGCCCGCCTCGGCGACATCGGACAGCCACTCTCCATCCTGCCCGTTGAACAGGGCAACCTGCCCGCCAACCGACAAGCGCATGACACCGAACAGGTAATGGGCCTGTTCGCGCGTCAAAGGAACCGATTGCCCCGGACCTAAAGGGTGCTCTACATACAGTCTGATCTTCGCAGTCATGAGACCCTACATATGCAAGGCAATGCCCCAACACCAGACGGTCAGGTCGCTGATGCCGCGACCGGCAACTGGGTCGACACGTACGCACCCACCTTTGCGCGCCCTTACCTGCGGCTCAGCCGGGCTGATCGGCCTATTGGCACATGGTTGTTGCTGATTCCCTGCTGGTGGGGTCTGGCACTGGCCATCCTTAGCGACGGGCAACCACGATGGGAGGATCTTTGGATCGCCATCGGTTGCGCCATCGGAGCTTTCCTGATGCGCGGCGCGGGCTGTACGTGGAATGACATCACCGATCGGGAGTTCGACGGAAAGGTCGAGCGCACCCGCTCGCGCCCAATACCATCGGGTCAGGTCAGTGTGCGTCAGGCGGTGTTCTGGATGGTGTTGCAATGCTTGTTGGCACTGGCGATTCTTCTGACTTTCAACCAAGCCGCCATAGCCATGGGTGTTTTATCGTTGCTTCCCGTCACGATCTATCCATTTGCGAAACGGTTTACTTGGTGGCCACAGATTTTTCTGGGGTTGGCCTTTAACTGGGGCGCATTGCTGGCATGGGCAGCGCATACTGGCACCGTGGGCTGGCCCGCCATCATGCTCTATCTGTCAGGCATTGCCTGGACCCTGTTTTATGACACGATCTATGCCCATCAGGATGCCGAGGACGACGAACTGATCGGAATCAAATCCACTGCGCGGCTGTTCGGAACCGATACCGCGCGTTGGCTCAAATATTTTCTGATAGGAACGGTCAGTCTGATGGGACTTGCGATTATCGATGCGGCATTGCCGGTGGCGTCGGTCCTTGCATTGGTCGTTGCGCTTGGCGGGCCTTGGGCGATGGGATGGCACCTTGCCTGGCAATTGAGGGGGTTGGACACGGAAGACAACGCCAAATTGCTGCAACTGTTTCGGGCCAATCGCGACACCGGCTTGATTCCGCTGATCTTCCTCTGCGTCGCCCTTTTGCTCTGATTGCACCTCCGTGATGGGCTCTGTATGAGTCCGGAACAAACCGCCCGAGGAGTTTCGATCCCACCTATGCGCATGCCTTACGCTCTTGCTGTTGCGTTGATCTTTGCGGTGACCGCCGTGCTGTCTCTGGTGGCGGCGAGCTATGCAGTGACAAAGATAGAAGACGCATCGGAGTTTGCAGTACGCCGGGCTTTGAATCTCAAGGGCCATGACTGGGCCGAGGTCCAGTCCGATGGGTTGCGTGTTGTATTGACTGGTACTGCCCCGGATGAAGCTACCCGGTTCAACGCACTGACCGCCGCCGGGACAGAAGTTGATACCTCGCGAGTAATCGATGAGATGGAGGTCGCGCCCACCGCCGACCTGACCCCGCCCCGTTTTTCGGCCGAGATATTGCGCAATGACAGCGGCATAACAATCATCGGCCTCGTGCCCGCGAGCTTGGATCGCGACGACCTGATCGACAGATTGCAGCGACTTGATCAGAACTCATCCGTTTCTGATCTGATGGAAAGCGCGGACTACGCCGAACCCAAGGGATGGGATCAAGCCATAGATTATGCGATCGAGGCACTTTCTGGCCTGCCCCGTGCCAAGATTTCCGCCAGCCCTGGATTGGTACGTATCACCGCCATCGCCGATAGCCAGCAGGAGAAAGACAGGCTGGAACAAGACCTGAGCCGTGCCGCACCGCCCGGACTGCGAATCGGCCTTTCCATCTCGGCGCCCCGCCCCGTTATCACGCCGTTTACGCTCCGCTATCTGATAGATGAAAACGGCGGACAGTTTGATGCCTGCTCTGCCCAGAGTGAAGACGCGCGGGAGCTGATCGTCGCCACTGCGCGCGAGGCTGGTTTGACCGGGCCATATTCCTGTACAATCGGGCTGGGGGTTCCTTCGCCTCGCTGGTCTAATGCTGCACAGCTAAGCATCTTGGCACTGGCCGAGATTGGACAGGGGTCGGTCACCATGTCGGATGCCGACATCACGTTGGTAGCAGCCCAAGATACCAGCCCCATCTTGTTTGATCGTGTTGTGGGGGAATTGGAAAACGCGCTTCCCGACGTATTCGCCCTTCATGCAGTACTGCCCGAACCCGAGCCCGACGATCCCGCTGGACCGATTGAATTCAACGCCACCCTCAGCCCTGAAGGTCTGGTGCAGTTGCGTGGCCGTGTCAGTGACGAGACCTTACGCGACATGACCGACAGTTTCGCCCGCGCCGCCTTTGGATCAACGCAGGTTTACACCGCCACCCGTGTGGTTCAGGACCTGCCAACCGATTGGCCCGTTCGGGTTCTGGCCGGGCTCGATGCCTTGTCGCATCTACACAACGGAGCATTGACTGTAACGCCAGACGACGTTTCGCTGACAGGGGTCAGCCACGATCCCGATGCAAAGGCGCGGATCGCTGGATTGCTATCGGACAAGCTGGGCGATGCTCAGGATTTCAACCTGTCGATCACCTATGTTGAACCGCCAGCGCCTCAAGATGCGCTGCCAGATCCGGAGGTTTGCGAAGAACAGATCGCCGAAGTTCAAAGCAATAGTAAAATCGCCTTCGAACCAGGGTCGGCGACAGTCGCCTCCGACTCGCGCGATGCGTTGAATCAGATCGCGGATATCCTGCGCGAATGCGGCCCGATACGATTGGAAATACAGGGCCATACCGACAGTCAGGGTCGCGAGGAAATGAACCAGCAACTCAGCCAGGCGCGTGCGCAATCTATCCTGAACGAACTACGTGGTCGGCGTGTCCCGACCTCAAGCTTTTCGGCGGTCGGATATGGCGAGACGCAGCCAATTGCCGACAATGACACCGAAGAAGGCCGTGAATTAAACCGCCGCATCAAGTTTCATCTGATCCGGCCTGAACCTGTGCCAGATACCGAGACCGGGCTTGAAGCCGTAGAAGCAGAAACACCCGACGCCGAAGCCCAGGATGCAGGCTCAGAGGACCAATAAAGTGAACAGAATCGAATTCGTTATCGCCACCGCTATCATCCTGTTTGCTGCCTTCTGCATGGGCTGGTTTGCGAACTGGCTGGCACATCGACTGTCGCGCGTCCGTCAAAGCGACGTGGCTGATCTGGACCGCATGAGCCAGGAGTTGCACGAGGCCGAGGAAACGCGCGATCAAGCAATCACCTATCTGCAGCAACGCGAAGCGGAGCTGACCAACCAGCTAACGCAAACCGAAGCCGAACTGAGTGCAGCGATGGAGGGATTGCGTGCTGCGCGGCAGGAAGCCGAAGAATTGCGCGGGGGGATCAACAACGCCGACTGATCGAATTACCAGCGGGTCAAAGCGTCTTCGTCTTCGTCCTTCGCAGCAACCCATTCTGCGCCGGATTTGGTGATTTCTTTCTTCCAGAAAGGCGCGCGGGATTTAAGGTAGTCCATCAGAAACGTTGCCGCTTCAAACGCATCCTTGCGATGTGGCGCAGCAGTGGCAACCATCATGATCCGATCGCCCGGGGCAAGGCGCCCGTGGCGGTGAATCACCAGAACATCCCCAAGCGACCAGCGATCCATTGCATCTTGCGCAATCTTGGTCAGCGCACGTTCGGTCATTCCGGGATAGTGCTCAATCTCTATGACATCCAGATCGCCAGAGTTCAGATCGCGTACTACGCCGGTGAAAGTCACGATGGCCCCGTTGGCAGCGTCTCCGGCTGCAAAAGCATTGGCTTCGACCCCCAGATCAAACGGAGCCTCTTGTACAGCGATCCGCATCTTAGCCACCCGTCATGGGCGGGAAGAAGGCGACCTCGCGCACCCCGGTCAATGAGGCGTCAAAATCCGAAAGCTCTTGATCCAACGCTACACGCAGCGCGGAGAGGTCCGCGAACGCAGCGGCATAGCGATCTTCGCGTGCGCTGAGTTCAGCGACCAGATCGTTCACAGTGGCAGCTTCGGTCTGAACTTTCTCTTTAGGCAGACCGATGCGTTCACGCACCCAGGCGAAATACAGCACGTCCATTGCTTAGCTCTCCTTCAGGTGGGGCATGGCTTTACGTAGGTAGTCATAGCCGGTGATCAATGTCAGCGTCGCAGCGATCCACAGCAGCCACAGACCAATACGGCCAGACCAGAACATGCCTTCAAGATGCCAGCGCATGTGGCCCAGATCCTCTACCTGCCCGGTCAGCACTTTATCTATGGTCGTGGCGTCCATGCCGAACGTGGCCATCACGAAGTGGTGTTCGAATATGCCCTGCGAAAACAGGATCGCGATTGCCACCATCTGTGCCGTCGTTTTCCACTTGGCCAGTTTCGTGACCTTCAACGTCCCAGCCACGTCACCCAGATACTCCCGCAGACCTGAAACAAAGACTTCACGAAACAGGATGACCGTTGCGGGCAACACCAGCCATGGCGTCCAGTGCTCGGTCGAGTAGCCCACCAGGATCATCAACGCGATCACAACCATCGCCTTATCAGCGATTGGGTCCAGCATGGCCCCGATTTTGGTTTCCTGTTTCCAAGCCCGCGCAAGATAGCCGTCGAACCAATCAGTGATGGCCGCAGTCAGGAACAGGATCAGCGCAAACCAATCCGCATAGGGGCGCGTGAAATACAGAAACATCACGGCAAGACCCGGCGCGGCCACGAGGCGCAGGACGGTCAGAATATTCGGCAGGTTCCATTTCATGGCTTGGACCCTACATCGCCGGCCCGGGACATAAAAGATGAGGTCGCGAAAAACTCACAGTACACAAGCGTTTGGCACGTGGCACGTCACAGAGTCGCAACAGTAGAGAAGTCTTCAGATTCATCTTGGCATCGCAGAACATTGAAGTCAGATTGGCGGATGGTCCGACCTGAAAGTACCTGAACCCCACATGACACCGCATATCCAAACCGACCCCCGGTCGAACCTGATTGGTAGCGCCTGGATGATCGCCGCCATGGCTTTGTTCGCGATCGAAGACGCGCTGCTAAAAGGCGCATCGGCTGACTTGCCGATCTGGCAGGTTTTGCTTCTGTTTGGCACGGGCGGATCAATGATTTTTGCCTGCGTCACAACCTTACGCGGCGGGTGGTTATTCCATCCCGATGTCTTGTCTCGGCCCATGAAAATTCGCGTCTTTTTCGAGATCCTCGGACGGATGTTCTATTTGCTGGCAATCGCTCTGACGCCACTCTCATCTGCGACAGTGATTTTGCAGGCCACGCCGCTGGTCGTGGTTGCTGGTGCGGCGCTGTTCTTTGGGGAAACCGTCGGCTGGCGACGCTGGAGCGCGATTGCAATTGGTCTGGTCGGTGTCGTCATCATCATCCGACCAACAGGCGATAGTTTTACGATGCTGTCACTTCTGGCGGTGTTCGGGATGTTGGGATTTGCGGGTCGCGATCTGGCGAGCCGCGCCGCGCCCGCGACACTGGGTGCAGACGTGCTGGGGTTCTACGGGTTCCTCTCTGTCGTGGTTGCTGGGATCGCCTATAGATTCTACGAGGGCGCGCCGATGGTAGCCATGACGGGCACCACAGGTGCCTACATTGCGACTGCAGTGGTGATTGGGACGATGGCCTATGCGTCACTCATGAAAGCGATGCGGACAGGCGAAGTTTCAGCTGTGACGCCCTTTCGATACTCCCGACTACTGTTCGGGATCGGGCTGGGTGTATTCTTGTTCAAAGAGAAATTGGATCAAACAATGTGGATTGGCAGCGCCCTGATCGTGGCCTCCGGTCTTTATATTCTCTGGCGCGGGCGAAGAGCCTAACCCTTGTCGTGGAAGAAATCATAGACTTTCTGCGCCAGCCCGGCTGAGATACCTTCGACAGCTTTTAGGTCTGCCAAATTGGCTCGGCTTACAGCTTTGGCACTGCCAAAATGAGCCAACAGAGCACGTTTGCGAGCGGCTCCGACACCGGGAATTTCATCCAAGGGCGTAGCACCAACCGCTTTGGCCCGTTTCGCACGGTGCGTCCCGATGGCAAAGCGGTGGGCCTCGTCCCTCAGGCGCTGGACGAAGTACAATACGGGGTCATTGCGTTTCAAGGCAAAGGGGCGTTGGCCGATGCGATGAAACTCTTCTTTACCATGGTCGCGATCCACGCCTTTGGCGACACCGATCATTGGAATATCTTCAACCCCATGCGCCTGCATGATCTCGTGCACAGCACTCACCTGTCCGGCTCCGCCATCTATCAACAGCAGGTCAGGCCATAGCCCCTTATCGCGATCCGGGTCTTCTTTTTGCAGACGAGTGAAACGGCGGGTCAGGACCTCTTTCATCATGCCGAAATCATCACCCGGGGTCAGATCGTCGCCACGAATGTTGAACTTGCGGTAAGCGTTCTTCATGAACCCTTCAGGACCTGCGACGATCATGCCCCCTACTGCGTTAGTTCCTTGTATGTGAGAGTTATCGTAAACCTCGATCCGGTTCGGCGGTGCGTCCAGATCAAATGCCTCGGCCACACCCCGCAGCAATTTGGCCTGCGTGGCACTTTCTGACATCCGTCGGGCCAGTGATTCACGCGCATTGCGTAAGGCACCAGCCACCAATTCCTGTTTCTCGCCACGCTGGGGCACATTGATTTCAACCTTACGGCCGGCTTTTTCGGTTAGCGCCTGTTGCATCAGATCGGCGTTTTCGATTGCATCAGACAGGATCAACTGACGCGGCGGTTCCTTATTGTCGTAGAATTGCCCCAGGAACGCCTCCATCACCTCTGCCGGAGACACGTCCGCACCAACGCGCGGATAGAAGTCCTTATTCCCCCAGTTTTGACTGGCGCGGATAAAGAACACCTGTACGCAGGCCTGTCCGCCGTCCATATACAGGGCGATCACATCCGCCTCAGCCACACCGCGCGGGTTGATGCCCTGGCTGGTCTGAACCTGCGTCAGCGCCCGGATTCGGTCGCGCAGACCAGCGGCGCGCTCGAATTCCATGGCCTCGGACGCGGCCATCATCTGATCGGCCAAATCTTCCTGCACCTTGGTGGATCTGCCAGATAGAAACCGTTCGGCGTCCTTTACGCTTTCACGATAGACCGCATCGGAAATCAGCCCAACACATGGCCCAGAACAACGCTTGATCTGGTAGAGCAAGCAAGGCCGCGTGCGGCTATCAAACATTGAGTCAGAGCAATTCCGCAGCAGGAATGCTTTCTGCAACTGGTTCAGCGTCCGGTTTACGGCTCCAGCACTGGCGAATGGTCCGAAATAGGCGCCTTTTTCCTTCTTGGCCCCGCGATGCTTCTTGATCTGCGGAAATGCGTGATCCTTTGCGACCAAAATATTCGGAAAGCTCTTGTCGTCCCGCAGCAGCACATTGTATTTTGGCTTGAGCTGCTTGATCAGGTTTTGTTCCAGCAGCAGTGCCTCGGTCTCTGTCCGCGTAGTCAGGAACATCATCGAGGCAGTCGCTGCAATCATCTTCTCGATCCGGCCCGAATGCCCGGGTCGCGTATAGTTCGACACCCGTGCCTTCAGGTTGCGCGCTTTGCCCACGTACAGAACACGACTGTCCGCATCCAGCATCCGGTAAACACCCGGCGAACTGTCCAGCGTTTTCACATAGCGCTGAATGCAGGCATAGCCGGTGGCTTGTGTTGATGAATCGGGGTCGGTGCTGGCTGTCATGGCTCTGAGATATGATTCTCTGACCATGGCTGCAATCTTGACGCCCTTAGATCAAGAGAAAACAAATCCACGACTTCTGTGGATAAGTATGCAGATAACTTTTGGGGCATCGTGATTTTCCCTTGAATCATTGCCTATTCGTTGATCTGCACAAAAAATAGGCAGTATTTTAACTGTTTGTTTTCAAACGATACTTTTTCTAGTGTGAGACAAGTGTATGAAAATTAAGACATTTTTGTAACGTGCATGTAACGTAAATGAGAGCGGTGCAAAACTTACCGCAGTTTTACCTATTCTACGCCCAGTACATCCGGCGTCTGCCAGCCAAGATGCTGCCCGCCATCCACGCACAAAAGCTGACCGGTGACCGAATGCGCATCCAGAAAATAGCCAAGCGCGGCAGTGATATCTGACGGATTCGCGCCGCGTTTAAGAATCGTGTTCCGGCGTTGAGCGTTAAAGTGCTTTTCGCTTTGTCGATGACCCTGCATCGTCGGTCCCGGGCCGATTGCGTTTACGCGGATCGCAGGTGTCAATGCCTGAGCTGCGGTTCGGGTCAGGGTCCATAGACCCATCTTGGCGATCGTATACGACATGAATTCGGGCGTCAGTTTGCGTACGCGCATGTCCACCATGTTCACGATCAGACCCACTGCCTGGGGCTCACCCTGTTCATCCAATGTCGGCTGCAATCCCTGTGCGGCCATGGCCTGCGTCAGAACAAATGGCGCGCGCAGGTTGCTGTCGAGGTGGCGATCCCAGCTGTTGCGAGTAGCGGAATGAATATTGTCATATTCAAAGATCGAGGCATTGTTGACGAGGCAAGTTATCGGCCCGCCAAGCGCCTCGGCCGAGCGGGGCAGCAACGAGCTGACCTGAGCTTCGTCAAGCAGATCTGCCTGCAGAGCCACTGACTTTCGCCCCAGCGCTTGCACTTCATTCACTGTTTCAAGCGCTTCCCGTTCCGAGCTTGCGTAATGCACAGCCACATCCATCCCGCGCCGCGCCAGGTATAGTGCCATCGCGCGGCCAAGACGTTTTCCCGCTCCGGTCACCAGTGCTTGTGTCATGGGCTCTCTCCCCAGGTCTGATCAGGCCAGAAGGCTAACCACATAGATCACATAAAGTAGCGTCAGGACCAAACCCCAGACCCGCGTGATGTCCTTTTTGAAGAAAACAAACGGGACCAGCAAAAGCGATGCACCCAGCATCACCCAGAGATCAAAGCGTAGAAACTCAGGATCAACCGGGATACGCCCAAACAGAGTTGCGATACCGACAATGGCCAGCAGATTAAACATGTTCGATCCGATAACATTGCCCAGCGCCACATCTGCCTGCCGACGCAATGCCGCCATGACCGTAGTCGCCAGTTCCGGCAAGGATGTGCCAACCGCGATCAAGGTCAGGCCGATCACAGTTTCGCTCACGCCATAGCTCTGGGCGATGATGGTTGCATTGTCGACCAGCAAATGGGCACCCATTGGCAGACCGATCAGGCCCAGGATCAAATAAACTGCTACCTTCCAATAAGGCATGTCGGGGTCTGCTTCCTCCAGACCGTCCAGTTCGTCGTCATCAGCACAGGCTTCACCACAGGCTTTGCGGTGGGCATGCGCCTCGCGAAAGGCATTGGCGAGAACCAGAGCCAAAGCTGCCAGCAAGATCGCCCCACTGAGCAGGTTAAAGACCCCGCAAAATGCCAACCCGATAAACAGAACCGAAGCGAGCAACATGAAGATATAGTTTTTTCTGCTGTCACATTCGCTTGTGTGCAACGTCGCCAAAAGCGCCGGAAGCCCTAGGACCAACAGAATATTCGCCGTGTTCGACCCCACCACATTGCCTAGCGCTATCCCCGGCGCATTTTCTTTGATCGCACTGATCGCGATCAACAATTCAGGTGCCGAGGTGCCAAAGGCAACAATCGTAAGGCTGACTATCAGCGCAGGCACACCCAATCTCAGGCTGAGGTTCACGGCCCCGCGGACCAGCGCATCACCTGCCAACAGCAGGATTAGCAATCCAAGGCCAGAGAACAGCCACGCGCTCATCCACGGCCTCCTGTTTCACAAGGACAGGGGCCCTTACCGATCCGAAACCGCCCGCAACGTGGACATTTTGCAGAACTCAACCGGTTCTGACCCGGAAAGCGGAGCTTTCCGAACATCGCCAGAACACCCATGGCAACCAGAAACAGTGTGACTATTTTGATGATCACGTCACAACCCGAAACGCGCGTAGGCAGCACGCTCCTCAAGCCCGGCAAAGGCATCCTGCGCAATCGTCGCCCCAAAACGGGACCAGATCGGTTTGCGCAGGCCGTAACGGCGGAATTTGACCTTATCTCCAAACTTCTCCTGCATTTTGGGCTTCAGATGTGCAATCCCGTCGATCAATCCCAACTCTTGCGCACGCCGCGCCAGCCAAACCTCGCCATTGAACAGATCAGCACTGGTATCCAGCTTGCCGTCTCGGCGAGACTTTACGTGATCAATGAAATTCTCGTGGATATCGCCCAGCAGCACTTTGAGCCGTGCAACGTCGTCTTTCTTTTCGGGGGCAAACGGATCGAGCATCGATTTCGACTGACCCGCTGTGTGCACACGTCTTTCAAAGCCCTGGCGTGCCAGAAAAACATGCGCGCCGAAGCCAGAAGAGATCACGCCTATCGATCCCAGAACCGAACTGTCATCGGCCCAAATCTCATCTGCCGACGCCGCCAGCCAGTATCCGCCTGAGGCGGCCACATCTTCGACGAAGGCATAGACCGGAATATCAAGCTCTTCCGCCAGCCGCCGGATACGCGCACCAATCAATGAGCTTTGAACAGGCGATCCACCCGGAGAATTGACCTCAAGCGCCACGGCGGCAGGCTTGCCTTTGCGAAAAGCTTTTTCCAGTACCGGCGCCAAGGCGGTGGCATTCATCGACCCGCGCCCAGCCATTCCGATGGCACCGGACAGGCGAACAACGGCCACCATGGGCTGCTTTTTCAAGAAGGGCAGGCTGAGTTTCATGGAAGCCGATGTAGAGGGCGCCGAGGCTGTAAACAAGAGACCCGAAGCGCCATAAACGCGACGTGAACCAATTTCACACACCTGATGGGCAAAAATGCAACGCCCTAGCTACGGATGCGCCAGCCGGTTTTGAAGATCCAGCCGATGATTGCAAGGCAGATTCCGGTAAAGGCAAGTATGGCCAGAAGGCTCCAGAAAATGGGTACATCGGCGATTCCGTAGAATGACCAGCGAAAACCTGAAATCAGATACACCACGGGGTTGAACAGCGTGATCGTTTGCCAGAGGGGCGGCAGCATTGAGATCGAGTAGAACGTGCCGCCCAGAAAGATCAGGGGCGTCACGACAAGTTGAGGGACCAACGACATCTGCTCAAAATTCCCGGCCCAGATACCCACGATAAAGCCCAGCAACGAAAAGCTGAGACAGGACAGGATCAGGAAAGCCGCCATGGCAAAGGGGTGTTCTATGCGTATATCGACGAAGAACGTCGCAGTGGCCAGAATGACAAGGCCGACGAAAAGCGCCTTTGTTGCCGCGGCACCCACATATCCGATCACAATCTCAATGAAATTGATCGGCGCCGACAACAGCTCATAAATCGTGCCCAGAAACTTCGGAAAATATATGCCGAAAGATGCGTTCGAGATCGACAGCATCACCACAGATAGCATGATGAGACCCGGTACGATAAACGCGCCATAGGACACGCCCTCAATCTCTTGAATGCGACTGCCGATCGCGGTGCCAAACACCACGAAGTAAAGCGAGGTCGACAGCACTGGCGACAAAAAGCTCTGTGCGAGCGTACGGAAGAACCGGGCCATTTCGAACCGGTAGATTGCGGCAATTGCAGACCAGTTCATGCGGGCTCTCCGGATACGAGGTTAACGAATATCTCTTCAAGGCTCGACTGACGGGTCTGAACGTCGCGCAATACCAGACCAGCCTGCGCCACATCATTGAGAAGAGTGGTGATCCCGGTACGATCGGCATGGGTGTCGTAAGTGTAGATCAGCGAGTCTCCGGCCCCATTCAAAGTCAGGTTATGCTCGGACAAGCTTTCGGGAATGGTCGATACAGGCTCGGTCAGCATGACCTCGATCTGTTTTTTACCCATCTGCGCCATCAATGTGTCCTTATCCTGGACCAGCAAAAGCTCACCCTTATCGATGACGCCGACACGGTCGGCGATTGCCTCGGCTTCTTCGATATAGTGGGTGGTCAGGATGATGGTGACACCGGCCAGTTTCAACTCGGCCACGATCTCCCACATGTCCTTACGCAGTTCGACATCGACGCCAGCGGTGGGTTCATCCAGAAACAGCACCCGTGGCTCATGTGCCAGAGCCTTGGCAATCAATACGCGGCGCTTCATGCCGCCAGATAACTCCTTGATTGAATTGCGGCGCTTGTCCCAAAGGGACAGCTTGCGCAAAATCTCTTCGATCCGGGCATTGTCAGACCCGTGGCCGAACAGCCCTCGTGAGAAGCGAACAGTATTCCAAACCTTCTCGAACGGCTCCAGCGCGATCTCCTGCGGCACCAGTCCTATCATCTTTCGCGCCGCGCGAAACTCGGTCTGGATGTCATGCCCCCCCACGGTTACCGAACCGGATGACGGAGTTGTAATGCCGCAAACGGTGGAAATCAGCGTTGTTTTACCAGCACCATTCGGACCCAACAGCGCAAGAATCTCACCTTCTTCAATGTCCAGAGACACGCCTTTCAGCGCCTCAAAACCATCGGCATAGGACTTCCGCAAATCGCGGATGGACAAAATGGTGGTCATGCATTCCCTCGTTCTGGCCCTGCAACCTATCGCGGAGGACCATCATGGAACAGTCCATTTCCGCACAGGCTCATGCGCATGCATGCAGGGGCTTAATCTCGCCCTGTCAAACGGCCTAGCCAACCCTTTTTGGTTTCTTCCTCAGCGTCATCGTCTTCCGGCTGCGACCCTTCAAAGTGCTCTTGCAGATTGGCAAAAAACTGATCCGCCATCTTCTTGGCAAATCCATCAATCAGGCGGCTTCCCAATTGCGCTAGCTTGCCCCCCACTTTGGCATCAACGTCGTAGGTCAGAAGAGTGCCACCAGACTCACTTGGCTCGAAACTTACGTTCGCACTGCCCTTGGCAAAGCCCGCGGCCCCACCCTTGCCCTCACCCGCAATGGTCAGACGTTCCGGTTCAACCATGTCAGACATGGTAACGGTGCCTTTGAAGGTCGCCTTCACGGGGCCGACCTTTTGCACCACGGTCGCATGGTATCCTTCAGTCGGATCGCCCGTGATCTCTTGTGCACCGCTGATGCAAGCTTTCAGCACTTCAGGATCCAGCAGGGCAGAATAAACTTCGGCGGGTGACGCCTGAATTTCGCGTGTATCGCTTAGCTGCATCTGAGAACCTCTTTCATACCTACGGCAGACCGACATAGACCTAGCCCTGAATTGTCGATGCAAGCAACCCAATTGCAGGGGCAAAACAAACTCTTCGCTTGCATTCGCTGCGCCACGCAGAAACGCTGCGTCGCAGGAGGGACCATGCTGAACGGAATTCGTATCATCGAAGTCGAAGGGCTTGGCCCGGGCCCTTTCGCTGCCATGCTGCTGGCGGATATGGGTGCGGATGTCATCACTATTCACCGCAAAGGATCTGCGATCACACCGGGAATGCCTGAGCGTTCCCTTCTGGACCGAGGCAAGCGATCCATTGCGCTGGATCTCAAGGACCCACAGGAATTAGAGATAGCGAAACGTCTGATCGCAACCGCTGATGCGCTGATCGAAGGCTTTCGCCCTGGCGTGATGGAAAAGCTTGGGCTGGGCCCTGAGGATTGTCATCAGATCAACCCGAAACTGGTCTATGGCCGAATGACTGGTTGGGGCCAGCAAAGCCCTTTGTCCAACACTGCAGGCCATGATCTTAACTATATCGCGCTTTCGGGGGCGTTGTCTTACGCGTCCCCACCTGGCCAACCACCGTTAACACCTGCAACGCTCGTCGGAGATATCGGCGGTGGCGCACTTTATCTGGTCGCAGGTCTGCTAGCCGGGCTTCTGAATGCCCAAAGCACAGGAAAAGGCACGGTGGTGGACGCCGCCATCTACGATGGTTCAGCCCATATGATGAATCTTCTGATGAGCCTGCGCCAGACTGGCAACCTGTCCGACACTCGGGGTGAAAGCCTGCTGGACGGCCCGCATTGGAGCCGCACTTACACGTGCGCAGACGGTGGCTTCATCTCAGTTCAATGTCTGGAGCCGAAGTTTTACGGCTGCTTTCTGGATATCCTCGGGCTTGGCGATAATGCAGAATTCGCTCGGCAATATGACCAAGCTGCGTGGCCGGGCCTGACTAAACGCCTGAGCAAAATATTTGCCCAGAAACCTCGCGATGAATGGGCGGCGCTGTTCCAAGATACAGACGCCTGCGTTGCCCCGGTCCTAAGCCCGCAAGAAGCGCTAGATCACCGTATGAACACGGCTCGCCAAACATGGATCGACCACGACGAAACACGTCAAGCCGCAGCCGCACCAAGATTCTCAACCTACGATTGGCACCCTCGATCCAGCCCAAAACGCGGAGAGCACACAGATGAAATTCTGAACGATCTCCCGCCCGCTTCATCTGGCTAAAAATATCTCGGGGGTGAATTGGCCGAAGGCCAAGAGGGGGCTGGCCCCTTAGCCCGGCTTACCGCTCGCGTACCGTATCGATCATCAGTTGAACATTCTCCGGGTCCGCCTCCGGTGTGATCCCATGTCCCAGATTAAAAATATGCGGCCCCTTCGAGAAGGCCTTAACAATTCGACGTGTCTCATCAACCAGCGCCTGACCACCCGCGACCATATGCAATGAGGCCAGATTGCCCTGCACACACCCATCGACTTGTACATTCGCAGCAGCCCATTCGGGCGACACAGAATTGTCCAGTGCGACGCAATCCACTCCGGTGGCTTTGGCGAACCCGATGTAGCCCTGATCCGCTTCGCGAGGGAACCCGATGACGGGTATGCCCGGATGCCGGGCCTTTATGGCTGCGGTAATCAAGCGGCAGGGTTCAACAGCGTATTTCTGAAACGCTTCGC
Source organism: Ruegeria sp. AP7 (assembly GCF_056539905.1). Taxonomy (NCBI): domain Bacteria; kingdom Pseudomonadati; phylum Pseudomonadota; class Alphaproteobacteria; order Rhodobacterales; family Roseobacteraceae; genus Ruegeria; species Ruegeria sp. AP7. The sequence continues at coordinate 155,898 of NZ_JBQFVT010000003.1, read as the reverse complement.
CCTTCAATGATCCTGCCCAGCTATCAAAGATTTTGACAACCTCGGCCCCGGCCTCGATCTGAGCTGACAGGTATTCAATTGTCGCTGCAGTGATCCGATCCAGAAGCGCCTCGAACAGCGCAGTATTTTCTTCGCGCAGCGCATGGGCTGGCCCCTGATCCGGGGTGCCCCGTCCGGCGATCAAATAGGTCGCCACTGTCCAGGGCGCGCCTGCAAATCCGATCAATGTAGTTTCAGAAGGAAGCTCACGCGAAAGAATACGCACGGTCTCATAAACCGGAGACAGAGTTTCATGGATCGCATCAATCGGCTTCAGCGCATCAAATTCCGATTGCTGCGTGATCGTGGACAGACGCGGCCCCTCACCAGTGACAAACCATAAATCCGCACCCAGCGCCTGTGGCACCAGCAAGATATCGGCAAACAGGATCGCAGCATCAAATCCGTAACGGCGGATGGGTTGAAGGGTAACCTCGGCGGCCAGCTCGGGATTATAGCACAAGGACAGGAAATCACCAGCCTGCGCACGCGTGGCGCGATATTCGGGCAGATACCGCCCGGCCTGCCGCATCATCCAGATCGGTGGAACGTCTTGAACCTCACCCGCCAGCGCCCGCAGTATTTTCTTTGTCTCGGCCATTCGTGCCCCCAGTATTCCGGTTTGGTGCAACGGGTCGGCCCTCAGTGGCAATTTGTCAAGCTCTGCCCCCATTGTCAGGGCAATGTGACGCGACTAAAGCTGTGCGCATGAGTCTTACATTGCCTACCCCCGCATCGCCTCTGAAAATCGGTACCCGTGGATCCCCGCTGGCGCTGGCGCAGGCCTATGAAACCCGTCAGAGGCTTAGTGCCGCTTTCGACCTGCCTGAGGACGCGTTCGAGATCGTGGTGATTAAGACGACAGGTGACAACCGCGCCATGATCGACGCGGACCGACCGCTGAAAGAGATTGGCAACAAGGGTCTGTTCACCAAGGAAATCGAAGAGGCGATGCTAAAAGGCGAGATCGACATCGCCGTGCATTCGACAAAGGACATGCCGGTCGAACAGCCTGACGGGCTGGTGCTGGATACATTCCTGCCACGCGAAGACGTGCGCGATGCCTTTATCTCGCCGTCATTGAGCTCGATTCACGATCTACCCGAAGGCGCTGTTGTCGGGACGTCTTCGCTGCGCCGCCGGGCGCAATTGCTGAACCGTCGGCCCGATCTGAACGTGGTTGAGTTTCGCGGCAATGTTCAAACCCGGTTGAAGAAACTGGCCGATGGCGTGGCCGATTGTACGTTTCTGGCCATGGCCGGTTTGCGCCGGTTGGATATGAAAGACGTCCCAGCGACCGCCATTTCCACGGTCGACATGCTACCCGCTATTGCTCAGGGCACGATCGGCATTGAAAGACGCAGCGATGACACGCGCGCTGCAGAAATGCTGGCTGCAATTCATCACGTTGAAACCAGCCAGCGGCTCGCCGCCGAGCGCAGCTTGCTGGCCGGGCTGGACGGTTCATGTGAAACTCCGATAGCTGGATTGGCTGAAATCCGAGATGGCCAGTTACATCTGCGCGGCGAAGTTCTGCGCCCGGACGGGTCCGAGGCCATCAAAGATGAGGTAACCGCATCGGTCGATGACGGGATCGAACTGGGCCAGTCCATGGCGACATCTCTTCTGAAACAAGCTGGTCCAGGTTTCTTCGATTGGCGATAAGAAAAAAATTTATACAACTTCAAGGTAATGTGAACTTCTTCACTGTATCTTCTGTTGGATTGTCTAAATATGAGTTTATTCCAATGAGGATGGAAGGTCGGTCTCGAATATATCGAAAGTTTTAGCCCGTTTTTGTTTTAGATAGTATTCGAGGGGGCGAGATTGATCTTTCTGGCGGGGCGCAGTTGAAAATCAGCTGCGCCTCGTTCTTTCTCCAAAGTAATCGGGTGATGATACTATGTAGCGTTTTCGCGCAGGCCATTATGATGACTGAATACCGGTTGGGCATGCACCATCTCCGACCGAAAATCCGCAGCACGGCCGGGTAATGTGCCATAGAATGATGCCAGACCCGGCTCGACTGTCGCAGCGAGCGCTGCGCATTCTTTGCTTAGGTTCGCAACGTCAAACTGTGACGCCCGCGATCGAACGGCTTCCAATAGCCTAAAATGCGCAGCCTCCAACGCTTTAAACTCAGCGCTGCCCGCTAGATTCCTGTCACCGACAAGAAGGTAAACTGGTTCTGGTTCACTCTTGCCCTTCAGATCAACAAATCCCGCCTCGAGCAGTGCCAGATCAGATTTTGTGGCCTGCTGTATCGAGTGTGAGACAAGTATGTCGTAATCCACATGTCGGCAATTCTGCTCGATCCGCGCGGCCACATTCACCACATCCCCGATAACCGTATAGTTGAAACGACGCCGCGAACCGATATTGCCGACACAGGCGGCTCCGGTCGCGCACCCGGTGGCGAGGGCAATCGGAGGACGATCGCGCATAATGGAGGAAGAGTTAAAATTCTCTAACGCCACCCGCATTTTCAATGCGGCCAATGCAGCGCGATACGGATGATCATCGACCGGCAGTGGCGCATTCCAGAAGGCCATGACCGCATCGCCGATAAACTTATCGATGGTTCCGCGTTCGACAAGAATCTGGTCCCCGATTTCAGAAAAAAGCGCGTTTAGCAAAGCCACCAAATCTGTGGCGGATACCGACTCGGACAAGGGGGTAAATCCTCGAATATCCGAGAACATCACTGTGATCTCCTGAGATTCTCCACCCAATTGCAGTTGATGCCCATTGGCCTCCATCTCATCAAGAATCTCGGGCGCTACGTAATGCGAAAAGGTTTGACGGATCACCCGCTTTTCCCGTTCGGTTGAGATAAACAGGTAGCCTGCCAACAACCCGAAATTTGCCATTCCTCCGGCCAAAGGGAAGGTCGCATCAAACAAAACCGATTGATTCTGAAATGAAAGCCAGCTGATAAGGATCACCACCATTGCCGCTACGCCGCCTGTGACAAATGATGCAACCGCTCCAAAGTTGGACATCACCACGGTGACAACAATGCCAAGAATCACAAATGCCACCAGTTCCAGCGCGGCGGTCACATCAGATCTGCTGAGCAAATCACCAACTAAAATCTGTTCGATAATCTGCGCGTGAATCGAAACGCCTGGTACGGACTCACCCAACGCTGTCTGGTGCATATCGAACAAACCGGCCGCAGACGTGCCCACCAGTATGATATGGCCCTCGATTTCTGATCGAAGCGCCGGATCATCAGGGTTTTGCATGATTGCATCTGCCGACAGATATAAATCTGGCTGATCTTTTCGATACCTGACCCAAACCTCGCCATCTTCAGTTGTTGGCAGTCGAAAATCTCCGATTTCGACCGCAAGTACGATCCCTTCTTCCTCAGAAGAGCCCTCGACCAGAATGTAAGGGGCATCCAATGCAACTCTCAAAGCTTCGATGCCCAACCCCGGCAGCGCCCCGTCTGGTCCACCCCACAAGGCTGGAACTCGTCGTACGACGCCCATCCCCCCAATCGGTGAGACATTAACGCCGCCGATTCCCGCGGCGCTGCGGTCAAGAGGTGGTGCAATTGGTGTCCAGTAAGGCACCGAGACCAACCCCGCGGTCGGGTTTTCTCCGATCTCGACGATGCCGGCCTTGGAGCTGATCTTACTTCCTTCCTGGGATGTTCGGGCGGCGGTGCCCAGTACGACTGGCCAACGAGCAACCTCTAGCCCAAACACGACATCGTAGTCGGTTTTTTGCGCATTACTCTCAACGGTCAGAACCCCTGCAAGCGACGGGTCTTTGAGCAATCGCGCGGGGGAATATCTGTCAGGCTCGGCAAACAGCATATCAAATGCTATGGCCGCCGCGCCGTTTTCACCTAGATTTTGAACCATCTGCGCCAATAGTGTGCGCGGCCAGGGCCATTGACCCCAGCTAGCCAATGACTGCTCGTCTATATCCAGAACCTTAACCGGTAATTCGGGGTTGTATTCCCTTGGCGAGATGCGCTGAAGCACGTCGAAGTAGATCAGGCGAGACATACGTACGGGGTAGGGGTCCAGAATTCTTATGAAGCAACCCAACAAGATCAGCGCCAAACCAGCCAGGCGAAAACCCAGTCGTCGACTAATTCTGGCTTTGATCTTACCCGCCACATTCGCCTCCTTGGCGCTGGGGGAAAAGTAGGCTTGCGATGTCTTCACCTACCTGTTTGCGGCTGCGGACGCGTTGCCTCTATCACCCGGGCTACCGCTATTCCCCTTGCCATGCCCGGGACCTTTACCTTTGCCAGGGTTCCCTGTTCCGCCTGAAGGTCCGGTTCGACCAGCAGGATTTGAACCGTCCCCTTGGCCAGAACGATTTGAGCTGACGTCTGGTTCAGGCTCTGGCGCTGGGGGTTCCGGTGTCGGAGGTTCAGGCTCAGGTTCCGGTTCAGAAGTTTCAGCTCTGGACACCCTCGCCACTTGGGTCTGAATGACCCTTTGAGGTGCCGCGCTTCGTTGAACCGGAATGTCTGATTGCCGAACCGCAAGAGGAACAGATTCCCTAGCGCATCCGCCAAAATCGACCTGAAGCGGACTCAGCAGATCCCTTTGCGACTGAACGAATGGAAAGCCATTCTTAAGGGCCAACTCATATTGTTCCTGGTCGACGGGGCGACCAACATTCCCACCCAGTGAAGTCGCGAACAGGCTGCACTGGCGCCCGGTCGAGCGGCACCTACCCGATCGACTGCACATTCGGACCTTACCTTCCAATACCAGCATGGCACTTTGCTTACCCGGGACAACCCACATGTCGAAGGTTGTGCCACGAACGGCCATGGTCGCTGTGGGGGTTTGTATGGAATAGGCTCTTTTCTTACTTTTACCCGAAATGAATCGAAAACTTCCACCCAAGGCCTGAACCGCGAAAGATTTTGCTTTCTTTTTTCCGCGCAACATTGAGACATCCAGCACCATTTGTGCATTCGGGCCGATTGCGATCTTGGTATCATCTACGAACAACAACTGTACGACGCCGGATCGGTCGGTAGAAATGGTATCTCCGGAAACAACCTCCATCCCTTCACGCAGACGTATCTTTTTGCCAGCGCGAACTACATCGGCGCCCTGCTTGGCACTCAATACTTTTCCGATAGAGGCCGTGACCGATGCCGGTAATGCAGCCAGAACCATGAAAACAAAAAACAATCTTAACCAGGCCAAACCCAAGTCCCCTTCCCCCAAAAGGTACCCACTGGGATGTTAAATCACCCCTCGCCCGATATCTGTCGCCTCAGAAAGCTAAATCTGATTAGTTATTCAACCCATTAAATCTAGACAAATATGCGCTCAAACCGGTGCATTTGGCAAGCATCGGGGTATTTGCCTGCGTTTCCCGCGTTTTGAAATCTCTTATCCAAGGCTCGGTACAGCCACATCATTGGATTTGATCAACAGTTCTCAGAACAACTTTTCAGGCGCAAAATGTGCGGGGTCACGTCTGCGCATCGGCGAGACATCCCCAGATCGCACAATGCTTGGGCCAGACATCCTCCTCCTCGTCATAGAACCGCTGGGCGTGCTTGTTTGCGACGATGGAAATCGGCACGCAGTCCAGGCGGTGACGATGCCCCCGGCGAATTTTGGCGTGCGACGGTCGATGGCAAAAGCGTGTCATTGGGCTGGGTCTCCTACACTTTCCACGCCCTGACCCGTAAGGTCGGCAATACCACGCCGCAGATATTAGGCGTTCCTTTGATCAGAAAGCTCTTTGCAGGCTCACCCCATACGCGGATCAACCAGTAGGTATACGCCTGAAAACCGCCCAAAACAGCGATCACTGCTTTTGGCGAAATCCGGCAGGATTCACCTACTTAGGTGTAATCCACCCATTGGACTTTATCGTCAGTCAGCTCCAAATGCGTGACAGCGGCTTTACACAGAATATCTACCGCCAGACCAACCGCGGTCCGGTAATCTGCATTCTCCAGAGACTTTCCGCCCCCCATGAAGAGCGTGTTGCTCCGGGACAATGATGAGGCTCCAGAGAGCGAAGGTAGGAACCGGACAACCCGCTCCTCCACCCACGACAGGCATTCCTCGGACGCGCGGATCGCCGGGCGGGCCAGATGCTCGTTATTTTTCCCGTCAGCGAACTTGAAAAGATCAAACAGAAATTCGTGCTGTTGTATCCCTCGGTCAGAGGCCTCAGCGGTCCGGAGTGCATGCCGAGAAATTAGAATGTGTAGCGCGTATTGCCACCACGATATCATTTCGGTGCTGTCTCGAGGATCAAATTCCCGCCCTTGCCTCGGCGACTGTCATCGCATCGCAGAGAGCTGCGTTCCCGCTCTCGACCAAAGCGATACCGCAAGCTTCGTTTTGAGCGGCCATATCGAGATTACCTACTGGGTTTCGTCTCTCCTGCGGTCGCGTTCCTGCAATGCACGGATGCGCATCCGTTGTGCGGCCTGAATATGTGCACGCATCTCCGTCTCAGCAGCTGCACCGTCGCGAGCGTTCAAAGCCGCCATAATGCGCCGATGCTCAGCCACCGCAGCCTCGGCCCTGTCACCATCTAACAGTTGAGACGGCCCAAGGACCAGCAGAGCCTTTTGCAAGGATAACATCGACTTTGCCAGAAACCGGTTCTTGGCTGCATCCAGCAGTGTCGCATGAAAAATCCGGTTGATCCGCACAGCATCCGGGCCCGTGCCTGCCTCCACCAGTCGATCATTCAGAACCTCAAGCTCATCCAGTTCGACACCGGACGCAGCGCGGGCGGCCAAACGGGCAGCTGTCCCCTCAAGCACCGCGCGCATTTCATAGAGCTCCATCACCTCTGCATAATCCAGACTGCGCACGGTTGCGCCCTGCCGTGGAACATGGGTCACCAATCCATCAGCCTCCAATTGACGGATCGCCTCGCGCACCGGGGTGCGGCTAACTCCCAATCGTTCAGACAACTCTATTTCTCGCAGGCGTTCACCGGGCAGAAGATTGCCTTCGCGAATATCGTCCAAAAGACGTTGGTACGCGGAATAGCCTTGCGGGCCGGGCTGTAAGGGGTCGTCCTGTATGGTCACATTAGGCTCACTTGTCTTATTGCATCCTGTTGTATACAGTTGAATACAAAACGAGTCAATAACGCTGGAAAATATTCCTTGCCCACGCTGATCAACACAATGCCTCTTCTGACAAAGCGGGCCGTAACACTCGGCCTTGCACTTCTTGGCACCGGAGCTTTCTGGACGTTGAATCTGCCGCTGCCCTTTCTTTTTGGACCGATGAGCGCCTGTCTGATTGCGGCCCTCGCGCATGCGCCGATGGAAGGGTTCGGGCAGGTGTCAGTGGCAGCGCGCACCATTCTGGGTGTGGCGGTGGGCGCATCAATTACACCTGCCCTATTTGCGGAATTGCCTAAAATGGCCGCGTCGATTGCACTGGTCCCATTTTTCATCCTGTTGATCGCGCTGATCGGCGTACCATTCTTCCGCCGGGTCTGGGGTTTCGATACGACAACCGCATTCTATGCCGCCATGCCCGGCGGCTTGCAGGACATGATCATTTTTGGGACCGAAGCTGGAGCCAACCCGCGCACTTTGTCGCTGATCCATGGCACGCGCGTGCTGATCATCGTGACGCTGGCCCCGCTGTTTCTGACCATGTTCTACGGCGCCGAGCTGACAAACCCGATCGGAGAACCCGCACGCGACCTGCCGCTGCACGAGCTGGCCCTAATGGTGCTTGCTGCCTTTATCGGCTGGAAGGGTGGCGAGCGTATTGGCCTATTCGGCGCATCGATCCTGGGGCCGATGATCCTGACGGCTGCTTTGTCTCTCGGGGACTTCATCCATACACGACCACCGCGCGAGGCCATCCTGGCTGCACAATTCTTCATTGGGTGCGGAATTGGCGTGAAGTTTGTCGGTGTTACCTGGGTGGAGTTGCGCAAGGTCGTGGCCGCGGGCTGCGCTTACGTGGTTGTGCTGGCCATGCTGGCAGCGGCCTTCACAGCTGTTGTAACCACGTTGGGGTTTGGCAAACCGGTCGAAGCGTTTCTGGCCTTCGCACCCGGCGGGCAGGCCGAAATGACGGTTCTGGCCATCGTCTCAGGCGCGGATCTGGGCTTTGTGATCACTCACCATCTGACAAGGATCGTGTTGGTGATCATCGGTGCGCCCATCGCCGCAAATCTCATTCTGCGCTGGTCCAAACCTCGGGGTTGATCATATGGATCGGCGCACCTTCAGTATAAGCGTTTACCTGATCGAAGATGTCAGCAAACTGCAGGTCAAACTCATCTTCGGTCACAAAACCGGTATGCGGCGTCGCGATCAGCTTGGGATGTACCAGCAACGGATCGTTCGGGTCGGTTAGTGGTTCGGTATCGAACACATCAATTGCGGCTCTGCCAGGGCGACCGGCGTTGAGCGCTCCAAGCAAGGCACCTGGAGTGATCAACCCGGCCCGCGACGTGTTAACAAACAGCGCGCCCGGTTGCATCTGTACTAAATCCGCTGCGGTAATGATCCCTTACGTGTCCGGTTTCAGGGGCACATGGACCGAGAAGATATCGCTGTCGGCAAAAAACGCATTGCGGCTGGGCGCAACCTGCACGCCATCCGCCCGAGCGCGCGCCCGGCCGTCCAGAACGATCCCGATCTTCTCTTCCGCAGAATACTGTTTGCGCATCGCGCGGCGGATGTCTTTTACGACCTTCTCACCCTGGCTCTGCTTGGTTCCGGGTTTCTTTCTCATCTCCACTCCTTGGCGGCTACGATGAGCCAAAAACCCTCTCTTATCAAATCAACCTAATCTGTCCCATGGGCGCTGACGTCAGACACGGCGATGCCGAACGGGGATTCGATGTGTTGTGGAGTTTCGAACCTGGTGGATGAGTGGTGTGTCGCTGGGAATTGGTTCAGAAAAAAAATCCAATTCTTGCCCATAATCCACGTAAGTCGGTGTGTTTTACCGTGATTTCAACGGGTTCACCAATTTTGTCGGAGTAACGCACAAAAAGGAAATTTCGCCTTGTATTCCCGGCGCTTGCAAGGATATACCCGTCGGCGGAGACGTGGCCGAGTGGTCGAAGGCGCTCCCCTGCTAAGGGAGTAGGCGGGAAACCGTCTCGAGGGTTCGAATCCCTTCGTCTCCGCCATATATCATTGAAATTAAATGATAATTTACGAAGTCATCGACGCGCAGGGTTGTCACCAGTACGGTGCCCGGCCACGGTGGCCCAAGATAGAACCGTTTCAATGCACCCGCGCAGCCGAGAGGCAGTTTCAGTTTTTGTTTGCCAAATTGGCTGGAGAACTCGAAGAGCATCCTGCACGGTGATTTCGTCAACGAGCAACTTTCCAAGTTCCGGCATCGCATAGGTGTTGATGGTGTTGCGCCATTGATCGCGGTGTTTTTCGTTTTTGAATGCATCCCGTTTTGCAGCAAGGCATTTTTCGGTTGCTTCGGCAAAAGACAACCCTCGTCTTTGGGCCATGACGAGCGCTTTTTTTGCAGACTTTCGTTCTTCCACAGGATCAACCCCTTTCCGGATTTGATCCTTCGCTTCCCGTGCACGCTCTCTTGCTTGGGCTAATGAAGTGTCAGGATATTCGTAACAAGATTTTGCAACTTCCGAGACTGGGTGTAGGTGCGTTTAAACTGCTACATGTATAATATTGATTTCATTAAAGAAAATCTTGGAACTTTGCCTATGAGTTTGCATGCTACAGAGAACTCATCGAATAAACAGGCCGTCAGGCTTATCTGCGGTGCCCAAATGCAGCTTACTCCCAATCGCCAGCAGATGAGCGCCAAGTGTCGGCTTCGCCACCCCAAACACTGGCGCTGACGCATGGCGTTGGGTTTATTCCGTCGCAATTGGATCCATGAATACCTGCTACGACAACGCGTCGACGCCCAAAATCAACGACCGTCCAGCCTTGGTTGAGCAAGGAGTGCACCTCTTCGCTAACCCAAAAGTGCGACATGCATCCGCCAGTTCCGCAATAAAGAGATGCGGCGCTTGAACACGCGAAACCAGACTCATTCAGAACCCAGTCGCGTCGTAGATCTCCGTCGAGATCGACCCTCTCAACCGCACCCCAGTCTAAGTCAAACTGACCGTCGTTGAACTCCGCGCAGGCCTGTGCCGCCAGATCAACCTTCGCCTGCAAACCGGGCGGAAGTTGCGATACATCAGCCGCGACAGCTGGTGTGGTCCAAACAAGGCCCGAAGCAAGCACAACCCCGGCGACCAAACATTTCATCTGACGCGCTATTTGGGAAGCTGGTTGGAAGGAGGTATCAATTGCACTGATCATACCTGTAGTCCCCATATTCCAGCCAGTTTGCCGAGCCTTCGCTAAAAATCAGAAACTCGGACCTGTCCTCCCCAAGCAGGGCGACGACAAATCCGGCGGGCGGTACAGAGTTTCCGAAGTAACTGTAGGCCGTCATGGCTCTGATCGACTCGCCGTTGACCGTTACTCGCGCGTCCCACTCCCCCGCTGGATTGTCCAAAATTACGGGTTCGATGACACGCTCTATCGCTCCGCCACCACAATAGACGATGCCTTCGGGCGCTTCGTAGGAGGCCCCCTGATTAATATCTGACTCGCAGGCGGAACGAAGGGACCGAATTGCCGCGCTGGAACCCTTTAAGTCAAAGAATCCATAGCTGATATTTTGATCAATCATAGACAGGTTAACCGATGCATTGGCTGCAAGCTGGTCCAGTACAAAACCATAGTCCTCTTGACTATTGAAACTGACCTCGACGGGATAGTTATCGACGATCTGCAAGGCAGCGTTTTCTGCGCCAACCTGAAATGCCCCGACTTCGGTGGTGCCGTTCTTCAAAAATCGAATGGAGAGCCCCTGCTTTTCCACGATGTCCTGGCTATCCTCATACCCAGCCGGAGCAAAGCGGATACGATTACACTGAAGTTCCAGCGTCATGTTTCCGGTCTGAAAAAAAGCATTGGGGTTAGGCCCGGAGTTGAACGACCACTCCGCTGATGCCGTAGTCGACATAGCCATCAGTAGCATTCCAATGGAAATCGATTTGAAACTCATTTTCTCTCTCCATGGTGTTGTGGTTCGTACCGTCATTCAGCCAGAGTTTCCGGCCCGTTACTCCGGCAACCAGGTTAGGAAACAGGTGCGCCGTATTCGTTTGCGCCTTCTTGGGAAGGTCGCGTCAGCCACCAGATCATCAGGATGGACAGAACCAATTGAAGAATTGAGACAACAACAATGCCGGTCACGCCCAGGACGGCCGCAGGTCCTCGCAATGCATCGGGGTTTTCGGTCCCTTGCTCCAATACCGAGAAGAACGCCACCCCACCCAGCATAACAAAAAGAGTTACAATGCTGAGCGCCATCGGCAATAGCAAGTACCAGCCAGGTCGTCCTGTATCGTGCAGCCTCCGCCAACCGGCGGCCAGCATAGGTATGAGAACGGCCAGTTGGAAAACAGAGGACAGAACCCGTGATCCCTGCGCCGTTTCAGGGTTGGTCCCGAATAGGATCGTATCCAGCACAGCTAAAGCCGTACTCACGAGAACCACAAACAAGAAGAACCACCAGTATTCTGAGCGTATAGCCCGACCGGAAAACTGGAAGTATTTCGAGAAACACGTTTTAACGGCTTCACCAAATCCCATTTTTCAATCCTTTCTTAGTTTCTGTGCGGCCTCAGAACGCCTCGCGGACCCAAAAGCACGCCTTCGCCCTTCTGGGTTTTCCCGCCTTCTATTTTTGTTTGAACGCCAAAAACCTATCTTTCAAAAAGGTAGCAAAATTTACGCGCGGAAAAAATGTTGATTTATCAAAAATTAGATTCAAACATGCGAATTTGACTAAGCTTTATCTGACCCACGTTGTTATCGGCCTCGGCAATCAACTCGATATCGTTCCCCCGACCAATCCGTTGGCGACAAATCTTTGGGGTAGGTAAGCACCGGATCGAGCTGTGCTCAATTGGCTGAGTAGAAGCGGGCGCTTCAAAAAGGAGCATCCAAGTTCACTAGATTCGATGGACCCTGATGGAGAAGAAAATGACCAAAAAGACAGTGATGATTGCAGGCACAACTTTGTTTGCATTTCTTGCGGCATGTGACGAAACGAGTACGTCTAGCGCGTCCGCCGAACCCACACCCGCTCAGCAGGCATGTTTGCGAGATGTGGCCAAAACCACGAACAATTCGCAAGTCGTAGTGCTCTCGTCCGCGTTTAGCGAAGCTGGAACACAAGTCACTGTCGGCGTTGGTGAGGATCGTGCTCCTTGGAATTGTATTGCTTACACGGATGGTGCGACAGCTGGTATCGAGTTCCTGGGCGACGAAGGCGCACTGTAATCTGGTCGCTGTGTATCTCGAAAGCACCAGTCGTGATCAAATTTGAGTACCGGTAAGCTCAGACATTCAAACCTCGTAATAGGATTGGGTTTTAACATGCTCAATCATGCTAAGGTTATAGAAAATGCCCGTAACCAACTCGGTTGTATTTGCGATCATTTACACTTTTGTGGCTATTGTATCAGTCCCAAAATACAGCATGGCCCAAACTTGGGACATCGCATCCCAGCACTCTGTCAGTGGCGTAACGGTGTATGATACCGATGAGCTGTTAACGTTTGCCGGTCAGTTGGCCTTTGACCGGTCGGGGCGCATCACAGCGGCGGATGTCGCATCAACGATTACGCAGATCTACCGAGAAGACGGTTACTTCTTGGCTGAGGCCTGGCCTGGTCCCGATGGGCAGAGCATAGTTGTTGATGAAGGGCGTATTCAAACCATCGAAATAGAGGGGGTAGATACACGCACGTTCCAAACCTTGGAAAATATCTTTCGCCCCCTCACCACCGCATATCCTATAACTCTAAAACGATTTGAGCGGGCCGTTATGTTAGCCGAGGACATACCCGACTTGGACGTGTCGACCGAACTTGATTACCCGGATCAGGCTGGTGCTCGGCTGAGAGTGTTAGGAGAACCTCTACGCAAACAAGCCGGCAGTGCGACACTCGACAACCCTCCGCGTGAGCTTGGAGAGGCGCTCAGCTTCTATATCGTACAAGAGTTTTATTCGACGCTGACCGTCGGCGATTTGCTGCGCTTTGAGGGGTCAGGCAACTACAATTGGGACGAAGACGACGAACATTCATTGTGGGGCGCTGTTACCTATCGCGCACCGTTGAACAGCAATGGCCTGTATGGTGAGATTTTCTACGGAAACATAAACGCAAAACGTGACCTCTCGGGAGATTTTGCGAGAACAGATGTTGATGGCGAGAACTTCACCGTCGCGTTGGGTTACCCAGTGATCCGCGATGTGGCCCGCTATGGGTACCTTCTGCTGGACTATCGCCTTTCCGAAGCGGACTCAGTCAGTGGCGGCGTTCCATTGTCTAGTGACGCGAGTGTCGTTGGCCTTACATATCTTTACGGGCAAAACTATCCAAAAGGACAAGTTCTGGAAGCGGGACTAACCTTATCTTTTGGCGATAACGACAATGACACGACGGACGCGAATTTTGACGACGGAGACTCTTCGTTCTGGCATCTGCGGGGCGGCATTGGATACGAAAGCCCGCTAACGAGCTTGTCGCCCAACACAGCTTGGCGCACTGAGATTTGGGGGCAGTACACCACCGACCGGCTGCCCTCGGTAGAGGAGTACTTCCTTGGTGATCGTTATGCTTTGCGTGGATATCGGTTTGACGAAGTGGATGGTGATTCCGGGATTTCCGCGATTTTCGAAGTGTCTCACTCCTACTTTCCAAGTTCCCAAAGCATTCATCGCTTAACGCCCTTTGTCTTTTTTGACGTGGGCTACATCTCGAACAATGACCCTGCGAGTTTTGAAGTTGATAGTGCTACACTGGCCTCGACAGGTCTGGGTTTGGACATTGAGTTTAAGCAAAACCTATTCCTGTCCGGATATGTCGGTGTCCCTTTGAGAGACGGTCCGTTGACTGACTCTGGCGATCCTGGCGCGTATCTTGCTCTGACAACAAGTTGGTGAGGATGTTATGAAACGGAACCGCATTGTTTTACTTTCCGCAGCTTGTTTGGTCGCAGAGCTGGCCGCCACGCAGGTCGTCGCCCGCGGCAATCATTACGGGTGGTGCCGTGGCGTAGGGAACCCACACCAATCGAGCCAAGGATGTGGGCAGGCCGGCGGGCAAGGGGCAGGCAACCAAATTACCGGTCCAACGCAGCCGGTGGCAAATCAGTTGCCACCTCAGGGAACGCCGCAAACGCCCACCTCCGTTGCTGTGCCGGTCCTTGCGCCGGGCGCGGTCCCGAATGCAATTCCCAGTCGGGTTCCTATCGCGACGCCAATAGCGATTCCCGGTCAAGTTCCAACGCCGATCGTAGCGCCAACCCTAGCTCCGCCCTTGGTGCCAAATCCAACACCAAACCAGGTTCCGACAGCCGTTCCCAATCAGGTTCCGCCATTGGCTACTGTGCCGCCGCAAGTTCCGACTGCGACTCCTAATCAAGTTCCGATAGCTGTCCCTGGCCAGGTGCCGCCTCAGCCTAATGTGCCGCCCCTTGTGCCAACCGCGACACCCAACCAAATACCAGTCGCCGTTCCTGGTCAGATTCCTCCTCAGCCTACCGGCCAAACTGCTGTGCCACCGCTCGTCCCGTCCGCGACTCCTAATCAGGTTCCCATAGCGGTTCCTGGCCAGGTTCCACAGTTGACACCAAGACCTACGGCAACTCACGTAGCCGTCCCAGGACATAAGAATCCACAAGGTGTCGTGACAATCATGCGCCCTAGGCCGAGGCCAACAACCGGTACTGTTCAGCGACCTGGCTCAACACAAGTGACCCACCACTTAAGTCACCAAAGCAACTCAAAGAAACACGATCACGTCGCAGCGACACCGGGACGGCATGACCCGCACGACCTACCGAGATTCCGCAACGCGGCGGCCAAGGAAAACTGGGAATGTGTTGCCAGCGGATTCGGACAGCGCCGGTATGATGCTGGGCGAGGCGTATTGCTCAACAACGGAGCGTTGCGGCACCTCGGAAACGTGGACGCTATGGCACGAGATGTCCCTGCACGGCATCCAAAACACTCTGGATGCATTATTTCGGTTAAACGAAAGCAGCGCTGAAGCTCACTTGGTGCGTTTTGCTCGGACAATGAGATTAATCGACCAAAAGTTCCTCAATTGTCATCTGGATAATTGGATTTCGTATTGCCCTTATTCCCTGGCGATTACGTTGGCCGACGTAGCCCGACAATGCTCCGCACCTAAATTTACATCAAATAGGCCAACAATCTTTACTGCCGCACATCCACGAAGAGCCTCCGACCATCTGGGCCGGTCAGGTTCGGCGGTCACCGGATTACCGGAATGAAAGGTCAACCCCTCCCTGATTTCGAAGGTAATCGACTTGCCGTCCTCTGAAACATCCCAGCTTTCCGCAACGTCCGGCTGATATCCTGCATCCAGATCCAGAGGGTCAAAATTGACAAGCTTTTGGTAAACATTGCGGCTGACATCGGACCCGGCGAATTCAAAGCTTTCCGTGGCGTCCAGTGGTGTGATGTCGTCAATACGGTTCGCGATCACCAACATGTTTGGCGGCGTTTCCGCGATTGCCGAAGTCGAGGTCACAGCCAGCGCTAATCCCAGCGCCGCGCCGGTAAGCAATCTATTAAATGCGTTCATTTTGTCCTCTCTGTCATCAAGTTATTCACTAACGGTTACGATCCCCAAGTCTTCTCAAGTACACGCAACCAGTTTTCATGGCAGAGCTTCTTAATGAGCTCTTCGCCGTATCCATGGGTTTCCATGGCATCTCTCAATCGGGGCAGCATCGATACGTCGGTCACATCGTCTGGAACCACGGCCCCGTCATAGTCCGACCCAAGCCCGACCCGGTCCTCACCCAAGATTCCGATCAGGTGATCTAGGTGTTTCAAAACCTGTGTCAGCGGCACGTCAGAAAGCATTCGCCCATCCTCTCGTAGAAACGCGGCGGCAAAATTCAGTCCGACCATCCCGTCGCTTTCTGCGATTGTGCGAAGCTGATCGTCGGTCAGATTTCGAGCGTGCGGGCAAATGGCGTGCGCATTCGAATGCGTTGCTACCAAAGGCGCATCTGAATATCGCGCAACGTCCCAAAAACCTTTCTCATTGAGATGAGACAAGTCCAGCATGATACCAAGCGCGTTGCAGCGTTGGACAAGTCGCAGACCATAATCGGTCAACCCCGGGCCGGTGTCTGGCCCTGAAGGATATCTGAACGGCACACCGTGCCCGAAAATGTTTGGCCGGCTCCAGACCGGACCAAGCGAACGCAGCCCCGCAGCATGAAAAACGTCGAGGGAATGCAGATCGGCATCAATCGCTTCAGCACCTTCAATATGAAATATCGCCGCCATCCGACCCTGCGCCAGACAATCCCGGATATCTGCGACTGAGCGTGCAACACTCAACGCGCCCAGCCTTTCCAGTTCCAACAATATGGCAATCTGGCTCAGTGCTGCCGGAAAGGCGTCTTCAGCATCTATCTGATCGGGAAGCGGCAGGTCATATCTGGGCTGGACCATCTCTTCCATCTTGGCGTCGACATCCATTGGCGACGGCACCCACACGGCAAAGAACCCGCCGCCAAACCCACCCTCTTTGGATTTGACCAGATCGATTGCGCCTTCCAGGCCGCTCAGAAATTGGCCCGCTTCTGAAACACCACCGGTCGAAGCCAACTTGGACAACACATCATTGTGCCCATCGAAAATGAGGGGGAAGGTGTTCAAAGCCGTATCACCCGAATTAAGTATCAATCCGATACACACTAACAGACGTTATCGTCATGATTGTAAAAAAAATTCAATGAGTTTTACTCATAGAGCTAGTCGGATTCATGAGGGTGCAAGTCGATGAAGAAAACACGCAACTGGCACTCACTACCGGAGTATCAAGCCTTGCGGGCCCTCATGCAGGCAGGAACCACTGCCGCCGCTGCACGACAACTGGGCCTGTCTCGATCAGCCGTCAGCCGATCTGTTGGCAGTCTTGAATCCCGACTTGGGAAAATACTGTTTGAAAGGGACGCGGGCAGACTACGCCCGACGCAAGAGGCCGTGCGATTGAACATGCGTCTCGACCCCTTGTTCGAGGCTCTCGACCGGATCGATGGACCGGGTGAAACCGTCCAGGAAACGTTACGCCTTGTCGCACCTCCAAGTTATGCCCACCGCTATATCGTCACGCTCATCGCCAGTTTCATACGTGGAAATCCGGGTTTTTTTGTGAACCTGGAGGTGACGACCTCAGACATGGTGACATTGGGCGTATTGGAAAACCGCTTCGACTTGGCGGTAACCGGGATTGAGCAAAGCCGCGCGGGGATCAAACTGATACCGTTCAGGGAATCGCCAGCAGTTTGCGTAATGCGACCCGAACATCCACTTGCCCAACGCAGTGCGCTCGCCCCCGCAGATCTGCATGAACAAGATCTGATTGCATTGACATATCGCCACGGCAGACGCGGGCAGCTTGATCGATTACTGCATCAGGTACGAGCGGAACCCAGAATTGTCGCCGAGGTTTCGACCTCGTTCGCAGCAGCCGATATGGCTCGGGAGGGCCTTGGGTTGGCTGTGATCAATCCCTTTCCGGTGTACATGTATCGATCACCGGACCTGACTTTTGTCCCGTTTGAAGCGCCCATGCGATATCGTGGTCACTTCGTCATTTCGGATCAAAGGCCGGTTCCTAGAATCGCCCGCGCATTCATGCGACATCTTCGGCTAAACACGCCATCGGACCCATTCTCCGATAAAAATTTATGAGGCGGTTGGGCTTACGACCCGGTTTGTTAAAACAAAAAAGCCGCTCCCTGTGGGAGCGGCTTTGATTTCACTGTCTCTGAGACGAGGATCAGGCGGCCAGGGCTGCCTGAGCTTTGGCGACGATCGCGCCGAACGCTTCCGGTTCGTGCACGGCCAGGTCTGCCAGAACTTTGCGGTCCACTTCGATACCGGCCAGGTTCAGGCCATTGATGAAGCGGGAATATGTCAGTGCTTCGTCATGCGAACGCACAGCAGCATTGATACGCTGGATCCACAGCGCGCGGAAGTTGCGCTTGCGATTCTTGCGGTCGCGGGTTGCATACTGGTTGGCTTTGTCAACGGCCTGGGACGCAACTTTGAATGTGCTCTTGCGACGACCATAATAACCTTTTGCGGCTTTGATGATCTTCTTGTGACGGGCGTGGGTTACGGTTCCACCTTTAACGCGGGACATCTCTCAAATCTCCTCTTAGCGGTCGTAGGGCATGTAGCCCTTGACGATCTTGGCGTCGGGGGCGGACAGGGTGGTGTTGCCACGGGCATCGCGGATGAACTTCTTGGTCCGCTTGATCATGCCGTGACGTTTGCCGGCCTGGCCAGCAAGGACCTTACCGGTCGCAGTCACCTTAAAGCGCTTCTTGGCGCTCGACTTGGTCTTCATCTTAGGCATTTCCGTCTCCTTTTCCGGGTTCGGTTTCAGACGCGACTCGGCATGCCATCTCGGCCGGTCACGCGATCAGAAGCGCCGTTTACGCAAGTTCGGTCATACTGGCAAGGGGGTTTGGGTCAGAATCTGCGATTTTCACGGGCAGACTGAGTACCGGGGCGACACGCGCCGCCCCGGTGGTATGGTTTAATGTTCGAATTTGCGGATTTCGCCGCTCTTCAACCGTTCTGCGTAGGACGCCAGCTCCTGGCGCACCACTTTCATCAGGAAGTAGAGCGCGAAGACGTTCACAACAGCCATCGCAAAGATCGCCGCATCCGAGAAGTCGATGACCGGCCCAAGGTTGGCCGCAGCGCCAATGACAACGAAGATGCAGAAGATGACCTTGAACACCAGTTCCTTCGTGTGGCCCTCACCGAACAGGTAAGTCCAGGCCTTGAGGCCATAGTAGGACCAGCTGATCATGGTGGAGAAAGCAAACAGCACCACGGCAATAGCCAGAATGAACGGGAACCAGCTGAACGCGCTGCCGAAGGCTGCCGAGGTCAGGCTGACACCGGTGTTACCATCAACAGTTGCAATCGCGTTACCCGCTTCGTTCAGCATGTAATTGCCGGTTTCCGGATCAACGATCAATTGCTGGGTGATGATGATCACCAGCGCGGTCATGGTACAGATCACGACCGTATCGATGAACGGCTCAAGCAGAGATACAAAGCCCTCGGTAATCGGCTCTTTGGTCCGAACAGCAGAGTGTGCAATCGCTGCAGACCCGACGCCTGCCTCGTTCGAAAACGCCGCACGACGGAAGCCCTGGATCAGCGCACCGACCATACCGCCTGCCACACCGAGGCCAGTGAAAGCACCCGCGAAGATCTGGCCAAAGGCCCACCCGATCTGATCCGCGTTCATCAGGATGATTACCAGCGCCGCAGCCACATACATCACGCCCATAAAGGGCACGACTTTCTCGGTCACGCGTGCGATAGATTTCAGGCCACCCACGATCACTGCAAACACGATGCCCGCGAACACCAGACCGGTGATCCAACCGGGATAGTCTCCAACGATGCCTGCGATCTGCTGGTGCGCCTGGTTGGCCTGGAACATGTTGCCCCCGCCCAAGGCACCGAGGATACAGAAGATCGAGAAAAGAACCGCAAGGATCTTTCCACCCGGCAGGCCCAGTTCGTTGAACCCTTTGGACATGTAATACATCGGACCACCGGAAACGGTGCCGTCCTCGTATTCGTTGCGATACTTCACGCCCAGCGTACATTCGGTGAATTTCGACGCCATGCCCAACAGACCCGCGACGATCATCCAGAAAGTCGCACCCGGCCCGCCGATGCCAACGGCAACCGCAACACCGGCGATGTTGCCAAGCCCAACCGTACCGGACAAGGCTGTAGCGAGCGCTTGAAAGTGGCTGACCTCACCCGCATCGTTCGGGTCAGAGTAGTCGCCTTTCACCAGGCTGATCGCATGGCTGAAAAAGCGCAACTGCACGAAGGCAAAATACAGTGTGAACACAGTCGCCGCTACAACCAGCCATCCCACGATCCAGGGGAAACCTGTCCCGGGGAAAGGTGCAAAAATAAAACTTACAAATGGCCCAGTGAAGTCTGCAAATGCCTGATTGATCTTATCGTCCAGCCCAACCGCTTCCTGAGCGGCGGCAGGACTCGCAGCCAGAGCGGTGAGCGCAGCCAAACCAAGTTTGTTTTGAATATTCATCATCTACTCTCCCCTCAATTCACGACCGTGACGGGAACGTCGGCATGCATCACAAGGTTCTGCGTGGAGCTGCCAAACAGGCGCTTCTTGAACCCGTCAGCCGAAGCCCGACCAACAACGATCTGTGATCCACCGTTTTCGACCGTGATCGTGTTCAGCGTTTCGGCGACATCTCCGTGACGCACGATACCTTGGGCTTCGAATCCTGCTGCCTTTAGCGCTTCGACCGCTGGCGCGATGATCCGCGATGTAGCCAGCTCTACCTCTTCCTCGCGCCTCTTGTGGCGCATAGCATTTTCTTCCGGTGTCTGGAATGTGAAAGGCGACCATTCGATGACATAAACAACCAGCAGTTCGCATTCTCCGATACGTCCGGCCAAGTCTTTGGCGAAGGCGATCGCGTGTTCTCCGGTTTCTGTCCCGTCCAGTCCAATGACAATTTTCGTTGTCATGTCGTTCCTCCATTGTGGTTTGTTTGACCGGGGCCCGTGCCCCCGGCAGAGCAGCCGGAACCTGGAACTTGTTTGAGTAGACTGCCCTAGAGGCAAGTATCCCCAAAAACACGGAAAAACAGAGAAGTAATTTTGAAATGCAACCAACAATCGCTCATCTATTTGAAATTGCTAATTTATTTCCGCCCAAATTTTAGGCAGATTGCAGGGTATCAATATAAATTGTTGATATTGGGTCGCAACTTAACCCGGATCGGTGTTGTAAATCAGCCGTTCATCACACGGAGCGATACGCAAGATGTTGGTCGTTCCGGGGACATTAAACGGCACGCCAGCGGTGACCACGATCTGATCAGTCTCGGCCGCAAAGCCACCCGAACGAGCCGCGCGAGCCGCACTGACCACCGCGCCCTTGAACCGTTCTTGTTCGGGGGTCAGAACACAATGGCAGCCCCAGCTCAGGCAAAGCCTGCGTGCGGTGCCAGTGGCCGGAGTCATCGCAATTATCGGCACACCGGGACGCTCGCGTGCAGTAAGCAACGCGGTTGTACCACTTTGAGTGAAACAGCAGATGGCCTTGATGTCCGTCTTTTCCGCAATTTCGCGCGCGGCTGCCACGATTCCGTCCGCGATGGTCGTGCCCTTGGCAGTTCGTGAGGCCGCAATGATCTGGTGGTAGGTCGGATCCGCTTCAACCTCGATGGCGACCTTATTCATGGTCTGGACCGCTTCGATCGGATAGGATCCAGCTGCGGATTCAGCGCTAAGCATGATCGCATCGGTGCCTTCATAGATGGCGGTTGCCACGTCCGAAACCTCGGCCCGCGTTGGCATCGGGCTTTCGATCATGCTTTCCAACATCTGTGTTGCAACAATCACGGGCTTCGCTGCAGTACGACACTTGCGCACCAGACGCTTCTGGATCGGCGGTACAGCTGAAACGGGCAACTCAACACCGAGATCGCCACGTGCAACCATGATCCCGTCCGAGGCATCAAGGATGTCATCAAAAGCTTCCACTGCGGCAGGCTTTTCGATCTTGGACAGGATCGATGCGCGACCATCTGCCAGCGCACGTGCTTCGAAAACGTCCTTGGCGCGCTGCACAAAACTCAGCGCCAGCCAGTCCACGCCCAACTGGCAGACAAATTCCAGATCGTCGCGATCCTTGTCAGACAGCGCCGCCAGCGGCAGAACCACGTCCGGAACATTCACACCTTTTCGGTTTGAGATCATGCCACCTACTTCAACTGTGCAGTGGGCAAAATCCTGACCGCAATCCTGCACGATCAGACGAATCTTGCCATCATTGACCAGCAGGCGTGCACCCGGCTCCAAAGCAGCAAAAATCTCGGGGTGCGGTAGACAGACCCGGTTGATATCCCCTGCTGCCGGATCAAGGTCCAGACGAAACGCAGCGCCCTCTTCCAGCTCTTCTGCGTCATTGGCAAACACACCAACGCGCAGCTTCGGCCCTTGAAGATCGGCCAAAATTGCAATCGGGCTGTCCAGATCCTTTTCGATCTGCCGGATGATCCGATGCCGTTCGCGGATTTCATCATGGCTGCCATGGCTCATGTTCAGGCGAAACACATCGGCCCCTGCCTCGTGCAGAGCGCGGATGGTGTCATAGTCGTCAGACGCCGGTCCCAGCGTCGCCACGATTTTCACATTTCTCAGGCGTCGCATTGATCAGGCTCTCCTTAAACGCACGAATGTTACCGCAAACATTGCTTGGGCCGCTTATTGCGCAATTCCCTTTCCAACGCAACTGTCCTACACCTGCGACAAACAAGATGACAGGCTCATGACTTATTCTCCGTTTTTTGTTCACGGCGCGGATCGGCCGTCGCGTTGGCTAATTACTTGCGACCATGCAACCAACATGGTCCCACCCGATATCAATGACGGGGACCTGGGACTGCCGCGCGAAGACATGGAACGGCACATCGCTTACGATGTGGGCGCCTACGAGGTGTCGAAGCATCTGGGCGAGATTCTGAACGCCCCAGTTATCGCGGCCAATTTTTCGCGCTTGGTGATCGACCCCAATCGCGGTGAGGATGATCCGACGCTTCTGATGAAGCTCTATGATGGTTCGATCATCCCCGGCAATCGCCACGCCGATACAGTTGAGAAGGAGCGGCGCCTGAACATGTGCTACCGTCCTTATCATGATGCGCTGGCACAGCTTGCAGGCCTGCCTCATGCGGTTATCGTCTCAATGCACTCCTTTACGCGCCAGCTACGCGGTCGCGATCCCCGACCCTGGCATATCGGCGTCCTGCACACTCCGGATGAGCGGTTCTCACGCCCGTTAATCAACCGACTGAATGCCGAGAGTGATCTGTGCGTCGGTGTAAATGAACCCTATACCGGCGTTCTACCCGGTGATGCGATCGACAAACATTGCACAGCATTCGGTCGACCCAATGCATTGATTGAGCTGCGCAACGATCTGATTGCGGATCACGAAGGGCAGCGCCATTGGGCCAACCGTCTGGCCGTTGCACTACAAGACGCGCTCGTCGAAAGCAGACTGTGACACAGTGACGTCGCAGATTGTTTTTTGTTCCTCCTAATGTTGGGAGCGCATTGGCCAATACCCATATATCAGGCGAAAGGAGACGACTATGACGCAGGAATTCCTGACGACTGTCTTCGGTTGGATGACGGTTCTGAACATCGGTGTTTTGCTCTTCAGCACCATGATGGTCTTGGCTTTGCAAAACTGGATTGCAGATGTGCATGGCAGAATGTTCCAGATGGAACGTGCCGACATAAAACGCGCTTACTTCCGATATCTTGCGAACTACAAGATCCTGACCTTGGTGTTTTGCCTGGTGCCATGGTTGGCACTGAAACTCTCCTAAATACCGGATCGGCCAATTCAAAGGCCTTTGTATTCATTGTATCGAAGCCTGCGGATTGCTAGTTCAGCCTCAGAATGTAAAAACATCTACTCGGAGCCAGAATATGGACAAGCAAACCGAAATCGAACTGCAAGCCGCTGCGTTCCGTCGTTTGCAGCAGCACCTGATGAAAGACCGCACAGACGTCCAGAACATCGACATGATGAATCTGACCGGGTTTTGCCGCAATTGCCTGTCGCGCTGGTATCAGGAAGCCGCCAATGCAAAAGGCATTGAAATGGGCAAGGACGAAGCGCGCGAGATTTTCTATGGCATGTCCATGGATGAATGGAAGGCCAACTATCAGACCGATGCCAGCGCCGAAAAACAGGCCGCATTCAAGGTTGCGTTTGAAGAGAATGTGACGAAGAAGAGCTGACGCTCGACGCCGGAAAAAACCGCCTTCTCTGTGTAAACCTTCCACCGGGGATGTTGCTGATCATTCGAACACGGGTTCATAATCAGTAACACCTCAGTGATCCGTAAAAACCCAACATGACGGTTTGTTCACGGCACCAACATCCTGTGAACCGACAACACCCTCGCAATATTTTGCGAGGGTGCAGGAATAACGGCAAATTGCGCCGCGCGTCGCATTTGAGTTCATACCATTGCTGGCAACGAGACTAGATATAACTACCTCTTCTAGATCGCCGCCTTGCGGCTTTCGTCCAGATAGATCTCGCGCAGACGTTTGGCGATCGGACCCGGTGTGCCATCGCCCAGCGCAACGCCATCGATCTCAACCACCGGCATAACGAAAGCACTGGCCGAAGTGGTGAAGGCCTCATCGGCTTCTTTTGCTTCGTCGATGGTGAACAGGCGCTCTTCGACCTCCATCTGCGCCTCGGCCGCCATGCGCAATACCGCCTTGCGCGTGATGCCGTGCAGAATGTCGTTAGACAGCGGACGGGTGACGATCTTACCGCTCTTGACGAAATAGGCGTTGTTGCTGGTGCCTTCGGTCACATAGCCATCTTCAACCAGCCACGCATCATCGCAGCCTGCCTTTTTGGCCATCATCTTGCCCATGGAAGGGTAAAGCAGTTGCACGGTCTTGATGTCACGACGGCCCCAGCGGATATCATCAATCGAGATGATCTTGGCACCCTTCTTCGCTGCCGGACTGTCTGCAAGGCCTGGTTTGTTCTGGGTAAAGAGAACAAGGCTTGGCTTTGTATCGGCGGCTGGGAAAACAAAATCCCGATCCCCGTCCGAGCCACGAGTGACCTGCAGATAAACCAGCCCCTCATCAATTCCATTCAATTCAACCAATTTGCGGTGGATTTCCAACAATTCGTCCATGCTGCAAGGCTGAACGATATCGAGTTCATCCAATGAGCGCTTCAGACGTACGGCGTGGCCTTCAAAGTCGATCAGCTTGCCGTCCAGCACGCTGGTCACCTCGTACACGGCATCCGCAAACAGGAAACCCCGGTCAAAGATCGAAATACTTGCTTCGGATTCAGGCAGGTATTCGCCATTCACATAGACGGTACGGGTCATGTCATTTCCTTTTGTTTCCGGGCTTCGCCCGTTCCTTACCCCCAGAGCGCCGCTTTGGGCGGGTGTACTCCGGCATCGTCAAAAATCAGCGGTGTATCGCGGTCTTCGGCCAACAGAAGCGGCCCGTCAAGGTCTGTGACCATCGCCCCCTGCGCCACCAGTGTTGCCGGGGCCATCGCAAGCGAGCTTCCGACCATGCAGCCAACCATAACATCATAGCCCTCAGCCAATGCGGCCTTGCGCAATTCTAGCGCCTCGGTAAGACCGCCGGTCTTGTCCAGTTTGATGTTCACCACATCATATTTGCCCTTGAGTGCGGGTAGGCTTGCCCGATCGTGACAGGATTCGTCAGCACAAACTGGCACAGGGCGATCCATCCCGATCAGGGCATCATCCTCACCAGCTGGTAAAGGCTGTTCGACCAGAGCCACGCCCAGGCGCACGAGATGTGGGGCAAGATCTGCATAGACTTCGGCACACCAGCCTTCATTAGCGTCGATGATGATTTTCGACTTTGGCGCCCCAGCCCGGACAGCCTCGAGCCTCGGCATATCATCGGGTGTTCCCAGCTTAATCTTCAGCAAGGGGCGGAAAGCGTTCTCGGCCGCTTGAACCCGCATCGCTTCGGGCGTGTCCAATGACAGCGTATAGGCTGTTATTTCAGGCCCTGGCGCAGCGATTTCCGCAAGCTCCCATGCCCGTTTACCTGCGCGTTTCGCTTCCAGATCCCACAGTGCACAATCCACCGCATTCCGCGCCGCGCCAGCAGGCAATAGGTCCATCAGGGAATAGCGCGAAAAATCATCGGGTAGCCCGGCTATCTCGGCCTCGACCGACTCCAGTGTTTCGTCATAGCGGGCATAAGGTACACATTCGCCCCAACCATGGTGCACACCGTCCGAGATACGGACAGTCAAAACTTTTGCCTCGGTACGTGAGCCGCGTGAGATAGTGAATACCTGCGCCAATCGAAACACATCGCGAGAAACTTCAATTTGCACGCGCCTGCTCCTCTATTTTTTGACAAATACGCCCGCCGGCGGCGGATTGCTCCGCCTCCAGCGAGTGTGCTTAGATCACAGTGTGGCCAGCGCATCCACTAGTTTACCGGCTCCAAAGCGGTAGGGATCGGTCGCCGGGATGCCCATCTCGGTCTCAACCTTAGTGATATAGGCAAGCGCATCTTCTTCGCTCAGGTGCTGGGTGTTGATCGACACGCCTGCAACTTGACACTCTGGGTTTGCCACGCGCGCCAGCGGCAGTGCTGTGTCACGCAATTGCTCCAGCGTCGGCAGTGAATACTCAGGCAGTCCGCGCATATGGGTCCGGGTTGGTTCGTGGCACAGGATCAGCGCATCGGGCTGCCCACCATGGATCAGCGCCATGGTCACACCCGAATAAGACACGTGGAACAGGGAACCCTGCCCTTCGATGTGATCCCAGTGATCCGGATCATTGTCCGGTGTCAGGTACTCGACCGACCCTGCCATGAAATCCGCGATAACGGCATCCAGCGGTACACCCTGCCCCGTGACCAGAATGCCCGTCTGACCTGTAGCACGGAACGTGGATTTCATACCGCGCTTGCGCATTTCGGCATCCATCGACATCGCCGTATACATCTTACCGGCAGAGCAATCGGTTCCAACGGCCAGGCACCGTTTGCCGGTACGCTTGCGGCCGTTTGCAATCGGGTAACCAACAGTCGGCACACGGACGTCGTGCAATGTGCATCCATGGGTCTGCGCAGCCGCAACCAAATCACCTTCGTCACGCAGCAGGTTGTGCAGGCCAGATGCCAGATCATAGCCCATTTCCAACGCTTCAATCAGAACTTCTTTCCAAGCTTCGCTGATGATCCCGCCCCGGTTTGCAACACCAATGACGAGTGTCTTGGCACCAGCCGCTTTACCTTCGGCCAGAGTCATTTCCGTCAGGCCCAGGTCGGCCTTGCAACCTTCCAGCTTGATTTGACCAACAGCATTCTCAGGACGCCAGTCCCGGATGCCAATAGCCACTTTGGCCGCCAGCAAGTCGGGCGCATCGCCCAAAAACAATAGGTACGGTGTCTCGATCATCGCGCTGCACTCCTTTGATTCTGGCCTAAGCTAGAGAACCGATTTGACGAGGATTTCTCAAACTCTCCTTACAATCCGCCTTCTGACAGGATAAACTTGCACAATAATTTTAAAACTCGCAAAACTATTCGAAGTTTTCAAACTGATCAATCTTTGAGCATTCTTTTGTCGGTTTAAAATTCGAACATTCTGCACACGCATTGCCGCAGCTGCACAATCAAGCTTGCACAGCGCCACGCAATTTAATATCTCAGGCTCAGGAAAGAACGCAATTTCATTACTCAGACGAGGTTCAGATGAGTTTCCGCATCCAACCCGCCGCTCCGGCGCGCCCCAATCGCTGTCAACTGTTTGGCCCGGGCTCGAATACTAAGCTATTTCCCAAGATGGCCGCGTCGGCAGCGGATGTCATTAACCTGGATCTGGAAGACTCGGTGGCCCCGTCCGACAAGGATACCGCCCGCGCCAATGTCATCGAAGCGCTCAATACGGTCGATTGGGGCAACAAATATATGTCGGTCCGGATCAACGGACTGGATACACCCTATTGGTACCGCGACGTGGTCGATGTGCTGGAACAGGCAGGCGATCGGCTGGATCAGATCATGATCCCCAAGGTCGGGTGTGCGGCGGATGTTTATGCGGTAGACGCGCTGGTTACTGCCATCGAGCGGGCCAAGGGCCGAACCAAACCCATCTCTTTCGAGGTGATCATCGAATCCGCCGCTGGCTTGGCGCATGTCGAAGAGATCGCAGCATCATCTCCGCGTATGCAGGCCATGAGCCTTGGCGCTGCGGATTTTGCAGCCTCGATGGGCATGCAAACAACCGGCATCGGCGGCACTCAGGAAAACTATTACATGCTGCGCGAAGGCGAAAAGCACTGGTCCGACCCCTGGCACTGGGCGCAAGCCGCCATCGTCGCCGCATGCCGAACCCATGGCGTGCTGCCGGTCGATGGCCCGTTCGGCGATTTTTCGGATGATGAAGGATATATCGCGCAAGCCAAACGCTCGGCCACTCTGGGCATGGTCGGCAAATGGGCCATCCACCCCAAGCAGATTGCATTGGCTAATCAGGTTTTCACCCCGTCAGATGAGGCGGTGTCTGAAGCGCGCGAAATTCTAGCCGCAATGGAACAGGCAAAGGCCAACGGTGAAGGCGCAACCGTCTACAAGGGACGTTTGGTGGATATCGCCTCGATCAAGCAGGCCGAAGTCATTGTAGCGCAGTCCGAACTGATCGCGGCAGGTGGCTAACCTACGATGAAGAAAGGCGCTCAAACGAGCGCCTTTTATTTCATATGATCAGCGGCCGAAGACGTCGTTGGGTGTCCAGGTGAAGCGCTCACCCTGCTTACCTGATTTCATCATAAGGCATGAAGTTCCCAGTTTTTGGAAATAGACAATCTTCAACGGATACCAACCCGCCTTAGGTACTTCAACTTCGGTACGTTGATTAGCCTCACAGCCCTGGATTCCATTAACACGACCAATCTGCTGGCCGCCAACCCAAGCCTCAATACCGTCATTTGACCAGGTTTCGAGCTCATATGTACCGGGTGAATCAAAGCGCATATATCCCGTAACTTCTGCAGCAACGTTATAAGCTTGGTCGAACGTCATGACATCTTCACCTTTATAGGTGTCGCTGTAGTCCAGACCTCGCAACGGTTTACCGGGCTGTGCCTTAGCCAACAGGCTTTTTGCCTGCTTCAGATCACGGATCTTCTTGTGTTGATTGCCTGTGCCAAAGTACTTTACATTCAACCCCGCTTTTGGACTGGGTTGAGGATTAGCAGGCGTTAACTTCAAAGGTGCAGCCGTCGCCGCACCCGCAAAAACTGCTAAGACGGCAACAAGCGCTCCGGTCCGGAAAAATTTCATGGTCTTCTCCCTGAATTCGCGCCCGCTTGGGGATCAATCCCTGCCGACGACACTGTTGCAAAGACCTTAGGCTGTGAATTTTTGACCTGCAAGGTGGTTAGAATTCACTTTTTTGGCCTTTACGCGCGCATATCCTTGGGCGACCCCATTACCACGTATGAAGTAATCGAGGTCACATGCGGAAGCGTTCCCAATACCTCAGTATGGAAGGTTTTGTAGGATGCGAGGTCTGCACATTCGACCCGCAAAAGGTACTCGATCGTGCCTGTGATATTGTGACATTCGACCACCTCGGGCGCTTGCTGCAGCGCTTCTTCAAACCCTTCTTGGGCGGCCTTGGTATGCTCACCCAGCCCGACGCCGATATAGGCAACAAAGCCTATGCCTAAGGCTGTCGGGTTTAGAACTGCGCGATAGCCCGATATAACACCCGCGCGCTCCAACTCTTGCACCCGACGCAGACAGGCAGACGGCGACAGGCCAACGCGGTCGGCAAGATCGAGGTTGCTGATACGACCATCTTGCGACACTTCTCGCAATATATGTTGATTAGTTCGATCAATCTTCGTCATTTGTTGTGAATAATATTCTATTGCCGCACAAAAAAGCAATTTCATTCGTCGCGATTGGCGAGAAAATGCGTTCATGACATACGATATTCTGATGGCCCTGATCGTGTTCGCCCTTGTGTCATCGATAACTCCCGGGCCAAACAACCTCATGCTCATGGCGTCAGGCGCGAATTTTGGCTTCCGGCGAACGATACCACATATGTTGGGTATCGGGTTGGGCTTTACCTTCATGGTATTGCTGGTGGGCGCAGGGCTGGTTCAGGTTTTCGACCGATTCCCGGTTAGTTATACGGTGCTTAAGATCGCATCCGTCATTTACCTGCTGTATCTGGCATGGAAGATCGCACATGCAGCGCCTGTAAAGGGACAAGCAGCAAGCGGTACGCCGATGACGTTTTTTCAGGCTGCCAGCTTTCAGTGGGTCAATCCAAAGGCCTGGGCCATGGCGCTTACGGCAACTGCAGCATATGCGCCGGGACAAACGCTTGAAGCCATCATACTGGTTGCGCTGGTGTTCGGAGCGATCAATCTGCCATCGGTCAGCGTGTGGACGGTTCTGGGCCAACAAATGGCGCGGGTCTTGACCAACCCGCACCGCTTGCTGATATTTAACTGGACAATGGCCGTACTTCTTGTTGCCTCGCTCTACCCTGTTCTTTGGCCGCACTAGGTCATTTGAGCGGTAGGCAGATTTCGGTCAGCAGGTCCTCGGGCGCAGTTTCGCGCGGATCATTCAGATAGATTTCATAGCAAGGCTGATCCGCAGGCTCCTCGCCAGAATCGGGCAACCAATTTCCGAACAGTGTCTGATAGGCGGCGTGTATGCCGGAATACGGGCCTTTGTAGGTCAGAACCGCCGTCTTGCCGCCAGGGATGCTGAGGTCATCCATCCCCTCCGGAATATCTTTGCCGCAGAATTGAGCCCCGGCAAAGCTGCGCAATTCATCTTCCTGCACGTCTTCGGGGCTGTCGAGATAGAGCCCGATCATCGGGCCGACCTGTGGCCACAGTTTTCGGGATTCGCATAGGGCACCAAAGGCCTCAAAACTGCGGCCAATCTCGGCATAAGCCCCTTTATGCGGAAGTGCTACGACACGGCGGGACGGTTCGGTGCGGGTTGTCACGGGATGCATGGGGTATTCTCCGGTTTTGAATTTTGGATGAGCCGGCAGAATCTGCCCCGCCTTGCGAAACACGGTGGGGCTGCTGCCGTAGGCCTCGGAAAAGGCTCGCGCAAAAGATTTCAGGTTCGGATAACCAATATCGGTCGCTATTTGCGCAACAGGCCTTTCCGACTGCACCAACCAACAGGCGGCGCGGTGCAGACGTATCCGGCGGGCAGCCTGCGCGCAGGTCTCGCCGGTGATTGCGCGAAACACGCGATGCCAATGAAATCGTGACATCGCCGCGACGTCGGCCAAGGCATCCAGCGACAAATCCCCTGCGGGATGATCGTGGATATAAGCCAACACGCGCAACACGCGATCTTCATAGCTGACAGCCATCGGTATCCTTCCTAAATCTTCGCCCGCCTGTCGTCGCATATTGTGAAACCACAAATCTTGCTGAGTTGCATCCGGGACAAGCATTAGTCATATAGCAGGGAACTTCCGCGTTGAGAGGCGTCATGACCCAGTATCTGGATTTCGAAAAACCGCTGGCCGAGATCGAAGGCAAAGCTGAAGAGCTGCGCGCGCTGGCCCGCGCAAATGAAGAAATGGATGTGACCGAAGAGGCCGCCGCGCTGGATGCCAAGGCCGCCAAGCTGCTGGACGAGCTTTATGGAGACCTCACGCCGTGGCGGAAATGCCAGGTCGCGCGGCACCCTGAGCGGCCTCATTGCAACGATTACGTGGATGCGTTGTTCACCGAATTCACGCCTCTGGCCGGCGACCGGAACTTTGCCGACGATCTGGCAGTCATTGGCGGTCTGGCGCGGTTCAACGATCAACCGGTGATGGTGATTGGCCATGAAAAAGGCAGCGACACCAAATCGCGGATCGAGCGCAATTTCGGCATGGCCCGCCCCGAAGGCTATCGCAAAGCCGTTCGATTGATGGAGATGGCGGGACGCTTTGGCCTGCCAGTGATCACCCTGATCGATACAGCAGGCGCCTATCCCGGCAAAGGCGCGGAAGAGCGCGGCCAGTCCGAGGCCATCGCGCGTTCAACCGAGATGTGCCTGAAGATTGGAGTACCACTGGTTTCTGTCATCATCGGCGAAGGCGGATCGGGCGGCGCGGTTGCGTTTGCGACAGCGAACCGCGTGGCGATGCTGGAGCATTCGGTCTACTCGGTGATTTCGCCCGAGGGCTGCGCTTCGATCCTGTGGAAGGATGCCGAGAAGATGCGTGAAGCCGCCGAAGCGCTCCGTCTGACGGCTCAGGACCTGCACAAACTGGGTATCTGTGACCACATCATTCCAGAACCCAAAGGCGGGGCGCATCGCGACCGCCCTGCAGCGGTTGAATCCGTGCGGACTGCAATTGCTTCGATGCTGAAAGAGCTTGACGGAAAAGATGCGGCAGCCCTGATCAAGGACCGCCGTCAGAAATTCCTGGATATCGGCTCAAAAGGGCTGGCGGCTTAAGCCGTCAGCCTCCCAAACTCTGCAACAACGCCACTGAAGGCTGACCGGTTACGGACAGCCCGTTGGCGCGTTGATATGCGCTGATTGCGGCCTCGGTGTTTTTCCCGATCACTCCATCTGCACCCTGCGTGTCATAGCCCGCAGATGTCAGGCGGCGCTGTAGCTCTTTGCGATCGTCAAGCGTCAACCCGGTTGCGTCCGGCCCGAATGAGGCCTGGAACGGTGCCCCGCCCACGATCCGATCCGCAAGATGGCCAACACCAATCGCGTAGCTGTCCGAGTTGTTATAGCGCTTGATCACTTGAAAATTGCGGAACACCGCAATGCGTGGTCCGGGCGTCTGCGGTTGTAACACTGCCACCGGAGAGCCCGAGACTGTACCGACTTCCCCACCCCAAGGCTGACCCCGCACCCAACCGGCGCGCGACAGATACGCGGCGGTTGAGGCCAACGAATCTGCCGGATCTTCGGACCAAATATCGCGGCGTCCATCACCGGTGAAATCAACGGCATAAGCTAGATAAGAGGTAGGGATAAACTGGGTGTGTCCCATCGCTCCGGCCCAGCTGCCGGTCATGTTGGCTGGGGTTGTATCGCCCTCTTGAATGATCTTCAGCGCCGCCACCAGTTGCTTTTCAAAGAACGCCCCGCGCCGCCCATCATAGGCCAGCGTCGAGGTCGCCGAGATCACCGGCACATCACCGCGCCGCGCGCCATAGCGGCTTTCTAGCCCCCACACTGCGACAATGATTTCCTTGTCGACGCCATATTGCGCTTCGATCTGCGACAGAGTCCCTGCGTGCCGCACAAGCATCTGTTTGCCGGTGCTGATCCGTTCGTCCGACGCGGCGATGGCCAGATAATCCTCAAGCGAGCGCTTGAACTCGACCTGATTGCGGTCGCGCTCGATCACGTCGGGCAAATATCCCGCCCCCTGAAAGGCGCGATTCAGGGTAGATTGAGAGACGCCCTGCGACGCTGCCCGGCCTTTGAAACCAGCAACCCACGCATCCCATCCAGCGTTCGGGACAGCACGCATTCGCGACGCTGGAGCACTGGTTGGTGCGCTGCCAGTTGAACAGGCTGCCAACAGCGTCGCCCCAAGCCCGATAGAAAAAGTTCTTCGATTGATCATGATTGAAATCTGCTCTTGTTGTGATTTGCTTTCAGGATAACGCAGCCCGCCCGTTCAGACCAGCAGAGCAGCATCTGAAACCAACCTGTCAATGAGATGGGCAACAAGCCGCTCAGGTTACGAGCAGGCGCAATCCCTGCGTCACGTCCGAGCGCACCGCCAATCTAAGACCTGGCTCATCCCCAGCCTTGAGCGCTGCGATGATCAAACGGTGGTAATGCGGCGGCTCAGTTCGTCGCAGCCGGCCATAAAGTGCCCGCATCGTGGGACCAAGCTGCAGCCAAACGGTCTCGGCCATTGCAAGCATCGCGGGGGCCTGTGCGCGCAGGTAAAGCGTCCGGTGGAATTCCAGATTGGAACGGATATAGCCAACCGCGTCGCGTTTAGTGACCATCTCGGCGACTGCCATGTTGATGCTTTGCAGCCGGTCAATCAGTGCCATGTGCGCGCGCGGTAGGGCACGACTGGCCAATTCAACCTCAAGCAGCGCACGCAATGCCGCCAACTCCTCGATCCGATCCCTTGTCAGTTCAGGGGTCGACACGCGACCCGAGGTGGACAGTGACAGCGCGCCTTCCGCCGCCAGCCTCCGCACTGCTTCGCGCGCAGGCGTCATCGACACACCGAATTCCTTGCCTATACCGCGCAATGTCAGCGCCTGCCCCGGAGCCATCTCACCATGCATGATCCGAGACCTGAGTGTTCGATATACTCGATCATGGGTGGCGGTGTGGGACTCGGCGGGGCGTGTGGTCAGCATAAGCTTATGTGATCACAAACATTCCCGGCGTCAAGCGGCGGGTTCAAAGCGATAGCGATGAAGTTCAGCCCCATTGTCGCGCAACCAGCGGCGGGCCTCCTTGTACGGGCCGAATATCCGCTCGACCTGCGCCCAGAAGGCAGGAGAATGGTTCATTTCGATCAGATGCGCCACCTCATGAGCGGCCACGTAGTGCAGCACCTCAGGCGGCGCGAGGATCAGTCGCCATGAAAACATCAACGCACCAGCTGAACTGCAGGATCCCCAACGCGAACGCGTAT
This sequence comes from Ruegeria sp. AP7, assembly GCF_056539905.1. NCBI lineage: Bacteria > Pseudomonadati > Pseudomonadota > Alphaproteobacteria > Rhodobacterales > Roseobacteraceae > Ruegeria > Ruegeria sp. AP7. The sequence continues at coordinate 121,485 of NZ_JBQFVT010000003.1, read as the reverse complement.
CACGCAGCGTAATGCTACTATACGGACGACCCAACATTGCGGCATAGTCATCACACGCTCCGGTCAAACGATCGCGGGCAAGTTCTTTGAGAAACCGGGCGAGTCTCCGCGCCTCCGCGCCAGCAGGAACACCGATCTCGTCCCCCTTCAGCAGCACCCGCCGACCTGAGATTTGAACGATTCGCCGTGCTTTTCCCTCTATTGACATGGATTGACCGAACTCAACGGTTTCCTGGTCTGGCCTGTCCTGAAGGTGACCGCGAATCCAATCCTCTTTCTGATGCGCGAAATCCAAAGCCTCGACTTCGGGGACACCTTTTGGGTAGGTCAGCGTAACCCGCCCATCCAATTGGGAAATCCGCAAACTAATCCGTCTTGCCTGCGCAGATTTGCGCAATGTCAGCGGCACCGGAGGGGTTCCAGGCAATGCGTGTCGCCCCATGGGCCGATCTCCTTCGCGCAAAGGCTTTGACAGTGCCTGCCGCTTATGGCAGGTGACCTGAATCATTGATGAGATTCACCTGATATCAAGGGGATTTGATATGCCCAAGGAAGAATGGGGCGTAAAGCGTGTTTGCCCGACCACTGGTAAACGCTTTTACGACCTGAACAAGGACCCGATCGTAAGCCCCTATACCGGCGAGATCGTTGAACTGGAAACCGGCAAAAGCCGGATGATCGCGGCAGATGCTGAAGATGCGGCTTCGGTTAAAGCACGTGAAGCTTCGTCGGACGAAGATATCGTGTTGGATGATGACGACAACGTCGATGTCGAACTGGACGACGATCTGCTGGACGATGATGACGACAGCGACAACGTTTCGCTGGACGATATCAAGGACATGTCGTCAGAAGACGAAAATTGATGGGTTTCGAGGCAGCCCCGGCGGCCTCATCCCAGTCCACTGGATCGGTTCGCACTTTTTCACCGAATCCGATTTTTGGACTTGCACTCTGCGGCGACGTCTCATAAACGTCCGTCCACCGCTTTGGCGGTACCTGCATGGGGCCTTAGCTCAGTTGGGAGAGCGCTTGCATGGCATGCAAGAGGTCAGGGGTTCGACTCCCCTAGGCTCCACCATTTTTCTCCTCATGATCCAACACCCATAGTTCTTCCTTTTTGGCAAAAGAAATTTCCTTTGGGTTCGCAGCGGACGCTCATTTTTCTTACACATCAGAGTCGCCTAAGCGATGTCGCCAACAACCTGAAAACCGCAAAAATGAATTTTCCTCACAGTTCATAAAGCGATGTGGTGCTCAACACACCACCCCAGATCATGTTTGGCCGGTTGAAAGACTGGAGACGCGTTACCACCTGCTACGACAGATACCTATAGGCCTTCCTTTTTGCTATAGCACTCCAGCAACCGTTATATATTGGCTATGAGGCCTAAGACTACCCTGGAAGTACTACCCCAAACCCATCGCAACCATGGGTAATAATAAACCCGACATGGCGATCGACACACCCATCGGATAGCTGGCTTTTGGTCGCAATGCGAGCCAGCGGCATTCCGGAAATCCAATTATCGAGCGGCTTGTGATCACAAACAGCATGCCCACGACCATGGACAGGGTGAAAGTGTAAAAGAACAGCAAAAGAAAGTAGCTGGGCACAAACAATGTCAGCGCGGCGATTGCCTTTACGTCGCCTCCACCCCACAGGCGCAGCGTGAAACCAAGAAAACCAACGACAAATACGCCGACGCCGAAGACCGCTCGGTATACCGTCTCGTGGAAGGATAGAAACACGGGCGCGGAGAGAACAAAAGCTGCGAGCATTATCAGCACCAGCTTATTGGATATCCTGAGGTTCTTCAGGTCATTCCATGCCATTGCAGCTAAAAGCGGAGTAATGACGATCAAAGGGACGAACTGCGCGACTTCAGGCGACATTTTCGCTACCCGCATTCAGCGATTGGCGCTTGACCATCGGGGTCAGCAAATCATGGATCAATTCGGGTTGAGATGACGTTTCTGTTTTGACGTAGATATTGCGAAGATGCGTACGCAGTGTCGAAATTGAAATCGACAGCTCGGACAACAAGGCGTTGTTGTTCAATCCCCGCGCCAATAAGAGGCAAACCCGATATTCCGAGCGACTCAGCCGACAAGGGTTGTCCATAGACAAAATGCTTTTTGGTTCTTTCTTGATAAGCTTTCGGCGCGTGTTTTTCAGCTTCGCTTCGGAAAACCGACCAAGAGATCTTTTCTTCCAGCAATCCGACAGAACAGGGCCCAGAACGCTCAGAATATCTACCACGGCCGAAGAGATGGGGTGGCTGAAATGCAATTCCAGAAAGTCGGCGACACCATTTTGTCGTTCCAGCAGAATGGAAACTGACTCGGAAAACCTGCGGAACGCATAGAACTCTGACAGATGTTCGTATTCGGACAGGTCATCCTGTCCACCGAACCAAGCCGACCCGAGTTTGGCCCGGCTCATGTTGTTTCCGCAAATGGCAGGCGCGATGCAGAAATTGAAACCACTGAAGCTGTCCGGCGCCTTGTGATTGGCGTCGTAGCTCAGCACTTTTGCCGAATTCTGATTGCCGTGCAGGTCCACCCGGCTGATTGAAACGACTTCCGCATCAATTGCGCGAGCTGTTTCGCGCAGTGCATTTAGCAGTGGGACTTTCCCCTGAGTCGCCTGGCAAAGGACAGCTACGACTTTAAGAAGTTCTGACGTTGGTGCCCCTGCACCGGGCGCGAAACGATGCGCCGAAAACAAACTATTCATACCGTTTAACATTGACCGAAACCCGACCAACCCTCTCGACAAACACCCCCACCCGTCGATTGCGTCACGATTTTTTGTGTGGCCGGACTCCACTTAACTACCTAAAAGCTTAATCTTTTCTCTCTAAACTGGGCAAAATCTGCCGAAACTAGACGCCCGTTTGTCCTCGTTTTGGAAACATGACCCGCCCGAACACGTAATTACGGCGGATACGGGCGGGAATTCTACGCCCCAAAGCCCCGGAAGTATCGAATCATCGAAGGTGCGGCGGTAATGATGATCAGCGTCGGCAGCATCAGCGCGGCCAGAACAGCGGACATCTTTACCGGTAGCTGGTTTGCCAGTTCCTGCGCCCGTGTTTCGCGTGAGTCCCGCATTTCAGACGCATAGGTGGTCAGAGCTTCGGACATACTGGTCCCGTAGCGTATGGATTGCTGGACAACAGTGGCAAAAGACTGGATTTCATCAACCCCTGTACGCCGCGCCATGTCAGACAGCGCAGTTGCGCGGGGGCGTCCGGCCTGAATCTCGTGCTGGGTGTTCAGAAACTCAAACGCTAGGTCAGGGGAGGCCAGCGCCAGTTCGTTCCCGACCCGTGTCATAGCGGCATCAAAGCCCAGCCCAGCATGAAGCGAGATCTGCAGCAGGTCGAGAGCATTTGGGAATGCATCGCGGATACGCTGCTGACGTTCTTTGCGGCGATGCTTCAGCCAGGCCGCGGGAACAAAATATCCGACGGCCGTCAGCAAACCGATAAGCTGAATAGCGTTGGCTTTGCTGATGGATTCAAAAATGCCCGTAATCACGCTGGGAACGGGGATGCCAGGCGTTCTTGAGGCAACGATGAGCAGACCCACAATCATCGGCATGAAAATCCCAAGCCAAACCCGAGTCAGTGTGTAGATCCGCAGGGCATTTCGACCGGTCAGCCCGGCTTGAATCAGCTGATCCTCGATCTTGCGCCGCTCAGCTTCCCTACTGGGCAGTGCGGCCTTAAAAAGACCTTTAGGGGTGACGAGAGTTTCGCGCAACAGTCCACGGTCATTGCGGGCCTCATACCTTTGGGCGCGCAGATTGGCGATACGGACAGCCGCTGGATGGCGGCGGCTTAACGCCGAGGTTACGGCGACGAACACCAGCAAAACGCCAAGACCAAAGACGGTCAGCAGAATTGTTTCGGCTGGCAGCCCGAAACGAAGCGACATAATTTCCAGAATATTTTCCATGAAATTGCCCTCAGATACGGAAATTGACAAGTTTGTGCAGGATGATGACGTTCGAGACCATCAGAACGACAACCAACACTGCAAGTTTGATGAATGCGGGATCGTCACTGACGTCGGTGTAATATCCAGGCGCGTTGATCGTCATTAACCCCATGATCACCAGAGGAATGATCGACAGAAGAAACCCGGACAGCCGTCCTTCTGCGGAAATGGCTTTGATCCGCGCACGCAATGCAATGCGCCGTCTGACCACGGTGGCCAGAACGGACACGATCCGCTCCAGATCGCCACCAGTGCCGTGTTGGATTGCCATGCTTGCCGCCAGGTACTGTGCATCTTCCGAACCGACCCGGTCAGCAAAGTCCTGAACTGCGTCGGGCAATTCGTCGCCAAAACTGATCTGGTCGAAAATGATGCCGAACTCGGACCCGATAGGGTCTTGCATCTCGTCCGCGACCGCTTTGATCGAGGTGTTGACCGGGTGACCAATTTTCAGGCCACGCGCCATCAGCTCTAGCGCATCGGGCAACTGACTGGTCAAAGCTTTTTGGCGTTCAGCCTGCCGCGATTTCACCACCAATGCAGGCATAAGCACACCCAGGATGAGTGCGATCGGGGCTGCCTGCCAGGGCGGCAGAAACATCATACCGGCGATTGCGATCGCCAAGGTGCCAAACAGGCAAAGCAGCACAAAATTCTTCGCTGAAACATGCAGTCCCGCCTGAACTAGCGTATCCGGCAAGTTCCCAAAAAACGGGATCTTTGCAAAAAAACCTGTCTGGGTCTCGGGAAGCAGCAAGGCGAGCCGATCTTCATCGGTAACGCCTTGCCGGACCATGCGCATTCGGCGGTTGCGGGCCTCGGCGTGGTTTTCACCGCGACGGGCAAAGTGGAACACACCGGTAATCAGCATGAAAATTCCGACGAAGACGCAAGCCAGCGTCAGATAGTTAAGAAGTTCGGCTGTGTTTATACTGGTCATGCCTCAGCCTCCTGATACTCGGAAAGTCTCGGGTTCGAGATCGACGCCAGCAGCTGTGAGCAAGTCATAGCATTTCGGGCGAATCCCGGTGGGAACAAACTGACCAAGCACTTCGCCGTTTTCCGCGCGTCCCTTTTTCTGGAACACGAAGATGTCCTGCATGGTGATGATCTCACCTTCCATCCCGGTTATTTCCGAAATGCTGGTGACGCGGCGCGATCCATCCGCCAACCGCGACAGATGCACAATAAAGTGCAGCCCCGACGCGATCTGGGATCGAATGGCTGCGGCGGGAAATTCGATACCCGTCATCGTGACCATCTGCTCCAAGCGGCCCAATGAATCGCGCGCCGAGTTCGCATGTACAGTCGTCATCGAACCATCATGACCCGTATTCATGGCCTGAAGCATGTCGAAGGTCTCCGCTCCGCGAACCTCACCGACAATGATCCTGTCGGGGCGCATACGCAGCGCGTTGCGCACCAGATCACGCTGAATGACCTGGCCGTCGCCGGACGGGGATGGCGGGCGTGTTTCCAAGCGCACAACATGCTCCTGCTGGAGTTGCAGTTCCGCTGCGTCTTCAATGGTGACGACACGCTCGCCATGGTCGATATACGAAGACAAGGCGTTCAACATCGTTGTCTTACCCGATCCCGTCCCGCCGGCGATCAGAACGTTCAGGCGCGCGTATACCAGCGATTGCAGGAACCGCGCGGCGGCATCGTTCAGAGCGCCATTTGCGACCAACTTTTCCATCGTCAGTTTTGACTGCGCGAATTTACGGATTGAAACGCTGGGGCCATCAATCGAACAGGGGCGGATGATTGCGTTGACACGGCTGCCATCTTCCAGCCGGGCGTCCACCCAAGGCTGCCGTTCATCGACACGACGCCCGATCTTGCTGACGATCTTGTCGATAACCCGCAGCAGGTGCTTTTCATCGCGGAACCGCACCGGCACGCGCTCCAGCAGGCCAGAGCGTTCGACGTAGACCGTCTGATAACCGTTAACCAGAATGTCGTTGATCGTTGGATCGGCCAGCAATGGCTCCAATGGGCCAAAACCCAGAATTTCGTCCAGAAGTTCTTCGACGATGCGGTTGAAGTCTTCGGTATTCAGCGGCCTGCCGGTTTGGGACAACGCACCGCCAACAACCCCGGCGACTTCGCGCCGCAGCACGTCTTTCTCAACCTTTTCGATCACCGAAAGGTTCAACCGTTCCAGCAAAGCCTCGTGCAAAGTGCTTTTGAGCTCAAGCCAGTCGGCCAGTTCGGTATCTTCTGCTGTGGTCTCAGGCTGAATTTCTTGGGCCAGTTGCTCTGCATGCTGGTTAAGCTGGATTACTTCGGCCTCATTGGTTCGCCCGGCGCGTGTAAACTTTTCAAACATCCCTTAGACTCCAATTAGGCTGCGTTGTTTCTCAGGCCGGTTTTGCCGACCATTGTTTCATTCATGATTTTCCGACCCATCGTGCGGATCGCCTTGGACAAGGCACAGCTGCCTGAGGCTTGCGATAGCAATTGACCCCGATCCAGCGCCTGTTTTGCGTGGCGCGCGTCGCTGGGCAGCCAGAAGCGTAATTCGCGTTCCAGCGCCTTTTGAGCTTCGACATGTTGGCTTGACCGGAATGTCGGTTTCGTTTCCTGGCTGATGACGATCTCAACCGGAGGTTCGAGCCGCTCTTTTGAGAAGAATTCGATCAAACGGCAGGCTTGGCGCACCGAAGAGACCGAGCTGTCACCCACCATCAGCATCCGGTCTGACGCAGCAACAACTGCGCCCAGCCAATCGACCAGCACGCGTGGCAGATCGATAACAACAAAGTCGAATTCCAGACGCAAAGCCTCGATCAGCGCGCTGACCTGTTCGCGTGTCAGAACATCCAGAGGAATGAATTCTTCGGGCGCGCTCAGGACTTCCAAACCGGATGCATGTTGCACCAAAGATTGCTGAAGGAAAGTCCGGTCCGGCATTACCCCATCCTGGGCCATTCTCAAAAGCCCCGAGGAAGGCTGCAAATCTAAGGACGTCGCGACCGTGCCAAATTGCAAATCCAGATCTACGACAGCGACCTTGTTTCGCGTCCTTTTCCGGAAGATGCCGGAATAACCCTGCAATTGGTCCGCCAGGTTGATGGACAGTGTCGACGCGCCGATGCCTCCACGGGCCGGGCATACGCTGATAATCTGCCCCAGTCGCTGCGGTTGCGGCGCATAAATTGTCGGCAGCAAGGATTTGTCGACCGTCAGACGCTGAATCTGTTCGGCCAGTTCGTCCTGCCCGATGGGATAGGGCAGAATCTCATCTACTCCCGATTTGTTCAGCGCACGCGCTTCGGTCAATGAGATGTCACGGTCGCTAAGTGCCAGCAAGGTGCCGCGCGAACCGGTGCTACGACGAAGATCGCTGACAGTTTCCAGATCCAATTCGCCTGAAAAGCTGAACACCAGCAGGTCATTTTCACCCATCAGATCACAGGCGCGACCGTTTACCGAAGATAAGGTCCCGAAATGTGTCTCTAGCGAAAGATCGTCGAACCGGTCGACGGCCTGGGCGACTGAATCCTTAATCGCCTCATTATCAGAGATTAGGGCTAATGATTTTTGAGTCATTTTTCAGCTCCCATGATTAGAAATTCAACCGTTGACTCCACTGGCGAGGTCTTCGCCAGGAAGGGTTGCGCTAAAGTCGGAAAATATTTTGAAGCCCGTTGTCGCGGTGGTCAGCGCATCGGTTTCTGGCGTTGAGCCGCCCAAAACCAGCGCTGCTATCGAACCCAACGGTGAGACGAACCGGAACGGAAGTTCTTCGATTGTCACTGTGACCATCGGTACATAAGGGCCACCCAGGAAATTCATTTCCGGGTCGAAGTCGTAAGTGAACGTGATGTTGCTTTCGTCAAAAGTTGCGGTGGGATCGTTGGGAACGGCAAACTGAAGCATGTTCCAGATGTCGGTCACGGTGGTCTGGGCAGCTGCATTCGCGGGGGCCGCACCGGTGCATATGGTGGTGGCCGGTTCGACACAAACGCCGGATGCGAAACTGCAATTGGTTCCGAACCGCGGGCCGGTGATATCGGTATAGGTGCCTCGGCTGTTGGTTGTCGGAACGCCGCCACATGCGGGTGGCATCACTGCAGCCATCCGAGCGGCGACCTGTGCTGTTTTTTCAGCAGCAACATAGTGGAAGGCCAATCTGCCGAAATCTATCAGGCCCAGGAAAATCAAAAGGAACAACGGCAGGACAAAGGCAAGCTCAGTGACCGTCGACCCATCTTCGTGACGGCCAAGTCGCGACATTTCGCGGGTTATCTTGTGAATGCGGCGGGTCATGGTCCAAACACCCGGCTGCGATCTGTGATCGTGGTTTGGATCTGCGCCGTCGCCGAACCTCCGACCAGTTGGAACAGGGGCGTGAACGGCAGATTTGAAATCGTCAGTGACGCGGTCAGGACGGCAACCGGTGTGGGCGAAACGCGGTATTCACCTGCGTTGCCAACGCATTCGAGGGACAGCGAGTCTAGACCAACAGCAATGTCAGTGGTCGAAAGCGATGTCAGAGTGTTTGAGACAGCAGCTTGGAAATCGCCGATTGCAGCGCTTGGCGAGGTGGTGCACAGGTCCGACGGAGCGATCCGGCCAACATAACGAGCAGTGTCCCGAACCCCCGTGATCGCATTTTGATAGGACCAGAAAACCCGCCCCCCTTCGACGATCAGGGCAAATGTCACTAACAGGATTGGCAAAAGGATCGCAAACTCGACCAACGCCGCGCCGGACTGGTCGTTGCGGAACCGGCTAAGGGTATTGCTGATATGATGGGAGGCACCAAACATGATCATTACTCGTAAAGCTGAACTAGATCGTGAACGATGCCGCCAACTCCGGCGCCGCCGATGCCATCCGATACGGTCTGAATGACCTCACCATAGATGACGGCGTTCGCACCGGTGCTGCCGGATTCCGAGGGGCGGATCAGAAACATCTCGATGAAACTTGTCACCGGAATGGCGCCCGACCCGCCGTTCAGCTCATCCTGAAAAGTCGCGCAATCGATACCGGCGACGGTGATGACACGACGCGTGGGATCGGCACGACCGGCAGAGGGGGGTTGGCACGAAGGCATGCTGCTTTCTGCTTTGCCACCTGCGGTCAGGATAGCTTCCAGCGTGGCCTGGTTGGTGACTTCTGCATTATAGATGTCGTACCGGGTGCCACCAGTCGGGAACCAAGGCGGAATGCCAGTCGGGAGAGGGCCGCTGAAATCTGCGCCATAGTTAATGGTAAGATACTCAGTAAGCCCGTTAGTAAAGACGCCATTGCCTATGCGAGGTGTCGGGCAAGTGCCACTGGCAAAACAATCGTCTAGCGGCAGTCCAACGGTCGCGGCCGGATCAAGGACCCCGTTCGCGTCATAGGTGGGCGACAGCTGGCTGGTGCAGTTGTTTCCATTACCCGCAGTGATCCAACCGTCCAGGACATGCGGGGAAGAGGCGAAATTGTCGACGTCGTAGCGCGAGCCGTTGCTGAACTGCCTGGCGCTGGATTCAAATCGGTCGAAACGTGTGTTAAAGCCCGCCACCATGTTGCCCACGCTCAGACCCGGTCTGGTTTCAACGGCTCTTTGGCTGAAGCACATGGATACAGCGCGCGACGCGGCCAGAGCACATGAATCTTCCTGACCGTTTGGCGCAGGTTCGCAGGCGCCGGACGTGTCGATGGCCAGATTCTGATTGGAAGACAGAAAACCGAAGTTTCCGGGACCCCATTGTCCATTGCCGCCCTGACTTACCATTCTGATCAACTGCCCTTCGGTTAGATCGAGGCTGGGTTGCGGCAGGCAGATGAACATGGGGGTGATGTCGCAGGCCATCAAGGTGAACCCTGCCACAGCCTCGGCATTGACGCTGGAGAAAGGCTGCGCATTGCCCAGCAAAGCCGCCGCTGCCGCTGCGAGCGGAGTACTGACCTCGTGCGTATCGACGATCACCCGAACGAATGCAGCAATCGGCCCGCTGGCAGGATCGGTCGCGTCCAGCAGTTGCGCGGGTTGAGCGGGATCGGTTGCAGTGGTCGGCGGGTTTTCGTAAAACCGCAGCTGGTAATCCGTTGCACCGGACAACAGCTGATCCTTGTTGCGAATGCCAAAGCTTTGACGGTCGCGGATCATGTTTGCAGCCGCATTTGTGGCGCGGGTGATTGAATCCGGGCGACCATCAAGTTCCCCCGCAGCCGCAAGGGCAACATTGTCCGCAAAGCTCTGCAATTCCGACTGAGTGGTGGTCACCCGACCAATGTCGAATGCAAGGGCGGCCATTCCGAGCATCACCGACAGGGCCACCGCAACAAAGACCAGTATCGCGCCGTCTTCGGAGCTACGGAATTGACGTATGAATTGAGCGAGGGACACGGTCGAAACCTTCGTTGGTCGATTCAGTTGATGATGGATTCTGTCACTTCGGTGCCGCGGCGGACCCGGACTATGGTTTTACGCACCGGTTCTTTGATGTCCTGCGCAACAACCGGCTCATCAATCAGAAGATCGTTAAGTCGCGTCATGGTCAGCGTCTTGTCCTCGGTGTCATCAATAGACCGCAAGGTGAGGCTCAGCCGACCGGCACGTTGCGCCAGAGCAAGGCGCTGGACCTGATCCGGGGTAACGGCAACAGTAACCGTACGTGCAACAACGGGTTGGTCGGTCTGTTCGTCAGATTCCTGATCAACACCAATGACCCTGATGTTTTGCAAAATTGTGACGGCGTGCATGTCTCTTTTTTCGCCAGTGGTCATTACTACATCGACCCGATCACCGGGGGTGACAAAGCCCCCTACGGCGGTTTCGGCATCAACCTCAATGGCCATGGCGCGATGATCTGCGCCCAGCGTCTGAACGATGGTGACCTTTTCACCAAAGTCGGAAACCTTGCTGTTCAGGATCAGTTCCCCCTGAGCAATTGCGCGACGAGCGCGACGGGTCGGCATGCTGGCCGCCGCAATCAGGTCGTCGTAATCTGTAAAGACGCCCGCGGGTACAGCACCACGGGGCCAGTCAATGGTTGTCAGCGCGCCGGGCTCGATTTCTTCACCAAACGAAATATCGCGCGATGCAACGACCACGCTCACCATCTCGCTCTGGGCCTCGACATTTGCGGACTGAGCGTCAAATTGAATGTAATCCCGAGCGACGTAAACCGACCCTCCGGCTACGACCAGGCCCGTCAATGCAGTGAAAATGGCAGAGAGTCTCATCTGGTGCTCCTTCAGCTATTTCCTGGCGTTTTTCGAATGAACCGATCTGAACGGTTGCACTTTGCCAGCGGATCAAAAAATTTATCCTGGGCGATAAGCACGCGGAGCTGGGCGCACCGCGTGCTTTGTATTCCTTAGGGCATCAAGTTGTCTGCGGCGGTGAACTGGCCTAGAACGTCACCGCTCACCGCTACCAGGACGCCCGTCCCAAGCGCCGCGACGATGGTCAGGGCGACACCGTATTCCACGATGGTCGCACCGCTTTCGTCGCGTGCCATGGTCTTCATCTTTACATAAAGCTTCAACATTTTACTCTCCTAGTTAACTCACTAGTTACTCATGGATGCCGCCCAAATTCGCGGCGTTCTAACCCCCCCATATGGACGGAGCCTTCCATAAGGTTAGGTCCCGCCATCAGGGCGCCGCATCCTCCAAACCGCGGAGAAATACACGTCAAGATTGTAAGATTTGGCAGTTTGGCCGGTTCTTTGCCGCAAATTGGCCCGATTCCTTAACGGAATCTGAATGGCCAGATCCGTGATTCTTTCCCACCTGACGGGCCGCTAATTGCGGTGCCCGGCGGCTTTGCTGCACAAATGGACTGAAGGATTCACCTCATGAATCCAGCATGATAGCCGAGAGACACGACCCGTTGGAACCGGACGAAGTACAAGACCGGGAACTGGCCTTCGTACAATACCGCATTGAAAGAACGAGGATCGCTTTCGATCTGGTTTGATCCTGAGATGGATTGGACACCGCCACCTTCAGCCAGGCGCGGCCGTCACCAGAGTTTCAGCAACGCCGTGATCCAAGCGTGTCTGACCCTGTTCTGTTCGGGATGCGGCTTAGGCAAACCACAGGCTTCGTGGGCAGTCTCTTGCGGCTGACTGGCTTGTGGACTGAGCCGTGCCTGATTTCAGTGCCCTGTGCCGCCGTAAAAGAACGTTGAACGTGAGCCTTCCGTATCGTGGCGGATGCGGCCCGCTGCATCTGCTGATCGACAGCACCGGCATCAAATCTGAGGGCGAAGGAGAATGAAAGTCCCGCAAGCATGGTAACCCCAAGCGGCACATTTGGCGTAGAATACACGTAGGCATCTACGAGGAAACACTGGAAGTGCACGCCGTTGAAGTTACCAAAAGCAACGCCGGACACGCGCCATTACTTCCCGAGTTGCTTGATCAAAACTACTAGATCAGAACATCGGGTCAGTGACCGCAGACGAGGCATACGACGCGCGCAAATGCTACGGCGCGATTGTCGCCCGCAATGCCCACGCCATCATCCCGCCACGCAAGAACTCCAAGCCATGGAACCCCACATCCGCCTGTGCCATTGCCCGAAATGAGGCGGTCACTGCATCTCGATACCCGGGCCGCGCTATCTGGCAACGGTGGAGCGGGTATCACCACTTGCAGAACGGCACTGCTGACGCATTCGAGTGGCGTTGCTATTCGCCATCTGCAATTGGTGGCAGCAAGTCCGCACCATTTCTTAGCGGGTCAACTGGAACCCTCGGTGGAGTGTGCCGCGCGCAGCCTATTTATGTAGCGACGTGAGAAACGTCTTTGTCCGGCGAATAAATATCCAAGATGTTCCAATGTCCGGTTGTTGGCGTCGGGTTGTTGATCATCGGGACATCCAAAACCGTTGGCTTGCCACTGGCGATTGCCGCCTCCAATGCGGGCAACAATTCGTCAGCAGCGCTGAGCCTGTGTCCTTCTGCACCATAGGCCCGCGCTATGTCGGCATAGCCCGGCCCGTTTGCGGGCGCTTCGGCTGATCCGGGGAAGGTCGTTCCATAGGTCAGGCCGTAATGCGCTTTTTGCAGTCCTGCGATGGTCCCAAACGCGTTGTTGTTCATCACAAGCCAGATGATGCCCAGATCAAGTTCGACAGCTGTTGCCAGCATTGACGGGTTTTGACCAAACCCACCATCGCCGACCAGGCTAAGCACCACCCGATCAGGCGCCGCCAGTTTCGCACCGATCGCACCCGGAGGTCCAAAACCCATCGTAGCGAACCCGCCCGGTGTTAGGATCGAGCCGGGAGTCAGGATATCGAACTGTTGCCCTACTCCGTTCTTGTTCCATCCAACGTCAGTGGTGATGATCGCATCTTCAGGCAGTGCCTTGCGGGTATCCGCCAGAATACGCTCAGGCATCATCGGAAAGGCAGATGAGGTCGCCATTTCCACGTTACGCGCTTTGAAGTTAGTCCGGAATTCAGCAATTTTCTTTTCAAGCGCGGGGCGTTTGAAACCGCTCGGATACATCTCGCGGGCAACCCGGTTGAGGACGCGCAACGCGGCCTTGGCGTCCGCAACGACACCGATCTCGGTGGGATAGTTCCGGCCGATCTCTTGCGGTTCGATGTCGATGTGAATGACTTTAGATCCGGGAATGTTGAACGTGTAGCCGGGATACCAGCTGGAGCAATCGGCCTCTTTGAACCGGGTACCCACGGCAAAGATATAGTCCGCGTTCAGGCAGGACTGGTTGACCAATTCGGTGCCCCAAAACCCGGTCATGCCTAACACTAGCGGATGGTCGTCCCGCAACGCACCTTTACCCATCAGTGAATGCGCAACGGGCAGCCCCATATGCTCAACGAATGCGCGCAATTCCTCACTGGCTTGTGCCAGAAGGATACCGCCGCCGACATAAGCAACCGGTTTTTCGGCCTGCGCCAGTGCTTCAATGATTTCACGCGCGGTCTCGTCGTCAATCGAGGGCTTCTTGAGCGCGCGCGTGTTGTCGCGGATACGGTCGAAGCTGTCCGAGGGGATCACTTCCGAGAAGATGTCCATCGGCACATTGACCAGCACCGGTCCTGGCTGGCCGCTTTCGGCAAGATGAAACGCCTTTTCCAGTATCTCGGCCATCAAGTCTGCCCGGTCTACCCGCCAGGCGCGTTTGACAAAGGGGCGATAGATCTCCCACTGGGCAGCGTCCGCGTGCAAGTTCACCTCCTGATGCGGATGCTTGCCGTAGTAATGCGTGGGAATGTCACCTGCGATCACGACCATGGGGATACAGTCCAGCGCCGCGTTGGCGACCCCGGTGGCGCAGTTTGTCAAACCTGGGGAGAGGTGAGACAAGACCACCGAGGCCTTGCCCGTCACGCGGGCATATGCATCCGCCGCGTGGCTAGCGATTTGTTCGTGTCGTACTGTGACGAAATCGATGGGGCTTTCGGCAAGCGCAGCCAGAACCGCGATGTTCGTGTGGCCGCATAGACCGAACACATGCTTGACCTTACGGCGTTCGAGAAAGTCAACGATATGTTCGGCAACGGTTTTGCCTTCCAGTTTCGCTCCGTCCATTACGCGACCTCCTGTCCGTAGAACTCACCGAACAGGTCCGGCTCCGAGGGACGGTCCTCGGGGATCGGACGACTGACCCAGGTGTAGTTCATCATGTGTTTCATGGTGACGTTTTCATTTGTGATGTTGCCGCCCCAGATGCCACAGCCCAGGCTGCTGGTCATGGGCATGCCATTTGTCCAGGCACCTGCGTTGGCTTTGGACTGAGGCTGTCGCACCATCATTCGGCTGACCGGAGCCAGACGCGCGAGCTGATCGATATGATCGTCATTGTGGCTGTAGATGCCGCAGGAATGGCCCTTGCCCCCGGTGCTATAAATCTGGTTGACCGTTTCTAGCGCGTCATCGAACGTGTCGAAGTGGTAAAGCGCCATCAATGTGGTCAGTTTTTCCTTGGAGAACTTGTGCTGCGGTCCGATTTGTCCCTGATTTTCAACCATCAGAAACTTGCGATCTTCGGGAATGCTAAAACCGGCGACCTTGGCCGTTTGCTGCGGCGGGCAAGCGATGGTCGGGAACGTGCGGCTGCCCTTTTCATCCCACATGGCGGCTTCGAGCATGGCCTTTTCTTCATCAGAACACAGGTACCCACCTTCGGCCTCAAGCGCTTTGACCATATCGTCGTAAATCGAACGCTGGATAATGATGTTACCGTCGGCCGAACATCCCGAGCCAAAGTCAGAGGTCTTAGAGATGCGAGTGTTCTGCGCGGCGATGTCCAGATCGGCGGTCTCATCGATGACAATGGACGAATTGCCCGCGCCGACGCCATAGGCCGGACGCCCTGAACTATAGGCCGCTTTAACCATGGGCTTGCCGCCCGTCGCCAGCGTCAGGTCACAAATCTCCATCAGATGCTGCGTCAACGGGATCGATGGTTTGCGGATCGACTGGAACAGGTCTTCGGGGGCACCGGCGGCGCGGCAGGCTGCGCGCATGACTTCGACCATCTCAAAGGTGGTATGGGCGGTTCGCGGGTGCGGACTGAAGATAACCGCATTCCTGGCGTTTGCGGCGGACACGCCGGTCACCGGTGGTGTCATCGCAGGATTGGTCATCGGGATCAGAGACGCGATCACACCGGCAGGTTTGGCATATTTAACCAGGCCCTTTTCTTCGTCGACTTCGACGATACCGGTCGATGGCGTGCGCAGGACATCGCGCAGTACCATATGGATTTTGAACCGTTTCGCAGGACGTCCCTCGCGATCACCGATACCGCTCTCGTCCACGCCTTGCTGGGCCAGACGCGTGAAGGTTTTCTCGTTTCCTGCGTACCACGCAATGGCCTGAGACAGGCGGTCCAGCCTGTCCTGATCCCAATCCTCGATCTCGGCCATGGCATCGCGGGCGCGTGCCAGCATATCGGCCGCCATATTGCGGTCGTTTTCAGTGAGCTCTTTGCCCATGATAATCCTCTTGGTGTTTTGGAATTGCTGCATCGGGCATACGGCGCTGTGATCGCGCCTCGCCGAATGTTCGCTTGGCGTGGCTGAGACAGCGACGCGCGTGTTCTTCATATCCCAACTCGGCAACGCGGCTTTGGTTGGGCAGTTCAATAGAATAATCGACGGGCGGCATCCGTTCGATGATGCCGGTGAAGTCAATCCAGCCTTCGCCAGGATAGAGCCGCGCATCGCGGGCAAGTTGGATCATGCCCTCGCGCGTATCAGCGATGCCGGGCAGGCAATCAGAGATGTGCAGGAAGTGAAACAGGTCCGAAGGGACGTGCAAAAGCTCCCCGAGATCCACTCGGCTGAGGTGCAGATAGAGCGTGTCGACCAGAATACCACCATTCGGCTGATCAGAGGCGCGGACGATATCCAGCGCCTCATCCAGAGTACGAAGGCGGGAAAAGCTTGGGAACTCAAGGTCCACAGTCAGTCCATAGGGTGCTGCCAGTTCGCAGGTCTCAGAATAGACGTCGATCAGAAAGTCACGATCATCGCGGGTGTTGGTCCACGCGCTCATGATCATGCGTTTGGCGCCGAGTTCCCCGCCGATTTCCAACGAGCGCTCAAAGCTGCGCGGGTCCACGTCTTCGGTGATGCGCGCAATCTCAACATCAAGGACTTTTAGGCCGGTTGTCGAAAGAGCCGTCTTGGTGGCCTGCACCTGCGCCTTGTCGATCGGGGATTGGGTGAATTCGCCGGGCACATGCATCGGAATGAACCGAGGGCTGACGGCATCGTAACCGGCCCGCGCGGCGATATAGACCAGCTCGGGCGGCGTACAGCCAATCAGCGTCAGATGCGCCAAGGAATAGAGAGAGGGGCTTGTGCCAGCCTCTTCGGGTTTCACCATGAACGACAGCTCCACGTGTCTGCGAATCTAAAATTCATCACACGTAGTAAAAAATATATGATATTTTTTAAAATATCAACTTTTAATACTGGGCAGGAAATGAAAATGCCCGGGCAATAGCCCGGGCGTGCTTAACCTTCGTATTGGCAAAGCTTTAGATAGTGACCCAGTCGCCTCCGGACTGGTGAGAGCGAACTGAGGCATCAATGAATCGAACACCGTCTGCGCCTTGATCGACACTGGGATAAGAGAGCCAATCGGCCGGAACGGCAACGCCATCCCGACGCGCGGCGACGGCCATGGCAAATTCCGTATAGAGATTGGCCCAGGCTTCAATAATCCCTTCGGGGAAGCCGCGCGCAGTCCGGATCAGGCGTTCCGCGTCGGGGCCGACGCCGTGCCCGTGACCTCGGCTGATGATACGATCCGGCTCACTAAACCGATTGAACTTCAGCTGTTCCGAATTCTCCAAGTCCCACTCGAGGCCTCCTTCGTTCCCGAATATCCGCAACCGCAACCCACCCCGATTTCCGGGGGCAAGGCGCGTCGCCATCAGGGTTCCCGGAATTTCATTTTGGTAACGGGTGAACATGAAAACTGTGTCTTCCAAAGGCTTTGGCGCGCCGCAAACATGGAATTCAGCCCGCAGATCGGTCATCGGCAGACCCGAGACAAAACTGGCGAGATGCGCGGCATGGGTGCCGATATCGCCGACACAACTAGTCGGGCCTGAAATCTCTGGGTCCAGCCGCCACTTTACATGAGGCGCATCAGCCACATCGTCGGGCGTCATCCAGTCTTGCATGAACTCAACATGGATTTGGTTGATCTTGCCGATGCCGCCTTCTGCAACGATCTGCCTGGCCTGACGGATCACAGGAAAACACGACATCGCATAGCCGACAGCAAAGACCTGCCCCGTACGCGCAGTGATCTCCTCAAGCCCATCGGCCTCGGCGACCTCATTGGTCAAAGGCTTGTCGCACAACACGTCAATGCCCGCCTCCAGAAACGCTTTGGCCGCGCCGAAATGAACGTGGTTTGGGGTCGTGATCATGACGGCATCTACGCCATCCGGGCGCGCCGCCTCTGCCTGTGCCATCTCGTCGAATGACGCATAGCACCTGTCTGCTGGCAGATACCACTCGGCGCCACGCGCTTTGCTGCGCGCGGTGTCGGAACTGAGCGCACCCGCGACGACCTCCCACTGGTCGGTCATTCGCGCTGCCGTTGCTTGCGTGACCGAGATCCGTCCACCGCCAACAACGCCCAGCCGCAAACGGCGAGACAACCGGGGGAATGGGCCGTCAAAGTTCAGGTCTTCGGGTAAAAGTCTCTCAGCCATTCTGAACCTCCATTCCGGGAACCCACGTGCCTTCGGGCAGAATTTCAACCGCCATGAAGATGCTGGGGGTAATCGTCTCGTATTGATGCCAGGGATAGTTGCCTTCGGCGTCATACATCGGCTTGTGCGTCGTGCCCGGGGCCATGAACTCTTCGAGGTAAAGAGTCCCGACATCCCGCTCTCGGCATTGCTGCATTTTACCGAAGCCAACGATTTGCGTGTGCACTTCGCGAAACCCCGGAACCGGGCAGAACGGGTGATCCTTGTGCAATCCGACATTCAGCGGAACCGAGCCGGAATGGTACATGGTCAGTCCGACGTTACCCACGAAGACCTTTGGCGACATGTAGTGGCTGACACCGCGCAAGCGTTCCTCTTGCCGAACGTCGAATGCAGATGGCCATGTATCTTTCACCCATGCGAACAGCTCATTGTCATCAGCATGGGCGTCGAACCCGTAGACAATAACTGCGCGTGCTACGCCTTTGAGTGAGCTATCTTGAACGATAACAGACGAAAGCGGTGCAATGTTTTGATCCTCAACAGAGATATCCCGCTCCCCTAGGTTCAGAACAATTGCGCGACCCTCGACAGACATTCTGTCTTCATCGGTGATGTGCTGGACACGAAAGAATGGCTGGGCAAAGTCGAGTGTCTCAATCGGCATGCGCCAACTCCTTCCTCTCATCGATCAGGAAATCGACCGGCAGAGGTTCCGGTGCTGCGCAACTGCTTTCTATTGTCTGGTAAGCACCGAATTTCGGTGCCCGTTCAATTGCGTCCATGACCTCGAACACATGGTAGGCAAGCGCTCCACTTGCGCGGGGTTGGCGCCCTTCTTGTGCCGCAAGGGCCAGGTCCAAAAGACCGAGGCCACGGCTGTCTTTGTTAAACCCGTGTTTGTTTTCGACCACCTGCCAGTCTTCGCGACCGGCTGGGCGAGGCTGATGAGACCAGCGCGAGGTGTCCTGCGTTTTCAGCCAGACATCCCCCTGAAAGATATTGGCACCATGAACCGGGTCAGGGTCGGGAATGCTGATGGTGCCGTTTTCACCGTAGACCTCGAACCGCGGCGTTTCGCTGTCCCAGACGTCGAAGCTCATGGTCATCGACCCTATGGATCCGGAGGAGAACTGAAGCAGGCTTAGAGAGTGCGTGTCGACCTCGACATCCATCCATTCGCCGTTGCGCGGGCCGTTTTCGATCATCCTTTTGTCGAACGTGCGCCGTGCCATTCCGGCGACACGGTCAATTGGTCCAAGACAGCAGATCATCGCGGTCAGATAATATGGCCCAAGGTCCAGCAAAGGCCCACCTCCGGCCATGTAGTAGAAATCCGGGTTGGGATGATGGCGTTCCGTCCCGTGCGTTCCGACATGGGCAAATACCCCAGTTGGTTTCCCGATAGCACTTTCATCGATCAAGCGCCGAACAGTCTGCCAGCGACCGCCTAGAAACGTGTCGGGCGCGCAACCGACCAGTAGCCCCTTTTCAGTGGCCGTATGCAGGATCGCTTTTCCATCCGATCGGTTCATGACCAATGGCTTTTCCGAATAGACGTGCTTGCCCGCCTCCAAAGCGCGCAGGCTGATGTCGGCATGAGCTGCCGGAATAGTCAGGTTCAGAACACAGTCAATTGTCGGATCGTCGAACACCTCATCCGGTGAGCAGGCCTTGACGATGCCATATTGATCCGCCTTGGCGCGGCTTTCTGATGGATCGAGGCTCGCGCAGGCCGCGACCTCGACGTTTGAGAATTTGGATAGTGTTTTTAGATAGATATCACTGATACGACCACAGCCGATAAGGCCGACCCGGAAGGTTTTCGATGTCTCACGTATCATCATTCCTGTCTTCGTAAAGAGGTAAGTAATTCGGGGGCATGGGTCCTTTGTTCCGACCGCCCTGGTTCATCTGCTCCCAAGCGTGGGCAAGTATTCCGACCGAGCGGGACAGGCAGAACAGGCCCCGCGACAGGGGCGCGGGAAAGCCAAGTTCGCAGAAGATCACGGCTGTCGCGC
Organism: Ruegeria sp. AP7; assembly: GCF_056539905.1. Classification (NCBI taxonomy): domain Bacteria; kingdom Pseudomonadati; phylum Pseudomonadota; class Alphaproteobacteria; order Rhodobacterales; family Roseobacteraceae; genus Ruegeria; species Ruegeria sp. AP7. The sequence continues at coordinate 101,288 of NZ_JBQFVT010000003.1, read as the reverse complement.
CATCGATATTCATGGCGATGGGTCGACCGCCACGTTGACGGCCGAGTTCGGCCTGAACCTCTTCTCCGATATCGGCAAACCTGCCGGAAACTGTGCCATCACTAGCGGCATCGCGAACCAGCTGCATCAACCGTGGCGCGCGTGGGTCGACGGGCTTGTGGAATCTGTGACCAAAGCCCGAGACGATCTTGCCGTACGTCTCGCGCCAGCTGTCCAAGCCGTCCCGAACAGCGTCATTCAGCGAAGCTCCCGCATCCATGCGGACCGCGATATCATAGTACAGCTCGGCGCATTGTTCACCTGCTCCGCCATGCACATCACCCAGCATGTTCACCGCAGTCGCCATGGCATTATTTAGACCTACCCCACAAGTGGCCGCCATACGCGCAGCCGCGATTGAGGGGGCCTGTGGACCGTGATCCACGCCTGCGACCAAAGCGGCCTCGAACAGGCGCGCTTGTGCGTCGCTGGGCAGATCGCCCCGCACCATCAACCAGATCATCTGCGGGAAGGTAACATTCCCGATCAGGTCTTCGATGGGATGGCTACGAAACGCGATCTGGCCGGGCTTCATGTCGATGATGGAGGTGCGCCACCATTGGCGCACAGCTTTTTCATCGCTCGTCATTATGTTTGCACCTCTTTCATCGTCTGGGTTTTGCTTTGCGCGGCAAGGCGAATGGGCGCATTGCGCGCGCCATAACCAGCATAGCCCATACGGCGTTCAACGATTTCGAAGAAGAAGCCGTTAAATATCGGGCGGCTATATATCTGAAAATACTCGGCACCCGCTGCCCGGTCGTAGAGAATGTTGCCCTCGCGCAGTTGGGCGATCAGATCATCATCCAATCCGAAGGTCGCTTGCAGATCGGCGTAGTAGTTCTCTGGGATCATCAAGCTGGGAAAGCCGGATTTACGCAGCTGATCCGACGTTTCAAAAATATCGTCCGACTGGAAGGCGATGTGCTGAACACCGGCCCCAAACCCATCTTCAAGGAATGACGCTGCCAGAGTTCTGCGCCCAACGGCCCCGTTCAGGTTCAGGCGCACTTCGCCTTCGGGACTTTCGATAGCCTGGCTTTGCACGACACCGGACGGGTCGGCGACGTTCACGATAGGAGACTTTGCCATCTCAAAAGTTGAAATGTAGTAAAGCAGCCAGCTTTGCATCTCATCATGGCGCATTGTCTGTGCCAGATGGTCGATACGGCGCAGACCAGCAGGCTGGGTCGCCTTGGTTTTCGCAACCGGCTCAAACTCGATGTCCCATACCCGATGCAGATCGGATTTCTCGTCGATGAAATGAACGACATTGCCACCGACACCTCGGATGGCTGGGATATCCAACTCTCCGGTCCCCACCGGCTGAGAGAAATCAGGAGCGCCCAGCGCGGTCGCGCGCTGAACCGTCTGATCCGCGTCTTTGACGCGCAATCCCATGTCACAAACCGAGGGACCATGGCCCAGGAACGCCGAATGGGCAAAACCTTCCTTTTCGGTATTCACAACGATGTTTATCGCGCCCTGCCGCCACAGCTCGACGGACTTGGTGACGTGTTTTCGCTCCATTCGAAAACACATTGCTGACAGCATGTCTGCCAGCTGCGCGCCGCTTGTTTCATCCGCTGTAAATTCGACGAACTCAAAGCCTGACGCATAGACGCGTTCCGGTAGATCCGGGATGCCGAAGTCGGTTCCCGGCTCGGTCCGGGATACCTCATCCAGGAGGTTCACCAGCGATCTGTAACAGTCACGCGCCAGCGTTTGACCACCGGGTTGCGGCGCTGCTTCGTTGACACGTGCGATGGACCAAGGCCCCGTGTATGCGGCGCGGGACAGCACCCGTACGAAGCCCGCTAGGTTCAGCGATCCAAGCCCCGGCAAGAGCCCGAAATGCCGCTTGAGCCTGCGGATATCCATTTCAAGCCGGGGTGCATCGGACAGTTGCACATGGAACAGGCGCTCTCCGGGAATGTCTCGAAGGCGCGCGGGCTTGGACCCGTCAGCCAGCGAGAAAAAGGAGTTTAAGGCCAACCCGAAATGCGGGCTGTCAATCGCCTCGACAATGCGCAGCGCCTGTGCGTCCGAGTGGATGAGGTCGGACCAGGGCAAGCCCATATAGGCCAGACGTACCCCCATCGCCTTTGCAATCTCGGTCGCTTCCCCGAGGTCCGTGATCACCTGATCTTCGGTGGCGTCGGCGTCCATCTCAAAGGCAGACCCAATGAGCAGCAGTTCTGTGCCCAACTCGCCCATCAGATCGAGTTTGCGCTTCAGCCGATCAAAGGCGCGCTGTCGACCGCCGCCAGATTGACCTTCAAGGTTATGGAACGGCTGCAGCAGGCAGATTTTCAACCCGAGGTCTGAGGCAATGTCCCGGATTTGCGATGGTGACACGTCAAAGGCAGTCAAATCCGGTTCATGCAGTTCAACCCCGTCAAATCCTGCCCCGGCGATGGCATGCAGTTTCTCTGCCAAATCGCCGGGGATGGATGTTGTCGATACCGACAGGCACATTACCCCTGGTACCCAAACATACGTGGCAGCCACAGAACCAGATCGGGCATCAGCATCATGATTATCAAGGCGAAGATGAGCACCGCCAGGAAGGCCCAAATCTCCGAGATAATCTCACGCAGCGGAATGTCCGTCACGGCGTTGATCACAAAGAGCAGAATGCCATACGGCGGTGTGATCAGGCCGATCATCGAGTTTACGACGACCAGCACTCCGAAATGCACCAGATCAATCCCAAGCGCTTCGCAGGTTGGAATGAACAGGGGCACGATCACAAGAATGATCGTCGTCGCATCCAACACGCATCCCAGCGCGAGGATCAGCAGGTTTACGAGGATCAGGAACACAATTGGGCTAACATCCGAACCCTCCAGCAAAGCCGAGATCGACTGTGGAATCTGCTCCTGAATGACGATGAAGTTCAGAATGAACGCGCCACCGATGACTACACCAACGGCTGCCGACGAACGGGCACTGTCAACGAAGACCTGATAGAGACCACGGAACGACAGGGCGCGATAGAAGAACGCTGCCAGCAGCAGGGCATAGAATGCGGCCACCGCGGCGGCCTCGGTAGGTGTGGTGACACCCCCGTAGATACCGTAGAGCAGGATCGCGGGCATCAACAGCGCCGGAAATGCGTTCGCGGTTTTTGCGGGCAATTCACGCAGAGGAATGGGTTCTTCCAAAGCAAAGTTCCGCTTACCGGCCAGATAGTAGTTCATCGCCATGAGGACAACGCCCATGATCAGGCCCGGCAAAATACCGGCCAAGAACAGCGACCCGATAGAGGCCTTGGAAACGAGCGCATACAAGACCATGGGGATCGAGGGCGGAATGATCGGGCCGATCGTCGCCGACGCCGCAGTGATTGCGGCTGCATAGCCCCGGCTGTAGCGGCCATCCTTGGTCATCATCTCAATAATGATCTTGCCGATCCCGGCGGCATCCGCGACAGCCGAGCCAGACATGCCTGAGAAAATCAACGACGCAACTACGTTGACGTGCCCGAGGCCGCCCTTGAACCGCCCGACCGCAGCGACGCAGAAGTTCAGCAAGCGGTCGGTGATCGACCCCGCGTTCATGATATTGGCGGCGACTATGAACAAAGGCACGGCAAGCAGGATCGTGCTTTTGTAGAAGCCTTGCAGGATTTTTTCACCCGCCAGCGCGACGTCCAGACCAGCGACACCCAGATACATCAGTGACGCCAAAAGGATGGAATAGCCGATAGGGGTCCCGATGCCTGCCAGAACAAAAAGGGTTAGCAGGCAAGAAAGAAGTTCAAAACTCATTTGCTTGCGTCCTCGTCGTCTTCCACGTCAACGCGAGGGTGATCGTCGACCACGTTGTATCCCACAACCATTTCAAGTTCGGTTTTTGGTGGGCCGTTGCGCATGATGTCAAAGAACAGCCAAGCATACCGCGCAGCAACGACCAGCATGAACACGGCATAGATCGAAAACACGGTTCGCAGCGGTATCTTTTCGCCCGAGAAGGGGTTACGAACGGTCGCGGTCTTGCGGATTTTCATCCAGTCGATGTAGTCCCAAGTTGGTAGAAAGCTGTAGAGCATCCCAACCACGATTGCCGCTGCCGCCAGCATCGCAAAGACCTGACGGACGCGTCTGGGCACAGACAGATAGATAATGTCGAATTTTACGTGATCCCGCTCGCGCACGATGAAGGCGCAGCTGAAAAAGATCACCCAAACCCAGAGGATGCCGATCAGTTCCAGCGTCCATCCTGCAGGGGTAAAGAAGTACCGCAGCAGGATTTGCAGCAGAAATATCAGGAAGATTGCCGCCAGCATCCCGCCGGCAATCGCTTCGGTCAGTCGGGAGAACCCCTTTATGAAGTCTTTCATTGCGGTTCTCCCTCCCTTGCAATGCAGGCTTAGTTGCCCAGAGCGTTGATCTTATCCAAAACGCCTTCGGGCCACGAACCGGCGAATTCGCTGTCCAGATACATGGATTGTACCTGATCGCGGAACGCTGCGAGATCGGGTTCGTAGATCTCCATGCCCTGCTCTTTCAGGAAGCTTACAAGATCTTCTTCTTTCTGAAGCTGCTTTTGGCGACCCGATTCAGCAGCTGCATCTGCAGCTTCTTGAACCTTAGCTTGCTGTTCAGGGGTCAGGCTGTCCCAAACCTCTTTGCCGATGGCAATATAGTTCAGGTCCACCAGATGTGACGTCAGAACGATCTGGTTGGTCACTTCGTAGAACTTTGCGTCCACAACGGTCGGCAGCGGGTTGTCCTGACCGTCAACAGCACCGGTCGACAACGCAGTGTAGACCTCCGAAAACGCCATTGGTGTCGGAGCCGCACCCAGAGCCTTACCCAGGAACTGCCATGCGTCGGTGCCCGGCATCCGCAGGTTCACACCTTCCAAGTCGGCCGGTGTCGAAACCGTCAATTCATCTTTGGGCTGGCGCAGGTTTACCTGGCGACGACCCAGATACATCACCGACAGCAATTTGACGCCCAGCTCTTCTTCAGCCTTCTGCTTGAAGGCATCCATCAAGGGATCGTTGAAGACAGCAACCTGATGCGCGGCGTCCTGATGGACATAGCCTGCGGTGAAAATCGAAAACTCGGGGAAGAACTGTGCCAGTTCCTGCGCCGAGGTGATCGACATTTCCAGGTTACCGCGGCTGATCGCGTCCAACTCGGTACCTTGTGCAAAGATGGTGCCGTTATAGCTGGGCTCATAACTCGCGAAATCGGCGACCATCGGTGCGAAAACTTCGGCCATGGCGACCGAACGCTGATCGGTTTCCGACCCCGAGGTCGCGAGGCGAAGTTGCACTTTATCCTGCGCCAGCGCACCGCTTGTTGCGCTGAACAGAACACCGGTGGCGACCAGGGCTGACACAGCAGCCCGGCGTGTAAGTTTGAAAGTCACTTTTTTCCTCCCTGAGACATCATTGATGCTTCTTTTTTGACGATTCCAAGTTTTGACCTATTTTGGACATTTTGCAAGATTTTTTACAAAATATCTGATATTTTATACAACCGATACATTTGCGATCGGTGCTTGCCGAAACCTTTCTATCCTGATCGTTTCGCCTGTTCTGCAAGAATTCTGAATGGCTTCAATGACTTGAAGCGTTCTGAAACCTTCCCATCCCGACACAATAGGCTCGGCTTCGTGCCGGGCCACTTCAACAAAATGCCTGAGTTGATTGACCAACGGGTCAGAGGCGCCCTTCTTGAGCGCTGTGGACGAAATGGGGGTCCACCAATCTCTTTGCTCACCCCGATAGCTCCAGAGCCGGAGGTCAGGGACGGATAGCGACCCATGAGAGCCACCGATCATGTAGCTGCTTTCAGTGGTTGATGGATAGATTGGATATTCCTGAGACGTCATCTCCCAACTCCATGGCGCGACGATGCTGTCAGACACGCTTATGGTGCCAATGGCTCCGCCTTCGAACGTCAGCAACGCGCCAGCAACATCCTCGTTGTCGTAGCCACGCTGCGATGCAGCCGATTGCGCCTGAACGGTTACGACCTCTCCGGCCAGATACCGCAGAAGATCAACGTCATGGACAAGATTAACCGAGATGGGTCCTGCGCCGGGTTTCTTTCGCCAGGGCGCAGTGTCAAAATACTCGTCGGGCTTATAGAACCAACAATTCGCATGGATTGCACGAACATCACCGATCTGCCCATCCGAGATCGCCTTCTTTGCCGATTTGATCAGTGGATTGTACCGGCGATGGTGTCCAACCATAAGCGGTACGTCTGCCTTCTCCGCCTCTTGAACAAGCTCTAGTGCCGCAGCAGCTTCAACGGCAATCGGCTTTTCCACGAGTATGGGGCAACCGTGCCGTATGCACGTGAGGCCCTGCTCGACATGAAGTGTCGTTGGGGTCGCCAGCACAGCGCCGTCCGGGGTCTGATTGGCGAACATTTCTTCAAGAGTCTCGTAACACGCGACCCCATGTTCATCAGCATACGCGCGGCCTTCGTCGCTGGGATCGACAAATGCAACAAGATCGACATGACGCAACGCACGTATTGCATCTGCGTGGCGACGCCCAACAAGGCCAATGCCGACGATGGCAATGCGAAAGTTCTGAGGCACTTTGGTTCCTTTCGGAGGATCCAAAAAGCTCTGGATCCTAAGTTTGCGACTAGGCTGCAACGCCCAATTTGAACACGACCGTATTGGGGTTTTTCCGATTCCGCAATAATGTATGATATTTTTATTTTTACCATACATCAGTTTGGATTGCTGATGACCTTCAATAATGATAGATGAACGAGGAAACCAAGAATATCGGGTGAAATGCATGGCGAAGCAGCCGTCTACGATAGGTGCAAGCACGTATCAGCGCATCAAACGGGATATCATTTTCGGAGAGTTGCAGCCCGGCTCGAAACTTAAGCTGGACGCTTTGAAAGAGCGGTACTCAGCAAGCCTTTCGACGCTTCGTGAAACGCTGAACAGGCTTGCCAGCGACGGGTTTGTCGAAGCTCCCGAGCAACGGGGTTTCCTGGTCACGCCGGTTTCCCGTGAAGATCTGACCGAGATCGCAGAGCTGCGCGCCCTGTTGGAATGCCACGCATTGGAATTGTCGATTGCAAACGGCGACACGGATTGGGAAGGCAACCTTGTCGCCGCGCACCATAAGCTGCACCTGATGGAACAGCAGCTGCTAAAGGGAGATGACTCTGAGAAAGAAACCTGGAAACGGTATGATTGGGAGTTTCACCAAGCCATGATCGCGGCGTGCAACTCCAGGAACCTTCTGACGCTGCACTCGATCATCTACGATAAATACCTGCGCTATCAAATGCTTGTACTAACCTATCGCGGCGAAGAAGCCGTCGAGGAGCATAAAGGCATGTTCAATGCCGCCTTGGCCAGAGACGCGGATACAGCCAAGAAGCTGCTAGTGGATCATATCCGGAACGGCCTCGCACACACGTTAGAGGCCATGTAGCCCGCCACATCTAATTGAATTGCTGTAGATCCACCCGCGAACGACTACAGACGCGTCTAAGAAGCAATGTAGGTGCGTGCTTAACGTTGCATTCCTATCATTGATTTCATTCAGAAAATTTGGGTGTCTTCGCCCATAATTTTTCACAGCACTTGCGCATAAGTTTGCACGGTTCACTATACGCGCTCAATTGTCGATTGTCGTAACGTGGCTCGATCAACTTGGACACACCAAACTCAATCTAAAGTGCATTCTTCTTGGAAGTATTCAATCCAAAACTGAACAACACAACTCAATTGCGAGGTAATGGTAGATCCCTTTCAATGTAGCGCGGCTCGGTCGGCCTTCTCGCAGGCAGCCAACTAGTACTTTGGCGACATACAAGTTTTGCAGCAACTCTGCAAAACGCGCAAATACATGGCTCCGTAGTGCGAGCCCACTCTGTTTGGAGGAGCTTGTTTACGGTTAATTTGAAGCTGTATCTAGCTCCTGTAGAAAGGGCTTCAGCCGCAGTACTTTCGTACCTCAGTATCCCTAAGCCCGGTGGCCACAAGCATGCATCTGTTTCGCGCCTCGTAATAGTACCCACGAGCATACCACATGACCGCTTCGGGCTCGTTTCCATCTGAAACCATCCAAGCTCCACGCAAGTATTTCACGGCGTATGTCAGGTTGGTCTGAGCGTCCAAGAGGTCGGAAGGCTGTCCGCGAAATCCCATCTGGCGCGCTGTCGCAGGCAGAATCTGCATCAGGCCGTAGTAAGGGCCATTTCGAGCATTGGGACGATAATCGCTTTCTCGTTGGATCACACGGTGGACTAGGCTCCTCGGAACACCGTTTGCGTCCGCAGTTTCGTCGATCATCACACGCAGCTCAGGGGTCTCACCGGGATAAAGTCGGGTAATTGGCTCTGCGGGTTCCTTGCCGCAAGCGGTAATAAATAGCGCGGCAAGAATGACTGTGTATCGCATCAAAATTCTCATCTCATTAACTACAAGATTCATCAGCGCTCAATTACGTTTGATATTCAATATCCCAAGGTATTGTTGGGCGGGATTTAGCCAGATTTGATTTGGCACCTAGTACCGACGGTGCACTCTCTTTTCAGTAACGACATGCCTCTTTTTCTGACGCTCACGCAAAAAGACAAACAATCCTGACCCCAAGATCAGTGCGATACCGATAGCGACAGGCAGGTTTGGGAGCTCGCCCCAGATGACCCATCCCCAGAAAATGGCCATGGGAAGACCGACATATTCAAACGGTGCCACTGTAGCCGCGTCTGCCATGCGGTAAGCCTGGCCAAGGCAATACCCGATGATTGCAGAATTGATTCCTAAGCCAATAAACAACCAGCGGTCAGACCCTTCGGGCCAAACCCAAGCCCGCAGCAAAAAGATCAAGCTTTCGTTCTCGAACTCGTTCGCAAAGCGCCCATCCCCTGCCACTGACCAGAACAACAGGCTGACAACGATAAAGCACGCCTGAATGTAAACAGCCATTGCTGAGGCCTTGGACTTTGCGCCAAGAAAACGGGTTAGCACGTTGTTGAGGGCATAAGTGAAAGCAGCTGTAGAGACGCGCATAACATTGCATTCCTTCCATTGATTTCATTCAGGAAATTCGTGTGTGCTCGCCAATAACTTTGCGCGGTATTTGCGCATAAGATTGCACGATTTGCCCATAACTTTGCGCTATTGAAAGAGCTCGTTCAATTTTTGGTAGTTGTCGCGCAAGCCAGTCAACTATAAGCGTTATTCCTCAATCGAAAGTGCGCTTCCATAAGCGAAATTCAACCCTAATAAGAAGGATGCAAGGTTACCTGCAACTACTTGGTATTAGTTCAGCGATCTTCTCGCCGAGCATCAAGACCACTATTTGGTACAGTCTTGTTATAAGAACAGAAACCTCGATCAGCATTGGCACCGAGATGGTCAGGCCCGCCATTTCACCAAATTCCTATAAGCCGACGGCGACATTCCAGACCATTTTCGGAAGGCCCTCGAAAACGCGGTGGGGTCTGCATAGCCAAGCCGCAGTGCGGTCTCACCAACGGACTTCCCTGCCGGACCCAGCAGCTTCTTAGCTTCTTCCAGTTTGACGCCAGATATGACCTGAGAGGCTGATTGCCAATATGGGGCCAGCCGCTTGTTCAATGTCTCCCGGTGGAAACCACATAGGCGCGCCAGTTCGTCTACACCAAACCCCGGCTCACCAAGATGGATTCGGATCAGGCTCTGAAGCCCAGCCAGAAAATCTTGCGGTGCCGCAAGGTCAGGGTCAGTGACAGGAAGGTCTGACGGGTTCTCCAATATTTCCGGGATCAATTGATGGCTCAGCCAGGTTGAAGGAAACCGGATCGAAAAGCCCTGAGGGCTACACTTGATGGCATGAACACCATGAAAATGCTTGGGCAGCACGTCAGGTTCGCTGACCCGTAAGATGATCTGGCTCGGGTCCCATCTGAAATCCATAACCCGGTGCAGTAGTGATATCCAAATGCTCGCCAGAAATGCGTCGGTCTGTCCGGGCGAAACCGAAATGTTGAAATTCCGCTTAGCACTGAAATAAGCGTGCTCGCCTTCCACAAGCAGTGATTGTGTGACCGCGTTGGATTCTTTCGAGACGGCTTGAGTGTAGCGCGTAAAAAAGTCGCCCAGCGTCAACGCCTCGGCCAACATGTCACCAAGAGGCAGAAACCGAACAAGGTCAATTGATTGACCAACTTGCGCACAGAAATCCGGCGATGTTGCGTCAGCAGCGGCTTGATGAATTTCATAGATCGTCTCGTGTGGCAGGAAATTCTGGCGATCCATCACTTGGGATTCACTAACCCCCAGAGGATCTAGAACGAAGGCCGGTTCAACACCGGCGCCACGCAATGCAGCTACCACGGGTGCAGCAACCGATGCCCGAACCAAAGGCAAGGCCTTCTTTGTGTTTTGATCAAATGCGCCCATGTCGCCCTCAAATACCATGAAGTTGACGACAGAAAGACAGCAAACACACAAAAAGGTTCCAAAAGCTTGCAGAATGCCAAATTAATTTGGCAAAGCCTGTCATGCTGTCAGGCAATATCCGGCAATCACTCTAAAATCACATTCAGAAATATACATCAGTGATTCGCATTTGGAGGGCCTCAATGACACCGAATCTCAAACATATGGTGGCCACAACGGCCTTTTCTGCAAGCTTGGCAATCGCGGGCCAAGGTTTTGCGCAGGAAGAGAGCTTTCCGATCCTATTTACCAATGTGCACGTGTTTAACGGTGTCGATGAAAAGCGAATTGAGAACGCAAACGTTCTGGTCTTGGACAACCTGATCGCAGAGGTATCGGCGGAACCGCTGGCCGTTGCCAATGCCCAGATCATTGACGGTGGAGGTCGAACGCTGATGCCGGGCTTGATCGACGCCCACGTGCATATGGCAATCACCGAGCCTGTCGCGGACCTGAGGGACAACTTCGACTGGATGTACTGGGGCGCAGTCTCCACGATTGAGGCCGAGAAAATGCTCTTGCGTGGTTTCACAACCGTTCGGGATGCGGGTGGCCCGGCAATTGGTCTGCAAAAAGCGATTGATCGGGGTAAGGCCGTTGGCCCACGTATCTACGCCTCTGGGCCTGTGATCTCGCAAACCTCGGGGCATGGCGAGCATCGGGTTTATACCGAACCCCATCCGAACTTCATGGGGGCGCAGCCGTCTTTCTTCAACCAGCATGTCGAGTTCCTGGCCGATGGCGTGCCCGAAGTCTTGCGTGCAACGCGCGAAGCGCTGCGCATGGGCGCGGTGCAGATCAAGGTGATGGCTGGAGGTGGCGTGTCATCTTCGGTTGATCCGTTGCACACCGTTCAAGGATTACCGGAGGAGTTGGAGGCGTCGGTTCGCGCAGCAGCCGATTGGGGGACCTATGTGATGGTCCACGCCTATAACGACGACTCGATCCTGCGGTCACTGGAAGCGGGCGTCATCAGCATAGAACATGGACAACTGATGACTGAAGTATCAGCGCAGGCCATCAAGGATTCTGGTGCCTGGATTGTCCCGTTTTATTCTCTGCTTGGGCTTGATGAGGAAGTTGTCAAGAAGGCGCTTGGCCCTGCGGCGGCACCCAAATTCCTTGATGTGCAGGCAGGTGCGCGCAACCAGATGAAACTGTTGAAAGAGTATGAGATCGAGAACGTTGCGTTCTCGACCGATATCATCGGCGACCCGGTTGCTCTGACCAAACAGAACGATGAGTTCAAATACCGGCTGGAGGCGTGGACTTCGTACGAAATCCTGCAACAGGCCACGTCAAAATCGGCCGCACTTCTGGCAATGTCAGGAAAACTCAACCCCTACCAGGCAGGCCCGCTGGGCGTGATCGAACAGGGCGCATACGCCGATCTGCTGCTGGTCGAGGGAAACCCGGTCGAAGATGCCGAGATCCTGGTCGACTACACCAACAACATCGACCTGATCATGAAAGATGGCGTGATCTACAAGAATACACTCGATTGAGTGTCGCGCGGGGTGAATTTACCTCGGCATCCCGCGCATCCCCGGCTTTACAAATGGGAGCCTATTAAAGTGAGAAATCGAGCCAAACTGAAATTTGCTCCAACGGTTCTCGCATATTTCTTGGCTTTGCCGGTTCATTCGGAAGTCGCACGTATCGAATGGGCAGACTTGATCGATGAAACTGCTCAAAACTACGAAGATCCATTCGTCGAATTGACGGGCAAACAGCTTAACGCGCTTCGCAAATTGGTCCGGTTGCGTGCACAGCAAGGAAAAGGCGGGTCGACGCCAGAGCTGTTGGATCAGATTAAACTGGATATCGAGGCGACCGAAGCAAACCTTGCTGAGGAAGGTGTTGATGCAGACTGGCTGATTTCCCAACGCTGGGTTGTGATGGAAAGACGTGATAAGGCGGGCACGGCCGCTAACCTTGATTATGATGGCGTGACCGTTTCATTGGGCGGATTTGTGATCCCAGCACCCCGCGACGAAGATGGCTCCCAAATGGCATATATCGTGCCGGAACGTGGAATGTGCAGCCACGTACCGCCTCCGCCACCAAACCAGATGGTACGTTTGCGTCTAAGCGATTCATGGACACCATCGACAGTCTACGAACCCATCGTTGTAACTGGTCAAATCAGGATCGAGCCGACGCAGAAGGAAATGCTGGTTGTTGATGGTCCCGTCCTCATGAAGGCTGCGTTTACTTTAGAGGTCGATGACGTTCATACTTTTGGACCAATCCAGACTTCCAAAGAGGCTACAACCAATAGGGCAAGTGTACTTATGGGAAGAACAAAAGCGACTGGCGGGGCTATCAAAGACGAATAGTGACACGGACCAACCGACCTGAATATGGTTCAGAAGGGGCGTTCAGTTAGGTGGGCCGAATATCTGCTTGTCAGAGACTGAAGGGCGAAAGCGGCGATAGGGGAGCGCATGAGGGTTTGGCTATTTAGGATAATTGGGCTTGTCGCAATTCTCGCTTTCACAACTGTCGCTTTTGTTTGGTTGTTGCTTGCTGCTCCGATGTTCTCGGACATGCGGCGCGACCTTGTAGAAAGAGTTCTTTCGGAACAAATTGGTCGGCCACTTCTAGTAAACGATGATGTAAGCGTCGCGCTTGGACGCATTAGTCACATCTACGTCGGTGGCGTGGTCATCCCGAGCCAGACAATGCCGGAGTCACCACTTGTAAAATTGAACCTGCTGGAACTGGAGTTGGACATTGCCGCTTTGACCAGCGGGCTTCTGCATTTTGACAATCTGGTAGTGGAAGGCCTCCAAGCGAATATTCTTACAGCCGCAGACGGCACCACAAGTTGGCGAAAAGATAGGCCAACACCCAGGCCCGTGTCCGAGGAACCTGTATCAGCGGATGAACAGAAAGACGTCGCTAGCGCTGATAGTGTCGATGAAAGCGACACCGAAAGCAGCGGAATCCTGAACTTTCTGAGCGACAAGAATGTCAGCTTCACGTCAATCGGGTTAAACATGGAAGACAAGGTCTCAGGCTTCTCGTTTGTGTTTGACCTTCAGTCACTCACGCTCGAACAAGTAGATAGTGGACAAAGAACAAAGGTCTCTGGATCCGGCTCCGTCAACGGTCAGGGTTTCGAAATCGAAGGCGACTACCCTCGCGACGCGCCATTTACGACGCGCGCCAGCTTTGGGGAAATGACCGTAAGCTACGATGGCGAGGCGTTCTCGGAAGACGAAGGTGGTGGCTATCGAGCTGTATTGGAGATGGACACCGGTGAATTCGGTGATTTTCTTGATGTCATCGGGCTGGAACGCGTTCTGGAGGGCAATGGTCAACTGCAAGCAGAGCTTGTGTCTCAGGACGCTCTGAAGATCGAGGCGTTCACAACCACGGTAAGCCTGGAGGATGGGCAGAAACTCGAAGCTGAGGGTTCAATAGATGACCTCTACACCGCTCAGGGCGTCGATCTACTTTTCAACGCGCGACTTCATCCCGAAGGACAGCCGCCGCCAGCAGCAAAAAGTATCCAAGAACTGAAGTTTACCGGCTTTGAAATGCATATGGTCGGATCTCTGTCTTCCTTCGAATTTGAGAAGTTGCTGTTCCAAACCAATGCATTTGACCAGGGGTTAGACGTAATCGGTCCAGCCTCTATCGAAAGCATTCGCCGCATGCCAGATGGCCGCTTGGCCATGCTGGGCATCGCGCTGCGAGCTGGGCCAACTGAGAAACCGATCCTGAAAGCCGAAGGGGAAATTCTCGATCTGCTTCAGCTTCAGGACGTAACATTCGATGGTGTGCTCGACGGGCCCGCAAAGTTGCTTCTGCCCAACCTCGATGAAGACTATGTCAACCAGTTCGGCGGCATCAAAGCCGATTTCAACATAACCAATGCGGGTGGGCCGGTTTCACTCAACAGGTTTAACGCGACCACCTACGAGACCGATCTCTTGGCGCTCGATCTCGCACTATCTGTCAATGAGCTAAAAGGGCTTGCCGGTCTCGATTTCGACGTGAAATTGGACGTCGACGACAGCGCCGAGTTTCTAACCGCAGTGAACCTGCAACCTGTCGAGATCGGAGCACTAGCTATCGTTGCTGAAACCTCCAAACAGGGCGAGGACTTTGATGCCGCAATCCAGTTTGAAGCCGGGTCTTCGCATCTTCTTGCGGCTTTAGACGCTGATTTCGCCAAGGGCGCTACTGTTGTTCGGGGCAACATCACGAGCGAAAGGCTCGATCTCAACGACCTGAAGAACCTGACTGCCGTGCTGGACCAACTGAAGAGCTTGGTAGGCGAGACCACAAAGGAACCTGAAGCCGAGGTTCAACCTTTGGTTTTACCGAAGGAGACAGACGTCCAGCCCTTAGTGTTGCCAAAGGAAAAAGGGAAACCTGCCGATCTTCTGGATGTGCAGCGCGTGCTGCGAGAAGCTGACGTCGAGGTACAGATCGAATTCAAAGAAATTGAAGGGCAGCAAGGCGTAACATCTGTTTCCAGCCAATTGTCTGCCAAAGAAGGAACCGTGGATTTCGGCCCTCTTCAGATGACTTATGGCGGCGGAAACTTTAGCCTGCGTGCGGTCATGGATCTGATTGACTCACCTGACTGGCTTTCGTTGTCGGGATCAACCTCGGGATGGGAATTCGGTGAGATCCTTGATGAATTGGGAATTGGTATTGATGCCTATGGCCGTTTGAGCGGGGAGTTCAACGTCTCTGGCGTTACCACCTCGGGCAAGGCCTTCATCAACTCCATGCGTGGCAATGCGTCTTTGTCGATGTCGCAGGGCTATATCAGTACTAGTTTGCTGGAGTTAGCCGGGCTGGGTATCTTCCCATGGCTGTTTTCGGAGGAGTTCCGACAAGGTTACACCGACATCACTTGCGTGTTCGCCCCCGTAGATATTCAAGCTGGGCGGGTGAGCACAAACTCCATCATCATTGAAACGGGATCGGTTCAATTGGTTGCCAAGGGGCAAGTGGATTGGCTGAACGATACGATAGCAATAAGAGCGGAGCCGCGGCGCGTTGGAAGACCCCTATCCCGAAGCGCCTGGCCTTTTAATGTGACGGGCCCGCTTTCGTCACCAAAATTCAAGCTGGATGTGGGCGGGTCTAGAAACAAGGCTCCGGGCAGCGCTGATGCTATGCCTGTCGACAGGCAACCTTGTGTGCCGGACATCAATCAATTGCAATAGTCGGACGCGACCTAGTTCTTCAGTGGTTCCGGCTGTTCAGCCTGACATGTCAGAACCGCCTCAATGGCTTTTGCAGACCCGCTGAGGTCGAGTTCAACCTCGGCGCCACTTTCACCAATAATCGTGACGCTTTGGCGTTTTCCAAACTCGGTTACAAACGCCGGGTTGTCGAAAAAGGCATAGCCACCAGGAACTCCATTCTTGAAGACACCCACCGCTTCGCCTTCGAATCTCGCATCACCAAAATCGAACTGTACGGTCCCGGTCGCCCCGTCCTCGATTTGAACCCAGGCCGGATTAAAAGCGGCAAAAAAGCCGCCGGCCTGATTGGGTGCTGCACCGATTTCAACGGTCATTTCATTTTCAAAGAGTTTCCACGCGAGACAGCCGCTACCCTTTTCGGGATCAATCAGGATTGTCCAGTCCCCGGATTCACCCCATCGCTCCATACCGGCACCCCACACCGCGCCAGTGGAGATCAATGCCATTGCTGTCAGCGCCAACCTGTTCATCAAAGCCCCACACATGTTCCGCTAATCCTCAGATGCAATCAGATTATCGCGCTGGTTCATTCAAATACAACCATTCGATTTCTGGAATGTTGAGCCACCGCTTATGCGCCCTTGCCCTGAAAAAGAAATCACCTTCGGCCTCTGTTAGAGAAAATATGACGCTTAACTACCCTAGAATTTGCCAGAGTTGTTCCAGGTTTCTTTCGGGCCGATCTGTTCCTGAACATCCCAATGTTCGACGATCTTTCCACCCTTGAGCCGGAACAAGTCAAAGACGGCCCAATCGTCCTCGTCTTGTTTTACATGGCTAAAGGCAACCACGAAATTTCCTTGGCCGAGTAGTCGGTGAACTTTGACGTATTGCGTGGTTTTTCC
This sequence comes from Ruegeria sp. AP7, assembly GCF_056539905.1. Taxonomy (NCBI): domain Bacteria; kingdom Pseudomonadati; phylum Pseudomonadota; class Alphaproteobacteria; order Rhodobacterales; family Roseobacteraceae; genus Ruegeria; species Ruegeria sp. AP7. The sequence continues at coordinate 84,739 of NZ_JBQFVT010000003.1, read as the reverse complement.
ACCATTGGTCATCTCTCCAAGTTGCTTGGAGAAAGCTCCCAATCCGTCGGCTATTTATGGGTTGTGCTGATCGTATTGCTCGGTCGATATGTAGTCATTCACAAGATCAGTGCGCCCGGCCATCAGGACCTTGTCGATGAACCCTTGCACCACGGTCTTGTTGGCCTCGGTGAATTCGAGATCTTCGATTTCGGTTGGGCCATCCACTATGCTGCGGCCCGAGACGGTTGGCCATTAATAGCCGGCAATCACATCCCAATGCTCGACGATTTTACCTTCTTCGTCGGTATCAAAGATATCGGCGGTCACCCACAGCGCTTCACCACCGTTGAGGCTTTGATACACATGCACGAAGACGAAATTTCCGTCCTCGATAGTACGCAGAACCTGAATGTCGCGCACCGGATTCCGCCCAAGAAAAGGCGTGAAAAACTCGATGAAACCTTTCTTACCGTCGCGTACACCCGTTGAGTGTTGCGTGTAGCGATCCCCGGTATATTTATCGAGCGCTTCGACCATTTTGCCGTCTCGAATGCCTTCCAGATAAAGGCCCTTGGCATTTGCCACGCGGATACTGTCAGTCACAACATGCACTCCTGTGTCATAGATTGGTTCAGCTAATACCAACAATGCTCAACAACGCGTCACGGCCAGACCAAGCTACAATAGCGGACAAGGTGCCTGTGACCATGGCAGGAACGCCATCTTTCCAGGTGTCCCAGATCAGATGACAACCAACTGCACCAATGGATGTGCCAAGAATTGCGAACGCGCCCAAAGTTCCGATCCAGGATCCCTGAAACCAGATCGCGATTGCGCCAAACAATTCAACAACACCAACCAAGGCCATGATCTGCCGATTTAACCCGTACTTGATGAACATCGCCAGTTGGGTTTCGAAAATGAACTTCTGCCAGCCGAAGATCTTGATCGAGCTTGCGAAGAGGAAAAAGAGAGACAACAGCCCGACGAAAACAGTGATCGTAGTCATTCCGCAGCCTCCTGAACCGGGTACGAACAATCCGCACCGAGAGCATCTAAAAACGTTTCCTGCGCGGTGGCTACGGCAGCATTCATTGCGTTGGCCAGAGCGCCAATGTCCGACGGGTCGACGACAGTTCGCAATGGTCTTTTACCGTAGGGCAGGTTCAACAGATCGGCGATGGCATCGGCAACTATTGCAGGGGACGCCTCAACAAAGCTTTTTTGCGCCAACCCCATGAAGCGTCCGGCCATCGCCTGTGCTTGTTCCAATGTTGGGCCGTATCCAGCCATGCGTTCCGGTTCATCCGTTGGCGGCGATTTCTGCATGATGCCTGTGTCAAATGCGCCGGGTTGAACGATAAGGGATTCCAGTCCCAATGGGGCGAGTTCAAGAGCATAGGTCTCGGCGACTAGTTCCAGCGCCGCTTTACTGGCTGCGTAAAAACCGCTCATAGGCAAAGCCAATCGGGACACGTCACTGGTGATGCTGATCACCGTGCCAAAGCCCTGGGCGCGCATATTGGGAAGCACGGCGCGCAGCACGCGAACCGGTCCCAGCACGTTCACATTCAGCATGTTCTGAAACCGAGCCGCAGAAATGGTCTCGTTGAGCCCTCCAACATAGATCCCGGCATTGTTGATCACGACATCAAGTGGGCCATCCAGCTTTAACATCAGATGGGCAATTGCGCTGTCTACGCCAGCGTCACTGCTGACATCCAGTTCAATGGGGAAAATTTGCCCGGATACCGCCTCTAGACTGGCCGCCACGTCGGCGTTTCGCCCCTTCAAAGCGCGCATTCCGGCGAATACAGAATGACCTTCGCCCGCAAGTCTGATGGCCATTTCTTTTCCGAAGCCGCTGCTGGCTCCGGTGATCAGAATATTCATCTTTCTGTTCCTCTTGTGGTCGAGAGGAAAATGGCAATCGATAGACATAATTGGAAATAATCAATACTTCTTCTTAGTATGAATGAAATTGATGGAATTGATCTTAATCTACTGAAATCTCTGCAAGCGCTCATTGCGGAACGGCATGTTGGACGTGCTGCGCAGCGAATGAACGTAACGCAACCTGCCATGAGTCATACTCTGGCAAGATTGCGCCGTGTGTTTGACGACCCTCTGTTCGTCAAGCAAGGGCGCGAAATGGTGCCAACAGCGCGCACTCTGGACCTTGCATCGCGGTTGAACACGATCCTTTCTGAGATCAGCGTGCTGACTGCGCCGGTTACGTTCTCACCTGAAAACGCGGGCGCAACTATTCGAATTCATGCCCATGATTTCATTGCAACCAGTTTCCTTGCAAAGGCGGTTCGGCGTATTCGAGAGCAAGCACCAGGGATCGTGTTCGAAATTCATAGTTATTCAGATCACAGCTACCAGATGCTCGATTCCGGGGATGCCGATTTGATCATTGGCGCAGGACTTCAGGCAAATCCTAAGTTTCTTCAAAAGCTTCTACTGCGCGAGCGCCTAGTGTGCCTATTGGACCGAACCCACCCAGCTTTGAACAGCTGGAATGCCGAGACGGTCTTTTTATATCCACACATCCGGCTGAACCTAATGGTCAAACAAGATGACCCAATTCACCTTTATGGAAAGGATCAGGGTTTGCCCCTTCGCCAGGTTGGGCTGGTGACTGATAGTCTGCATCTGCAACCGGCCTTCCTGGAAGGAACAAATCTAATCGCTTTTGTGCCGGAAACGCTTGCCCAAGCCGCCGCCATCAACAGGAACCTAGTCATGCGCGAATGCCCTTTTCACCTGCCGGAATTGGGGATACGCGCAATTTGGCATGAACGAGACACAAGATCCCCCCTTCTCAGCTGGATCCGTAGCCAACTGGAAACATAGCGTTCATTGGATCTAGTACTGCTCTTCGGTTCCAACTGTGCAATGAGGCCAGTAATGTTGTTCGCCAACCTCGTAGGAAGGAGAACTTCAAGGGCAGCGTTAGTTCTTGTTAATCAAAGTCGACCCTACTGAGTTTACCGCAGATTTCTGGTTTCCCAGAGACTAGATTGCAGCCTCCAGTAGATCAGCTTCGTTGTGCTCGAATGTCAGCTCCGCGAACTACGTCAACAGCATCCGGATAACCTGCCCAACGACAGCTCTGGGCTGTACGCCGAAAATTTACTAAGTCCACTTTCTGCGCATCGCAGACCTTCGCGAGAATCCAATATTCCTTAGGGTGGCCCTTTGCGGATTGAGAAATGCAAAGGGTCGTAACCACAACGACTAAGCCAAAACTTATTGAATTCGTCGCCGATGCCGACAATCGCGCAGCGCAAGACTATGGGCGAACTGCGCAAACTTATAGGATGTGCGAAGTGTTATGCGCAAACCTACACTAGATGTAGGTGCTCGCATAACGCTGCACTACCGACATTGATTTCATTAAAGAAAATCCTTGAAATTTGCCCATAATTCTGCGCGATATTTGCGCATAACTTTGCACGATTTGCCTAAAAGTTTGCACACTCCCATTTTCGATGCCGGATTAAATCCTTCCGAATGTTCCCTTGAGGTCTGCGACTTGTTCTGCATTCAACATTCGGGTTCGCATACCACGCACTGCCACGAGCAACTTGGCCGTTTCTTCCAGCTCTTCTGCTGCACAGACCGCTGAGAAGAGGTCTTTTCCAGACACGACGGGACCGTGATTGGCCAATAGAACCGCACCATATATGCCGCCCAATTCGCGGATCAAATCACCGGATCTTGGGTCGCCCGGCTTAACGTAGGGAACCAGTTTGACCGTACCGACGCGCATCACCACGTAGGGTGTCAGCGGTGGAATACAGTCATCTGGATCGGTGTCTTCCAAACAGGACAGAGCAGTGGCCCAGGTCGAATGCAGATGAACCACGGCGCCCGTTTCTGGCCGCGTCTCATAGAAGGCTTGATGCAAGAAAACCTCTTTTGTCGGCTTATCCCCGGAGACGTGGTTCCCATCCAAATCAATCTTGGCAATGCGCTCGGGGTCGATATCGCCCAAGGTGGAATTGGTGGGTGTCATGAGGATTCCGTCGTGTAGACGTGCAGAGACATTGCCCGCAGTGCCGACGGAAAAACCACGCGCAAACAGCGAGGCACACAGTTCCGACATCTGTCGTCGCAGCGCCAATTCTTCAGAACTCATTTACCTGCCTCCATCATTCTGAGTGCCTTTGCGAAGAAGTCCGGAGCGCCAAAGTTTCCGGACTTTAGAGCCATCGCAATGAGTTCAGTTTTTCCAACGCTCAGGACTGGCACGCCCGGGTCGATCTCTGGCCCAATTGACATGGCCGGAGACCCCAGTGCCTCAGAGATGACCTTGGCAACAGCTCCCGACGTCTCTCCTCCTGCCACCGCAAGGCGCTTGTACCCAGCATCGACAAGTTCTCGTGCTGTATCTGCAAAGAGATTGTCCAGCTTTTTCGCCACAGCCTCCTGACCGAATTTGTTTTGGATCGCCCGCACGTCATCCGGGCTTCCCGATGAATACGCGAGCGGTGCCTGACCCGGATGCGTTTCAAAGAAATCCAGAAGCGTTTGCGTGGTCACATCCCCGGACATGACACCCGGAACATCGATGGCGAAGGTCGGATGGGATTTCGAATGAACATCAATCTGTCCACGGGTCGCGCCTGAGCAAGACCCGGCAAGGATAGCGGCAGGCCCAGAGATACCTGTGAACACACTGCCAACTGTTTTGGACGAAGCTTTTCTGACGAAGTTTCTGGGTAGACCCAATGCTATCCCGGATCCCCCGGTAATGAGCTTGGCATCCTTCAGAGCCTCGCCCCAGGCCAGCAAATCTTCGTCCGAAATCGCATCGCCGATCACAAAGCGTTCGTCGGCGTTCTGCAAAGCAGCAGCAATCGCCTCCGATCCTTGCTTCACGGTGTCAACTGGCACCAACCCAACTTCTTCTTCGGTCTGATGCTGCAACCACCGCCTGATGTTGGCGTCCGTCATCGGAGTAAGAGGGTGATTTTCCATCCCGGACTCGTTCAACAGCTTGCCGAGCACAAAAAGATGGCCCTGATAAACCGTACGCCCCGTGGTGGGAAAGGCCGGACAGAAAACCACCTTTTGCGCACTCAGTTCTTGCGCCAGTGCTTCCGCAACGGGGCCGATATTTCCTTCCATCGTGGAATCGAATGTCGAGCAATATTTGAAGATGAACTGCTGGCATCCTTGGTCCGCGAGCCACCTCAAGGCACTCAGACTGTCTGCAATGGCTTCCTTGACCGGTGCAGTGCGGCTCTTGAGCGAGATGACGCCCGCTTCGATCTCCTCGTCGGCTGGGGTCGTTGGAATACCCGGAAACTGAGCCGTTCGTAATCCACCTTCCGGCTCAACGCCCTTGGCCAAGGTGTTCGCAATATCACTCGCTCCGGTAAAATCGTCCGCTATGACACCGATTTTCATAACTCAATGTCCCTCTTCGGTCCTGGATCCAACCTATGGATATGCGGTGCCGCACCGACGGGAAAAATCTCACGCACAAGTGGATCATGGCCGGGCACGATAAGTCGAGGATGCGAGGCCAACCTCTCCAGGGTCTCGAAACCATCCATCATGTCTTGCAGGTCGACGACGATAGGAAAGGCTTTGCGCGCCATGAAATTCTCATAGTAATGCGAGGCATCAGAGGCGAGTACCATCCACCCGGCTGCCGTTCTTACGCGCACGCATTGCAACCCGCGCGAATGCCCTCCGATGCAGTGCACCGTTACCCCATCTGCAATCTCGGCTTCTCCGTCGTAGAACACGACCTTGCCCGAATAGAGACGCTTTACGACCTCGCAGACATGGCCAGCCGTGAAAGGCGCACGTAGGTGGTCATGGCACATGCAGGGACCAGTGGCGAAGGCCATTTCCGCCGACTGCATGTGCAACTTCGCGTTAGGGAACATATGCAGCCCCCCTGCATGGTCATAATGAAGATGGGTCACGATGACCTCAGTCACCGCTTGCGGCGCGATGCCTAGAGGCCGCAAAGCCTCGCGAGGGTCCAACGCGATGGGACGACCACGGGCGGCAGCCTCATCGGAGTCGTAGCCAGTATCGACCAGAATGACTTTTTTGCCGCGTTTGAGCACCCAAACGAAATAGTCCATCGCATGAGGCGCGTTGTGATTGTCATCGATGATGAAACTGTCAGCTCGAGTCCGGGCGTTGCGATCCGCGTATTTCACGGCATGGATCTCCCAATCGTTCATCGGATGACCTCGGAATAATGGTGAACTACTTTGGTGGCGATCATATCAGCCACTGCCGTATCGAAGGACTGAAAATGCACGCTTTCTAGATGGGCAGAGAACGCCGCGCTGTCATCATAAACCTCATAGAGAAAAACTGTCTCGGGATCGTCGCCGAGGCATACGTCAAACTGCTGGCATCCGATTTCTTCACGTAAAGAGGTTGAAGCGTTTTCGACCATCAGCGGTAGAAAGGTGTCTCTCATACCGGGCTTGAGAGTGAAGGTGACAGTAACTACAAACATCAGACTGAAAGTCCTTTCAGACGTGAGAAAGCGCGTTTTGCTACGGGCAGTTGGCTGAGGATCAGACCAATATTGAGCATCAGCAGAATGGCCGCACCGGGTCGTGAAAAGAAGACCGAAAGATCCCCATCCGACAGAAACAGTGACCGGCGGAAGGTTTCGTCAAACAGACTTCCCAGAATAACACCGATAACCAACGGGGCGATTGGGTACTTCATGAGGTTCATGAAATAGGCAACGGCGCCGACGCCAAGCATCAGGTAAAGATCATTGATGCCGCCGCCGACGCTGAAAGACCCAATCGTTGTCAGAACCATAACGACGGGCAAGAAGATGGTCTGCGGGATGGCAAGTATTTTGATAAATACCCGAGCAGTGAAAAGCCCCATAAGGAACATCGTCAGTGACGCCAGCACCAGGATTGCAACCACGCGTAGAATGATCTCGGGGTCTATCGTGGGGCCCGGGATCACGTTGTTGATCTTGAAGGCCCCCATCAAAGCCGCAGCGGGTGGTGAACCGGGAATGCCCAAAACCAAAAGCGGGATCAGAGCGCCACCAATACAGGCGTTGTTTGCAGTCTCCGAACACAGCAGACCTTCCAATGACCCTTTTCCAAACTTGTCGCCGTCGGCAGATACGGTCTTGCCGACACCGTAGCTGACCCAACCGGCGACATCTTCGCCCACGCCGGGAAGCGCTCCTACCCCGGTCCCAATCACCCCTGACCGGCCAATGGTGGGCAGGTAGCGCCGAATAGAGCTAAGGTTCGGAAGAACACGGCCTTTCAGGGCCAGAACCTTCCCGGCCTCAACGTGCCTCAAACCGTCGATAATTTGGGGAATGGCAAAGGCCCCCATCAAAACTGGCACAACCTGAAATCCGCTCATCAGGTAAGACCAGCCGAAGGTATAGCGCGGTTCAGACAACAGAGGGTCAAGCCCCACCATGGACATCGCAAGCCCGATCAGACCGGCGATCCATCCCTTAATCACCAGGTCTTCGCTCATCAAAGTGCCAGAAAGCAGAATGCCGAACAGGGCCAGCAAGGCTTTCTCCGGGCTTGCGATGTTCTTTGAAACCAAAAGCAGCGCCCAGACAAAAATCAAAAGCGTGATGGTTCCGATAACTGTGCCAATAAAACTGGCCGTTGTGGTCAGCCCAAGTGCTTCGCCCCCTCGACCCGCTTTAGCCAAAGGGTAGCCATCCATGGCCGTCGCCGCGCTCGCTGCTGTACCGGGTATGTTCAGCAGAATAGACGGGTAAGAGCCGCCGTAAATCGCGCCGACATAGGCGCCGAGCAATGCGATGAGAGAATAGTCCAGCGGGATTTTGTTGCCGAAAAATCCCGTCAGGATCGTCACTGCTAGGGTTGCCGTAAGGCCCGGCAATGCGCCGAACGTGATGCCCAGGAATACGGATGCAATCAAATACAGATAGGTCAGCGGGTCCACTGCCAGGCCCACGAATGCAGCCCCAAATCCAGCCAGTTGCGAAAGAATAAAGTCCATCCGGTCAATCTTTCCATAGCGGACGAAGCGTCACGTAGTAGTGGTATTCGATTTGCTTGAAGATTAGCCCGCCGCGCGCGGGCACGTTCTGCCGAAAAACAAAGGCCATCGCACAAACGAGGATGAGCGGGGCAAGTATTGCCACCAATGGAACGAACCGCAAAACGCGTTCGGAAGCCGCTTTGGTCAACACCACTAGTGTTAACGCGACCCACAAGGCCAGTGTGAACCAATCATCACCGTGTGCATTCCAATCCGCCTGAGCAGGAAACGCGGCGAACGCAAACAAACCGGCGACGACAACTGCGACACAGGCCACCAAAGCACGTCGCGCATGACCACCGTAGTAGCCGTAAGTCAAAGCTGTAATCAGCAACCCAGAACACAGTATGAAGTCCACTCTGGGGACCAGACCGACGACATATGCAAGAAGCATCAGGCCGATTGTTGATGCTCGATAGGCTTCCGACTTATCCCATCCGATCCCCAAAGCACTGAGCGCGTTTTGGGCTCCACCTGAACGGATCGAAATAGCCAGCAAGACGAAGGACAAGCCAAGCAATCCACCGAAGATGGACAGCGGTACAATTGCAGCCGAGTTGTACCAATCAGATCCACTTACACCTGCGCGGTTTTCACCCCAAAGCGGGATGTCCGACGTCTTCCAAAGGAAAAAGGTGGAAATTGCTATCAGACCAATCGATGCCCAAAAATCGCGCGCCCGCATGATCAGTGTAACGTCAGGTTTGTCCATTGCCTGCCTCTTGTCGGAAAGGGCGCGATCAGGCGCGCCCTTTCAAAAGTGATCGGATTATGGCTTCTCGATACCCAGCGACGCCGGGTCGACGGTCGCTGCGCCCAGATCTTGCAAGGTATAGGCAAAGGTAGCTTCGAGGTTCGCAAACAGCTCTTGAGCTTCTTCGCCGTGTTGACCACCGACATCATAATTGTTTGCAGAGGCCCATTCAGCGACGGTGTCGGAGGCAATCGCTTGCTCGAAGGCATCACCAAGCGCGGCCTTTACGTCGTCCCCGGCTGAACTGTGAACTGCAAAACCGATGGCCTGTTTGAGCGGCAAATATTGGTCGAGACCGTCATAGATGCCAAAGGCAGATGGCACCGTAACTCCTGCAATCTGCGCATCTTCGGGCGTCAACATCGCGAGCGGTTTAAGTTGACCGCCTTCGATCAACGGGGCCTGTTCAGCTAGAGAAGTCACAACCAACGCAACTTCACCCGCTATCGCTGCTTCCTGCCCTGGCGCTGAGCCTTTGTATGGAACAAACTTGAATTCTGCACCGGACCCTTTTTCGATTGCCAGAAGGTTCAAGTGGTGGATCGAACCTGCGCCGGAAGCTGCCGCTGGAATAGTTCCAGGAGCAGCTTTCGCAGCGTCAACCAGCTCTTCCAGGGTATTGTAAGGACTCTCCGCCGGCACCGAGATCAGGTCAGGTGATCCGCCAACAATGAACGGATACCAAAAATCAAATTTCTTATCCCAACCACCTTGCACAGCAGCGGTGACGTTCGACTCTGACAGACCAACCAATGTATAACCATCGTCTGGTTGGTTCATGACATAGACCATCCCGTTGGAGCCTGCGACACCACCTGTTTGATTGATCACATTGATCGAGACTGGAAGGTGTTTTTCCATCTCGGCCATGATCATTCGGTTGATCGTATCCGTGCCACCTCCGGCCCCCCAGACCACAGCTGTAGTGATATCGCGATAGGGATAATCCTGCGCAGCAGTTGCGCCTGCAATCCCGGTCGCCATCACGGCTGCGGCCGCCAACCGCCCTAGCTTTAGTTTCATTTCCAAGTCCTCCCAAACAGCTTCGCGTTTATTATTGCATTTATTTGCGTATACATTAAAGAATGCATTGTCAACGGACTGTAGTGAAAGCTGCTATCGCGCTATGAATGCGAAACGGGAAGGAAGCGGGCTAAGATGAAAAAGAATTATGATGTGGCAGTGTTCCATGGGGACGGGATCGGCCCTGAAATTATGGCCCCTACGCTTGAAATCCTGCGTCAGCTCTCGCGCGGCAGTCCTTCCTACGAACTGGTGTTTACAGACGCTCCGGCAGGCGCAGGCCACTACGCCAAAACTGGAGAATCGTTTCCGGTTGGATCACTCGAAACTGCGCGCAACGCTGACGCGATTTTGCTGTCTGCAATGGGCTTGCCGGATGTTCGATATCCTGACGGAACCGAGATTTCACCGCAGATTGATCTGCGAAAGCAGCTGGGACTTTTCGCTGGTGTACGTCCAGTAAAGGTAAGAAGCGGACAAATGACCCCCTTGGCGCTGCCGCCCGGAAAAGAGATCGACTTTGTCTTGATACGCGAAAGCACAGAAGGACTGTTCTTCACTCAAGGCGCTGGAGAAGTTACCGAACACGAAGCACGTGAAACTCTGCTGATCACTCGTGAGGTGTCCGAAAAACTGTTCCGTTTCGCGTTTGAACTCGCCCAGAACCGCAAGAGAACCGGGCGCGGTCAGGGTCGAGTTACATGTGTCGACAAAGCCAATGTATTCCGCGCCTTTGCATTCTTCAGATCGATGTTTGATGCAGAAGCCGCCCACCATCCCGATTTGCAGGCAGACCATGCTTATGTTGATGCCACCGCACTGTGGATGGTCCAAAAACCTTGGGAGTTTGATGTCTTGGTGACCGAGAACATGTTCGGAGACATCCTCTCCGACCTTGGTGCAGGTCTTATGGGCGGTCTTGGACTGGCTCCGTCAGCAGATATCGGGTTGAATCACGCTGTATTCCAACCCTGCCATGGTTCCGCTCCAGACATTGCAGGACAGGGTGTAGCCAATCCTTTTGCGATGATCCTGTCCGCAGCAATGATGCTTGAATGGTTGGGGTTGACCCATGATCACCCAGGCCTGTCCAAAGACGGCGAACGGTTGCGTGAAGCCGTGGAAAAGGTGACTGCAAACGGACAGAACCTGACGCGTGACCTAGGTGGCACCGCCGGAACGCAGGACGCAGCCTCATCGGTATTGGAAGCATTTCGGGCATGAATACTCGAAAAACCATCAGAGTCGCGTGTGTGGGTGCAGGGTATTTCAGCAAGTTCCACTACGAAAGCTGGTCCCGAATGCCCGGAGCGGTTCCGATTGCATCCTGCAACCGTGATATCAACAAGGCGAAAGAAACAGGACTGACGGCTTACGACGATCTGTCGAAAATGTTGGAGATCGAAGAACCTGATCTCGTGGACATCATCCTACCACCAGTGGCGCAGGCCGACGCCATCCGAACAGCACTGCGCTCTGGAATAAAGTTCTTGATCTGCCAAAAGCCATTTTGCCTGTCTCTAGACGAAGCGGAGAAGATCGTCTCCGAGGCTGAATTGGAAGGCGCAACTATTGTCGTGCATGAGAATTTTCGCTTTCAGCCCTGGTATCGCGCAATCAAACAGGCGATGGTCGAGGGTCGAATTGGGACACCGCTACAAGCGACTTTCCGGCTTCGGCCCGGCGACGGACAGGGACCACGAGCCTACCTTGACCGGCAGCCGTACTTTCAGGAAATGCCGCGTTTCCTCGTTCATGAAACAGCGGTTCACTGGGTCGACACATTCCGATTTTTATTCGATGCGCCCAGTGCAGTTTATGCGGACTTGCGCCAAGTTAACCCCGTTATCTCGGGCGAGGATGCAGGTTACATCCTGTTTGACCACCCCAACGGTTTGAAAGCTCTGTTCGATGGCAACAGATGCCTTGACCACAGTGCCGAAAACCTGCGCCAAACCATGGGCGAAGCTCTCATCGAAGGAACGGAAGGATCACTGGTTCTTTATGGCGACGGCTCAGTAGAACTCCGAGGTTTTGGAAAACAGGAGCGACAGCAGATTCTACCTCCAAGCGATCATGATGGGTTTGGAGGAGACTGCGTACACGCCTTGCAAAGTCACGTCGTTTCAGGCCTTGTAAAGGGCACGCCGCTGGAAAACACGGCTCGAGACTATTTGGACGTGATCCGAATCGAAGAGAGCATCTATCTCTCGGCTGCGGAGGGACGAAAGATCAACCTGGAGACGCCGTGAAGGGTCAAGACGCAAAAACTCTTTCCAATACGCAACGCGCTGTTAGGGATTTGCGACAGATGATCCTGTCCGGCGAACTTGCAGCCGGAACTGACCATCTGGAATCGGAACTCGCCGAGACCCTTGGCATGTCCCGCACCCCGATACGGGAAGCTGCGCTGATGCTGGAAAGTAAGGGCTTGCTTGAAATGCGGCCCCGAAAGGGCGTGCGAATACTGCCTGTTTCATCAGATGATATGCGTGAAATCTACGACATACTGACGGAACTTGAGAGTCTCGCAGCACAGCGCGCCGCTGAAGCGAGTTACACTGAAGATGAATTAGCGGTACTTGCCGGATCAATCGCAAAAATGGATCAAGCCATCGAAACCGAAGACCTGGAAGCATGGGCTGAGGCCGATGAATTATTTCATCAGGAACTCGTTCGGTTGGGCGGCAACAAACGAGTCGAAGCGATTGTCGCCATGATGAGCGACCAGGTGCGCCGCGCACGCGCAACGACGTTGTTCATCAGGCCCCTGCCCGTCAAATCCAATGAAGATCATCGGGTTGTTTTCCAAGCGATTAGTGAAGGTCGACCGGATGTTGCCCGTGAACGTCATCGAGAACACAGGCTGCAAGCACAGGCAATGCTTTGCGGGATACTCGAAAAGCATCGGCTCAACAGCCTCTGATCTTCTGGTATCCGGTCGTTAGTCAACTAAAGTAACTGCCTGTTTTCGGCACCAAAGGCGCTCCGAGTACTTGTCCACCGCGGTAATCGGCGGTTGCGTCCGGCGGCTCTAATATTCTTTTTTCATGGTCGCTCAAACAATCACTGCATCGATTGAGGTTGAAATAGTTCGACTTCGTATTAATTTAGTTCGATATCGTGCTATTGGAGAGTGAAGATGCCAAACCGAAGACGTTTTCTCAAGATTCTAGGCGGAGGCACGATACTGGCGGCAACCGGCGCGGTTGGGTTCCTCGTCACACGCACGCCGCATGACGCGTTGGCTCCGTGGACGCCGAAATCTTATGACGACCCACGCAAAGCCGCCTTGTCCTACGCGATTCTCGCCCCCAATCCACACAACTTGCAACCTTGGCTGGTCGAGTTCGTTGGGCAAGACAGGGTGCGCATCCACCGTGATCCTGATCGCGAGCTTCCGAAAACCGATCCTTTCCACCGCCAGCTCTATATTGGCCTTGGTGCATTTGTTGAGACGATGGTACTGGCAGCAGGTGCTCTCGGGTTTGATACCGAGGTCAAATTGCTGCCAGATGGGGATGAAGGGCCTATTGCAGAAGCAGTGTTTGTACCTGGAGGGGCAACCGATCCACTTTCAGATCAAATCCTCAACCGACATTCAAACAAAGAACCGTATACTGAACAGCGGCTGTCCGAGGCGGAATTGTCGGTCCTTGAAGACTACGCCACTCTGATAACCGACGAAGATTTGGTGGCCCGTATTCAAGACCTTACGAAACGCGCTTTCGAAATCGAAATGCGAACACCGCAGACCTTGAAAGAATCCGTGGACCTCATGCGGATCGGGAAAGCAGAAATCAACGCCAACCCGGACGGGATTGAGTTACGCGATCCGTTTCTGGAAACGCTGCGACTTACTGGCCTATTGGACAACGAGACCCTGATGAACGTTGACCACCCAGGCACTCAGTCACACATGCGAGGCTACTTCGCCATGCTAGACGCGACGCCGGAATACGCAGTCCTCACGACGGCTACAAACACGCGAAGCGATCAACTCGATGCCGGGCGTCAATTGATGCGTTTTTACCTGAAGACAACCGAAATGGGCCTGGGCGTTCATCCGGTCAGTCAGGCCCTTCAGGAGTATCCTGAAATGGCCGATGAATACGCTCTCGCCCATGAGCTTCTTGCGTCACCGGGCCACACGGTGCAAATGTTGCTGCGTTTGGGGTATGGACCCAAGCCAATTGCCACACCCCGCTGGCCGCTGGAGACACGAATTCTGAATGAAGCCTGAAGATGAGACCAACGAAGTTTACCGGTTCTTCACCGAGGTCGGGATCATTAATCAACTGATCTCGACCAAGCTGGAAACGTTCTTACCTGGTCGAATGACGGCAACTCAATTTGGAATTTTAGGCCATCTGGTCCGGCGCCCCGAGGGAGAAACGCCACTACAGCTATCGAACGCATTTCAAGTGCCCAAGACGTCGATGACGCACATGCTCGCGAGCCTTGAAAATCTAACCCTGATTACCCTTGAGACCAACCCCAAGGACAAGCGTTCGAAAATTGCCCGGTCGACACCGCATGGCGCAGAGTTCCTGAAAGCTTGTATGGATCGGATGTCGACAGCTCTTGGTCCGGTTTTGTCCGAACTCGGGCCCGAACCGTTCCATGAATCGCTGCCTAATCTGACGCTCATACGCGAAACTTTGGACAGCGAGCGCGACTAGCGGAAACCTGCGTCGACCCAAGCAAACAGAAAAGCTCTCAGAACATCATGCAATCCGCGCCCGGCGGCAGTGGCGGTGATCCTTCTGGCAAGGTGGGCGTGTAGTCAAATGTCACAATCTTCGCGCCGCCATCGAATGCCACGAACAGTTGGTTAGATCCTGGCCTTATGGCGATGCCCTCCGGGTCAGTGCCGAACTCCAACAAACTTTGCTGGGCGAGCAGTTGGCCATCTGCCGTGAACTCATACAGGCTGTTTGACCCTTCCCAGTCATCAACAATCAACATGTGACCGGTGCGTGGGTCAATCGCAATGCCTTGTGCCTCGCTTAACGGGGGAGAGAGCTTCATGGTATCCAACCTCGCCGTCAATGCACCCTCTGAAGTGAACCAAGACAACCGTTCCGGGTCATCTTCTACGGTCACGATCTGCCCCTGGGCATTGATCGCGATGCCTTCGGAATCCGCAAAACCACCTTCAAGTTCAAAGGGTGCTCCTAAAGTGACTCCTTCTTTAGAGACACGTTGAAGACGGCCGAGACCATCACCCAGTAACAAGTGATCCCCTTCAACAGCAATTGCTTTGATCCGAAAGAGATCGCTGGATATTCGGCGCAACTCATCCCCTTGCAATGTAACGAGAATTGCTTCGGGCCCCTCGTTGGCAATCCACAAGCCACAAAACGTTGGATCGTAGTCAAGGCTTGCGGGTTGGTTGAGCTCGTAGCGCCCAGTTTCGCGAAGCTCCAATGCCGTGGCCGGAGAAGCCCCAGCGCAGATCAATAAGGCTATGGTTCTTGCAAACACTCAGGATGCTCCCGGAAAGGTATGTTGTTTTAAAAAAACTATACCTGATTATTGCGCCCCTTCAGTGAGAAAGAACAGTTCAATGGGCTGAGCAAGGCCACGTATTTCATGATCCCCACAGCTAACGAACATGTTCGGCGCAGCACTTGCAACGGCTGACGTCGCCAACACCCTCTGACCAATTGATTTTGTTAAGTTTTCAATTCGGCTTGCGACGTTCACCGCACCACCCAAAACCGTAAAATCAAGCCTGCCGGGGCTGCCGATGTTACCGTAGCTGACCTGCCCAACGTTGATCCCAATTCCAATGTCCAAGGGCGGTTTTTGGAACTCGTCTCGTCTAGTGTTGAGAGCTTTCAAACCACTCAGCACACTCTGCGCTGCAAGAGCCGCCATTCTGCAACGGTCGGCATGGTTTTTTTGAGCTTCAATAGTGAAGATCGACAGGATGCCATCACCCATGAACTTGAGGACGTCTCCACCGTTGTCTTCTACGGCTTTGACTACCAAATCAAAATAGTCGCTGAGCGTGTCGAAGACTTCTTCTTCCGAAGAGGTTTCGGAAAGTGCCGTAAAGCCTCGCAGATCAGAGAACATAACCACGGCATCCAGAGTTGTTCGCTCACCGCGCTTGATGTTGCCGCTCCAGACTGCCTCGGAAGGCCCATCTCCTAAATAGGTTCGAAGTAGACCTTTAGACGATTTTCGCATCGTCACAGGTTCCAGAGCGGAAGAAAGGGCAGGTAAGACCGCTTCAATCAGCCTTAGATGTTCCGGCGAGAATCCATCCGGCGCCTGTGTAACGAACGTACAACCATGCAGCGATCCATCACCGTAACAAAGCAAAGTAGCGTAGTAGTCGGTGCCGCCTTGCTCTGCAAATTCCAAATAGGATGAATGCTCTATTTCTGAGTCCAGTTGCTGGAGACTTTTATGAAGCGGCTTTCTATTCGCCAGAATATACTCGAATGAGCTCCCAACATAACCATCCGTCAACGTCGTCTCATGTGTGACATCGTAGCTGTCGGTGCCGTTGGGCGTCCAAACCACGCCCCAAGCAATAAGCAGTGGATTGGCAAAGCGCTGGCCAATGTTTGCTCGCCACAGCGGAACTCCGGCTTCGACCAAGGAAGAACAAAACTGTGACACCACCTTTACGGGATCGCCGGAGCGACGACCTTCTGTAATCATCCATTCGGTTAGTCGAGTGACTTCTTCCATGTACCCAAATTAGTCGCTTGCAAAGGATGAGCAAAGACTATTGGAATTGCATTGTCGCTTACATTTATTGAGCCGCCTGATCTGATTGGTTCAACAGAAGATTGTAGCCCCTCGCTTGGGCGAACTTCAGTAGAATCCAATCTCGCTGACGTCTACGCGGGCCTCGTGATCGCGCCCGTAGGCTACAACTCCAAGTGAGGTGATTGCGTCCGCAACAGGAATAGCGCGTAACATGGAACCTGAAGCCTTGAAGCCTGACAGAGGCAAATAAACTCTGTCCATTCGTTAGAAGTTACAAACGCGGCCTGATAGTATTGCCACGGAAGCACCGTGCCACGCGTTCTGAGGTGAACGAAGTATGGCTCGCCGTTCCCCCGTACCAATAGCCTGACGCCTGATACACCCTCATCTGGTCGATCAGACAATTTGCGTCGGAATTGGATGAAACCGCCGTTGTTTTCTGTACTGACGGTTCCGGTCAGCCGCGCGAATGCGACATCACCTTCCGAACGAAACTGCACCTGTCCTGAGGAAACACCTCCCATTACGGTGTCGGCAACGTAGTCCCAACGCGCCTCCGGAGACTTGGAGAAGTCTTCTGCAAGATTTTCATCAGCCTGAGCCATAGAGCATCCGATGATAACAAGACCTGAAACAAGCCCAAGTAAGCTGGCACGCATATTGTTCCTTCTCAGTTCAGTATCGCAATGGAGAGGTTCAACGCCGTGGCAAATGCGACCCACGCGAAGTACGGCAGGAAGGCCAGTGCGGAAACCCGATCTGAATTCCTAACCTGAGTGATGAACATGACGATGACAGCCAACAACGCGACAATGACCAAAAGGGCAAACCACGGCAGTTGCAGTACGAAAAAGGCCGGGGACCACAAAAAGTTCAGACCCATCTGTGTCCACCACAGCTTCATGGCGGTCGAGCCGCGGTCTGTTTCGAACTGACGCCAACCCACCATGCCGATCAAGACATAAAGCACCGTCCAGACCGGCCCAAAAATCCAATTTGGAGGATTGAAAGCCGGTTTAGAAAGCTGGGTATACCAATCGCCGGGTGCGGTCAGTGTACCGATCAGGATGCCGCCCCCCAAGGTGAGCGCAAGAAATGCTACGCGGATCAGCCAAGTCGACATTGTGGGACAGCTTTCAGCAGTCCTTGGTCGACACGTTGACAAGCGCTTCAGAAGTGAAGGTCGCAGTACTGATCTCATCGGCATCGGTAAATGACACCGTGGCACCTTCGATCTCCGACCCCGTTACAGTGATTTCGCGTTGCCCAATGGTGTCGTCTACATCGATGGTAAAAGCTAACCTGTCCCCGGCCGCAAGGGAGGCGATCTCAAGTTCAATTGTATCTTGCCCGTCCACGACCGCTGGAATTTGCCGCAGGGCGTCCGCACCCTCAACGAACTCAAGAGGTTGGAAGACCTCCACGCCTGCACCTTTTTCGGTAACATCGAAAATCAAACGTCCGGCAGATTGCGACAAGTCGATTTTTAGGGTCGAGGCTTCTACTTCGCAAGCTCCGACATTTGTCAAAACAAATCGGTCCTTAGGCGCGCCTTCTATGAATCGAATTTGTACACCAGCCTGAAGGGAAGTGGCCGCAAGTAATCCGAGGGTCGCTGCAAGAATACTCTTCGGGCGCATGTTTATCTCCTTCCCAATGGGTTCTTGATAGATACGCTTCGGCGGGTTTCATGGATCAGACTTATACCCTTTGACCATCGTGGTTTAGCCGACAGGGCCTTTCGAAGTTCCATGCACCGCTGTCAGAACGGCGAAGTCAAAACATGCCATTGTCATTCTCGCTGTTTGCTGGAACTTCCTGAAGAACGTCCCAGTGCTCGACAACCTTCCCATCGACATCCAGGCGAAAAATATCGATCCCTGCGTACTCGAGACCATCGGGCCAGATTTGGTGGCAATGCAGAATAACGTGGTCGTCTTCAGCAAAGGCACGTTTGATATCCACACGCTTTCCCGGGTATTCGGCGGCCATGCGCTCGAAATATTCGATAAACGCTTGCTTGCCGTCGCCAACATGCGGGTTGTGCTGCGTATAGGTTTCCCCAACAAAGATCTCTATGGCCTCGGCAGGTCGACACTCGTTGAACATCATTTCGTAGAAAGCGATGACGTTTTTCTTGTTTGTTTTGAGGTCCGGCATATTGATCTCCAAATCGACGTTTGCACCGCCCAAAAAAATGTTGGCCCACGCAAGTCTTGGAAGCAACCCGGCAAGGACCTCAATCCCTAATTGGCAAGAAGTTACCGGCTTGATTTTGCGTTGCGACTATTTCACGGGTTAGCCACTTATTCGGTTTCTTCAAAGTCTATGTGAATATGATTTCCATCAGGATCGGCCACATGGATTTGCACCTTTCCAGCCCCCGGGACATCAGTTTTGCGATACTGGATCTGACACGAGATCAGTTTTTCTTCGAATGCTCTCAACCCTGTGGCTGAGAGCGCAAAATGCTCGAGCTTGAGCTTCACTTCGGAGCCGACATTAGGCGTTCCTTCGTGACCCACAAGGTGAACCACGGCGTGATCACCCGCATACAACCACGCTCCGGGAAACGGAAAATCAGGGCGGGCCCCGAGTTTTAAACCCAAGACCTCTTCATACCAAGTAACCATCTTAGGCAACCTAGTCGTCACAATATTCACATGATCCAGCCGCTCAATTCTCAGCTAAAAACCCTCAAGCACGAGCTTACCTTTGGCCTTGCCGCTTTCGAGGATAGCATGCGCTTTCGCTAAGTTGGTGGCATTGATCCTACCAAGTGTATCGGTTGCTGTGGATCGGATCTTTCCATCGTCTATCAAGCCGCCGACCTGATTCAGGATTTCGCTTTGACGGTTCATATCCCCAGTCCCGAAAAGCGACCGAGTGTACATGAACTCCCAATGCAATGAGATCGATTTGGGTTTGAACGGCGCGATGTCGAAGGTCTCAGGATCATCAATCAACCCAAAGCGACCTTGAGGTGTCATCACCTCTCCAGCTTGGGAAGCATAAAGCTGGGAATGGTTCGTGGAATAAATGAAATCCACGCTGTCGATACCGAGAGCCTCGAGTTGTAAGCCAAAAGGTTCCGCATGGTTGATGACATGGTGTGCGCCAAGCTCTCGAACCCAGTCTTGTGTCTCGGGCCGGGACGCAGTGGCAATCACCGTCAAGTCAGTGAGAGCCCGCGCCAATTGAATGGTGATTGACCCGACACCGCCTGCGCCACCAATAACCAGCAACGTATTGGCCCCGCCGGAAACGGCATCATGAACTCGCAAGCGGTCGAACAGCATCTCAAAGGCAGTAAGTGTCGTTAGCGGCATCGCCGCAGCTGCCTTCGCCGGTATGGATTTTGGCGCTGATCCGACAATACGTTCATCCACCAGATGAAACTCGGCATTGGTTCCCGGTCGGTTTATTGCCCCGGCATACCAAACTGCATCTCCCGGACGGAAAGTCTCAACCGTTTCGCCAACTGCTTCGACGATCCCTACTGCATCCCACCCCAGAATATCAGGTGCTGGACCCGCAGGAGCGCGTTTCTGCCGAATTTTCGTATCGACTGGGTTCACTGACACGGCCTGCACCTTCACCAACAAGTCATGTCCGTTTGGCGCCGGTTTGTCGGCCTCGAAGTCGATTAAGGCGTCCGCCCGATCAATCGACCCCGTCTCACGGTATCCCACGGCTTTCATAACGTGCTCCTTTGTTTGGCTCTGTATCAACCGATGACAGTCATTTCATTCAACGTGAACTCAGCTACGGCGCCTTCGGTTGCTTCCAGGTAGGCCGCAAGGTGCTGTGCACCCATGTGGGTTTGCCAAAGCTCTCGGCTTTCCCAATTTTCGTAGAACACAAAATGAGCCGGGTTGTCGTTGTCCTGATGCAGGTCGTAGTTAATGCAACCCTCTTCGGAACGCGTAATGTCGATGAGCTTGATAAGCTCGGCCTTTACGAGGTCGATCTTGTCGGGGTTGGCTTTGATGTTGGCGACGATTGTCAGCTTGGCCATTGGAATAAATCCCTTGTGTTCTTGAGCGATGCGCAAGATTTACGCCGCAGCCCTTTCGGGATAAACAGGGCAAGATCGAACATATAATCCGGAAATTCCGTTTAATGCTTTTGGACAATCTTCGTTTGTTTCTGACCATAGCCGAGAAAGGCAGTCTTGTGGCCGCAGCGCGCGAGACAGGGATGTCGAGCACGACAGTGTCCGAGCGGCTCGCGGCTCTAGAGGCACATTACAGTGTGGTTTTGTTCAACCGTACCACCCGTTCCATTAGGCTGACCGAAGAAGGACGAGTACTAGCCAATGGGGCAAGAAACGTCCTCAGTGAGATTGCGGAGCTGGATACACTTGTTCGGCACGGCGCCGAAACTCTGTCTGGTCCAATTCGCATAAGCGCGCCGATTGACTTGGGACGGAGCATTGTCTCCAAGGTTATTGCCGAATTCACCGAAGAGAACCCTGCCGTCTCAATCGAGCTGTCCCTCTCAGACGGTTATGTCGACCTTGTAGGCCAGGGTTTCGACCTCGCCGTTCGCTTCGGCAACATCACAGACAGCTCGCTCAGATTACGAAATCTAGGAAGCTACCAACGTTTCGTATGTGCGTCCCCAAGTTACCTAGCCTTATTCGGAACGCCCGAAAAACCAGAAGATCTATTAAACCACAACTGCTTGGTCATGAGGTTTGGCGACGTGATCGATAACGTTTGGGAGTTTGGATCAGGACCAAATGCCCAGCGCGTATCGGTAAAAGGAAATCGAATAGTCAATGATGGTTCCCTCATCCGCGATTGGGCGATTGCAGGCCATGGGGTCGTATTGAAGTCCGAGCTGGATGTGGGCGGCGACGTTAGATCTGGCAGACTTGTTTCTGTCTTGCGCGATTTCCTTCCACCGCCGAAACCTTTGCAGATGATGTTTCCGCCGAGCCGAGCCCAACCACGTCGCATAACGGCCTTAGCTGAGCATTTGCGTCGCAAATTTGGTGTGAGTTAAGGCCGCAGGGGAAGTCACTAATCTGGCAGCAGCTGTGTTTGCTCAATAAATTTCAAAGTCGCCTGTGCCAGCTCTGTGCCAGCATCTTCTTGAATGAAATGCCCCGCTTTAGGCACAACGGTATGGTTTTGACCAACTGCCCCAGGGATCGACTTTTGGAACAGTTTGTCTACCCCTGCCATGACCCTGTCATCTTCTCCAAAAACAGTCAGAAACGGGGTGTTTAGGGTCTTGAGGGTTTCCCATGCGGCTCGGTTGGCTTCAGAAGCTGGATTATCAGCTGTGTCAGGCACCAACATTGGAAACTCTCGAGCGCCTGTCAGATAGCGCGCATCCGGAAACGGTGCGTTATAGGCTGCGACCTCTTCATCGGAAATCTTCGATGTTGTACCGCCGAATACAATACGGCCCGAATTAAATTCAGGCACGGATTGTGAATATTCCCGCCATGAAAGAAATGCTTCACCCAAGGGCACGTCACCGGTGGGCAAGGCCGTGTTCGCCACAACAACACGAGAGAAACGCTCGGGCATACTCGCGACCAGCCGCAAGCCTATTAGACCGCCCCAGTCCTGGCAAACCAATGTGATGCCCGTTAGGTCAACTTTCCGCAACCACTCGGACATCCAGTCTACATGGCGTTGGTAGGTATAATCGAACCGCTCGGTTGGCTTGTCCGACCGTCCAAACCCAATCAAATCAGGAGCCAGAACTCGATGGCCCGCATCTTTGAATAACGGAATCATGTGCCGATACAGGAAGCACCAGGTTGGCTCTCCATGCATCAACAATACGGGCGGTGCCTGTTCCGGTCCCTCGTCCAAATAGTGCATTCGGAGACGACCGCCTTCGGTATCATCCACATCAAGATAATTCGGGCCGAATGCGAAATCTGGCAACCCGTCAAACCGATGGTCAGGTGTTCTAAGGAACTTCATAGTGAACTCTCCAATATGCCGACGGTATTGGCCAAGCAAAAGTGATCGATAAAACAAAGACGGTCCAGTACCAGCGTATGTCGACGTCAGGTTTGCATTTGTTCGCCGCCCTTCTTCTCTTGCTCGCAGCGAAGGTCCATTTGTATAGATCTCGGATTTTCTGCTCCAACAAAAGGATTGGTCTCAAAGACCTCATCTTGCCAGTTCTTCTGAGCTGAAGCAGAGTTCATCAATGCGAATCGCCAAGAAGCGCATCAGAAGAAGAGCGCAAGTCCGGTCATTGAGACAACCAAGAAAAGTAGAGTCATGATTCCACCTGAGCGAACGAAATCGACCACCCGGTAGCCTGCCGGGCCCATGATCAACGCGTTCACTTGGTGTGTTGGGATCAAAAATGAGTTGGACGTTGATATTGCCACCGTGAGAGCAAACACAGCCGGATTGCCACCCGCGGATACGGCAATAGAAACTGCTAGTGGCACCAGCAGGACAGTTGCGCCTACATTGGACATGACCAGCGTGAACGCCGTTGCCAAAACGGCGATCCCTGCTTGCAAAGACCAGATCGGCCACCCCTTCAGAAGGGCCAACACATGCGCTGCAATCCAATCCGCAGTGCCGGTGTTCTGAACCGCCTGACCTAGCGGGATCAGTGAAGCGAGTAGAAAAACAGTACTCCAACTTATCGACTCGTAGGCTTCGTCAATCGAGAGCACACGGCTCAACACCATCCCAATAGCGCCGGTCAACAGGCACAATGACAAGCGCAGATCAGAGAATAGAATTAAGCTCAACGCTATTAGGAAGAAGGCGAGCGCCCATCCGACCTTGTGTGGTCGTAACTCTTCCTGGGGAAAATCCGAAGTTACGACGACAAAATCCCTGTCCGACTTAAGTCGTGTCAGACGGTCCCACTGCACGTGCACGACACAGGTATCGCCGACTTGCAAAGGGACTTGCCCGATATGCGTGGCAACATGATCTTCGGTTTCCACATGACTCAGTGTTTCTTCGCCACGCTGAATAGCCAACAATGACAACCCGTGAGTCTGACGGAGACGCAAGTCAATCGGAGTCTGACCAACGACCGATGAACCGGGCGGAATAACAACCTCTGCCACCCCCGATTGGGTCGCGGCGAAATCATCTGCAAAGACATCTAGTTGGGGTAGGATATTTAAGCCGTAAGGCTCAGCGAACTGATGCTCTACCACACGGCGCAGGCCAAGCACTGCAAGCCGCGCCGGGGCTTCGATCTTAGTATCAGCCATCGGCGCAATGACCTTGTGGCCGCGATAAGATGTGCCAAGAATGTACATGTTATGGGCGACCATCAGATCCGCGAGCGTTTGCCCGATGATGATCGAGCCTTCAGGAACACGTATCTCGAACATATCAGCTCTAAGACCATAGGTGTTTTCGACATAGGTCTGCATGGATCGAGCTGAGCTTGCGTCTTCTCCACGCTCCCGCTGCGCTGGGAGGACCCAACGACCAAAGAGCACAAAGTAAAGCACCCCTGTCAGCACCAGCATCACACCGATAGGCGTGACTGAAAACAACCCAAATGTCTCCATTTGTTGGTCAGCCGGAAGGGATGAGTTTGCTGAAACAATCAGGTCATTCAACAGGATGAGGGGCGACGACCCGACCAATGTAATCGTACCACCCAGAATCGCGCAAAACCCCATGGGCATCAGCAACCTACTCATCGGGATTTCCGTACGTGCTGAGATACGGCTAACAACGGGTAGAAAGAGCGCAGCAGCTCCAACGTTCTGCATGAAAGAGCTAATGACACCAACCGTTGTTGATATGATTGGGATGATCCGGGCCTCTGTCGTGCCACCATTCTTGAGGATCAAGGCCGCAACCTTTGACATAAGTCCGGTCTTATCAAGCCCAGCGCCAATTACCATAACTGCGATGATTGACATCACAGCGTTCGAGGAAAAACCTTCAAAGAGCCTGGAGACATCGGCAAGATTACCTAGCCCCGGTAGATAGCTCAGTGCGCCAAGCAGCACCATTACAAGAATTGCTGCGACATCGATCCGTATAATCTCGGTAACAAAAAGTAAGACCGTAAAAGACAATAGACTCAATACGGCTATCATTTCGTAAGTCAGTGCTGGTAATTCCATATTGTACTCCCAACCTAACGTTACCTAACCAGCAGCAAATACGAAGGACCAACTCTGCGCCGCAGATAAGGCCAAAATCCATCAGGCCGTCTCACACGGCTTGTTTTCTCGGATGTGGTATCTGCTGAAACCTGGATTTCGCCAACACAAAGAAATGCTGATGATAAACTCAAAAGCCTCTCTCAATCACCGCAATCGGAGGGAAGCAGTCCATTCGCAGACTTGTGATAGATCCCCGCTTCCAGAATTGATATTGCCGTACCTGCGAAATGAGCGCGTCCAAACCGGCGCGCTCACTCTATTTTTTATTGCCTGTCACTAAGGAGTTAAGAGTGATGCATCACTCTGCGGCAACAGCTTCCTCTTCTAGCGCTGGGTAGTCGGTGTATCCTTTTTCGTTACCACCGTAGAGGGTAGTTGCATCCAGCTCATTCAGCGAGGCGTCTTTCTCCAGCCGACTGACAAGATCCGGGTTGGAAATGAACGGTCGGCCAAAAGCCACCAGATCGACGGCACCGGTCTCAACCGATTCAATCGCCATTTCGCGATCATAAGCGTTGTTGCCCATTTTCGCACCGTCAAACAATTCATAGAGCGCCTTTAAATCGCCACCTTCAGGAATATCGCGCGGGCCGCCGGTCTGTCCTTCCACGAGATGGAGATAGGCCAACCCATAGCTATTCAACAATTTGATCGCATGGGAGAACGTCGCCTGCGGGTCGCTGTCGGAGATGTTGTTGGCGTCCGAGAACGGGCTGAGGCGAACACCAACGCGGTCGGCGCCCCACACGTCGACAACCACGTCCATGACTTCCTCCAGGAATCGCGCTCTGTTCTCGACAGGACCGCCGTAATCGTCTTCACGCCTGTTGGACTCGTCCCGCAGGAACTGATCGATCAGATATCCATTGGCTGCGTGGACCTCGACACCGTCGAAACCAGCCTCTTTGGCGTTTTCCGCGGCCCTCCGGTAGTCGGAAACAATGTCCGCAATTTCTTCGATGGCCAGAGCCCGCGGTTCCGAAGTTTCGACAAACTGCTCACCATCAAAGGTCATAGCCTTAGCGCCAATTGCGGATGGCGCAACAGGGGCGCCGCCATCCTGCTGCAAGCTGTAATGCGAAATCCGGCCAACATGCCAAAGCTGGATCACAATCTTGCCACCCTCAGCATGGACGGCTTCAGTCACTTTTTTCCAGCCGTCGATCTGTGCTTGGGAATAAATGCCGGGCGTCCAAGCATAACCTTTGCCTTGGGGCGAGATTTGCGAAGCTTCCGTTATGATCAGACCAGCACCCGCCCGCTGCGCATAGTACTTGGCCTGCAATTCATGGACGCTGTCATCCTTGGCTCTTGCCCGGTTGCGGGTCAGTGGCGCCATGACAACGCGGTTTTTCAGTTCTATTGCGCCAGCTTTGATGCCGGAGAACAGTTTTTCATCAGCCATTGCTGCTTCCTTCTTTAGTAAACTTCGTTCAGATATTATTGGACCATTTAGTCCAATATTAGGGTCAATGCCCGTTGTTTGCATTTGTGTCAGGTTTCATTTCTTTATGGTGGCGGGAGGCCTTATGGCGAAATCACCAACCGGGCTTGTTTCAGGGTTTGCGATATCTGCTCAGCGGGAACGCCCGCCTTGCGCAATGCCAAAGTGCCGATTGCAAGGGAAGAATAGGCGCGCGCTTTGTCGAGTGCCTGGGCCGGATCTGAGGGCTCAAGTGCTCTCGCAAAAATCTCGTCAATACTCTCCAAATGGTGCCGCCCGAGAGCCGCCACTTCATCATCGTGCGGCGCAAGCTCAGTAAGGCAGTTTATCAGCATACAGCCGTCACGGCCGCCTTGCGGGTTCGCCAAAGCTTCCAAAATCGATCCAACGGGATCTTCCCCACCAGTGTCTGCAACTGCACGCAGAGTTTTCAATGCACGTCTTGAATAGTGGCGGAGGGCTTTGTGAAACAATGCCTGCTTGTTGCCGAATGCTCCATAAAAGCTGGAACGGCTCAAACCCATGGCCTTGGTCAGTTCGTCCAAGGACGCGGTCTCGTAGCCCTTGTGCCAAAATACGCACAAGGCTTTTTCCAAAGCCTCAGCTTCGTCAAAGGCACGAGGCCTACCCGGGCCTGCGGGCGACTTGATGTCTGCAAATTGAAGAGTTTCTTTGCTCATGGCATACATGTGGAATGATCAGTCCAGAAGTTCAAGGGACCAGCAGAGGATTTTGGATTGGTTAGTCCGAATTACAGCCAACGACAGGAATTTGTTAGGTTTGTAGGAATGCCAGACCCGCCAGTCGCTATCAGTATATGACTGATGTATATCAAAAATGCCGGCAGGTACTTGTGCGCCAGGACCGTGCCACAGTCATGGCCGCGTCAGAGGCTTCGGTCTGCTATCATCAGACAACAAGGGTGGATTCGATGACTAAAACAGAGACCGAACAGTTTGAGCACATCCAGTTTAGGATCCCTAAGGCGAAACTGGATGAGTTTAACGCCATGGTCTACGAGCGCTACGGTATGAAGCATGGCGGCAAGACCAAGATGTTTCTCGATCTGATTGCGGAACATCAGACATCGCAGAGGATCGCGCTGTTGAAAGCAGAGATAGAACGGTTGGAACAGCGAAGGCAGGAAAAGCACGCGCTTTAGAAAAAACCTCACCGCCGGGCAGATAGTTCCTGTGGCCATGGGTGACGTGAAGCAGTTGCAAATCCAGCACAAAGAAACGCGACTTTCCTGTAGTAATAGATACTACAACTTACAGTTGACGTCCTAAGTGAAGACCGTTGTCCCGTCAAAGTGCTAGCGGAATCCAATCGGAGCTGACCCCCTGCCGGTGGAATTCCAGGAGGGCGCGCAATGTCTGAAGCTGAAGCCACCATCAATTTGGTCGACTACGACGATATTAAAACAAGAATTGAGCTCGAATTGGGTGAGACCCCACTGGGCTGGTCGGGGATCGTGACTGAGCTCTTTGAGCAGATCAAAGCGCGCAGTGACGAGCTTGAGATCGACTATCCGAAGGTACTCCAGATCAAGGAGAAATTTGGCGAACTCCGGATTTACTTCAGCAAGGTATCCGAGGATGAACGCATCCGCGGCTGGGTCGCTGCTACTATCAATAGGGCGAACCAGTGTTGTGAGCGATGCAGGAACGCGGCACGCTCTCAGAATTTAGGAAGCTGGATCATTACGTTATGCTGTTGGTGCGCGCATGAAGAAGCGGCCAGGCGGTTCAATGAGCAAAAACGCCGCTTCTTCCGCCCAACGGATGCACCCGAGCACCTCGTCTGTGCGGTCTGTGGCTACGTTGGACATATTGACCGATCCGATGACAGGCGGAGATGCCCCTGCTGCGTGAAAAAAGGCTGGTAAGATCCGGGCGGGTTCCACGCCGCTCACGAAACTCATCGCCTCATGTGGAGTGACTTAAGAGCTGGTCTCCCACTGCCTCAGAGAAGACACGGAAGCTTCAAACCAGTTCGAGCCGGCTAAGAATCCGGACGTTCTAGTGCTCTCTATGAAACCAGAATCACCTCCCGATTCTCACCTTGTACGGGGAAATATACGTGCCTGAGATGGTCGAGAGGCAGCAATTTACACAATCCTAGATAGAAAGTTCCCGGAACTACGCGGTGAATCACGACGTTTTGCGTGCTTCATATTGACACGATGCCTCGCGCTGGTTCAGCTTCGCCCCATGTCCAACACACGCATCCACTGCCAACGAATATCGACTTGAATCGATACCCCACGCGAAACACGTGGGAGGCAGCATTGGTGATGCGGGCGGGGCTTATACCCCTGTGATAGCTCCAGATAAGAGTGCACGAGTCGGTTCGATTCCGACGCCTCCTACCATCCTCTGGAGGCATTCAATGTCACAAGAATCCAAAACAAATGAAGACCTGAAAAGACGCCTGAAGCTCTACGCCAACGACGATCTTCTCTCGGAAGTCAAAACGCGCATCGAGAGCGGTGTGTTGAAAGAAACGCTTCTGTTCCATGGTGCTACAGGTCGCATGTACTCAGACGTTGGGAAAGAAGACAGGCGCCGTCTTCCTCCAGACGCAATTCTGCGGTTGGTATTCCCTTTTCACGAATTCGATCCTGACAGTATCAATCATCGAAACGTCGCTGAATGCCTGTTCGACTTACCGGACGAACACTTCTCCGCTCTGAAATTGACGGTGGCGGCAGAGACAGAAAAAGGCCTGCATCGTCTTATTGCTGCGCTGGAGGAAATCGCTTCAGAGCAAGAATCCGAACCCCCTAGAACCGGGGATCCGACGGATGACTGACGCCTTCGACTACGATGACATCCGCGGCTCCGTTGAACAGAATTTGGGAAAAGACAATCTGGGATGGGTTCGGATTGTCACCGAGTGTTTTGAAGCGATCAAAAGGCACTGCGACCGGCGTGAGGAAAGCTATCCCTCGGTCGGCCAGATCAAGCAAAAATTTGGCTCGCTTCGGATCTACATGGATGGGACGCAGGAAGACACGTTCATTCAACTGCGGTTGCAGCAAGCTATGCAGGAAGCAGAGATGTCCTGTGAGCGGTGCGGTAACGCATCCACAGTTCAGGTCATCGCTGCCTGGCATGTCAACCTGTGCTGTTGGCATGCGCATAAGGCGGCCACTGAGCGAATGGAGACCTTTCCCACAGTGCGTTTGAATACTCGCGCTAAGCGAGATGCGCTTCAATGCCGAAGCTGTGGCTATATCGGCCAAATTGCCTGGGGTGCTTCGGGTCACCGATGTCCTGCGTGTGTGGCGAAAGGTTGGTAGCCCGATGAGTGGAACAACCTGGGAAGAAGATGAGATCTTTGCGCTGGCTGGCTTCTGTCATGACGAGGCAGACATCCTCCGCCCTGTTTTGAGCGCAGCCAATTCCCATGCGTCCTGGGAAATTGTGAAGCAGTTAATTTTGGAAAGAGCCAGTTCTGAAGATCTTCTCAGGGTGATCAATAAACGATCTGAAGAAACCGCGAGATTTAGCGATGACCCTGACAACTGGCGGCAGACGGAAATTAACCGTCTGAGGGAACTCGATCCTGCTCTGGCGGTCTTTGCCCAGGACGCGGTGGAACAGATGGCGAGCCTGAAGCGTTGGAAAGAGGTCATGCGCCTCATCTCCGAACGTCATGCTGCCGATATGAGCATTGAATCTTCTCGCGCAGAGAGTGAGAAGACCGCTGCTGCACGATATCTTCTAGACAAGTTGGACTTTGAATACCTGCCGCGCGCACTCAGAAAAGAGATGCCGGAACATATCAAGCAACTCACAACCTGGAGCAATCAATTCGCCCGTCTGGCCTCACTTGATGCGTTGAACGAGCTTGGTGCAGTTTCCCAAAGATTCCCTCATTGCAATTTCGTCATCGAGGGGATGGTCCATGATTTCGAGTGCCGATGGAGCATCGGATCTGACATCCTTCATATCCAACCCACCCTACTGGTTGGCGAGCCCGGCGTCGGCAAAACAGCTTTTGCAAAGGCAGCCTGTAAAGCTCTCGGCCTTTATGTGCAGAGCGCAAATGTCGGCGGCAAGTCGGAGAACCATTTGTTTGGTCTTTCGGTAGGTTGGAGTAGCGCGCATGCAGGGATCGTGACGGAGGCTGTGGCAACTGCGCGGGTCCTTAACCCAGTGATCATCCTCGACGAAATTGACAAGACGCACTCGGGTCGCAACGGAGATATCACTGGCGAACTTCTTGCGTTGCTCGAGCCCTCTGAGGCCAGGAGATATCGAGAGAAATATCTGGCGGCTGACGTGGATGCCTCACATGTGAGCTGGATTTTGACCGCAAATGATTTGAGTGGCGTACCCGCCCCTCTTCTCAGCCGTTGCACAATCTATGAAATCCCGCCTCCGGCACCGGAGCAACTGCCTGCGATCATTCAAAGCCTGGTGAGCGAATTCGCGGCTGACTTCGGGTTGAGACCTGAGTTCTTTCGGCAGGATCTCGGCGACATCGAAGCTCTGGTAGGCACCTATGAGCAGCACAGATCAGTGCGAGTTCTGAGACGGCTGGTAAGGGGCCTCCTGCATCAGAAGACCAAAAACCACTCGTGGAACTAATGGAATCCGCGAAGACCCAAGCATGCAAACACCACAAAATAGGAAGGACGAAAATGCTAAGAGTTGTTGTCTATGTAAATCGTACGCCAATCGCAGAAGCCCGGGCTGGAAACATGTCCGGTCTTGCGGATATCTCCGACTACAAGGTCAGAGTATTCGAAGACGAGGCACCGCATCTCGATATCCCGGCCAAGGATGTGACCGGCTGGATCAAGGGGCACACACGCCGTAGCAGCGTTTGGTATTTGGTTCGAAAAATCGCCGAGTTGGCAGTTCGGGAGATTGAAGCAACGTCTGACAATAAGCCGGATGTGTCATCAGATGACACCCAACAAAACGAACAATGAGGAGTATCGGAGCCGGTCTCCCATCTTTCTACGCAGTCGCAAAGCACTTGGACTGGAGTGCTAGATCGTTCGCAGAATTGGAGCCCCTCCGAAACAGGCACTCGTACGCGCGACAACTGGCTTTTCCGGAGCAATGAAGTACCATGCAAAGTCAGCCAATTGCCCGAAAGTTTCAGATACAGAGGGAATGAGAATGTCAGAAGAAGGGCCCAATGAGACGACCGAAGAATTCGAGAAACGCTGCGAGCTAGACGCCATCACGGTGGCCTTTCTCCTCGTCAAAGCAGCTCAGTTCACCTCAGAGGATGGGCTAACGCGAAAAAGCATGAGCGCTGATGAGTGGAACAAACTCGCCCCAAAGCAGGTCTAAGAAGGTTAGTGTCGCCGGTTTTTGGAATTGTGCGATAGGCCGCAGTCAGCCCGAAGCGGACATTCACAACCAGACTTTGCAAATCCAGCTTCGCGGACAAAACCGACTTTTGTAGCCACGACTATTGCTCATACTGAAAGTGCTCGCATCCTCAGCGGTAGATTCTTCGGTTAAGCAGTGATTTTCCCGTTTGCGGCCATTCTACTGGACTAATCCAGCCCGAGTTCAAGCCATCCTTTCGCTGAAACCAGCATTGATAATCCAGCGCCAGCGTAGCGGGTTGCCAAAAAGAGAAAGCGAAATTCTTTTTCAAACTTTTCGTTGCTTACGCGACTGCCAAAAAACGACATCGGGTCGCTAGCAGGAGAGACAAAATAGGCGAACAGGCTTGACTAGTTCCCAGTCCATTGAGCATTTCTCATGCACGAACGTCGAATACCAGAATGGCTTCGCCATGCGCCAGCACCCAGTTTGCGGGGGTTCGCCATTTTGGCGGGTACAGAGGCGATTGCCAGGGGTATTTTGATCTCTGTCTTTCCGGTAGCGATATACAACGCGCTGAAGGATGCGCGATTTGTATCCGAAATTTATTTCGCCATCGGCGCAGTTTCACTCTTGATCGGCCTTCTGGTTCCCTACTTGATCCGTTTTGTCCCAAGGAGATGGGTCTATGTGTTCGGCACTCTTTCGTACGTCGCGGGTGCGGTTGTGACGACCGTTGCGACCCCTGCTGCCGTTATTGCGGGGCTCGCACTCACGACTTTCGCCGTTGTGACGACATTTGTATGCTTCAACGCCTATGTGCTCGACCATGTTGCCAGGATTGAGCTGGGACGTTTTGAGACATCTCGGCTTTTCTACTGTGCGCTGGGTTGGACGGCTGGCCCTGCACTTGGCGCGATATTGTACGAATGGTGGCAACCTGCGCCGTTCCTGATTGCGGCCAGTGCAGCGATTGTCATGCTGCTCATCTTTCTTGTTATGCGCCTCGGAAACGGCAAGCTCATCACCAAAAGCCAATGCGCTCCCGCAAATCCGTTCGCCTATTTCGGGAGGTTTTTTGCGCAGCCGCGATTGGTCGCCGGATGGGTATTCGCAGTCGTTCGTTCCTGCGGGTGGTGGATTTATGTCGTATACCTGCCCATCTATGCGGTTCAGAACGGGTTAGGCAGCCAGCTTGGAGGGATTGCATTGTCGATTTCCAATGCTGCCCTGTTTTGCACTCCGCTGATGCTTCGTTTCATGCAGCGCAGTTCGGTGCGCGCAGCAGTCAGAACCGGATTCCTCATGTCCGGGCTGCTGTTTCTGTTTGCTGGAGTTCCCTTCGGCATCCCTGAAGTCACAATCGCGTTCTTAATGATGGGCTCGATTTTCCTGATCTTGCTTGATGTTTCCGCAGGTTTGCCGTTCCTACTCGCAGTCAAACCTTCCGAACGAACTGAGATGTCAGCAATTTACGCGAGCTTTCGCGATGTTTCGGGGATTATTACACCTGGTGCCGCCTGGCTGGTTCTTCTCGCGGCACCGCTCTCTGGCGTGTTCGCCGCGGGTGGCGCAGGTTTGCTTTGGACGTGGGTTCTGGCTCGCAAGCTGCACCCCCGGTTGGGTCAGACACGCATATCTGTCGAAAGTACTTCAATGGAAGCTGGCAAAGTTGCTTCTGATATGGTGAGCCTGCCAAACTTAGTCCATGAGAAATCAGCCGCCAGTCACTTACCGACGGATACATAACAGAGGCCAGCCATTGAGTGACCAAAGCAACTCAGGCGTCAGTACCGTGCGGATTCCAGGAATTGGCAGAGACGTTGGACAACAAGAAATGCCAATTCAGCGAATATGTTAAAGGCAAGCCTAACTCATTCGACTCTGTTTCCTACACGAAAGGAATCGTTAGCCTTGTAGTCTCGGACACTTAATCAAACGAGTACGGTAATCATTACCGAAACGCCGGGCCATGCGCCCAGACCGTCAACGAATACCGATCACCATTCTCAACCGGTGTCACCTGATGCAACAAGAAGCTGGGAAACATGGTTGCGCTGCCCTGATGCCGGCTGGCCGTTACAGCATAAGCGCCCGGCATTATCTCCAAGTCTCCGCCGTCGTACATTCCGGGTTTGCTGAGTTGAACGACCAGCGACAGCTTTCTTTTTCGGGCGACTGGCCCGTCGCCGATATCGGAATGCCACGCAAAATGACCACCATCTGATGCTTTATAGCAGGCAATCTGCGGACTTTCGGCGAACTCGCTCAGATCGAAGCCAAACGTGTCGGTGTTGGAGCGACGGACCACATCGATCAGGCGTGACATCACCCAATCAGAGCCGTCGACGTCGTCCAACCAGGTCACATCCGCTCTGCGCAGATTATGATCCTTGTTCTGCCCAACAAGCAGAGCCTCGTTTGCCGGGACTTTTTGTGATTCAGCAACAATTTGCTCACATTCCCGCGCGGTAAATGCACCGGGAATCGAAAGAACTTCCAGCATTCTGTACACCGTTTTTGATTGGTACTGGATTTTGCCAAAACACACAGAAGGCGCTGCGCTGTTTTCGACCTAAGAGGCCGAAAGCGACGTAATTTTTTTCCATAATCTCAAATGTTTTCGGTCATTCTATCCGGAGTTGGAATTCATCTTCGGTGCGCTCGGATCCCAAACGGTATGCGATGCGGGATCAGGGGACGCGAGTATTGCGTCACCTGTGACTGTAATAGCCAATGTTCAGGCCTTGGATTTCCCTCAGCCTCCTTTGAATCGGTGATTGTGCCCGCGCCAAGGAAGTTCGCCGGTTGCTTCCCATTCGTAATCGTTCGGGCGCAAACGTCGTTCCCGGTTATCTTTTTCCGGGTCGAATTCGGACGGGTCCCATATCTCGGCGGCATCGTCCTAATCTTGTGGGCTTTGCAAATCCTGCTGTTTTGCTGCCGAGTGCTTCACGATCCCGAACCGTTGTGACGTAATGAAACGCCTTATGTGTTCGGTAACGCGATTAATCCAACGCCTATCCATCGATACCTCCTTTCCCTCTGCTTCGATATTTTAGGGGATCAATGTTCGTTTTCGGAGTGCCAAACCTTATGATTTTTTCTAAACCATGTTATCGATGATCTGAATAGATGCTTGTTTTCAGTATATTGCCTCTTTGAGGGTCAGTCCCCACGATTTGGCAGATTTCTATCCCTCCTTATACTGTTCTGGTCTCGATGGATGGCCGCGGAGAGAAAAATGCGTTTGCAAAGGTCTTTTGGTTGGAGGTACTGGGCGATCATGGGCGGCGTTTTGATGGTCGTGATTACCGCGGGTTTAATATTTGAGTCAGGCAAAAAGCAGCCCGCAGCAACCGAAGCCCTGGAGGCTTCCGAAAACTGACAATTCGCCTTCTACATGGTAAGCCGCGAGTAGTCCGCCATCTCAGGCCGTGACGGGAAACTGTTCTTTTGCAAAGGCACTCAATAGCTGGGCGGCCTTGCAAGGGAGGCTTTCAGGATCATCGTCTGCAAAAACAGCATAGGCGGCATAGGCAAACCGGGGAGCATCCTCAATCACCCTCAACCAACCGGCTTCGACTTCCTGCGCAACTACCCGCCAGGGGAAAAATCCGGCTCCCGGCTGGGCTTTCAAATAGTTCAGGCCGAGAGTTCCAATACCAAGCTGCAACATTGGCGTTGGAATTTCCGGAAAGTTCAGCAGGTGATCAGCACGGAATTCCGGCCCCCAGTCGATCAGAACATAGTTTTCTTCAAATGGGCTTCGCGAGGTATCGAAATCGCTGCTCACGAGTACAAAATCATCTTCGAACAACTGCATTGCGGTCAGCCCGACAGTGTTCCGCGGATCATACATCACAGCCAAATCCAGCGCGCCCGCAGTCGTTTGGCTCAGCAGTGTTTCAGTTGAAACCGTAGACCCGTGAACCGCCACATTCGGAAACGCTTGCATGAACTCTGGCATCGCGTCGATCAGAAACCCATCCCACAAGCTGGGTACGGCACCAATTTCCAGTGCAGCTTCCACAGCATCAGGCAGGGAGGCGTCGATCCGGGCTTGTGTCCAGCACCTGACAAGTGCCTGCGCGTGTTTATGAAAGCGGTGCCCGGCAGGAGTAAGTGTAGCACCCGATTTCCCGCGCTCGAACACTGGTCGTCCAAGCTGTTGTTCGAGTGACCGAATGCGCATGCTCACTGTTGATTGTGTAACGTAAACCTTGTTGGCAGCCTCCAGAAAACTGCCCGTTTCGACAATCGCCAGAAATGTTCGCGCGAGTTCAATATCCATGGGGTATCTATTCGAGTTTCAAATATAATGCATGAAGCAATTTCGCTATTCAACTAAAACAGTATGTGGCAGATTTGGCTCGTAGCATGAAACTGTTGCCGCTGTTCGGTTGCGACCCCTGGGTCTCAGAGTCCCCCATCTCGAAGTGAGTGTCGAAGAACGGCTCCCGGCAGCGCCAAGCATCTTTCATGCTACACGACCTGCCTCACCTGATCGGGAACGTATTGGCCTGCGTTTCCTAGATTTCCAGTGTCGCCGGCTCACGATCTTCTGATCGGCTAGATTTCCATTGAAGCCATGTAGCGACGGTCCACAGTTCCAATATGTGACAGCACCTCCATCTCGAAACTTTCCTTGAAGGTAAAGGGCCCCAAATGGCCGGCACCTTTCAGAACCTTTAGCTCAACAAGCTTACCTTGGGTTGCCAGAATTTCTGCGATGCGCTTCGTGTGCGCATGAGTCTCCGATCCGAGCATGATCGTAGAGGGAATTCCTTCATGAAAAATATTTTCTGGATCAGGTTCATTCAGAAGCGCATCGAAATCGCTTGGGGCTTTGTGAACCCAATTAATCATAGCGCACCTGCGTTCACGGCTCAGGGCTTGCCAAGAGCCAAGTCCTCCCCAAAAATCGGTAAAAACCTGTGCGCTAAACTCTTCGCATCCCTCTTCTATGCCAGTTCGTATTGCGTTTGTGAGGCTTACAATCTCGGAACACAATGAACCGTCAGCCGCGTTTCCGGCTTTCAGTAGGCTGAACAAAGTTGGTTCATAGAGACAAAGTGATCGAACAAGGTCGGGTCGAGCTCTGGCGATATGCAACGCCAGCGCTCCTCCATAC
Source organism: Ruegeria sp. AP7 (assembly GCF_056539905.1). Classification (NCBI taxonomy): domain Bacteria; kingdom Pseudomonadati; phylum Pseudomonadota; class Alphaproteobacteria; order Rhodobacterales; family Roseobacteraceae; genus Ruegeria; species Ruegeria sp. AP7. Next base: position 48,190 of record NZ_JBQFVT010000003.1, on the reverse strand, counting down.
GAGTGTCCAATCAAGTGAGCGGGTCTGCCAAGCTTCTCAATCTCAGTGATGATCGAAGCAGCTTCGTGTTCCAATGTGAACGGCCCGTCGGGGATTTTATGACCCCGAGACAGGGTTCCAATTAGGTCGGGCGCTATTGTTTTGGTTTCATCGCTCATCCGGGCAAACAGAGTGCGCCACTGGCTTCCGTCAGCACCGGAACAATGTAGCCCCACGCAGGGAGCGGGCGAAATTTGGGACCGGGACGGCGAAGCGTGTAGTGATGCGTCAAATTGTTTATTCATGTGATGACCTCCAATCTGAATTTCACAATGGTGTCACTCATCTGTCCTTCAACCTATCGGACACATGTCCCGGCTAGACTCAAAACGACGGGAAATTGTTGGGACATTTGCCCCAAATTGACTAAAAAAGGACATGCGAACCGTTAGATACACTTCCTCAAGCGATGGTACGTCGCTGGCGTGGAGCAAATCCGGAAACGGCCTGCCCATGGTAAAGGCGGCTAATTGGCTTACGCATCTCAGTTATGATCTCGACAGTCCAATTTGGTCTCACTGGATCGAAATGTTAGAAAGTCAATTCACCCTTGTTCGCTATGATGAGCGAGGCTGCGGATTATCTGACAAGCGAGTTGAGAATCTAGGTATTGATTACTGGGTTGATGATCTCGAAGCTGTAATCGACGCCGCTGAAATAAATGAACCATTCTATCTTCTGGGTGTTTCTCAGGGTGCGGCGACTTCTATCGCGTATTCGCTCATGTATCCCGACAGGGTCGCTGGGATGATACTTGTTGGCGGCTATGCAAGGGGCAGTAACCACCGTGGACCGGTTGCCGCCAAGAACTACAAGACTGTAATCGATATATTTCGCTTGGGTTGGGAGAATGACAACCCAGCATTCCAAGATGTATTCACATCAAGATTTCTTCCTGGCGCGGCAGTCGAACAGCGCTCATGGTTCACAGATCTTTGCCAAAAGACCGTTTTGCCTGAGACAGGGGCCGACCTGCTTATGGCGCGCGCTGACGTAAATGTTGAGAGCCTTCTGCCAAAGGTTTCAGTTCCAACACTGGTGATCCATTCAAGGAACGATCAGGTTATTCCGTTTGAAGAAGGACAACGTCTCGCTCAGAAAATTCCCGGAGCGACAATGTCTGCTTTAGAGGGAAAAAATCACATTATCCAACGCGATGAACCTGCCTGGCGCGCTTTTTCCAAGAGCTTGCTTGAATTTACATCTTCCGGTCAAACGACGGACTTTAACGAATTGACAAAGCGCGAGCAGGACGTGCTGAGACTCATCTGCCAAGCAATGAGTGGTAAAGAAATTGCTAGAAGTCTTCAAATGAGTGAAAAAACCGTTCGAAACCACACAAGTAAAATCTACGCCAAACTTGAACTGCAAAACAGACAGCATGCAATTCGCACGTATGGGCATCTGTTCTGATTAGAGCATGAAACTGCAAACCTATTAATCTGATCTAACGTGGCAATGGTAGCTTTGTCCGCAGAGCAATCGTTCACGCCGAGCGCCGCGAAGGTTCGATTGCCGTTCGCCGCTATTCACTTCTACGACTGTTCGCAGACAACATTGTGCATTCTTCCAGCGGCAAAAAAAACGTTTCCACATGCTGCATGCTTGCTATGACTGGCCGCTGGTCTACAGCTGGTGTCGTCAATCAGGAATGCCTGCGGCTGCTAGCATTTTATAGTAGGCGTCATAGATTTCTGGTTTTGCGATAGAGATACGAGCGCGCATATGCCGGAACATTGAAACGCTAAAATCGGGTTCCCGCGACATGTGAATACCTGCGAGCTCTCTAGCTCGGCTCCCATTGCCGAGAGCCATTTCCGCCACAAGTTCGTTCAGGCGAAAGACAGTCACAGTATTATGAAATGCACGCATTTTTTGGGCGGTTTCTCTTAGATCGCTCCAGTTCCCTTCCGCGATTTGCGACAGGCTGATACCCATGTGGACACGGTAGTTTAGTGGGTCATTCGGGTTAAGTCGGAGCGCCTCCCTGGCGTGTGCCTGTGCCGTTTGTGCTTGGCCCATCAGGCCATGCAGTACGCAACTGGATCCCCAGGCTGAAACGCAATTTGGGCTTCTCTCGACGACTTGATCCACAAGTGACAAACCGTACTCTGTATCCTCCGACAGAAACGCGAGTACGTAACCGGCATATGCTTGCGCCTCTAGGTCAAGATGTGATGCCGCCAGAGCCTCGTGTGCCAGCCGAATTGCGCAATCAAATCGGGCCTCGTTTGGACGCGTATCCGGGTTCCATAGCAAAGTGCGGATCCAGCCTCGAAGAGCGCTTGCCAATGGGTACTCACTTGAGAGTGAAAGAGCTTTTGACAAATGGTCGTCTGCTTCAGTGAAATTGAACCTGTAGATCAAGGACTGCGCACGTAGGAAGTGATCATAGGCTCCAAGGGTGTCAGGGCGCTTGTGAGCAGCACGGTCTATTTCAGCTTGTCGGATACCTGGCGCAATCGAAGCAACGACAGCCTCGGTAATCTGGTCCTGAAGCTCAAAAACATCATCGAGCTTGCCATCGTATCGATCCGCCCAAACATGAGACCCGGTTTCCGCATCAATCAGCTGACCCGTGACACGCAACCGGTCACCAGCGCCGCGAACGGACCCTTCCAATATATAGCGGACACCAAGCTCACGGCCGATACGACGCACATCAACCGAAAGCCCTTTGTAAGAAAAAGAAGAGTTTCGGGCGACCACGAATATCCAGGGCACTCTGGATAAGCTGGTGATGATGTCTTCGGTAATACCTTCTGCAAAGTAATCCCGTTCAGCGTCAGGCGACAGATTGTCAAAAGCCAACACCGCCACTGAAGGCCTGTCAGGACGGGATTGAGTTAACGGGGATTCAGTAGCAAATGCTGTTTGTACTGAGTAAGCAGTTACTGGGCGTGTGATATTCTTCAGATATTGCGGCCCCAATTCGGTGAACGATACATCCACCTTACCCACAAGGTCTTCGTAAACCCGACCTGAAACGATGATCCCTCCGGGAGGAGCAAGACCTTCCAGCCGGGCCGCGATGTTGACGCCGTCACCAAGAACATCACCGTCGTCGTCAAAAACATCGCCCGCGTGAATTCCCATACGGAATTGCATTTCCGGACTTTGCCCGCGCGCCCCGTTCCGCTCAGCCATCTGTCGTTGCATCGTTTCCGCACATGCCAGCGCATCTACAACCGAGGAAAACTCTGCAAGAAAACCATCACCGGTTCTTTTGAATAGGCGTCCGCCATTCAAACCGACATGCGGCTCCAGCGCCCTAAAGTGGCCCCTATATGTGTGCAATGCGGCTTCCTCGTTAGCACTGACAAGCGCGCTATTGCCAACAACATCAGCCACGAGTATGGCAGCCAAGTACCGCTCCAAACCAAATCCTCCCGCGTATCCATTGTGAAGGAGAGTCAAAGGGATATTAGGGGTTTCGCGCATAAATCGCGATCATTAATCAATGAACATCAGTGACCTAATAACGACACACAAGCTTTTTGCTTTTGGGTAAATTAGGCGGAAGCGGACCTCGAAAAACCGAACTTTGTAATTTCGACTTTGCACCGCAGCACACACACTGGAGCAAGTTGCCGCGAATGACTGCCTTAAAGGCAAAACGAGCTTCTAGCCGCGAATGCAAGGTTTTGGCTTGGCACTTTGAAAAGCCTTCCTACTCGGGTGCCATTAAAATTCTAGGTTCGGCACCGCACGCTTGCTATCGTTTCATTAAGGGTCCATTGGCGGAAATCAGAATGACGATAAGGGCGTCTTCAAGAAAGGCATTCGAGTACAGAACACGTCTCACCGACAATCGGATTTGGGACATGTTCGCGCTGCGCCAAGGAGACGTGATTGTTGCAACACCGCCAAAGTGCGGAACAACATGGACGCAGGCCCTTGTGCTGTCGCTCTTGTTTGAAAAGCCTGGTATGGACAAGGTCATGGATGACCTGTCGGTTTGGCTCGACCCTGCGTTTCGAGATCAACTCCCCATAGCTCGAATGTTCGAAGCTCAAAGCCACAGAAGATGCATCAAGACCCATACGCCATTTGACGGCATCCCTTTCGATCCAAATTGTACCTACATCGCGGTGTACAGACACCCAATCGACGCACATTTTTCGATGCGCCGACATGTGGCAAACCTGAAGGAAGACCTGATCCAAGACAGGTTCCCGGATGAGCCGACAGCTTCATTCGCCCTTTTTCTTGGTGAGACCGTTCGAGAGGCGATGGCCGATGGAATCACCCTTGAAGCCATCGTTCATCACTTCAAGTCCTTCAAGTCAAACATCCAATATCCCAACATACACATTTTCCACTACGCCGATATGCGGCGCGATTTACTCTCTCATACCAGAAAGCTAGCTTCCGTACTCGACCTCAAAATTGACGATGAAATGTTGGCCGCAATTGCGGAAAGTATGCAGTTCGAGAACATGCAAGCTAATGCGCGCGCGAGTGCCAAAGAAAAAACACAACGGTCCACGACCTTCAAAGACCCGTCAGCCTTCTTCGATAGCGCATGTAGTCGCAAGTGGGAGGGCAAGCTGTCAGACGAAGACCTTCTTGCGTTTCACAAACGTCTTGCAGAGTTGCTTCCGGAAGCCGACGCGCGATGGCTTCAGTCTGGCGGAGAGCTTCCTGTTTAGGACCTCGCTTTCTTAGTAAAGATTGCCGCTTCGGGACCGTCTCGGCCATCTGAGACTTTTTGCCGGATGACCCGTAACCACGATGAGCGGTCAGCCCCCCGGCATGGGGCAAGTTCGCTATTGGGGTGATGAGCCCCCAGAGAACATAGACACATTGGTCGAGGAAATCTTCGCCCAACGACGTGCATCAGGGCTGATAAGCAATGCCAATGTGTTAATCCTTTCAGGCGGAGGGGAAAACGGAGCCTTTTCAGCAGGAATCCTAAACGCATGGTCGCAGTCAGGGACCCGTCCTGAATTTGTAACGGTGACCGGTGTGAGCACTGGAGCGTTGGCGGCACCTTTTGCTTTCCTTGGGTCAGATTACGATGACGAACTTCGTGTCGTCTATGGAGGGCTTCCTCCTGAAAGCATATTCGATTTACGTGGAGTATTTGGCATTTTCTCGAATGCTTCCGCAGCCAGCTCTGAACCGCTTGCCGAGATAATCGACAAGGTGGTCGATGATAAGTTTTTGGCAGAAATTGCCAAGGAACACCGAAAGGGGCGAAGACTATACGTACAGAGCAGCAGCCTTGACGCCCAAAGACCCGTAATCTGGGACATGGGCAAGATCGCCGCTAGCGGGTCACCTGACGCTCAGAGGCTCTTCAGAGATGCTCTTCTAGCCTCCGCTGCGATCCCCGGAGTATTTCCTCCTATGTTGCTTCGCGTGCAAACACCAAATGGCCCGAAGGACGAAATGCACGTTGACGGAGGGGTCATCTCCCAGTCTGCGTTCTTACCTGCCTGGCAATTGAAATTCCAAAAGTACGCGCCCGAAGGTTTGCGATCCACAACCATCTATTCAATTCGCAACGGGAAAGTGGATCCAGAGCCGGAAATACTCGATCCAAAGCTGACAACGATTGCTGGTAGGTCTCTTTCTTCAATGATTAAGTCTCAAGGCAACGCCGACTTAATAATTGGATATGATCTTGCACAACGAATGGGAGCCCGTTTCCGTGTCACATGGATTGGTCCAGACTTTGTGGGCGAACCCACTGAGCCATTTGATCCGAAGTATATGCAGTCACTCTACCGGTATGGCTATGAGAAGTCTCAATCCGGCAACTTATGGAAGAACGCGCCACCCGAACTGCTGAGCAATTAGACACCCGAGTGATAGCTTTAGATATCCAATCGCGAAGTCCCTTTGAAGAATAAGAGGAACGTGCGAATTGGAACTAATCCGATTGCCTAAAAAGAAAGAGAGCATCCGCACGATACTCGGCAGGAACGCCCGCTTTGAGCTGTCTGCTGCACTTTGCAAAGTCTGCTTTCTGCGCATTGTTGTCATTCGGGCATCGCGCAGCATCGGTCAGAGTGGGCTCATTCTTGCCGTTCTCTGCGGCTTGCATGATTGGCTTGTCGCAACCCTTTGCTGACATACGAAGGGAGGGCGATGCTACGGGTGTTACATATGCGAGATCCGCCAACCATGTCACCGATGGCGCCGTTTATTTAGGCACGAGCACTTTTTCTGATGCCGTATATTTTTCCCGTTTCGTATGAGAGGGCTTTCATCCCGCTGTAAGCAGTGGCCCCTAGAGGAGTCCAGACAGCGTTCAGGACACGCTGGCCGTATTCGTGTAGAATACAGGCAAGCCAGGCTCTCATTCAAATTCGTTTCAGGCACAATATTGGAGAAAAGGAATGCAACATTTGCACCGCAAAACCCGCGCCACTCTTGTAGCCTTTCTCTGTACGGCGTGTTTGGTCGCACCCGCACCCACAGTTGCAATGGGACCGGGTTTTCAAACAAGCTGTACTCAAGAAGCCAATCAGGCTTTCAACGACGGGCTGAGCCTCTTACATAACATGATGTATGTTCAAGCAGAGGCGGCCTTCAACCAGGCGGCTGAAGCCGATCCCTCCTGCATCATGGCACAATGGGGCATCGCCATGGCGAACTTCCATCCGTTGTGGCCCGGCACGCCGAGCGAGACTGAAACAAAAAGGGGGACGGCAGCAGTCGAAAAGCTTGCCTCCATGACAACCGACAACGCGCTTGAGGAAGCTCTTGTCGCAGCTGCCGCAGCATTCTATGCACCCGGCCAAGATGGTTATCGCGCTCAGATCAGCGCCTGGGCCGACGCGCAGATTGCGGCGGCCGAAGGAAACCCCGAAAATATTGATGCCGCCGCGTTTGCTGCGCTGGCGCGTCTGGCTACAGCGCCGCGCGGGCCAGCCCGGATCGAGGTCAATGCCCAAGTGGGAGACACGCTGGATGCACTGCATCAATTACAGCCGGAACATCCCGGCATCATTCACTACGCAATCCATGCCTACGACAATCCCCCTCTCAAAGAGCGTGGACGGCCTTACGCCGAGATATATGACAAAACGGCCCCGAACGCGCCGCATGCGTTACACATGCCGGCGCATATCTTTACGCGCACGGGTGACTGGGAAAAGTCGATTGATCTCAACCGCCGCTCGGCCAGGGCGGCGCTCGAACAGTCCGGTGATACCATCCAGATCCATTATGCCCATGCCATAGACTACATGGTCTACGGTCATTTGCAGCTTGGCGAGTATGACGAGGCGGCCCGGCTTGTTGATGAGATCAATGCGATAGACAATCATCAGGTCAGTTTTGTCACCGCCTATGCGTTGGCAGCCGCGCCGGTAAGGCTATTGCTTGAACGAGACATGTGGGCAGAGGCCGCAGCGTTGTCACCCGACTTGCACCCCACCATTCCCTGGGAGGAATTTCCGCAAACCTTTGTCATGCTCTGGTTTGCAAAAGGACTGGGGGCCGCGCGAAGTGGCGACGTTGCCGCCGCTCAGACTGCTGTTGCGGAGCTCAAGGCCCTTCATGACGCGATGAAGGAGCGTGGACAGGATTATTGGGCAAAGCTGACTGAAGGACAGATTCTAACCGTTAAAGCTTGGATTGCACTGGCGGAAGGCGATAAGGAACTAGCCCTTACCCAACAAAGTGCGGCTGCCGACCTTGAAGACGAGATTGGTAAAAGCCCGGTGACGCCCGGTCACGTGTTACCGGCTCGCGAACTCCTGGGTGACATGCTCGCGCAAATGGATCGAAAAGATGAGGCGGCTGACGCGTATCGCGCTACTTTGCTTCTTTCTCCGAACCGTGCACGAAGCGCAGCCGCACTCGAATAGAGCGTGGTCAATATGTGGTAAGTGACCAATGTGAAATAGCCGACGCTAGCCGAACGTCGCGCCGGAAGGCATGCGTGGTGCAATCGCTTTGCTGCGAGGCAGCGCATGGATTGTCATTCTGGGGCATCACATCCTCTTGGGGGTCATGGGGCGAGGATCGCGTCGATGGCGGCAGCAGCCCCAAACCGGACTTTTATCGTCGGGCTTTGCAAACTCCGAAATGCGGACCTTGCGGGCTTTCACGGCGAATGCCCCAGTGTCCGGTTGTGGCACTTTCCGTTACTTGCATCAAAAATCCGATTGCGCAAGTTCTGGGTCGAGTTCAGTTGTTCCAGATGCAAGCTTGCTCTCGTCACCAAAAATCGAGGGCATGGAGATGAACATCAGACAAAAGCTGGCCGAGAATGAATGGAAAGGCGAAATCTGCTTTAACATTGAAAGCCGCGAGCCCGAACGCGTGGTTGCCAGAATGCCGGTGACTGAAGCTGCAAAGAACCCGTTTGGAACGATGCACGCTGGTGCCCTGATCTGGTTTGCAGACATCGCAGCGACCCTTTGCGCAATCGGCGATCCGGACAGCATTGGTGACGACGGGTCAGATTTTCCGCTCGCCGTTGATCTTCACACGGTCTTATCGGGTAATGAAAAGGCGGGCGACTTGATTGCAACCTCCACTACGGTCAAGCGGGGTGGCAAACTCATTGTCATTCGCACCGAGGTTCGCGGAGCGACTGGGTGTTTGTTGATCGACATGACAACCACCCACCTGCGCGCAGGTTGAAGACCTTCGAGAACACCCGCCATTCGTATGACGGGTGCCTTTTTTATCTTAAGCCGACGTCAGGAATTCAGTGAGTTGGTCAATGGTCGCTTCGTCCGTGCGTCCATTGGTAACACAGGCCCGCAGAACCGGTTTGCCCTCGAATATCGCCTTGGAAATCCAGAACCGGCCATCTGCGTGAACCGCATCAACATAGCGTTGTACAGCATCGTGTCCTTCCGGTGGCACCATGCAACTCACTCCCATGAGAGACCCGTTTGCCTGCGACCATCCCGCCTTCTTCAGATTTTCCGTGAAACGGTTGGTCAGCCGAATAGTGCGTTCTACGTGGTCGCCGTACCCATCCCATCCGGCGGCCCCAAGAGCGAGGAACAGGCGCAATCCAACGAAGCGGCGCGACCATTGGTTGGAATTCACATAGAAATCCTTGGCGGCTTCGCTTTCAGGCATGTAACTGGCCGAGATACGGAAAACCTGTGCAGGTATGTCAGGGCGTGAGGTCAGGAACATTCCAGCCCCCATCGTGGTGGCGAACCATTTATGTGCGTCAATCGTGATCGAATCCGCCCGTTCAATGCCATCCAACACAGATTGCCCTGCCGTGCTGGCCATCATCGCGCCACCCCAGGCCGCGTCAACGTGAAACCACATGCCATGTTTCTGCGCCAATGCACTGCAAGGTTTGAGCGGGTCAACCATCCCGGCATTCGTGGTGCCAGCCGTGGCCACAATGAGGACCGGGACGCAGCCACATTCCAAGTCCTCATCAATGGCGGTCGCAAGACAACCCACATCCATCTGGCCTTGACCATCGGTTGCGATCAATCGAACGGCGTTGCGCCCGATGCCCGCCGAATGCGCCATCTTCAACCATGCAAGGTGGCTTTCCTTCGAGACGTAGATCGTCGGCTGACCACTGAATTCATAGATGCCCTTGTCGCTGTAATCCGGACATTTCGCCTGCAAGGCACATATAACAGCCGTCGAATTGGCCTCGGCACCGCCACTGGTAAAATGCCCTCCGGACCCCTTGGGAAGTCCTGCGCGTCGGGCCATTTCATTGATGACATGCTGTTCGATTTCGACGGCAGCAGGCGCATGAGAATACACACAGATTTGCGGATTGAACATCGACGCGATCCGATCCGCACATTCTGCGGCAAAGGTAGGTGCCGGATTGAACAGGCCAAGATATCCCGGATGAGTCATCTGCACACTGCCAGTATCGAGCGCATCAATCACCCAGTCCATCAGCGGTTCAAGATCTTCCGCCTGCTCAAACCGCTTGGATTTCAACTCCTCCAACCAATCAGGCGTTAACTCCGCCGAGGTCGCATTGCGACTGGCGTAGTCACGGCGAGCTTGGTTGAGGCGCTCGGTCAACGCGTTTTCAGCGTCCATCAGTTGGTCAAAGTTTGGGAAGAGTGCATCGCGTCCGTGCATAGGGAAATCCTGTGATTACTTTCGAGGGAAAATACCGACATTGAATACTTCCATCGACCCGAAACATGCGGTTTTCGCTTGGCTACTATTGCAAAGCTCACGATCCTTATCCGGATCAACGGCGGCTTTTCACACATCGCTTCAATATGTGCACAGCGCAGCATTGGTCAAAATGGGCTCGGAGCAGACCTTCAGTACGGTGTGTCAAAGCAGTCGCTCACAGCCCAAAGCGGACCTTTTCAACCAAGTTTTGCAGTTTAGTAAACTCGCAACGAAGCGGCATTTAGGCTATTTCCGCCCAAAAACCGCTTCCAAAGCGCGATAACCAAAACTGACTTGGAAATATCAGGTTCAATACGGGCGATACGCGTGCCAATGCTGCCCGATCAGTCAGTTGCGAAGCAATAAAACAGACCCGCCCCGCCAGAACGTGGCAGATGTTCCTCTCCGCAACCGCGCGAGCCGTGCGATGAGTTCCAGGATATCATGTTTCGAGCATCGTTGAGACCTACACGATCATGGTGCCCGACAATCGCAGATCCATCTTCACTATTCGAAGTCCAGTTGCTGCATGTCGTGTCGCCTCCTGCCGTCGAGAAGTATCCCGCGGAATCGGAGCCGGTCAGAATGTCGTGTTTGTTTGGCTGACTGCCACGCCCATTGACAGGGTTACCATTTTCATCGAGCGCGGACTGTAGATTAATGTTCACGCTGTTGCTGTGCAGGTCCTCAACGTTGTTGGCGATGAGCTCTCCGTTGGCATTGTACCACGGACCCGATCCGATCCGGTCGCGTGCAGAAACGCCATTGGTGATTGTCATCGGGTCGGTGCTGCGATCAATGGACATTGAGGTGCTCAGATAGGCCGCAAAGGTCTTGGTAGAACCGGTCGCGGAAGCAAGCGCATTGCAATGAGCATCGGCGCCTTCGAGGCCGCCTAGATTTGCACCGTCCCCCTTGCCCACACTAGTGATGAAAAACGACATCTCCTCGCCTGCCGATTGCGCGTGTGCAGTCGCCGCGATACAGCAGATTACGAGTGCAACAACCCCATGAGCAGTTTTTCTGTTGGTGAACTTCGACATGTGTGTCTCCCTTCGTGCTGTTTGATCACAGATGCTAGCTATATGTAACCATCAGGTCCATCCAAGTAACGGATGTATGACGCTATGGTGCTGGAGCCATTTACTACAGCCGGCCGTGCATGACCGACCTGTGGCCCTATTCATTATTACCCAACTCCTGTCTTACGTGTTAAGTACGGTCGCTCACCTGTTCCCAGGATCATTTGTAACGATTGACTAAGGGTCGTGACGGAATGACACAAAAAATCGCTCTTTGGTCCATTCCGATATCCATTGCGGTACTGGCCCTAAAACTGTTGGCTTGGTGGCTGACAGGCTCGGTGGCGTTGTTGTCGGACGCAATGGAATCTACCGTGAATGTCGTTGCGGCGTTGCTGGCATACTTCGCAGTTCGGGTTGCCAATAAACCCCCTGATGAAAACCACCCCTTTGGTCACAAAAAAGCCGAGTATCTTTCTGCCGTCGTCGAGGGCGTACTGATTGTGCTGGCGGCGTTCTTGATCATCAGAGAAGCTGTGCTGGCACTCCCAAACCCGCATCTTGAGGATGCACCGCTGCTTGGAATCGTCGTCAATGTTATTGCAACGGGTGTGAATGGCGCATGGGCTTACCTATTGCTCAAAATTGGCAGGCGCGAGGGTTCGCCTGCATTGGAGGCAAGCTCCCGGCACATTTTCACAGATGTCATGACCTCAGTTGGTGTCATCGCAGGTCTGATACTCGCACTTGTCACCGGCTGGCTGATCCTCGATCCGATCCTGGCAATTCTTGTTGCACTGAACATCTTGTGGGAGGGCTGGAAAGTTATTCGGTCGTCCGTCGATGGCCTGATGGATGTGACACTTTCGGACCATGACTTGCAGACTGTTTCCAACGCAATCGAAGCAAATTTCGGCGCAGCCTTAGAGTACCACGACCTCAAAGGGCGCAGATCCGCAAATGTCATCTTCGTGGAGTTTCATCTTGTTGTGGACGGCGCAATGCCAGTCAGAGCGGCGCATGATATATGCAATGACATCGAGGAAGAATTGGATCGTTTGTATCCGGGTTCCGTCTTTGTCATTCACCTCGAACCTGATGACGAGTTGAAGGGTGACGGGGTTAGTTCCCACTAAACTGGTCAAATGGCTCAGCAAAACTCTATTAGTATGACTGATCTGACTAAGACGTTCGGCTTGAAATTCGTCAGACCTAAGCCCGATGTGGGAAAGCCGAACCAGAAGTAACCTGTCTTCAATGTCACGAAGCGTGATGATCAGAATTGGAGGCGAAAATGAAAATTCAAAGAAAGCTGGGTCAACTTCTTAGTACAGCGGCGTTGGCTTCGTTTATTGCGGCGACGCCTTATGTGCCAGCGTTTGATGCCGATGGTCGCCTACATTTTGAACCGTCATATGCCTTTGCCAAGAGCGGCAAGGGGAAAGACGGGGATGGTCGCGACGATGATCGTGACGACGACAGAGATGATGACCGCGACGACAACTCGGGGTCGGGTAATAGCGGCCGTGGTGGTGACCGGGACGATGATCGTGATGACGATAGAGACGATGATCGCGACGACGACCGAGATGATGATCGTGAAGACAATTCAGGATCGGGCAAAAGTGGTCGCGACGACGATGATGACGATGACGATGACGATGACTCGAAACGCTCCAATATAGGCAGCGGAAAGAAGGATCGGTCTCAAGCAGGGGGCAAGCCGTCGGGTTCGGCTGGGATAACAAAGGTTGAAACAAACGCTAACGGGATTGAAGTGCGTTACGCCGACGGAACCAAGGAGGAGATCGAAAACGGGCGGTATGAGAGAAAGAACGCGCAAAACCGAACTGTTGAGGAGCGCCCTGCGACCGGTGCGGACGTCTCAAGGCTCCGGTCTTTGGCGAATGGTATCTCAATCGACAGCGTGCGTTCTGCTGGGCAAGGCGGCACTGCTGGAAGTCGGCCCACGAAAATCGAACGCCAAGGCAACAATATCGAAGTGAACTATGCCAATGGTTGGAAAGAGGAGATCGAGTTTGGGCGCTACGAGTTGAAAGACCCGTACAACCGGACTGTTGTCGAGAGAAACGCAACGGCCTCTGATCGCCGGAGGTTACAGTCGGTTACCAACTGAACAGCAACACCAGTCGATAATCCGTTGGCGGCTTCTCATTGAGAGGGGCCGCCATCGTCGTTAATGAGACCGCTGTTAGTCTCCCTTGTTCCAAACATCATGTGCAATAAGCGCGGCCTCTACCCGATTTCGCGCATGAAGCTTGGACAAGATTGCCGTCATGTAGTGTTTCACGGTCTTTTCCTGAAGGTCTAACTCGTCGGCGATTTCACGATTACTCAGTCCTTTGGCCACACGTCTCAGTATCTCTTCCTCACGATGCGTTAGGTCATCGAGAATGCTGCTGTTAATAGACATGCCGGTGTCGGCGTTGACTTGAAGCAATACTCGCGAGGCCAAGCCCGGAGAAACGAATCCTTCACCTGCGGCAATGCTGTGTAAGGAAGCGGTTAGTTCGCTCGCCGTTACTCCCTTCACAATGTACCCATTCGCGCCCGCCTCCAATGCGTCCGCGACATCGCTGCTGTTCTCTGAGACCGTCAAAATTGCAATGACGGGTGGATTTTCCATTGCAGCAATTTTACGTGTCGCGCTAATCCCGCCACCGGGCATAGAGAGGTCAAGAATAGCTATGTCCGGCTGATGCGTGCCGACCAGCGACACTGCCTCTTCAGCGTTCGACCCAGCGGCCAAAACTTCAAAACCATCAGCTTCATCCAACGTTCGTTGCAAACCATCCCTGAATATCGGGTGATCATCAGCTATTACGACAGACGTAGTCATGATGTGCCTAACTTTCTGGGAAATAGTGTCATAGCAATGGTGGTGCCTTCGCCCGGTCTCGATGCGACTTCGAACCGCCCACCAATACTCTCGACCCGATCTCGCAAGCCCATTAACCCCTGGCCACCATCGTCTCGCAACGCGGTTTCTTCTGACTTGTCAAATCCAGGTCCGTCGTCTGTGACCTTCACAATTATGCAGTCGCTCTGCGCCTCAGAGATAACAGTGCACTTGGAAGCTGGAGCATATCTCGCGGCATTAGAAAGCGTCTCCTGAAGGAACCGAAAAACGCACAGCTTGTCGGACAATGACAACTCTGGGACCTGGCTACCCAGAAGTGAAATATCCGGTCGCAACGGGCTGTGTTCGACGTGATCCTCTACGGCTCTCTTTACAACATCGACGAGTGTCAAGCTGTCGATATCTGGCGCGGACAGCCCTCGCGATATTGCACGAATCTCAGCAAGAGATTTTTGCAAAGACTGTTGAATTTCCTCTGCCTCTTTAGGTCTTTCGGACTCTTTGGAAAACGCCGCCTCCAGTCTAAGGGCCGCGAGCGACAGGTATTGCGCAGGACCGTCATGTAGCTCGGCACCAAGCTTCTTGAGAAATCGATCTGTTTGCGTGGCATATCTTTCTGACGCCTCGACCACACGCGAGCGCAGCCGGGCATTCTGCTCGGCCATCCTCTCACTTTCTGTCAGGCGCTGTTTAAGAAGAGCTCCCTGTCGTCGAATTGTTTTGTCACCAATTGCGACGATGGAATACAGAACAATAGTACTTGCCAGAAATGCGGAACCGACGACCAACCAACTTGTTCGCCTGGCCTTGGCCAAATCTAACTCCAGCTGATCGGCTCTTTCGTAGAACTCCGCAACCGCGATGATTTCGCCGGACCAGAGTTCGCGGATGGGGCTGTAAACTTCAAGTAGTGGTATCCCCAATGCCGCCTCGGCGGCGCTCTCGGCATGATCAAGCTCTTCGAAAGAGCCGGAGATATCACCGCTCCACGCCCGCCTCAAGTCATCCGTTGGATTGAAACGGTTTCCAATGATGTCTGTATCAGAGGCATGTGCAATCACACCGCCTTGCTTCCAGAATTTGTAGGAGACAATGCGGTCACGCATTGGCTGGGTCATGAAAATCTCGTCCAGCGCCAGGCTCGCCTGCTCAGAAAGATGGTCGCCATGTGCCAATTCCTGGCTGAGCGGGGATACCACGCTTTCCATATACAGCGCTGCGGAGTTGGCGGAGTTTTGGACGACTGCGTTCTGGATTCGATTCGACACCCAAACCCCGACTATTGCGGTAGCAGTACCCATCACGAAAATGCTGGCCGCAAGAAACACTCGCGACAACGACCAATTGCCAATCGTCAGGTCAGTTACTTTCGCTTTCATCGTGAAATCGACTATGAACTACAATCTGTTATCGCACCACAGACCTTGGTCTGACGTGATCTGGCTAAATCTCAGATCCTGAGCTTCCACCGAGTGGCCAGAGTCAGATATAATCCATCGTTCTCAGTCTTTGCAGCATCGGGCATTGAACGTTTCCGCTATCACAATTGGCCGTAAGCTCACTCAAGGCGTGCTCCAGGCGTCTGAGCTCATCAATTTTGCTTCGAACGCTGGCAATGTGTGCCTCGGCCAGTTCTTTCACAGATCGACATTCTTCGGCACTTCCTTCTGACAGCTCCAAAAGCGCTTTTGCGTCTGAGAGAGGAAACCCCAGGTCGCGGCATTTCTTCAAAAATCGAAGTCTTCCAACATCGCTTGCTGAATAGAGGCGGCGATTATTCTGAGCTCGTGCGGGCCTTGGCACTATACCTTCGCGTTCATAGTAGCGGATGGTTTCTATTCCAACCCCGCTTTGCCGGGAAGCCTCACCTATCGCAATCAAGTGAAGTACCTCCGCTTGATCCTGTAGTTACTACAGGAGTTATACGCTCTGAATGCCGGTGCCTCAACACATTCAAATTGAGTACCCAGGGAGCGAAAGATGAAGAAGTATTTGACCCTCAGCTACCTGGGATCGGTTTCCGCTCTGGGGGTTGCGACATGCTGTGTTCTTCCAATGGCCATGATGTTGCTCGGCTTGGGTGGCAGTTGGCTGGCGATATTCGGAAAAATAGCGGCAGCAAGCTACTATGTTCTCGCCATCTCAACAGCGCTGATCGCGGTTTCGTGGTTCGTAGCGCATCGAAACGGGACGTTGGCAAATCTGAAATGGTGGCTTGTCGGAAGCACGGCGATCACCGCTCTGGCATGGGTCATCGTGTTCAATGAGGCTCAAATCAACGATTATCTAATCATGCAGATGTGAGACAATGACAAAACAAACTGTGGTGCTGGATAGCACTTTGACCTGCCCTCGGTGTGGGCACGTTGAAATCGAGAAAATGCCAACTGACTCGTGCCAGTGGTTTTATGAATGCAAATCATGCAAGTCAGTTTTGAAGCCTTTAGAAGGCGATTGCTGTGTTTTTTGTTCCTACGCAACTGTCCCGTGCCCGCCAATTCAGTTAGGTGACTGCTGTTGCGGATAAGCGGGCCGCATGGGGTTGTCCTCCGTGAAGAAAACGCCGAACCAACTGGCTAAGTCCTGTGCCGCGCGGTTGGACGTTGACTGCGCGGCCATTTTGTCTGCCCGTTCGGATTTTGCACTTTGCTAGTCTAGTGAACGACAGCTTCGACTAACCGCAGCGACTACGCCATAAACTTATCAGATTTATCCGTACGGCAGACAATCGTGCCGCGCAATACTATGGGCAAACTACGCAAACTTATGGGGTGCGCGAAGTGTTATGCGCGAACCTACACTAGATGTAGGTGCGTTCATACCGCTGCATTCCCAACATTGATTTCATTGAAGAAAATCTTGGAAGCTTGCCCATAACTCTGCGCGGTATTTGCGCATAACTTTGCACGATTTGCCCATAAGTTTGCGTGCCACAGAGCACCTATCGAACAGACCAGCTCCTATGGCTTATCTGCAATTCTCAAATGCAACTTATTCCCAATCGCCAGCAGACGAGCGCCACGTCTTAGCGTCCGCATCCCAAACACTGGCGCTGACGCATGGCGTTGGGTTTATTCCGTCGCAATTGGATCCATGAATACCTGCTACGACAACGCGTCGACGCCCAAAATCAACGACCGTCCAGCCTTGGTTGAGCAAGGAGTGCACCTCTTCGCTAACCCAAAAGTGCGACATGCATCCGCCAGTTCCGCAATAAAGAGATGCGGCGCTTGAACACGCGAAACCAGACTCATTCAGAACCCAGTCGCGTCGTAGATCTCCGTCGAGATCGACCCTCTCAACCGCACCCCAGTCTAAGTCAAACTGACCGTCGTTGAACTCCGCGCAGGCCTGTGCCGCCAGATCAACCTTCGCCTGCAAACCGGGCGGAAGTTGCGATACATCAGCCGCGACAGCTGGTGTGGTCCAAACAAGGCCCGAAGCAAGCACAACCCCGGCGACCAAACATTTCATCTGACGCGCTATTTGGGAAGCTGGTTGGAAGGAGGTATCAATTGCACTGATCATACCTGTAGTCCCCATATTCCAGCCAGTTTGCCGAGCCTTCGCTAAAAATCAGAAACTCGGACCTGTCCTCCCCAAGCAGGGCGACGACAAATCCGGCGGGCGGTACAGAGTTTCCGAAGTAACTGTAGGCCGTCATGGCTCTGATCGACTCGCCGTTGACCGTTACTCGCGCGTCCCACTCCCCCGCTGGATTGTCCAAAATTACGGGTTCGATGACACGCTCTATCGCTCCGCCACCACAATAGACGATGCCTTCGGGCGCTTCGTAGGAGGCCCCCTGATTAATATCTGACTCGCAGGCGGAACGAAGGGACCGAATTGCCGCGCTGGAACCCTTTAAGTCAAAGAATCCATAGCTGATATTTTGATCAATCATAGACAGGTTAACCGATGCATTGGCTGCAAGCTGGTCCAGTACAAAACCATAGTCCTCTTGACTATTGAAACTGACCTCGACGGGATAGTTATCGACGATCTGCAAGGCAGCGTTTTCTGCGCCAACCTGAAATGCCCCGACTTCGGTGGTGCCGTTCTTCAAAAATCGAATGGAGAGCCCCTGCTTTTCCACGATGTCCTGGCTATCCTCATACCCAGCCGGAGCAAAGCGGATACGATTACACTGAAGTTCCAGCGTCATGTTTCCGGTCTGAAAAAAAGCATTGGGGTTAGGCCCGGAGTTGAACGACCACTCCGCTGATGCCGTAGTCGACATAGCCATCAGTAGCATTCCAATGGAAATCGATTTGAAACTCATTTTCTCTCTCCATGGTGTTGTGGTTCGTACCGTCATTCAGCCAGAGTTTCCGGCCCGTTACTCCGGCAACCAGGTTAGGAAACAGGTGCGCCGTATTCGTTTGCGCCTTCTTGGGAAGGTCGCGTCAGCCACCAGATCATCAGGATGGACAGAACCAATTGAAGAATTGAGACAACAACAATGCCGGTCACGCCCAGGACGGCCGCAGGTCCTCGCAATGCATCGGGGTTTTCGGTCCCTTGCTCCAATACCGAGAAGAACGCCACCCCACCCAGCATAACAAAAAGAGTTACAATGCTGAGCGCCATCGGCAATAGCAAGTACCAGCCAGGTCGTCCTGTATCGTGCAGCCTCCGCCAACCGGCGGCCAGCATAGGTATGAGAACGGCCAGTTGGAAAACAGAGGACAGAACCCGTGATCCCTGCGCCGTTTCAGGGTTGGTCCCGAATAGGATCGTATCCAGCACAGCTAAAGCCGTACTCACGAGAACCACAAACAAGAAGAACCACCAGTATTCTGAGCGTATAGCCCGACCGGAAAACTGGAAGTATTTCGAGAAACACGTTTTAACGGCTTCACCAAATCCCATTTTTCAATCCTTTCTTAGTTTCTGTGCGGCCTCAGAACGCCTCGCGGACCCAAAAGCACGCCTTCGCCCTTCTGGGTTTTCCCGCCTTCTATTTTTGTTTGAACGCCAAAAACCTATCTTTCAAAAAGGTAGCAAAATTTACGCGCGGAAAAAATGTTGATTTATCAAAAATTAGATTCAAACATGCGAATTTGACACAACTTTTTTTACCTCCGTTGTTGTCGCTGTCGCCCGATTTGTCGGGCCCTTCCGGCCGCTGGAGTGAGTGCTGGCGGTCGGAAAGCACTTTACAATGATTGAGCGCTGGGAGGACGCGATGCTCAGACTTAACGTACTCGCCCTCTTTCCAGAGTTTGCTCTAGCATTTGACAGTGACTTCATTCGGCCTTCACACGTTAATGTCGGCCCCGATAGTCAACGAAATATCGTCCCGCCGACCAAGCCCACCGCGGTAAGTTTTGGGAAAGGTAGTCACAGGATCAAGGTATGTTCAATTGGCTGCACAGACGCGAGAGCTTCAAACAAGCGCATCCAATTTCACTAATTTCAAGGGAACCAGAGGGAGAAAAAAATGTCTAACAAGATGGTGATGATTGTAGGCGCGACATGTTTCGCACTGCTTGCGGCCTGCGACGATACGAGTACATCAAGCGCGTCCGCCGAGCTCACGCCAGCTCAGCAGGCGTGTTTGCGAGATGTAGCCAACACGACGAACAATTCGCAAGTCGTGGTGCTCTCATCCGCGTTTAGCGAGGCGGGAACACAGGTCACAGTCGGCGTTGGCGAGGATCGTGCTCCTTGGAATTGCATTGCTTACAGTGATGGCGCGACAGCTGGTATCGAGTTCCTGGGCGACGAAGGCGCATTGTGACCTGTCTGCTGCGTAGCTGAAATCGGCTGCGCAGCACAGGCTTGGTCTTCTGAGGCTCGACTTGGTTTGTAGAACCACCATCATCGTATTCTCGGTCCTCTACCTGTTGGCGTTGGTTGCATTCTTGACGGGCACATTTGGCTGGTTGGGACAGGAACGAGACCCTTTGTCCGGAGCGTTCCTACTGCCGTTGGGACTACCTTGGATACTTGTAGCGGACTTAGTTTCGGAGTCCGCCATGCCATGGTTCGCGGCGATTGCACCGGTGCTCAACATTTTGGCGCTGGTTTTCATTTGCAGGTGGGCTCGCAGTTTACACCAGAAATGAAGGCGGAACTCTGTCTCACCAAAAGGGAGGAAAACATGGGAAAAGTGATCTTGGGAATTGTGATCGGGCTCATCCTTGGCGTGGTTGGGGCTATGACCTTGGGTGGCGGGGCCGCGGTGGGTGTCGGTGTTGCGACAGGCTTGTCCGCCGGTGTCTGCACCACATTGAAAGGAGCACAAGCCGAGAACCTTATCACCGCCGAGCAAGCGGATCAGATCCTCAATCGCGTAAATTCCGAGATGGCATCTCTGCAAGGAATTGAAACGACAGGCGAGATCGTCGGCAGCGCACAGGCATGCGATGAGTTTCTGTCAAAGTTACGAGAAGCTAAATGAGGTTCCGCTTTGTACGGAACAAAACAGTAAGGACAAGCCAACAGGGAACCATCTGATGAAACTCGTTTTACTCAAGCTCCTCACACCCATGTTCGCAATCGCGAGCACAGCTGCTTTTGCAATGTCAGAAGCCGACGACGCTTGTATCGACCATTTGCGGCAGGTTGGTGGACCAGACGGTCAATCCGGAACGATTGAAAGCTCTCAGTTCTCGGAAGCTGGTACGCTCGTCATGCTGCGTGATGCAGGTGGAACACTTTGGCGCTGCATTGCGTACAAGGATGGAAGCATTGGAGAGATGTCGGTTGTCGAGGCGATGGATGATGGCGGTGGAGCCATGGCAGGTGCCGCAGGTTCTACTGGTAGCCAGCGTGTCAAATTTGATCCTGGTTCCACTGGCGCAGAACTCGTTGGTGAACTCACGCCCGGAGCGTCGCAGCAATATGTTCTTGGTGCGAAAAACGAACAATTTCTTTACGTCCGCGTTGCTCCGCGAAATGGCTCCTTGGACTACGTTATTCGCAACCCCGATGGTTCTGAACTGTTGGCATTGATGTCGGCGGACAAGGAGTATCGAGGGCAGCTTTGGCAATCTGGTGATCATGTTGTGGAGGTTATCAATCGCAGCAACTCTTCCGTCGACTACAACGTAATTTTCGGAATTGAATAGGTGTTCAACCAGAAACCCGGAAATGTATTCCCAAAGAAGCTAGGAAAAACAGATGAAACCCAAGTTCCTATTTGTGATCGGCACGGCGTGTACTGCTGCGCTTGCAGCATGCGACGAGAGTGACGGATCGGTTGATGCAAGTGCACCAACTGTGGGTAGTTCTAGCGATCTTTCGTCATTTGAAGGGGCAAGAGCGGGCCAAGCTGAAATGGGCATCCAAAGTCTCGGATTTGAACTCATCCGAAGCGAAGGGCTGACCTCGTACTGGTTTAACAAAGATACTGGTGCATGTGCTCGGATCACGACGTCTGAGGGAAGGTACTCAGATGTAGCTATGCTGCCATCAGGTGACTGCTGACAAATTTTCATCAATCCCAAATCCAAAAGAAGGAGCTCACACTTGCAATTCGACCTGGCACACGCGGCGGTCATCGTTGTCGCCTTAATCATCACTAACCTGGCATTGAAATCCGCTGGCGTGATCAATGAAGAAAACAAGCACCAATGGAACTGGAAAGTTGTTCTAGCTTACTTCGTAGTCGTCGTTATCATCAATCTGGTGTGGCCCATTTAAAGTTTCACAGCGGAAAGCTAATCGCCCACTTGAAATGGTTATCGTGAACCAGTCCTTCCGAGAGATTATCAGGTCGGAAGAGTGTGACCATCAAGGGTTCAAGAATAGGAAGGAGCTGGTATGCGGTTTTTGGCGACCCTCATATTTATTGGTGTTCTGGCAACCGCTGCGAATTCTGACGTGACCAGTCGAAATGGCGGTCCAAGCAACAGTCAAATGCTTTCAAAGGGTGGTGACGGAGGCATTGATGGTGTCGCTTTCTTTCGCCCAGTCTTAAGCGGAGTGTTGTATCGATCCGGTTTCAAGGGCGGCGACAAGGATCGAACTGGCCTAAGTGAAGGTCAACGCGAAACTCTGTGCGGCGAAGGGTTTTCAACCGGGTTTTATGCCGACTTCGGCAAAAACACTGAATACGGTCGCACCAGCTGCGGAAACGGATCCTTTGACTATCAGAGCGCCAGATCCTCTCGACCCGATGCTGTCATGGCGTCCATACACGAGGTGATTAAAAACCCTGGAAAGGGCCCTGTTCTGGTGCACTGCATGTGGGGCGTTCATTCCTCAGGTGCATTGTCGGCGATGGCGCTCGTTCAGTTTTGCGGTTGGACAGAAGAAAGGGCCAAGGAATATTGGAATGATGCCCGAAACGGAGCCCCTTGTTCAGGCGGGTGCGACCAGTGGATTGACTCAAAATTTTCCAACTTCAGTGTCGACCCAAAATTGAAGATCTCCAACGAGCAACAGGCAGCGATTTGCCCCAAATGATATTGGGAGGACTATCCAAATGAAGTTCAATCTTCTGGGGTCATTTGCTTTAATTGCACCCACTGTCTTGTGGGCGAACGACGATGTTCTCGGTGAAGCCACGACATTTGATAGTCCCAACGGCGTTACTGAACGCTGTATTCGGATCGAAAAAGTTCCAGCGGGCGAGTATAAGAAAAGCGATCTTGAGGAAGAAACGGCCTATTGCGAGATCGATTTCTATGCCTCCGAAATTGCTATTTGCCCAAAAACCTGGAGCACCAGCCCAGGAATGGCAGTCTACGATATTTCGGAAGGACCCTACACGGGGAACCGTTCTGAATTCGAGAGAAACGCTTGCAAGGAGGGGAAGGCGGCGAAAGATCTGGCCAAGGACAGGGTCGCTAAATTCAAGTCCACCATGAACCAAAAGGGCACCAGTGGAACGTTTTCCACTTCGTCGCTGCTTTACTATCATTTCTCCAGATATTTCGACGCGACTGTAAAAGTTCCAGTCGCCGTTTGGCGTAGCATGGACGCCCAGGCGCATTTTTCCGAGGTTGCAGAGCCTGGCCTTGCGATTTCTGGTGGCTCTCATGGCGGGCGCATGAACCATGAAGGTTGGCGGGTCTTTGCAGCTGCGGACGCCGATCCGAACTCATACCAACCGACCGATGATCTATTCACCGCAGATCGAACGCAAATATACGGTGTATTGCTTGATAGTCCTGGGCATCGATACGGTTCGGAAATCAACGGCACCCGCAAATCTGGTTGGGGGAAAGGCCAAAACCTCGATTTTCAGGAAACGCCAGCTTTTTTGGCTTTGCGGTCTTCAAAACCAATCTCAGAGGCCATTGCAGAGGGCGTCAAAGAAGGCCGAAAAGACCGGATCATCAACAAGGATCTCGGCCCCGATGTCAGTGACCAACAGATGGCATTTTGGATGCAAGAACTTACCGAAATTGTTCTACTCGACTTCATCTTCAGCCAGCAGGACCGTGTAGGAAACATAGACTTCACACCCTATTGGTATTGGGTCGAAGACGGAAAGCTGAAGCATAAGAAAGCCAAGCACCATGAGCCAAACGATGGAGACGTTCCCGACGACGCATTATTGATCCGTCGCAGCAATCTAAACGACAACGATGCTGGCGGGCGTGTCCAATACGCCAACTTCGCGAAATCTACTCAAATGCTGGAGAAAATTCGCCACTTCTCTCCAAGCACGTATCGGCGCTTGATTGCATTGAATAGTGACCTCCAATCCCAAGGCCCAGTCTATGACTGGCTATCGCAAAGCTTTGGGTTGTCAGACAGTCAGATTGCACAAGTTGTCAAAAATACTGCGCTGGCAACGTCCATTCTCCAGAGCAATTGTTCAAATGGCGATTTGATGTTCGACTTGGATCCTGTCGCATTCTTTTTGAGAAACGGCACCGAGGTAGAGGCTGTGGACTGTAATGACCCATAGGTGTTCCGTCATTGTTACGGTGTTCATTTGGACCGTTCTGCTCGCCTGCAAAGCGGCGGCATTGGATGTGATCGTCACATCGGATCTGAACGGCAGCTACGGCTCGGTAAAGTACGATGCCCGCGTCGACAAAGCGATTGAGCGGATAATCGAGATTGATCCAGATCTGGTTATTTCGACCGGAGATATGGTTGCGGGACAGCGCATTCCCAACTTGTCCGACAAACAGGTCAGGGAGATGTGGAAGGCGTTTCACGAGGCGGTATCAGATCCCTTAGAGGCTGCCGGCATTCCATTTGCGGTCACGCCTGGAAACCATGATGCCTCCGCCTACCGTGGGTTCGAGCGTGAAAGAAAAATATACGCAGAGGAATGGACACCGAGAAAACCAGACGTCGACTTCCTGGTTTCGGATGACTACCCGTTCTTCTACGCGTTTGAGATGCAGGGCATCACGTTTGCGTCTTTGGATGCTACGACACTAGGGCCGCTTTCCGGTGACCAGCAGGACCGACTTGAGGAACTGGGTGCAAATGGAGAGCCGATTGTCACTTTCAGTCACCTCCCGCTTTGGCCCTTCGCGATCCAGCGAGAGCGCGAAATCATTGGTGATCCAGCACTTGAAAAAATCTATCTGGAAAGCGGGGTCGTTCTCCATCTGTCAGGCCACCATCATGCCTTTTACCCCGGTTGGAAAGACGGTGTGGCTTACGTCTCCCAAGCTTGTTTGGGAGGTGGTCCACGACGGCTTATCGGCGCAAAAGCCAGATCACCTCACAGCTTCACTCATGTTACGTTCCAGCCGAACGGAGAGTTTGGGATAGCAGTATATCGAGGGCCCGATTTCGAAAGGTCGGTAAACTTCAAGTCGCTCCCAAATGAGATCAGATCCCCGAATGCTGTGTTGAAACGTTTAGACCTTGTGAAATGACTAGAGGTTGAGTTTCAGCTCAACTTTATCAGGAACCAGATCGTTTATCATCTCTTCTATCCGGGCTTCTGAAAGTCCACCCGAGGTGATGAAAAGCAATGAAACCCGAGATTTTCCGGGGACGTGGTGTTTTCTGACCAGCTTCCAGCCAGCTTCTGTGGCCATGGCTTCAATGGCACCGCTGACTTTCAATGAGTGCTCTTCATCTGAAGCTTTGAGCGAAACTTCCACGCCCTTGTTTCGCCCTCCCAGCCAAATGAAGCACCAACACACAATCGCCACCAAAGTGGCCATCAACGGCAAGCCCAAACCGACCGCAAGACCAAGAACCGTTACGATTATCATTTCGACTGTATCGACAGGATCATCCAGATTGGAGCGGAACCTGAGCAACGCGCCGATACCAAAGATAACAAAACCGATCATTGACCCGTGCTGGACTACCAGGAACCCAACCGCCATGCCGATAAGCGCATAAAGGAAGAAAAGCCTTGGCATAACTATGTCGCGGACGCTTCTACGGGCTTTACGTCTCACCGGATGATAGACGATCAAGCCAGCCAGAATGATCGTGACGATCACATCGAGAGTAAAGAAATACAGTTCCTGTTTGCCACGAAACTGCGTCCACCGGCGTTCGATAACTATTTCCGACCCCGAAGCCCCGGCCAGCATCGTCGCAGGGTCGACTTGTGACACCGCAGCACCTGGCAACAGCAGCATCAACAACACGGTCACAAATGTGAGGGTTGTATTCAACTTGTCTTCCTTCCTGCTCACGCCAAAGGCTTACGCTTAACCAAAGGCACATCGTGCCCTATTCAATTCAATCGCAACAGGCGGGATCAGGTAAAGAGATTACAGTGCATTCCTCGGACATCGTATCCGGACTGTGATACGAACGCTGATACAGGAATGTGGTCCAAGCGCGAGAGAATCCAATGACAGAAAACAGAGTGTTTTCGTCAAAAGCTGAAATTTCACGGTGTTTCTGCAAACTTAGACGACTCGCTTTTGCGGCCAGCTTGGTTGCGGCAGCCTTCTTGCCTTGGACCAATTTTGCCTACGCTGAAAGTGCTGGTTTGGTTCTGGTCGATAAATTCAAGGTGGCAGACAAATCAGAGGGATTTTCAGAGCCTTCCGGTTTGGCAATGTCTAACGCTGAAGGCTTTTTGTGGTCTGTAAGTGATGCCGAACCTAAACTGCACCTACTGGGAGTCGACGGGGTATTAGGAAACTCTTTCAAGTTACCAGCATTGGCAGGATCAGATTTGGAGGGTGTTGCACCTCGAAAAGATGGGTCTGTTTTGGTGCTTCAAGAAACTGACCGATCAATCCTAGTCGTTCACCCAACTGACCCCATTCAACTGACGACAATACCTCTCGCATCTCTTAAAGGTTACCCGACCGCCGCTGCATTACTCGTCGGCAACCCTTTGAACAAGGGACCCGAAGGCATCGCCGTTGACCCGGAATCCGGGCGGGTCTTCGTTGGCATTGAGGGACAACCAAGGTTGTTAATGGTGTTATCGCCAGAGCTAGACGAAATTATTGAGATCATTCCTTTAGCCCGCGATGCAGGTTTTATCTCCGAGCGTGTAGATGATGATGAACTGGATTTGAGCGGCCTGGCATGGTCCGGGTCCTCGCGTTCTCTTTGGATTGTGAGTGACAAAAGCCGTCAGATCTTCGTCTACAATCCAGAGTCCAAGTCCGTAAAGTCTATCAGTTTGACGTTCACAGAAGCTGGAAAACAAAAAGAAGTTAAACATCCCGAAGGGATCGCGCTCGATGAGACCAGAGGGCTTCTCTATATCCTGACAGACGATGCCAAGAAATCGCGGCTTTATGTTTTTGAGCAACCGGAATTGTGAGGACTGTCCTACTAGTTCTCTACGGCGCGAACACATGCTTTTCATTCCACAACAACGCAGCGCGCTCTTGACCGTACTCACTAGCACATCTAGTAAAACTGATCTGCCCGCTGGGACGACCCGGCCAAGCAAGGGCGTTTTTTTCAGGACGACCTGGCAAATTAGAGGTCGAACATGACAACTAAAACCAAACAAGCCAGGAAACTGATCGAGGGTAGACCTGCCCTAATCGTAATCGACATTCAAAAGAGCACTTTTATTGATGACAGCGAAGTACGCTCCATCGACAACATGCCGGGTTACAAAGAGCGCATGATCGCTGCGCGTGATTTGGTTGATGCCGCACATGATTACAATGTGCCAGTCATTTTCATCCAAGAAGTCCATCGTCCCGATAGGATAGACTTCGGCCGTGAACTGGATGGTGACGAAGACATACACTGTCTCGAAGGTGATCCAAGAACGGAAGTTGCAAAAGATGAGATGGGATATCGCAAAGGTGACTACATCGTACCGAAGCGACGGTACTCTGCGTTTTTTGGCACCGATTTCGAAATCCTGCTGCGCGGTTTAAAGGTAGACACACTTTTGTTATGCGGCGGGCTGACAGATGTTTGTGTGCACTACACATTCGTCGATGGCCACCAATCAGACTACTTCTGCCGCGTTGTAGAAGATTGCGTTGGCGGGTCATCTTTCCAAGCCCATGAAGCTGCTCTCAAAGCTATGGAGTATCTACAAACCGGCGCTGTTCAGAGCAGAGAAGCAGTGATCAATGCCATCTCGTCGCTCTAAATTGCAATCGAAACGTTAGTGCCAGTTGGGATGCATAGTTTGTTGGGTGCAGAAACGGGCGGAGATTTTTGTCGCTTGAAGGCCTTGGACTTGCCCATTTGATGCAGAAGGTATCCACACATTCATTACAAACCTTTGAGTTTGCGACTATAGCCTTTGAAAACCTCGATTGCATCGCAATCCAGCCGTCGGCGCGTATAGTACGAACATGACTAGAGATATTTTGCTAACGCTCATACAGTCGCTGATGCCCTGACTTCTGCCCAGCAGATATCCAAACTTTCTTCAGAGGCAGATCAGCTAGCGCTCCAATCTGTCAAAGCCAACAGATTGGAGCGTTAGCTGATCTGCGCAAGAGAACGCCGAAAAAGCCGTAGGCTCATTAGTAACAAAGCAATTCCCAACAAAGTCATCCAAACGAATTCCGGCCAGACAGTCTCAATACCAGCGCCTTTGAAAACAATAGCCTGACTTGCTGACATGTAATGGCGTGACGGCAAAACCAAAGTACCTGCCTGCAACCACGCCGGCTGACCTTCAATTGGGGTCTCTCCACCTGACAGCATTAGCATTGGCAGCACAATCAACATGACCAGAAGCGCGAACTGCGCCATAGAGCGTGCAATGGTTGCCAGAAACACCCCAAGCGCCGTCGCAGTAAAAAGAAACAACGCCGTGCCAACCAAAAACAACATCTTGGTTCCAGCGATACTGATGCCCAAAGAACCCTTCATCACAAAGGTTAGTGAAAGACCAGCGGCAACCAAAACCACTGCTGCATTCGCCCAAATTTTGGCAATGGCAATGTCAAAAGGAGCAAGCGGCATGGCAAGGAGATGTTCAATAGTCCCGTGCTCTCGTTCTCTGATCATCGCAGCTCCGGTCAAAATAGTTGTGAGCCACATGATCTGGCCAATCAAGGCAACGATACCAGCAAAACGTACAGTATCTCTATTTGGGTTGAAGGCGCTTCTTAGAATGACACTGATTGAGGGAGCATCAACTAGATCGATACCAATTGCATAGCGATGTATTTCAGCGCTCAAAATACTGGTGATGTAGTTTGCACCAATACCGGCCTGTTCCATGGCGGTTGCGTCAATAAGAACTTGAATCTCCGGACGGCGCCCTGCGCGCAGATCCTTTTCGAATCCGGGGGGCACAGCCACAACGAAAATAAAGCGCCCAGCATCCATGTACGCAGGTCCTTTTCCGGGTTCGATTTGGACGACCGGTTGGAACTCTGGTGGGAAAAACGCTGTGGCAAGTGCTCGAGAAAGTGGCGAGTCGTCTTCATCCGCAAACGCTATCGAGGCGTTGTTTACAGAACTTGCCACTCCCGTTGCTTCCATGATCGGGGCCAGCGTGAACGACCAGACCAACAATGCCATCATCACCCAATCACGGCGCAGGCTCATCACTTCCTTCAAACCTAGCCAGAATATGCAGTAGAAGCGCTGCATTCACTTCTCCTGCGCCCGAAGACATACGGCTGCGATCAGTGTCAGAACTGGTCCGAAGCAGGCGAGGGCCAGAATGTCCGGCGCAAGGGCCTCCCAACCCAAACCTTTAGTGAAGGCACCAACGTTTAGGTGTAGGAAATATGAGGAAGGCCAAAGTGAGCCCACCACTTGTGCGCCTCCTTCAAGCGTTGAAACAGGTTGCAACAGACCTGAGAACTGGATTGTTGGGACAACTGAGGCGATGGCAGTTGCAAATGTCGCGGCCACCTGACTGGATGTCATTGTAGCGATCAACAGCCCGTAGGATGTCGTTGCCCAAACGTAGAGAAGGGCACCAACAGCCAAAGGGAAAGGATTTCCTTTTAGCGGCACCCCGAAAAGAAAAACGGTCATTCCGGCCAAAAGCAGAAAATTTGCGTAGGCGATCAAAATGTACGGAATTTGTTTGCCGGCTAGAAATTCAAGCCGCGTGGTTGGTGTCACGTAGAAATTGACAACTGACCCCAGTTCTCGTTCCCTTGCTACGCTTACGGCAGTCAAAACAGCTGGCAACATAATCAGTAAGATAGCAGGCATTGCCGGAGCCATCGCGGCGATACTTTCAAAGCTCTGATTGTAGCGAAACCGAGGTTCGATCCTGGCGATATCTATCTGGCTTTTGCCATTGTTAAGGGCATATTCCGCGAGAAATGATTGGTGCAATCCGGAAACATAACCTTCAACCGTCTCACCCTTAAATGGGATAGCACCGTCTACAGTTGCAAGTATCTGGGTTGGTTCACCCGTACTCATCTTTCGGTCAAAGTCAGGTGGTAACTCAACAACCAGAGAGACCTCACCTGACACTAGACGGTCGCGCCCTTCGCTGGCGCTTTGCAGCGGCGATGTGGCTTTAAAGTAGGACGATCCGGCGAATTCAGCCGCATAAGCACGACTCTCCGGCCCCTGAGAAAGGTCAAGTACCGCGAATTCAAGCTCATCGATATCCAGCGTAATTCCAAAGCAAAAAACCAACATTAGAATAGCAGAACCCAGAAACGCGAAAGCCAGACGCACCGGGTCACGAGCTACTTCAACGGTCTCGCGCCGCGCATAAGCCAATACACGAGAAAACGCTCCTCCCCCGGCGTGGGATCTGGCCCTAAAACCGACCTCTGGCGCGACAACAGAGACTGGTTTTTCTGCTGCTTCCAATATCGAAATGAAGGCGTCTTCAAGGTTTTCCGCCCCTTCAACGGCGATCAGTTCAGCCGGAGTACCTTCCGCTAGAACTCTACCAGCATGCATAAACGAAACGCGATCACAGCGTTCCGCCTCACCCATGAAATGAGTGGACACAAAGATCGTTACCGACTCATTTCGCGACAGCTCAATCAACAAGTCCCAGAAGGAATCGCGTGCCTCTGGATCCACACCGGATGTTGGTTCGTCGAGTATTAGCACCCGCGGACGGTGGATCACTGCTACGGCTAGCGACAGTCGCTGTTTGATCCCTAGAGGCAGTGCCGTCGCCAACGTATGCCGGTGCTCTTCGAGCCCAAAGCGCTCAGTGAGTTCCGAAACACGCTGTTCTCGGTCGGCAATTGCAAATATCCGCGCATGCAATTGTAGGTTCTGATGGACCGACAACTCGCCATACAAGGAAAAGGCCTGGCTCATGTAGCCTATTTCACGCCTCATTTTGCGATCATACGCATCGACAGGATTGCCAAATAACAGTGCTTCACCTGAGCTTGAAGGTAACAAGCCAGTCAGCATCTTCATTGTCGTGGACTTGCCACAACCGTTTGATCCGAGAAACCCGAATATCTCTCCGCGATTGATTGTGAAGTCGACCTTGTCCACAGCAGTGAAATCACCAAAGCGTCGTGTAAGTCCACGTGCAACTATCACTGGGCTTGCTTCGATTTGCCCATTCGTTTTGTTCTTCCCCGCTGGTTCGACAGGCAACTCCCGTGCTCTCAGACGCCGATATGCAATTTCGAGGTCGACATCACTGCCTTTCAATTCGGCGGGATTCCCATGAAAGATGACTTGACCCGCGTCCATCGCGACAATCCGGTCAAAACCGTCGGCTTCTTCCATGTACGCCGTCGACACTAACACCGACAGTTCAGGGTTTTTTTCTCGGATTGCATCAATCAAAGCCCAGAACTGCCGACGCGACAACGGGTCGACCCCGGTCGTTGGCTCATCCAAAACTAAAAGCTTGGGGTCATGGATCAACGCACAGCAAAGACCTAGTTTTTGCTTCATCCCACCCGAGAGCTTGCCCATCAAGCGGTCTTCAAACTGCGCAAGCCCTGTCGCAGCCAATAGCGCTGCGATACGTTCGTCCCGCTCTGAATGCCCTTGAGCAAAGAGACCTGAGAAGAACTCGAGGTTCTCGCGTACAGACAGCTCCGGATACAGGTTTCGACCCAGCCCTTGCGGCATGAAAGCGATGGCTGGGCAAACGCTGTGTCGATGGCCAGAATCGCCAATCGGGCCGCCTAAAACGTCGATATTGCCGGATTGCAGTTTCTTTGCGCCGGTGATCAAACCAAGCAGTGTAGACTTTCCCACCCCATCCGGCCCGATAAAGCCAACAAGCTGGCCGCCTGGCAGTTCCAACGAAACAGAATCCAATGCAACATGCTTGCGATAACGGTGCGTAACACCTGAAATGTGAATATCGCAGGCGTCATCCTCTACTCTCATTCGAACAGCTCTTCTGGGATGCGTTGTTCAAGCGCCTCAGGCCAAGCAACGGTTGGGTCAAGCCGGATCACCGCGACACCGCGCAGACCGGTTTTGACGTGCTCAATCCGACTTTCAACCAAGTCTATTGGGATGCGGACGCGAACGCGAAAAACCAGTTGCTCTCGCTCATCCAGGGTCTCGACCTGTTTGGGGGTGAATTGTGCCTCGGGAGAAACAAAGCTCACGTACGCAGGTATCGCATATTCCGGCAATGCGTCGAGCACGATGCGAGCCTCAGCTCCAATGGGCAAAAGTCCGGCTTCACGCGCCGGAAGAAAAACTTCCATGTAAACATTCTCAAGGCCAAGAATAGTTAGGATTGGTTCGCCCGCGCCAACGACCTCTCCGGGTTCTGCAAGCCGGTAAAGCACGCGTCCGGGCAAAGGTGCCACTAGAGCGCTGTCTTCAATCTTTGCCTTGATCCTGCGCACTTCTGCCTCAGCGGCAGCAATACGGCTTTCTGCGGTTGCAACTCGGGCTTTCGCTGCGCCCAATACTGCTGTAGCGACCTTATGAGTGGTATCGCGATCTTCAAAAATAGTTTCGGATATATTTTGTCCTGCCAGCAACGCCGTGGCACGATCAAGCTCTTGCTCAGCCCTGCGCTGCTCGCTTTGGCGTTGCACTACGAGCGCTTCTGCTTCGGCCTTTGTTTGATTTGCCAATGCTACTTCGGCTTTAGCCCGGTCCAGGGCGGCAGATAGCTCATCTATGTCCATTTCGGCCAGGATTTGACCGGCTGCAACCATACTGCCCTCTGTTGCCGTTACCTTCGCAACCCGACCTGCATTAGTTGGTGCTATTTCGACTTGTTCCGCTTCAACCCGCCCGTTTCCTTGCACAAATCCGACCGGCAATTCATCGCCATCCTCGGCAACAACGACATACAGCAACGCACCAGCAATTACTAAACCAGCCAAAAAAAGAAAAACCGATAGGTTTTTGGTCATAGCGTTTCACCTGAAACAGGGTTTCTGGCGCAGAGTTTAGTGTCTCAAAAGACTCAAAGCCTTGTTTTGGATCAAAACCGATCCGGGCACCTCAGTTCCAAGCAATTGTTTGTTTGAACACCATTTTGGGTGTTGCAGGCTCTTTCGCGATAGGTCTGAAGAAGTAGACTTGAAGCGTTTTTGTTATCAGTTTGGTATTGAAACGGGTTGTTCTAGCGCGCAATTGCGGTCGCCGCTAACCTGCTGCGCAATACAGCGAAAGGAAACACTATGACCAAAACACTGAGAGCTTGTTTGTCTTTGTGGTTGGTTGCAATCGCTCCTGCGTATGCGCAAGAACCTCCTCGTCTTGTTTTGCAGCTGACCGTTGACGCGTTGCGGGGCGATCTGCCGACACGTTACTTTGAGAATCTTGGGGAGGGTGGCCTTAAGAATTTACTTGAAAACGGTGTACACTATGTGGACGCCCATCATTGCCATGCCAATACAGAGACTGTTGTCGGGCACGCCACATTGGCGACCGGGGCAACACCGGCAGTGCACGGGATGATCGGAAACATATGGTTCGACAGAACCTTGGACCGCGTTGTTTACAACGTTGAAGACAGCACCGCTCCGCTTCTTGGAGATGGCGCTGGCGTCAATGACGATATTGAAATTGACCCAACACAGGCGGCAGCTGGCACAGATGGGCGGTCACCACGCGCTATGCTTGTTACGACGCTTTCGGACGAATTAAACGCTTCCACTGCTGGAGCGGCCAAGGTCTTTGGAGTTTCAATCAAAGACCGTGGGGCTATTACAATGGCGGGACAAAGCGGCAAAGCCTTCTGGTTCTCGAAAGCCGCAAATCGTTTCGTCACAAGCTCGTACTATTACGACAAATA
The DNA here is from genome assembly GCF_056539905.1 of Ruegeria sp. AP7. NCBI lineage: Bacteria > Pseudomonadati > Pseudomonadota > Alphaproteobacteria > Rhodobacterales > Roseobacteraceae > Ruegeria > Ruegeria sp. AP7. The sequence goes on along the minus strand of NZ_JBQFVT010000003.1, from coordinate 14,649 downwards.
CCCTGATTGGGTTTCTGTCTGGAATGACGCATCGCCGAGTGCCTCCTTTGAAGGAACCTCTTGGGAATTGATGCACCCAAAGGAAGCCTATCTCTTTGGCGACCGTGACAACCAGCCATGGGAGACGGATGTCGCCGGGTTCGGCATAACCTTTCCTCATCGCTATTCTTCGATGCAAAATGGGTTTGACCCGCTAGAAAATCCCTACTTTACGACCTTTTTAACGCTTAGTCCCGCTGGCGACGATCTGACGGCGCAATTTGCCAAACGATTGATTGATGCCGAGGATATCGGGCAAGACGCGGTAACGGATTATCTGGCGATTAGCTTCTCGTCCGTGGATTACGTCAACCATGTGTTTGGCCCCTCCAGTCTTGAAGCCGAGGACACGATATACCGCCTCGATCAGACTCTCATGAATCTCTTCGCGTTTATCGACGAACGGATTGGGCTGGAAAACGTTTTGATCGTTCTATCGGCGGACCACGGCACCACCGATGCGCCGGGCTATTTGGAGAGTGTTGGCATCCAAACTGGCCTTGTTGCTCCGGACACATGGGACCCGACGGAACAGATAGCCAGGCTTAAGGAGCGGTTTGGGATCACCGGGAAATTGCTTGAGGGTTATAATCACCCCTATCTCAATATCGCCCCCGAAGTATTGGCTCGCCGTGATATTGATTTACTCACGCTGGAGTCAGCTATTGCAGAAGAGCTTCTATCCTTTCCCGATGTGGCATTCGCCGTCCCCAGTACGGCTATCGAAGCAAACCTCCTGCCCGATACCGACATCATGCGCCTGATCCGCAACAACTATCATCCGACCCGATCCGGGAACATATACGTAGTCTTCAAACCCGGCTGGTTCATCGCAGACTTCGATGGTCTGTCCGTCACATCCACCCACGGGTCACCGTGGCGCGGTGACACACATGTGCCGATTATCTTTGCTGGACCGAACTTAAAACCGCAACGGGTCGCACGCCGTGTTTGCACGACTGCTCTCGCATCCACACTGTCTGCATTATTGAGCACGGCGCGTCCCAATGGTGCGAGCGGTGAAGTGTTACAAGAAGTCTTGGATTAGACCGCTGTGAAGCGCGAGTCCTGATATTGAAGCAAGCTAGGCCAGACCGCGACGGCATCGTCGACAACGCGATCCTCATATTCGTTGCTTCTTGGCGACTACGGAAACCGCCCAACGCAGCACTCTTTAGCGCACACAAATGCGGAGCAGAACTTCACGGAACATATCGTTCCGGCTTCGGAGACTGAATACTCTCCAAATACTCAGCAATTTCGATAAGTCTGGAAGGAATTTGCGTAACCAAACCGTTGCCCGTATCGAATTCGACAGCAGGGCCGTCATTCAATTCGGTGATTATCGGCATGTCATCGCGAGGTTCTTGTACTTTCAAGTAACCGTCTAAGATCGACATGACCTCCAACATGGGCCACACACCCCCTCTGCGTTCGGAAATCCTTGTTAAATCAGCAGGCACTGTTTTCAAGTCAGCTGCGTCAGGTCCTTTCCCGGATGCATCGTTTCCGTGACATCTGGCGCAATGCTCAACAAAGAGGTCTTTACCAAGGTCCGAAAACTCCTCGGCCGCAGATATCGTTGCAACCGAAGAAATGCCCATGCTTGCAACGATCATGAAGTACCTCATAAGCCGGAGGTCCTTTGCTAAACGAGAGTTCACTACAACAAAAATGGACCGACATCTTCCCCCCGGTCAACGTCGGTCCTTTACCATATAACATTTGCTATCCTGTGGCCCAAAACCGATTGATGGGGACAGGCAGCAACGAGCTCAGAACAGCTTTACCATTTAACATTCGAAATTTAGCATGTGAAAGCGCTCAGCTCTTTGACATAAATCATATGTCAACTCGCATTTAGCCAGAACTGGGCTCGACTTTCCAATTCGGCCAAAAGATTTTGAGAGACTGCTTACGCCTAGCTGACCACAGCGCTTCACAATGCTAGGCCTGCAATAGTCACCGGGTCAAAAAAGGTGCAAGTCCAGAACACCGGCAAACGATCAATTGCTGACCTAGCGCCAAAAACACTAATCTACTGTTGGATGCTTTCTAAGAAAAACAATAACCCTGCCAACTCGCGCGGTGTGGGCGTCAAGATACCCTCGATTTCAACCGGAACCAGGTCTTCCGCCATTTCCCCGCCAAATTCCGGCATAACCCGAGCAAGATGGCTGTTTCCCGGGTCGCCATAGATGTAGCTTAGGGCCCGTGCTTGAGGGAAAGTGCCTCCGTTCTTCGCGCTCAGTGTTGTCAAATCTGTTGGCGCAACGGAAAGACCGCCGCTTGCCGGGCCACCGCCTCTGCCGTCCACACCATGACAAGAACTACAGTTTTCTGAGAAAAAGGCTGCCCCATCAGCGCGTGTGGGCATGACGTCGGCGTCAGGATACAGATCTGTACACGACGCTGTGGCCAGAGTAAAAAATCCAGCCGATAATGTAACCCACCTTGTAGCGTGCATGCTCTACCCCGTTTTTTGTTCAGCCTACGGTCCAATGTAGAACATGGCAATGACAGCAACTGTGTTTAAGAATCAGGAAGGGTCAACTTTACAGACTCTTACACGAACTTGGACATTGCCGCTCACCAAGGGGGGGTGAAAGCTATTTCTAGACCTTCTGTCTGCGGGCATTTCACTTTTGAGAATCTAAGCAGAGTATTCAACAATCAGGATTGGGAGATCCAAACATGCTGGAAGCTTCGTCCCGAATAGTTTGGCTCGAAGCGATAGGGGCTGTCCTAATGATCGTACTTGGGTCCGGGCTGCACTTTGCATTTGTTTTGCTTGGAAGTTGGACACCAATGGCGCTTGTGGCAGCTGTCAACGAGTCAATTTGGGAACACTTAAAACTGGCTTTTTGGCCAGGCTTGTTTTGGGCCTGCCTAATGCCGCTTCCACCCCGACTTACAAGAAGGGACGTATTTAGTGCTAAAGGAGTTAGCCTCGCAATTACTGCTATTTTGATTGTAATAGTATTCACAGCATACACAGCGATACTTGAGCGCAACTTTTTGTTGATTGATATTGGAATATTTGTTGCAGCAATTTGAATCGGCCAGATCGTGTCAATTCTGCTGCTTGCTTACGAAGATCAAATACCTACACTCATTCATGTATTCGGCTTGTTTCTCCTTGGGGTTCAAGTCGTCGCCTATAGTACCCTAACATTTTTCCCTCTTAATCACTGGCTGTTCATTGAAGCACAATCTGGCACGATAGGTATTCCTGCCCGTTAGATGGACAGTCGGTCCTATTGGTGACGCATGCTTGCATCCCCATGAATTTCAAAGACGATTTTCCCAAGCTTGACGGGTGCTAAACAGGGCGTTTGAGTAGAGGTATGGACCGTTGGATTTCGGAGTCGATTGCCAAGATCAATGCAGATGCTCACCGCTCTGCCGATACGCACCTTTTCAAGCTACCCGTTCGGGGGCTGAAGGGCGTAGACATCTATCTCAAGGATGAAAGTACACATCCCACTGGCAGCCTCAAGCACAGGCTGGCACGCTCGCTTTTCCTTTATGCGCTTGTAAACGGGAAAATAAGGGAAGGGACACGTGTAATCGAAGCCTCGTCTGGCAGCACTGCCGTTTCAGAAGCTTACTTCGCCCGTATGATCGGAGTGCCTTTTACCGCGGTTCTCCCAAAATCTACCGCCAAGAGCAAAATCGACCTAATCCGGTTCCAAGGTGGGGAAATCCACTTCGTCGATGCGGCGCCGGACATGCACCAGGCCTCGGTTGAACTGGCAGCTGAAGTCGGTGGCTACTTCATGGATCAGTTTACGTACGCCGAGCGGGCGACGGATTGGAGAGGAAACAACAACATTGCAGAAAGCCTTTTTCGCCAGATGGAACGAGAGCCACATCCAATTCCATCGGTAATTGTGATGAGCGCGGGAACTGGCGGAACTTCAGCAACGCTGGGGCGGTACATTCGCTACAAAGGCTTTAATAGTGAATTGGTTGTTGTGGACCCCGAAAACTCAGTGTTTTTTGATAGCTTTCGAACTGGAGACAGGACCCTGACCCGCCCCTGTTCAAGTCGTATTGAAGGTATCGGACGTCCCAAGGTAGAAAAGTCATTTTTGGCAGATGTAATCGACCGTATGATCCAAGTGCCCGATGCGGCAAGCATTGCGACAATGCTCTGGCTTGAAGATCGGATCAGGCGGCGGGCAGGCCCATCAACAGGCACAAACCTTTGGGGCGCTTTGCAAGTTGCGCAAGAGATGGAGGCTGCCGGACGATCTGGCTCCATTGTCACTATTCTGTGTGACGACGGAAACCGTTATCTCGACACCTACTACGATCCGGAATGGGTGATGGAAAACTTCGGCGAAACCGCCTCTTACGAAGCTACTTTGGCAGGATATCACTGAATTCAAACGATGAGGAAAGCATGAAAAGAGTGAAATCTTTGTTTGCAGCGCTTCTGGCATCGATGGTCGCCGCAATGTTTTGCGCCACAACAGTTTTCGCCGCCTCCCAGGAAGCACAACAGATCATCGAAAGAGCTGCCGCTGATTGCAAAGACTTCGAGAATGGAGAGTTCGATCAGGGTGACGCTGTGACCGAGATCGAGCTGCGCTCCCAGTTTGGCACGGTTAAGGCTGAACTCGTAGATGAAAGCCAGTATTCCTGTTCTTCTGCTGCCTCTATGTACTGCGGAACAGGGGGGTGCATGCTCAATCTTATCGTCGACGGTGAGATCATGTCGTGGCAGGCAACGGGTTGGCGTTTTATTGACTGGGGGCCTGACCGTATACTGCTTATTGGACGAGACGGTGGTTGGTGCGGAGGCGCAGGAGCCGAGGTTTGTTACGAGGCGCTAGTTTGGAGCAATGGGAAGATTTTAACCGTTGGTTCGGCGCCAGAGTAAGCCCGCGCAGCGCTAGCGGGTGTTTTACGCGCCTGGCCTAATCGGCCAGAACTTCTGGACCGAGATTGATCTGATCGAGGGCGCGTCCCTTATTTAGAAACTCGACGAAACCAATTTGAAGTTTGAGTTTCAGAGTTTGCCAATTTTCGACAAGATCTGAAAGCTGGTTGACTGACACCAAGAGAATGAAACAATAAACTGAGCAATGACACGGAGAACGAAGATACTGTTGGCGTTCACCGTATTGACGGTGGGGTTATGCATGTTCCTAGCGGGACGTGCGGTCGAACGTTACCAATATGAGGAGGCCTGCCTAGACTTGGGCGGAGGTCGCCATCCTGGAGATTACCCGATTTGCGTTTTGGAACAGCGTTCTAACTGACGGACGCGTCTCAGTCACGCCGCGATTGGAACAAAGAAGCTACGAGCACAACGACGCCAATTGCTGTGAGAATGAAAGTCAGCGGCAAAAAAAAGCTTTCTTGCAGAACGCCGTTTGGGTCGACACCGCCATAAAACAGGTGCTCTGAAAGCCCACTTAGTGCTGCAAGGAAAAGGATGACGATACCAAAAAGGCGAAGTTTGGTCATGTCAGGTCTCCTAGGGAATGGGCCAATAGTTAGCATCGTTTTTCATACCTGTGCATTGAGGAACCTAATTCTTCAATACCTTGATTGCATCGCAATCCAGCCTTCGGCAGGTATAATGCGAAGATGACAAGAGATATTGAAGCAAACGCTCAGAAAATCGCTGATGCCCTGAGCTCTGCCCAGCAGATATCTAAACTGTCTTCAGAGGCAGAACGGCTAACGCTGGATGACGCATATTCGATTGCAAGTCGCGTCCGAGAGCTTCAGGGCAAAAAGAGAGTCGGCCGAAAAGTCGGCTTCACGAACCGCACGATTTGGCCTGTTTATGGTGTGGATCAACCCATTTGGGGAGAGGTCCACGCAGATGGGCTGTTTTCGACTGATCAGCCGGTAAACTTGGCAAGGTATTCAGAACCGAGAATCGAACCAGAAATCGTACTAGGCCTTGGCTATGTCCCGACGGCTGAAATGAACAATGAGCAGTTGGCAGGTTGCGTGGAGTGGGTCGCTCCGGGATTTGAAATTGTTCAATCGATTTATCCCAAATGGAAATTCTCGGTCGAAGACTCAATCGCAGCACAAGGACTGCACGGCTGCCTTGTTCTTGGCGACAAAATCGCGGCGACGCATGATGTTTTGATCGGCTTGGCCGAAGTGCCACTAGCATTGTTCAAGGGCACCGAGGCTATCGAGTCCGGCAAGGGGGAAAACGCGCTTGGAGGCCCAATTGAAGTCCTGGCTCATCTTGTGTCTCTGCTCTCCGAAGCCGACCAGCTTCAGGGAGGCGAGCTGGTTACAACCGGTACTTTGACAGACGCATGGCCAGTGTCTCCGGGTGAAGAATGGTCAGCTGGTTTTGGTGGCGTGATGGACACCGAGCTATCAGTACGATTTACATGAGGCTTTGGTAGAGTGGTGACGCCGACTGCACCAAAGAAAAGTTACTCTCAATAGCTGACCATGATGGTCTTCCACTGGTTTCATCAATTCTGGGATGAAAGTTACACCATGCTATCCAAATCAGATTACATGATGTTTCTCAGGCACCCCGCCTGGCTATGGATCAAGAAACACGCCAGGCATCTGTTGCCGCCGATTGACCCTTCATTGCAAGCGCGTTTTGACGAGGGGCACGCGTTTGAGCCTTATGCTGAGGAGCTATTTAGTGATCTCGTTCGCCTCGGTTTTTCAGATTTTTCAGAATACCAAGCTCTGCCCGCGCGCACTCTGGATGCTTGGAGAGATGGTGCGAACGCCGTGGCACAGGGACGCTATGAAGATGGAACCATAACTTGCATCTCCGACATCGTGAGCCGCAATGGCGATGGGTACGTTCTGACAGAGATCAAGAGCGGGACATCTGCAAAGCCCGAACATACTTTTGATCTCGCATTCCAGCGTGTCGTGCTTGAGGCAGCCGGGTTCCCCATTGTGCGCTGCGAAGTGGCACATGTGAACCGTGATTACGTCAGAAACGGCGAAATCAATCCGCGAGAGCTTGTCAGCATCACCGACATCACTGGTGCGGTGACTGAGCAGCTCGAAAAAACACGCACGCGTATCGATCAGGCATTGAGCGTCGTTGCCAGTGGTACGATGCCTGATCCGTCCCCCGAACGTGCGCGATTAAAATCCTACGCTGAATGGTTGGACATTCGCGAAAAACTTGACCCTCCAATCGTGCAAGACAGCATCCACCGCCTTCCGTTCATGAACGCGGAAAAAGCCTCCGAACTAATCGCACACGGGATCACAAAGATTGACGAGATCAGTGATCCATCTGTGTTGGGCAAGTCGACGCAACGCTACTTGAGAGCAGTGGCAAACGGTGCACGCACTATCGATCATCAGGAGTTAAGCAGGTTTCTGAGCGAGATTGTCTATCCGGTTTATTATTTTGACTACGAGACGTCTCAGAGTTTGCTGCCACCCTGGGACGGAACGCGTCCCTATCAGCAAGTCGCTTTCCAGTACTCCTTGCATATCCAGCATGAGCCTGGCGGAGAAAACGAGCACAGGGAGTATCTCCACCGTGACTCCAGTAATCCGATGCCAGCCTTGCTTAAAAGACTTCGTGAGGACATGGGAGACGTCGGTTCTGTAATGGTTTGGTATGCGCCGTTCGAGAAATCGCGCAATACGGAGATGGCGGAGACTTATCCAGAGCACGCAGAGTTTCTGGAAGGCCTAAATGCACGGGTTGTAGATCTTATGAAGCCGTTTGCGGATGAAGTGATCAACGATCCCGCGTTCAGGGGAAGCGCCTCTATCAAGGCCGTTCTTCCTGCGTTTTTGCCAGAACTTTCATACGATGATCTGGATATCAAAGAGGGAGCAAGCGCGTCTCGCCTTTGGAAGGACGTAACACTGACCGAACCGGATGATCCAGCGCGCGAGAAGGTCTATTCTGGTCTTGTGGCGTATTGCACGCGCGACACCTGGGCGATGGTCGAAATACATCGGGAATTGCTGGCGATGTGAGGTGTGCCCCGAACCTCAAAACAACTGGCGGTGCTGCTCCCCTCCGAGACTAGGCGATTTGCCGGAGTTACGGCGCCCCCAAGACTTAATCTTGCCACTCCAACCGATACAAAACGTGGTGACCACGTAGACCTTTCAGGAGTCTGGGTTCTATTTCACAAAAAGAGAAATCGGTTCGTCCTCCGACCATGGCGCGAGTCGCATCTGAAACGAGTACTTCAAAGGATAACGGCATCCAAGGACTTTGGATGTTCCGTTATTGCCTCCCAACCATCTTCGGTGATTATGAAACTGTCGCCAATCTGCGCACGAAATGTATCGACTGACACTGAACCATCAACAGCGAAAACCATCCCTGGCTGCAACACTGTCGTGTCGCCGGTGATGAGCTGTGGTTTCTCCAAAAAGCTATAGCCGGTCGCGCGACCACACCGGAACGGGTATTCAAAACCCGCCCCCTGGATAACCTCGGCATAGGCGGTATGCACACTTTCGGCGGTCACACCTGGGCGCAGCTCTGCTAGTGCGGCGGCCTGACTTGCCACGGCAACCTCATAGATATTCTCTTGTTGTTTGTCCGCCACCTCACCAATCCAAAAGGTGCGGTCAAAACCCAGTTTGAAGCGGTGAAAATTAGTCATGCCGCAAAAGCACAAAAACACCGGCTCGCCTCGTTTCATGATCCGTGTTGAGGCGCGATGATGGGTTTTGGTGATGGTGTCGCCCGACGCCATTATTTGCAGAAAATGAGTGTTGGGCGACATGTCCGCGTCATCGTAATGCGCCACTAAAAGCTCGGCGGCCTTTCGTGTTCCAGCCTGGGACGTGGCAATCGCAACTTCGAACTCCGGCACTCCGTCTGCAATGGCGTCGCGTCCGGCGTCCATCATAGCGCTTGCAACTTGCCCGGCATGCCGGGCCAATTGAAGTTCCTGGGCGGATTTTATCATTCGCATTTCAGCCAATATCGGTGTGGCGCTGACCAGGTTTTCCACCGGGACCAACGTTTCCAGATATGTCCGCACAACAGGCGGCATGTGATCAGGCTCGATCCCGACGCGCTTTGCCATTTTGACCGCTTGAGGCAGTTCCGATCTCCACTCTTCGCCCATACCGTCATTCCAGGCCGCGATACGATCAACATGAGCGGCCGAACGTGCGGCATTCAGGTCTATTGTCGGCGTGATCAACAGGCTTTCACCTGACTTGTGCACAACCAGGATGGTTGGACGCCCGAACTCCATATGCAGGTAGTCATAGTAGCCCGTCAGATAATAAACGTTGTCGTCATCGGTGATGAGAGCAACGTCGATTCCGGCTTCTTGCATATGAGTGCGAAAGCTTTTCATCCTCGAGGCAAACATCGTCAGTCTCCATCCTGAAGGTATCAGTTGAACTTCTCGAATTGAGTTGCGTGATCGAGACCGTAGAGCACGTTTGGTCCACAGTCTATAAAAGCAAAATCAAGCACCTGTCTTGACGCTTCGCCTGCATTTCATCGGAATTACTTCTCTGATCACTGACTTTCCCGTTAAAGCCTATCATCAAGCTTCACGCATACGGTGATACGCCGCCGTAAGTAAAATAGCAGCGCTATCTGCGACCTACCTCCAAAGCCATTTCCCTCAGGTGTCGCATATCAGTACCGCAGCAACCGCCAAACACCCTGATAGACGGGTTTTCCCGCAGGACATCCGCAATTTCTTGGCCGAGCTGCGCGGGATCTCCTTCATCCAAGGTATCGGCCTCATCCAATTCTGCGTGCGAACAACTTGATGCATTGGCAACAACACCTTTGAGCCTTGGATGCGCGTTGAGCGCGTCGGCAAAGTGCGTCGGGTGTGCGCAGTTGACCATGTGGAACAGAGCTGCGCCGTCTGTTTCTGCTTCGATCTGGTCTATGGCATCAACAAGTTTTGTGCCGTCAGCCAAACAGCCATCGGTTTCGACGACCAATGACAAAATGATGGGTAAACCAATATCTCTTGCAGCCAGAACACAGCCAGCAGCCTCGCTTAGGCGGTTGAACGTGTACGCGGTCACCAGATCAACACTGGTTTCTTTCAGAACAGCGAGTTGCACACTGTGGTAGCTGCGCGCCTGTTCAACTGTCATGGGTGGGATGTCAGCGTAAGGATCGTATCTTGGGCCAACGCAGGCGGAAACCAAAACGTCTTCCCGCCCAGAAGCATTGCGCACCTCCTCCATCAGTGCGACACCATCCTTGTTTACCTCACGAAGACGTTCAGCATCGTAGCCCAAAGGTGCAGCACGGTCGGCATTGGCCATCCATGTCGGTGCGTCGAGAATGCACCCAACACCCATATCGCCGGCCAATTGCACGAGCGCTTGCATTTGTCCGGCCAGAACAGCCCGGGTGTCAGGCTTCTCCAGCAAGGGAAACGACGCAAAACCCGGAAGCTCGATACCGTGATTAAAAATCAGGTCCGTACCTGTACCTGCATAAACCAAAAATTTCTTGTCACCCTCGCCTGGAAGTCTCCGCGCCATTTTGCCCCCCTCGAACACCGGCATTACTCCGCATCCACAATAACAATGATCAGATCTTCTGCAAAACTGAGGTGTTTACTTGTCCGTTCGGACGCTTTCTGCATTTGCGGTATCGGCTAGGCATATCTAGGCGCGAACCACCGGAGATTCTGAACAAGCGTGGCTGTACCGTTCTAACCTTGAACATCGAGTGTCGAATCGTCTCACTATGTGAGACCTACAGCATGCTGACCAACCCTCCAAATAAGTTGCTTCAGTCATTTGGGCACACGTTAAGCTAGAAGGTTCCCAGAACTACGCGGTGAATCTCGGGCTGCCGCGCGCTCCGTCTTGACACGGTGGCCCTAACTGGTTCAGCTTCCGGTCATGACGTATACACGCATCCACTGCCATCGAATATCGGCCTGAGGTCGATAACCCACGCGAAATCCGTGGGAGGCAGCATTGGTATGCGGGCGAGGCTTATATCCTTGTAATTGCTCCAGATTAGAGTGCACGAGTCGGTTCGATTCCGACGCCTCCTACCATCCTCAGGAGGTGTCCTACATGGCGGACGACGTTACGAACGCAATTGATTTCAACGACATCAAGCAATCGGTCGAGGAGAGCCTCGGACGCACACCCGAAGGCTGGTCCGGCTTGGTCACAAAGCTTTTCACGGAGGTTAAGGAATACTGCGATCTGAAGGGTGCCACCTACCCCTTTGTCCTCCAGATCAAGGAGAAGCTGGGAGAGCTCCGCATCTACCACAGGTGTGATGATCGACACATCCAGTCGATGATCGCTGAGACGATTGCGCGTGCAAATCAGAGCTGTGAACGATGAGGGAATAGTGCCGGGACCCAACTTCTGGACGGCTGGTACAAGACACTTTGTTGTTGGTGCGGGCATGATGTCGCGAGCAAGCGCCATCCGGAACGGCACCGGCTGTTTGGCGTTCAAAAGAAGCCCATTCGAGATCAAATGACGTGCTCGGTCTGTGGCTTTTTCGCTCAGATCGACCGAACGGATGACCGTAATCGGTGCCCCGCGTGCGTGAAGAAGGAATGGTGATGACCGCCGAACAACAAGTGACCTTCGAAAAGATCATGGAAGCCTACGATGACGAGGACTACGCCCGGAAGCTCATGAATACGGGCTCGCTGGCCACCGGTCATGTCCCGCCGATTGCCCTTTGCCATATCCCGGGAGGGGTCTTCCATCTCAACAAGACCAAGTTCTGGAGAATGTGACTGATGGATGATGTCGAAAAGAGCTGGAAGGAATTCCGGGAAAAGGTCCGAGGTGTGATCGAGGACCATGGAGCGCCAGATGATCTCCGCTCATTTGACGCCTGGTACGCCGAAGAGATGCGTTTGGTGATGGCGCACAACTACCCAGCCCCGCACGTCTCTGACGTAACATGGTCGACCGAGGGTCTGCATGTCGAGTGTGATGACCTCGAAGTGGTCGACCGTATGATGACTGCTATGGCGGAGGTTTCACACGATCTCAAAGAGGCGCGCGCCCGGAGGTCAGTGATGAGCAGTGTTGTCAACTGGAACGATATTCATGGAAGCGTCTTAAAGCAGCTTGGTGAGCATCGTGCCGGGTGGGCGAAGCAGCTTACGCTTGCACTTGAGAAAGTGAAGAGGTTGATCGACGAGCAGCCCGACCTGTTTGGTGATGAACACCCGTCCATCGTTCAGATCAAACAGAAATGGGGAGGCTTGCGCGTCTATGAGGGCCCGGGCTGCAACCAGGCTACGAGTGAAGAGATTCAATGGCGTGTCGATCAGATTGAGCAGACCTGTGAAGGTTGTTCTAATTCTGCCCAACGCCAGAACATCATTGGGTTTGTGACGACGCTTTGCAGCTGGTGCTACAATGACGCTCTGCGGCGGCGATTTGAGGGCGCCGAAGAAACCTGGCCCGACAGCCTGAGGCTAGACATTGTGGAAAACTATCCAGACCTCGTTTCTCCGGATTGCGCATCTCTTGTTCCTGCTGTCGGAAAGGGCTGGCTCGTCGTGATTTCGCAAGCACTCCACAAGCTTTCCTTCAGTCAGGATTTCAGGGCACTGGACCCTGGAGCTATTCAGATCTCGGATATTAAGAAAGGCCAAGATGGCAAGATTTGCATCGGTTTCAGTCGACACCACGATCTCATTCAGGAGTACGCTGACTGGATGGAATTTCGATGCGGTGTGACGTGTGAAGAGTGTGGCCACGTTGGTGACGTCGTTCGGACAACCGACGGGTCTCAAGCGCTTTGTTCTCACTGTTACTGTACTCGGGAGAAGTCTGATGGGTGATGACGACGACGTTGAGGTGGACGAAGAGACGATGCGTTTGCTGAAGTTATTGGAAGCTGAAATCGCGGCCGGTCGAGCAAAACCAACCAAGCCGATCAGCGCAGATGAGATCCGGGCACGCAAGATTGCTGAGCCGAAGGGTAAGGCAGATGAGTAACGAGACTACAGGAGAGGAAATCCCAATTTTCGTGATCTGCGAGACTTCGGTGAACGGCAAGCTTCGAAAGATCGAAGGAAAACAGAGCACCGTAAAACCGAACAAGATCTTAGTCTTGACGATCAGTGTCGAGGATGTTGAGCGATGACAGATGATTTTTCAGAAGAAGAGATCTTCGGGCGCCCGTTACAGGATGTTCCTCTGGATGACTTGATTGCGGAACTTCAAGCCCGTCGTAAAGAGGGGCCGGAAGTCTGGCTAGCATTGCGCAAAATGATTTTCGAGCAAATCGCCGATTTTGCAAAACGTCCGCCCGATGCGCCAAAGTGGCGGGACGAGTGGGTCAAAGAGAACACCTGGAATTTAGTGACTGACGACGATGATGTCGAAATCACTGAAGGCAGTGGCAACGTTTTTGACGACCTCGGGATCGAAGACCCCAGGAAGAAGACTTAGTGATGGAGCTAGAGCATTTCAGCTTGATCTTATCCGCAGTGATCATTGTCGCGTTGGCGGTCTACGTCAGACACATCGTCCGCACCGCTGGAAAAGATCGCGAAGTCGATCCAGAGCAAGTGCAAAGGATCATACGAGATCTGGACTACAGCCACCTGGACCGAGTGATGAACTGGCGAAGGAAGAGGTAGCGGGATGTTGAAGGTGGTTGTCTATGTTGGTGATCAAGAGGTCGCCCGAGCTGTGGCTGAGAACGATTCAGAACTAGCGGACGTGTCCGATTACAATATCCAAATGAACGAACGGGCCGCTAAACAGCTGGGCATTCAAGAAAGAGGTCTCGGCGGCCGGATTAAAGGCCACCCTCGAAATCTGACGGTTTGGGCGCTCGTCCGCAAGATCGCAGACCTTTGGCTTGCGGGGATCGGCGCGGGCGAAGAAGGTGTTGAGGCAGAGCTGCTGCCGATGATCCGCAAGTCAATCCGCGAACTAGATGAGAGGGTCGAAAAGGAAACGAACCAAAGCGAAGATTGGAATGCTGTGATCAAGCAGATTTCTGATGACGAGCCGTATTCCCTGGGCTTCTACGCTGACAAATTTGAGTCGTGGACAGCGGACGAGATTGAAACTCTTCGATGTGATTTGGTTGAGACAGCCACAGAGGAAGAACTAATGGCCGAGGTCGAACGCCGGCGAAGAGCCGGTCTACTGCCCAAGGAGGTCTCGAATGATGGCTTCTCAGATCTGGTTGATGATCTCTGGGGCAAACTCGATACAGACCCAGACCGCTAGTAAAGCTTACCTGCCGCCATTACCCAATATTTAACATACGAAGTATTATATGGCGACTGTCGTTGTAGTAGTGCGCGCTTCTTCTAAGCGCCTCTCCTGCTAGGAACCAAAGCGCCCCGGATAAGCACATCCCCAACACTGCTCTGCGGAACCATGTACTATCAGTCTCTGTGATGAGCATGGTTGACCGCAACCAGACCAAACCGGACATTCGCAACAAGACTGTGCAACTGCCGAGATGCGGACGAAGCGGACCCTGATGGTAACAGACTGAACGTCAGCTTCTGGCATTGCTGCGTGTGCTCTTCATACAGAGCAATTTAAAACTGGCGGTTGTTTCGAGCAAACTTACAATGCCGGGTAACTTTTTTGTTCTATCTTGTTCTTTGCGACAAGAATTGCATGTTCCCGCTCTATGACCTTTTCCCAATCGCCTTGCGC
>NZ_JBQFVT010000002.1:0-450661 GCF_056539905.1 Ruegeria sp. AP7 | reverse complement strand
AGCGTCAGAAAATCTCAGTACAGCCCGTTCAGACTACAATTGATCACACGGTTCAATTGCTTAACCTCTTCACCTCGTCAGGCTCATAACCTGAAGGTCAGAGGTTCAAATCCTACTCCCAAAACCAATCTTCTCGTTCGGAAAACAAATACTTAACTTCGCATAATGCGAAGCTTTTTGCGTTAGGGCCAACACAACTGGAAGCACTGTGGAAGCACGCGGGGCGCAAAAAGCGTGTGGCAGAGTCGCAACAGACATATATCCACCAAACATACTTAAACAGTCGCGAGGAACCCTTACGCCCCCCAACACACACAGACCGGACCCCGTGCTACAAGTTTTCGTCAGAGGCTATCTAGCCACAGTTTCAAAGTAGTAATTTGGTATCGGCAGGATTCTGATCAGTGCGCGGGCGTCAATGATAACGTTCACTTGTCCAGCAGTTACGAACAGATTTGGTGAAGACCAAAAAGACAAAAGAGATCACAGCTGCATTACACGCTGGAAAGCGTGCAATACACCAATTCGAAGCGACAATAGGCGCTACAAACGTCGCAATCGCTTTGTACTTGTGTTTGGTGGGCTGATAAAAGGTAGACAATAGCATCCGGTTACCACAATGGCTCAAAGATCTTTCTCTTGTAGTCGCTTTGGCTGTCCTCGTTATCTACCGTGTATGAGACTTGCACTGAAAGTATGCTTATTTCTGAACGTTCGAAACGCACCCATAGGTGCAATTTAGCTCTTGGAAACCCGGCCTATCTGTCCTAAGTAGACCTGCGGAATAAAGCGTGCGATTCGTCGTGCGCTTTATTTTGTTTCGTCCAAGACGGTGGGTGGTGCCATGCGGCCCCTTAATTCCCTGCCTGAGACGGGTAAGACCAAAGAATTCTGAGGGTCACGATCCTCGGGCGAGTTTTGGCCCATCCCGTAACAACGGACCTGAACGCCGGAGCGAAAGCTGCGGCAAATATGAGCCGGGGTGAGATATCGCCCCTAACTTGGAGAGAACTGTGGATAGAGCCCAGAAAGAGAAAGTGGTCGAGGAACTCGGCCAAATCTTCGAAAGCTCTGGCGTCGTAGTGGTTTCGCACTATGCCGGTCTGACAGTTGCCGAGATGCAGGACCTTCGCGCACGTGCTCGTGACGCGGGTGGTGCCGTGCGTGTTGCCAAGAACAGGCTCGCCAAAATCGCCCTTGAGGGTAAGCCGTGTGAAAGCATGGCCGACCTGCTGACAGGGATGACCGTTCTGACCTATTCCGAGGACCCCGTGGCAGCAGCCAAGGTGGCCGAGGACTTCGCCAAGGATAACAAGAATTTTGAGATCCTCGGCGGTGCTATGGGCGAGAACGCTCTGGACCGCAAAGGCGTCGAAACAGTTTCGAAAATGCCGTCTCGTGAAGAGCTTATTGCTTCGATCGTTGGCTGCATTGGCGCACCTGCTTCGAACATCGCCGGCGCGATTGGCGCACCTGCAAGCAACATCGCAAGCATCCTTTCCACCATCGAAGAGAAGGCGGAAGCTGCGTAAGCGGTTGGCACTGAATGATCTGCGTAGGAAAATATCCCTGACGTTGGAACACACACTGTAAACGGAAAGAGCTGATAAAATGGCTGATCTGAAAGCACTCGCAGAAAGCATCGTGGGTCTGACCCTGCTGGAAGCACAAGAACTGAAAACCATCCTCAAAGACGAATACGGCATCGAGCCTGCAGCTGGCGGCGCCGTAATGGTCGCAGCTGGTGGCGACGCCGGTGGCGCAGCTGAGGAAGAAAAAACCGAATTCGACGTCGTTTTGAAGAACGCCGGCGCTTCGAAAATCAACGTGATCAAAGAAGTTCGCGGCATCACCGGTCTGGGCCTGAAAGAAGCCAAGGAACTGGTCGAAGCTGGCGGCAAGATCAAAGAAGGCGTGTCGAAAGACGAAGCCGAAGAAGTCAAAGGCAAGCTGGAAGCAGCTGGCGCCGAAGTCGAGCTGGCCTAAGCCAACCGACAGGTGCATCGCTGATGCACCGCAAATTTTGGCTGGGCCCGGAGAAATCCGGGTCCAGCCGAACCTGTCTTAGAAAGGGGCCCATTATCTGGGGCGTTTTCTAAGACACGGTTTTCGGATCGGGAGGCCACCTTCGGGACGGTGGCCACGAATTGATCCGGACGTGTCGTCTCGAATGTGCAAGATGCCGGGGCCCGACGGTGTCTTTGCCCGCTGAGAACATCGAAAGGTGACATCTGACATGGCTCAAACGTTCCTTGGCCAGAAACGTCTTCGTAAATATTACGGCAAAATCCGCGAAGTGCTGGAGATGCCAAACCTCATTGAGGTCCAGAAATCTTCTTATGATCTTTTCCTGCGCTCCGGCGATGCAGAACAGCCCACAGACGGCGAAGGCATCAAAGGTGTGTTCCAGTCGGTTTTCCCGATCAAGGATTTCAACGAAACCTCCGTTCTGGAGTTCGTGAAATACGATCTGGAAAAACCTAAATACGACGTCGAAGAGTGCATGCAGCGCGATATGACCTACAGCGCGCCGCTGAAGGTCACCCTGCGTCTGATCGTGTTTGATGTCGATGAGGACACCGGCGCCAAATCGGTCAAAGACATCAAAGAACAGGACGTGTTCATGGGCGACATGCCCCTGATGACACCGAACGGGACGTTCATCGTGAACGGCACCGAGCGTGTGATCGTGTCCCAGATGCACCGCTCCCCCGGTGTGTTCTTCGACCACGACAAGGGCAAGACCCATTCCTCGGGCAAGCTGCTGTTTGCCTGCCGCATCATCCCGTATCGCGGCAGCTGGCTGGACTTTGAGTTCGACGCCAAGGACATCGTGTTCGCCCGTATCGACCGCCGCCGTAAGCTGCCTGTGACAACCCTGCTCTATGCGCTGGGTCTGGATCAGGAAGCGATCATGGACGCGTATTACAACACCGTGTCCTACAAACTGGATAAGAAGAAGGGTTGGGTCACACCGTTCTTCCCCGAGCGCGTGCGCGGCACCCGTCCGACTTACGATCTGGTTGACGCCAAATCTGGTGAAGTGATTGCCGAAGCGGGCAAAAAAGTCACTCCGCGCGCGGTCAAGAAACTGATCGACGAAGGCAGCGTCACCGACCTGCTGGTTCCCTTCGATAACATCGTCGGAAAGTACGTCGCCAAGGACATCATCAACGAAGAAAACGGCGCGATCTATGTCGAAGCCGGTGATGAGCTGACGCTGGAGTACGACAAGGACGGCGACCTGATCGGCGGCACCGTCAAGGACCTGATGGATGCAGGTATCACCGACATCCCGGTTTTGGACATCGACAACGTCAATGTCGGCCCCTACATGCGCAACACCATGGCTCAGGATAAGAACCTGAACCGTGAAAGCGCGCTTATGGACATCTACCGCGTTATGCGCCCGGGCGAGCCGCCCACCGTCGAAGCGGCGTCGGCCCTGTTCGACACCCTGTTCTTCGACAGCGAGCGTTATGACCTGTCCGCCGTTGGTCGCGTGAAGATGAACATGCGTCTGGCTCTGGACGCGCCGGACACCCTGCGCACCCTGCGCCGCGAAGACATCGTGGCCTGCATCAAGGCGCTGGTTGAACTGCGTGACGGCAAAGGCGACGTGGACGATATCGACCACCTCGGCAACCGTCGTGTCCGTTCGGTCGGCGAACTGATGGAAAACCAGTACCGCGTCGGTTTGCTGCGCATGGAGCGTGCGATCAAAGAGCGTATGTCGTCTGTCGAGATCGACACCGTCATGCCGCAAGACCTGATCAACGCGAAACCGGCTGCGGCTGCTGTCCGCGAATTCTTCGGCTCGTCGCAGCTGTCGCAGTTCATGGACCAGACCAACCCGCTGTCGGAAGTCACCCACAAACGCCGTCTCTCGGCGCTTGGTCCCGGTGGTCTGACACGTGAGCGTGCGGGCTTTGAGGTGCGCGACGTGCACCCGACCCACTATGGCCGGATGTGCCCGATTGAAACGCCGGAAGGTCCGAACATCGGTCTGATCAACAGCCTTGCTACCTTTGCCCGCGTGAACAAGTATGGCTTCATCGAAACACCGTATCGCGTTGTTAAAAACGCTGAGGTGACCGATGAGGTTCACTACATGTCCGCGACCGAGGAAATGCGTCACACCGTGGCGCAGGCGAACGCGACGTTGGATGCGGATGGCAAGTTCATCAACGATCTGGTTTCGACCCGTCAGGCCGGTGACTACACGCTTGCCCCGCGCGAGAATGTGGATCTGATCGACGTGTCGCCGAAACAGCTGGTATCAGTAGCTGCATCGCTGATCCCGTTCCTGGAAAATGACGACGCCAACCGCGCTCTGATGGGCTCGAACATGCAACGTCAGGCGGTTCCGCTGCTGCGGGCCGAGGCACCGCTGGTCGGCACCGGGATCGAGGAAAAGGTTGCGATCGACTCAGGCGCTGCGATTCAGGCGAAACGCGCCGGTATCATCGACCAGGTTGATGCCCAGCGTATCGTTATCCGCGCCACCGAAGATCTGGAACTGGGCGACGCTGGCGTTGACATCTATCGTCTGCGCAAATTCCAGCGTTCGAACCAGAACACCTGCATCAACCAGCGTCCGCTGATCAAGGTAGGTGACACCGTCCAGAAGGGCGAGGTTATTGCCGATGGTCCGTCGACCGATATGGGTGAACTGGCCCTTGGTAAGAACGTGGTCGTCGCGTTCATGCCGTGGAACGGTTACAACTACGAAGACTCGATCCTGATTTCGGAACGTATCGCGCGCGATGACGTCTTTACCTCGGTCCATATCGAGGAATTTGAAGTCGCCGCCCGTGACACCAAGCTGGGTCCGGAAGAGATCACTCGCGACATCCCGAACGTCGGTGAAGAAGCGCTGCGCAACCTCGACGAGGCGGGCATCGTTTACATCGGTGCGGATGTTGAGCCGGGCGATATTCTGGTCGGCAAGATCACTCCGAAGGGCGAAAGCCCGATGACCCCGGAAGAAAAGCTGCTGCGCGCCATCTTTGGTGAAAAAGCATCTGACGTTCGCGACACCTCGCTGCGCGTGAAGCCGGGCGATTACGGTACGGTCGTTGAGGTCCGCGTCTTCAACCGTCACGGCGTCGAAAAAGACGAGCGTGCGCTGCAGATCGAGCGTGAGGAAGTCGAACGTCTGGCCCGTGACCGGGACGACGAGTTGGCGATCCTCGACCGCAACATCTATGCGCGTCTGCAGGGTCTGATCCTGGGTAAAACCGCTGTCAAAGGCCCGAAAGGCGTCAAGCCCGGCTCGGTTATCACCGAGGAGCTGCTGGAAACCCTGACCCGTGGTCAGTGGTGGCAGTTGGCACTGGAAGGTGAGCAGGACGCACAGATCGTCGAAGCTCTGAACGAGCAGTACGAAGTGCAAAAGCGTGCTCTGGACGCCCGTTTCGAAGACAAAGTCGAGAAGGTCCGCCGTGGCGACGACCTGCCGCCGGGTGTGATGAAGATGGTCAAAGTCTTCATCGCCGTGAAGCGCAAGCTGCAGCCGGGTGACAAGATGGCCGGTCGTCACGGGAACAAGGGTGTGATCTCCAAGGTTGTTCCGATGGAAGACATGCCGTTCCTCGCCGATGGTACGCCGGTAGACTTCTGTCTGAACCCGCTGGGCGTGCCTTCGCGTATGAACGTTGGTCAGATCCTTGAAACCCACATGGGTTGGGCCGCACGCGGTCTGGGTCTGAATATCGACGACGCTCTGGGTGAATACCGCCGTTCCGGCGATCTGACCCCGGTTCGCGAAGCGATGAAGCTGGCCTATGGCGAAAATGTCTACGAAGAAGGCATCACCGGTCTGGACGAGGATGGCCTGATCGAGGCTGCGGGCAACGTAACCCGCGGTGTTCCGATCGCAACCCCGGTCTTCGACGGTGCCAAAGAGGCTGACGTCAACGACGCGCTGGTGCGTGCAGGCTTCTCGGAAAGCGGTCAGTCGGTTCTGTTCGACGGTCGCACGGGTGAGCAATTTGCACGTCCGGTGACCGTGGGCATCAAGTACCTGCTGAAACTGCACCACCTTGTGGACGACAAGATCCACGCGCGTTCGACCGGGCCGTACAGCCTGGTGACCCAGCAGCCGCTGGGTGGTAAGGCGCAGTTCGGTGGTCAGCGCTTTGGTGAGATGGAAGTCTGGGCTCTGGAAGCTTACGGCGCCGCCTACACCCTGCAGGAGATGCTCACCGTGAAATCGGATGACGTCGCCGGCCGGACCAAGGTCTATGAGTCGATCGTCAAGGGCGAGGATAACTTTGAAGCGGGCGTACCGGAATCGTTCAACGTTCTGGTTAAAGAAGTCCGTGGCCTCGGCCTGAATATGGAACTCCTGGATGCGGAGGTTGAGGAGTGAGGGCGCTGCCCTTTCTCCCGTCCCCCCTTCCGCAAGATTTGAGGTAACAAATGAACCAGGAAATCACCAACAACCCGTTCAACCCGCTGACGCCCCCGAAGGTCTTTGACGAGATCAAGGTCTCGCTGGCGTCGCCCGAGCGGATCCTGTCTTGGTCCTATGGCGAGATCAAGAAACCCGAAACCATCAACTACCGGACGTTCAAGCCCGAGCGTGACGGTCTGTTCTGCGCGCGTATCTTTGGCCCGATCAAAGATTACGAATGCCTGTGCGGCAAATATAAGCGGATGAAATATCGCGGCGTTGTCTGCGAGAAATGCGGTGTGGAAGTCACCCTGCAGAAAGTCCGCCGTGAGCGTATGGGCCACATCGAACTGGCCGCGCCCGTCGCGCATATCTGGTTCCTGAAATCGCTGCCGTCCCGCATCGGCCTGATGCTGGACATGACGCTGCGCGATCTGGAACGTGTTCTGTACTTTGAAAACTATGTCGTTATCGAGCCTGGTCTGACCGACCTGACCTATGGCCAGATGCTGACCGAAGAAGAGTACATGGACGCGCAGGATGCCTATGGCATGGACGCGTTCACCGCGAATATCGGTGCCGAAGCCATCCGAGAGATGCTGGCCCAGATCGATCTGGAAGCCGAAGCCGAGCAGCTGCGCGCTGATCTGGCCGAAGCAACCGGCGAACTGAAGCCCAAGAAGATCATCAAGCGTCTGAAGGTTGTTGAATCCTTCCTCGAGTCGGGTAACCGCCCCGAGTGGATGGTGATGACCGTGATCCCGGTCATTCCGCCGGAACTGCGTCCGCTGGTTCCGCTGGATGGTGGCCGTTTCGCTACTTCGGATCTGAACGATCTGTATCGCCGCGTCATCAACCGGAACAACCGTCTGAAGCGTCTGATCGAGCTGCGCGCGCCTGACATCATCGTCCGCAACGAAAAGCGGATGCTGCAGGAATCTGTGGATGCTCTGTTCGACAACGGCCGTCGTGGCCGCGTGATCACCGGCGCCAACAAGCGCCCGCTGAAATCGCTGTCGGACATGCTGAAAGGTAAGCAGGGTCGCTTCCGTCAGAACCTTTTGGGTAAGCGCGTCGACTTCTCGGGCCGTTCGGTCATTGTGACCGGTCCGGAACTCAAGCTGCACCAGTGTGGCTTGCCCAAGAAGATGGCGTTGGAGCTGTTCAAGCCGTTCATCTACTCGCGCCTTGAAGCCAAGGGTCTGTCTTCGACTGTTAAACAGGCGAAGAAACTGGTCGAGAAAGAGCGTCCCGAGGTGTGGGATATCCTCGACGAGGTGATCCGCGAACACCCTGTCATGCTGAACCGTGCGCCGACGCTGCACCGTCTTGGCATCCAGGCGTTCGAGCCGGTTCTCATCGAAGGGAAAGCGATCCAGCTGCACCCGCTGGTATGTTCGGCCTTTAACGCCGACTTCGACGGTGACCAGATGGCCGTTCACGTGCCGCTGAGCCTTGAGGCCCAGCTGGAAGCCCGTGTTCTGATGATGTCGACGAACAACGTTCTGTCGCCTGCAAACGGCGCACCGATCATCGTTCCGTCGCAGGATATGATCCTGGGTCTGTATTATGTGACCCTGGAACGCGAAGGCATGCCCGGCGAAGGCAAGGTCTTTGGGTCGATCGAAGAAGTTCAGCATGCGCTGGACGCGGGTGAAGTGCATCTGCACTCGAAAATCACCGCGCGGATCACGCAGATCGACGACGAAGGCAACGAAGTTCAGAAGCGCTACGAAACCACTCCGGGCCGGCTGCGTCTGGGTGCGTTGCTGCCGATGAACAACAAGGCACCGTTTGAGCTGGTCAACCGCCTGCTGCGGAAGAAAGAAGTGCAGCAGGTGATCGACACCGTCTACCGTTACTGCGGTCAGAAAGAGTCGGTCATCTTCTGTGACCAGATCATGTCGATGGGCTTCAAAGAAGCGTTCAAGGCGGGCATCTCGTTCGGTAAGGACGACATGGTCATCCCCGATGACAAGTGGGGCATCGTTGATGACACTCGCGGTCAGGTGAAGGACTTTGAACAGCAGTACATGGACGGCCTGATCACTCAGGGCGAAAAGTACAACAAAGTTGTCGATGCCTGGTCGAAGTGTAACGACCGCGTCACCGAGGCGATGATGAGCACCATCTCGGACGTCGCCAAGGCTGAAGACGGGTCGGATCAGGAACCGAACTCGGTCTACATGATGGCCCACTCCGGTGCGCGTGGCTCGGTTACTCAGATGAAACAGCTGGGCGGTATGCGCGGCCTGATGGCCAAGCCGAACGGTGACATCATCGAGACGCCGATCATCTCGAACTTTAAGGAAGGTCTGACCGTTCTCGAGTACTTCAACTCGACCCACGGTGCCCGTAAGGGTCTGTCGGATACCGCTCTGAAGACGGCGAACTCGGGTTACCTGACCCGTCGTCTGGTGGATGTCGCTCAGGACTGCATCGTTCGTGAGATCGACTGTGGTACCGAGCGTGCGATCACTGCCGAAGCCGCCGTGAACGACGGCGAGGTTGTTGCCTCGCTGGCCGAACGCGTGCTGGGCCGTGTAGCTGCGGACGATGTTCTGCGTCCGGGCACGGACGAGGTGATCGTTGCCGCTGGTCAGTTGATTGACGAGCGCATGGCCGACACTATCGATGAAGCCGGTGTTGCATCGATGCGTATCCGCTCGCCTCTGACCTGCGAGTCCGAGGAAGGCGTCTGCGCCACCTGCTACGGTCGTGACCTTGCACGTGGTACCATGGTGAACACAGGTGAGGCTGTCGGTATCATCGCCGCGCAGTCCATCGGTGAGCCCGGTACACAGCTTACCATGCGGACCTTCCACATCGGTGGTGTTGCGCAAGGTGGTCAGCAGTCGTTCCAGGAAGCCAGCCAGGAAGGTGTCGTTTCTTTCGAGAACCCGCAGATTCTGGTCAATGCCGCAGGCGAAAGCCTGGTCATGGGCCGGAACATGAAGCTGGTGATCAGCGACGAACACGGCGAAGAGCGTGCCAGCCACAAGCTGGGCTACGGCTCCAAGCTGTTCGTCAAGGACGGCACAAACGTGGCCCGTGGCGACAAGCTGTACGAATGGGACCCCTACACTCTGCCGATCATCGCCGAGAAGGCCGGTACTGCGAAATATGTCGACCTTGTTTCGGGCATCGCTGTCCGCGATGAGACCGACGATGCAACTGGCATGACACAGAAGATTGTGATCGACTGGCGCGCCGCCCCCAAAGGCAGCGACCTCAAGCCCGAGATCATTCTGGTCGGTGAAGATGGCGAGCCGGTCCGCAACGATGCGGGCAACCCGGTTCACTATCCGATGTCGGTGGATGCGATCCTGTCGGTCGAAGACGGTCAGACCATCGAAGCCGGTGACGTTGTTGCGCGTATCCCGCGTGAAGGTGCCAAGACCAAGGACATCACCGGTGGTCTGCCGCGTGTGGCCGAACTGTTCGAAGCCCGCCGTCCGAAAGATCACGCGATCATCGCAGAAGCCGATGGTTACGTGCGCTTTGGCCGCGACTACAAGAACAAGCGCCGCATCAGCATCGAACCGGCTGACGAGTCGATGGAGACCATCGAGTACATGGTGCCCAAGGGCAAGCACATCCCGGTTGCCGAAGGGGACTTCATCCAGAAGGGTGAATACCTGATGGATGGTAACCCGGCTCCTCATGACATCCTGTCCATTATGGGCGTCGAAGCGCTGGCGGATTACATGATCGACGAAGTGCAGGACGTTTATCGTCTGCAGGGCGTGAAGATCAACGACAAGCACATCGAAGTCATCGTGCGCCAGATGCTGCAGAAGTGGGAGATCCTGGATTCAGGCGACACCACCCTGCTAAAAGGCGAGCATGTCGACAAGCAGGAGTTCGACGCAGCCAACGAGAAAACCATCTCGCGCGGCGGTCGTCCGGCGCAGGGCGAGCCGATCCTCCTGGGGATCACCAAAGCCTCGCTGCAGACGCGTTCGTTCATCTCGGCGGCCTCGTTCCAGGAAACCACTCGCGTTCTGACCGAAGCCTCGGTTCAGGGCAAGAAGGACAAACTGGTTGGCCTGAAAGAGAACGTCATCGTTGGTCGCTTGATCCCCGCCGGTACCGGTGGGGCCACGCAGGCCGTCCGCCACATCGCGCAGTCGCGTGACAACGTGGTGATCGAAGCCCGTCGGGAAGAGGCCGAAGCGGCTGCTGCTCTGGCTGCTCCGACCTTCGACGACGACATGGTCGGTGATGAGTTGGACGTTCTGGTGGAAACACCGGAAAGCCGCGAGTAAGCACCGCAGCATAAAACAAATGAGGCCCTGCAAAATTGCGGGGCCTTCTTTAATTCAGCCCGTGGCGTACCGTTTTAATCGTTCCGCTAGCGTACCGCTGTGCAGTTCAAACATATGGTTGTCGTAATCATAAAAATAGATCGATTGACCTTCGCCGGGTACGCGGGATCGACCCTCCCGGATTTCAAGGCCAAGCGACCGGATGCGTTGCAATCTGTCGTCATACTCATCTACACCCATCTTGAACGCGACGTGATTGTAGGTTTTTTCGGACAGTGGATCGCCCTCCATAATCGCGACCCAAACACCCCCGATATCGAAAAACCGTTCTTTTGAAAGCGAGAAAGTCCGATCGCCGCTATCATAGATTTTTCTGGCATCAAGAATTGTTGTCAGCACCTCTTCCATCTTGTCGAGATCTCGGGTGATGAATGTAATATGGCTCAGGCCCTCAATCACAGTGCACCTCTTCAGTTTGACCGGACTTCAAAATAGCAATGTACCGGTCAAAGTCAGCCTCTAGGTCCATCCTGGCTTCACCCGCGATTGCGGATTATCGATTGCAGAGTTGACAATGGGTTTGCCTGATTGGCCAATGGGCACATTGTATTGTGATCGGACGAAACCAGAATGACACCAAATCTAAGGGGCGCCTTGCTGATGATGGGCAGCATGGCTGCCTTTACTGTCAACGATACGCTCGTGAAGGTGGTGGGGCAGGATATGCCGCTGTTCCAGTTGGTCGCCACACGAGGGGCGTTGGCAACGATTCTCGTGTTCTTTCTTGCACGCCATCTTGGGGCGCTTCATTTGAATTTTTCCCGCCACGATAAGTGGTTGGTTGTGTTTCGATGCCTTGCCGAATTGTCGGCGACATTCTTCTTCCTGACTGCGTTAATGCACATGCCGTTGGCCAATGTAACGGCGGTGTTGCAAGCGTTACCCTTGACTGTGACCCTGGGCGCTGCGTTGTTTTTTCAGGAAAAAATCGGGTGGCGGAGGATTGTCGCGATTGCAATGGGATTTGTTGGAATGTTGCTGATCGTTCGACCCGGCCCGGACGGCTTCAGCATTTACGCCATACATGCTCTGATTGCGGTAGCATCAGTTACGGCCCGTGATCTTATCACGCGACACATGTCCGCAGAAGTGCCATCCATGGTTGTGACGTTGGCAACATCGCTTTCTATCACCTCTGTTGCTGCAATCGTGTCAGTTTTTGAGGGGTGGGTGCCGGTTTCGACCGCATCAGGTGTGATGGTCGCCAGTGCCGCGGTCTTTGTTTTGATGGGGTATCTGTTCAGCGTCATGGTGATGCGCGTGGGCGAGGTCGGATTTATTGCTCCATTCCGCTATTCCAGTCTGCTTTGGGCGCTGGGGCTTGGATGGGCGGTATTTGGCGACTGGCCCGATTCGATTACCCTGTTTGGCGCGGCATTGGTCGTCGGGGCAGGGATGTTCACACTGTTCCGCGAACGATCGCGTCAGGCGGAGGATTGAGGCAAACGCAAGAAACCCGGGTCTATCGCAAAACGTCTGACAAATTCGGTCTCGATCTTAGGTGTTATCGGAGCAAGTTGCGCCTTCTGTTTCCCTGCGCGTGGCGAGTCGTTGGAGTTGTTCAGTGACCTGATCCACATTGGTCGGTCCGGATAGCTGATAATCGGCATGAAACGTCCGATCCGGTTATGGGTGAAGCTTATGATTGTGTGAGTGCATTCGCCCGAGACCAACATGCCCAGTCCAACCCCGAGCAAAGACTTGTAGACCTGCGCGGCGTGCGTACCTGCGGGTCTAAAACTGGCCTGATACCCGTTGTTGAAATCTATCCCGATCGCTTGATTTTTCCTGATCAAACCTGCGCCGTCATCTGCTGCTTCTCGGAGTTTTTCCACGAAATCTATGGAAACGCTGTCGTCATCGTCATGACGGAATTGAAGACAAGGCCGGTCTGGATGCGAGCGCGCGATTTGAAGGATTTGTTTCATGACTTGCCGGTGTTTCTGATCCGGATCGACTGCTCTTTGGATGATCTGAACCTGCTTGATGTCAGTGGTTAGATCTTTGAGGCGGTCGAGCGCCGCCTTCGGAAGACACTCTCCGACGGCGATCAGAAGCTGGAAATCCTCATCGGTCTGTGCGCGAAAGCTGGGCAGGGTTAGGGATTCAAACAGGCGAAACCGCTCTTCCAGACGGGTAGGGTGGTATAAATGGCGGCGCCGCTCTTCAACCGTGTCGTGTTCGATTTGGAAATCGCCGAGGGCAGGGAATGAAAATCGGCACAGGCCAATGACTTGCATGGATCATCCGATAGATAGCGGGGCGCGCCCACTATGCACGCGGTAGGTATAAGCCGCAATGCAGGCGAACAGTGGAATTCCCAGCCCAATCCTGATAAATGGCTGATATCTTGATGTGCCACACGCCTTTGTTGCATGGCTGTTGACACTCGGGCCGACTCCCCCTATTACGCGCGACATCTCGGTACCGGGGGCCGCCCCGTAACCGATTTCAGTAATGAACTGGTCAAGGCCCGGACACTTTTATCGTTCGCGCCCTCTGATAACAAACCGCGACGTTCACCTCGGAATGGGAACGCTCGCGGGTTTTGCGCTTGTGGACGCATAAGTGCAGCGAATTTAACCGCACGCAGCCGCGTGCATGTCATGTGTGTTGCAAAACGGGGAAGAAACCGGAATGCCAACTATTCAACAGCTGATCCGCAAGCCGCGGCAGCCCAAAGTAAAACGCTCGAAGTCCATGCACCTGGAGCAGTGCCCGCAGAAACGCGGCGTCTGCACACGTGTTTATACCACCACACCTAAAAAGCCGAACTCGGCGATGCGTAAGGTTGCCAAAGTGCGCCTGACCAACGGGTTCGAGGTCATCTCGTACATCCCCGGTGAAAGCCACAACCTGCAGGAACACTCGGTTGTTCTGATCCGTGGCGGCCGTGTAAAAGACCTTCCCGGTGTGCGTTACCACATCCTGCGCGGTGTTCTGGATACTCAGGGCGTCAAAGACCGTAAGCAACGTCGTTCGAAATACGGCGCGAAGCGTCCCAAGTAAGAAGGAGAGGCTGATATGTCACGTCGTCACGCCGCCGAAAAACGCGAAGTCCTGCCTGACGCCAAATTTGGCGACAAGGTACTGACCAAATTCATGAACAACTTGATGATCGACGGCAAGAAGTCGGTCGCAGAGCGCATCGTTTACAACGCGTTTGACCGCGTTGAGAACAAGGTAAAGCGCGCTCCTGTCGAAGTGTTCCACGAAGCGCTCGACAACATCAAACCGTCGGTTGAGGTTCGCTCGCGCCGGGTTGGTGGTGCAACCTACCAGGTTCCGGTCGAAGTGCGCCCCGAGCGCCGCGAAGCACTGGCCATCCGCTGGCTGATCACTGCTGCGCGCGGCCGCAACGAAAACACCATGGAAGAGCGCCTTGCAGGCGAGCTGTTGGACGCTGTTCAGTCCCGCGGTACTGCCGTCAAGAAACGCGAAGACACCCACAAGATGGCCGAGGCGAACAAAGCCTTCAGCCATTACCGTTGGTAATCCCAGAGGCTTAGACAAATGTCACGCGAATATCCTCTCGAACTGTACCGTAACTTCGGTATCATGGCGCACATCGACGCAGGTAAGACCACCTGCTCGGAGCGTATCCTGTATTACACTGGCAAGTCCCACAACATCGGTGAGGTGCACGATGGTGCAGCCACCATGGACTGGATGGAGCAGGAGCAGGAACGCGGCATCACCATCACTTCGGCTGCGACCACCACTTTCTGGGAGCGCACCGAGGACGGTCAGACCGCAGAAACCCCGAAGCACCGCCTGAACATCATCGACACTCCCGGCCACGTTGACTTCACCATCGAAGTCGAACGTTCGCTGGCGGTCCTCGACGGTGCCGTCTGCGTTCTGGACGCAAACGCTGGTGTTGAGCCCCAGACCGAAACCGTGTGGCGTCAGGCTGACCGCTACAAGGTTCCGCGTATGGTTTTCGTCAACAAAATGGACAAGATCGGCGCTGACTTCTTCAACTGCGTCAACATGATCGAAGACCGTACCGGCGCACGCGCTGTTCCGGTTGGTATCCCGATCGGTGCCGAGTCCGAACTGGAAGGTCTGATCGACCTGGTCACCATGGAAGAGTGGCTGTGGCAGGGTGAAGATCTGGGCGCAAGCTGGATCAAAGCTCCGATCCGCGACAGCCTAAAAGACATGGCTGACGAATGGCGCGGCAAGATGATCGAAGCGGCCGTCGAAATGGACGACGACGCGATGATGGAATACCTGGAAGGCAATGAGCCCGACGTTCCGACCCTGCGCGCCCTGCTGCGCAAAGGCACCCTGGACATCGCGTTCGTTCCGGTTCTGGGTGGTTCGGCGTTCAAGAACAAAGGCGTTCAGCCGCTGCTCAACGCTGTGATCGACTATCTGCCCAGCCCGCTGGACGTTGTCGATTACATGGGCTTCAAACCCGGCGACGAAGAAGAAGTTCGTGACATCGCCCGTCGTGCCGATGACGACATGGCTTTCTCGGGTCTGGCGTTCAAAATCATGAACGACCCCTTCGTTGGCTCGCTGACCTTCACCCGGATCTATTCGGGCACCATGAACAAGGGTGACTCAATCCTGAACTCGACCAAAGGTAAGAAAGAGCGCATCGGTCGTATGATGATGATGCACTCGAACAACCGGGAAGAGATCGAAGAAGCGTTTGCAGGCGACATCATCGCGCTGGCGGGTCTGAAAGACACCACCACCGGTGACACCCTGTGTGACGCGAAGGATCCGGTGGTTCTGGAAACCATGACCTTCCCCGATCCGGTGATCGAGATCGCGGTTGAGCCCAAAACCAAGGGCGACCAAGAGAAGATGTCCCAGGGTCTGGCGCGTCTGGCTGCCGAAGACCCGTCCTTCCGTGTGGAAACCGACCTGGAATCCGGTCAGACCATCATGAAGGGCATGGGCGAACTTCACCTGGACATCCTGGTTGACCGCCTGAAGCGTGAGTTCAAGGTTGAGGCCAACATCGGTGCACCGCAGGTGGCCTATCGTGAGACCATCGGTCACGAAGTCGAACATACCTACACCCACAAGAAACAGTCGGGTGGTTCGGGTCAGTTCGCCGAAGTGAAGATGATCATCTCGCCGACCGAGCCTGCTGAAGGTTACTCGTTCGAAAGCCGCATCGTTGGTGGCGCGGTACCGAAGGAATACATCCCCGGTGTTGAAAAAGGCATCAACTCGGTCATGGACAGCGGCCCGCTGGCTGGCTTCCCCGTGATCGACTTCAAGGTTGCCCTAATCGACGGTAAGTTCCACGATGTTGACTCGAGCGTTCTGGCGTTCGAAATCGCGGCCCGTATGTGTATGCGTGAAGGCATGCGCAAAGCTGGCGCGAAACTGCTGGAACCGATCATGAAGGTCGAAGTGATCACCCCGGAAGAATATACCGGCGGTATCATCGGCGACCTGACCTCGCGTCGTGGCCAGGTTTCTGGTCAGGAGCCACGCGGCAACGCAATCGCGATCGACGCGTTTGTTCCGCTGGCCAACATGTTCGGCTACATCAACACTCTGCGTTCGATGTCGTCGGGCCGTGCCCAGTTCACCATGCAGTTCGACCACTACGATCCGGTTCCGCAGAACATCTCGGACGAGATCCAGGCGAAATACGCATAAGCGAAGATTTGAGGGAGCTCGGTTAACGGGCTCCCTTCATTACCGAAAAAGGAGGCCATCATGGCAAAGGAAAAGTTTGAGCGTAATAAGCCGCACGTCAACATCGGCACGATTGGCCACGTTGACCACGGCAAGACCACGCTGACCGCAGCAATCACCAAGTATTTCGGTGACTTCAAAGCGTATGACCAGATCGACGGCGCGCCGGAAGAAAAAGCACGTGGCATCACCATCTCGACCGCGCACGTGGAATACGAAACCGACAACCGCCACTACGCGCACGTCGACTGCCCCGGCCACGCCGACTACGTCAAGAACATGATCACCGGTGCGGCGCAGATGGACGGCGCGATCCTGGTTGTGAACGCAGCTGACGGCCCGATGCCGCAGACCCGCGAGCACATCCTGCTGGGCCGCCAGGTTGGCATCCCGAAGATGGTCGTGTTCATGAACAAAGTTGACCAGGTTGACGACGAAGAGCTGCTGGAACTGGTTGAGATGGAAGTTCGCGAACTGCTGTCCAGCTATGAATACCCCGGCGACGATATTCCGATCATCGCAGGTTCGGCTCTGGCCGCAATGGAAGGCAACAACCCGGAAATCGGCGAAGAGAAGATCAAAGAACTGATGGCGGCTGTTGATGACTACATCGACACCCCTGAGCGTGAAGTTGACAAGCCGTTCCTGATGCCGGTCGAAGACGTGTTCTCGATCTCGGGCCGTGGTACTGTTGTGACCGGTCGTGTTGAGCGTGGCGTGATCAACGTTGGCGACGAGATCGAAATCGTCGGCATCCGTGACACTCAGAAAACCACCTGTACTGGTGTTGAAATGTTCCGCAAGCTGCTGGATCGCGGTGAAGCGGGCGACAACATCGGCGCCCTGCTGCGCGGTATCGACCGTGACGGCGTTGAGCGTGGCCAGGTTCTGTGTAAGCCGGGTTCGGTGACACCGCACACCAAGTTCGAAGCCGAAGCCTACATCCTGACCAAGGAAGAAGGCGGTCGTCACACCCCGTTCTTCGCGAACTACCGCCCGCAGTTCTACTTCCGGACCACTGACGTGACCGGCACCGTGACCCTGGCGGCTGGCACCGAGATGGTTATGCCTGGCGACAACGTCGGCTTCACCGTCGAGCTGATCGCGCCGATCGCGATGGAAGACGGCCTGCGTTTCGCCATCCGTGAAGGCGGCCGCACCGTCGGCGCTGGCGTCGTGTCGAAAATCATCGAGTAATTCGCGCGAGCGAATGATCAGATGGAAAGGGCGTCCCTCGGGACGCCCTTTTTCGTTTTTGCCTAAGTCAACAGTAATGCTAACTTCTTTCGTATTGAGACATTGCAATTAGAAAGAGGTCATAAGATGCACTTTTCGGCGCGTTCAGTTTGTCTTGTCGCAGCAGTTGCTTTCTCACCTACTTCAGCATCGTCGCAAGGAATTGCGGATAGGATCTATCTCGGAGGGCCCATTGTTACGATGGACGATACGGCTCCGTCTGCCGAAGCTGTCGCAGTCAAAGATGGGCGCATTCTTGCGGTTGGTCCGCTGTCTGACTTGTCGGCGCATCAGGGCGAGGAAACCGAAACCTATGATCTGGAAGGGCGCGCGATGCTTCCTGGTTTCGTTGATAGCCACGGACATGTCGTCATGGGCGGTTTGCAGGCATTGTCCGCTAACCTTCTTGCGCCACCGGACGGGGATGTCATTGATATCGCAAGTCTGCAATCCACACTGACTGACTGGGCCGAGGAGAATGCGCAGGCCGTTGAACAGGTCAAAATGATCGTTGGCTTCGGTTACGATAATGCTCAATTGAAGGAACTCCGTCACCCGACACGACAGGAGCTGGACATGGTGTCCGAGGACTTGCCCGTTGTCATTATTCATCAGTCTGGGCACCTAGGCGTGGCAAACTCGAAAGCGCTGGAGTTGGCAGGTATCACGGCTGCTTCGGAGCCCCCTCCGGGTGGGGTCATTCAACGCGATGAGGCCGGGGAACCAAATGGGGTTCTGGAAGAATACGCGTTCTTTTCGGTTCTCGTGCCGATGTTGGGGAATTTGGGTGAGGAAGGGCTTGCCGAATTTGCCCGAGCTGGGACCGAACTTTGGGCAAAGTTTGGATATACGACCGGACAAGAAGGCAGATCTTCAGGTGAAATCGTAGAAGTTCTTAAGAAAGTTGCCGCCGAAGACGGGCTTCCTATCGACGTTGTAGCGTTTCCGGATGTTCTCGAGTCGAGGGAGTATATTGGAGCGAACACCTCGACGGATTATGGCAACCGGGTTCGGGTAGGGGGCTGCAAATTGACAATTGACGGTTCGCCGCAGGGTTTCACGGCTTTGCGGGATCGACCCTACTATGATCCGGTTGGAAACTATGCCGCGGGGTACGCAGGGTATGCGGCCATAACGATGGAACAACTCCAGGACGCCGTGAACTGGTGTTACGAGAACGATTTCCAAATCCTTGTGCATTCCAACGGTGAAGGGGCATCAGACATGTTGATTGCTGCGCTCGAAGAGGCGCAGATCAAGTATGGCGACCCTGGCAACCGCCCCGTTCTGGTTCACGGTCAGTTCCTACGAGAGGATCAGGTCGCCAGTTTTAAGCGCCTTGGTGTGTTTCCGTCGCTATTCCCGATGCATACGTTTTATTGGGGCGATTGGCACCGAGATCATACCGTCGGACCGGTCAACGCCGATAACATCTCACCCACAGGTTGGTTGCGTGAACGTGACATGATGTTCGGCACGCATCACGATGCGCCGGTGGCCTTTCCAGACAGCATGCGTGTTCTTGCAGCCACGGTCACGCGCCGTACGCGCTCCGGAGATATCTTGGGACCGCATCAGCGGGTAGATGTCATGACCGCCTTAAAAGCCATGACAATTTGGCCCGCATGGCAGCACTTCGAAGAAGAAGAGAAGGGGTCTATCGAAGTTGGAAAGGTTGCGGATTTTGTGATCTTGTCAAACGATCCCACCTCAGTCGATCCAGAGACTCTAGCCGAGCTCAAAGTACTTGTAACCGTGAAGGGCGACGAGGTTGTCTATGAGGCTGAAGAAGGTGTCAGAGAAGGAAGATTGCGTTTTTCGCCATTTTCCAGTGACCCAGTCGTTGCGCATCTCTTTCTGCACGCGGTTTACCAAGGAATGAAGGTCGAAGATCCATGGCTAACCAATGGCATTTCCAGAGGTGAATAAGAGTGCTTTCTTTGCTGCGTTTGCCTCTTGCCAAAATGCTCAGGTACCTATAGTACGCGCGAGTTGTCTATTGGAACATCAAGGCGGGGTGATTCCCGCCTTTTGGGTTCGATGAGGGTTGGCGATGCGCGTCTGTCCTCCTCTCAACCTCAACGCCTGATAAAAGGCTGTATCTATGCAAAGCCAAAATATCCGTATTCGGCTGAAGGCATTTGACTATCGCGTTCTGGATGCCAGCACGCAAGAGATCGTCAACACTGCCAAGCGGACCGGCGCGAACGTGCGCGGCCCGATCCCGCTGCCGAACAAGATCGAGAAGTTCACGGTTCTCCGTGGCCCTCACGTTGACAAGAAATCCCGCGACCAGTTCGAGATCCGCACCCACAAGCGTCTCTTGGACATCGTTGATCCGACCCCCCAGACCGTTGACGCGCTGATGAAGCTCGACCTCGCTGCTGGTGTGGACGTCGAGATCAAGCTGCAGTCGTAAGATCGGAGGGTATAAATTATGCGCTCTGGTATTATCGCAAAAAAAGTTGGCATGACCCGCCTGTTCATGGAAGACGGCAAGCAGATCCCTGTGACCGTTCTTCACCTGGACAACCTGCAGGTTGTTGCACAGCGCACCGCTGACAAAGACGGCTACACCGCCGTTCAGCTGGGCGCCGGTGCTGCCAAGGCAAAACGCACCTCGAAAGCCATGCGCGGTCACTATGCCGCTGCAAAGGTTGAGCCCAAGCGTAAGCTGGCCGAGTTCCGCGTCTCCGAAGATGGCCTGATCGATGTCGGCGCCGAGATCTCGGCGGAACACTTCCTGGAAGGTCAGAAAGTTGACGTTTCGGGTACCTCGATCGGTAAAGGCTTTGCTGGTGCGATGAAGCGTTGGAACTTTGGTGGTCTGCGCGCCTCGCACGGTGTTTCGATCAGCCACCGTTCGCACGGTTCGACCGGTCAGTGTCAGGACCCGGGCAAGGTGTTCAAAGGCAAGAAGATGGCCGGTCACATGGGTGCTGCCCGTGTAACCACCCAGAACCTGGAAGTTGTCAAAACCGACGCCGACCGGAATCTGGTCTTCATCAAAGGCGCCGTTCCCGGACCGAAATCGGGCTGGGTTACCGTCAAGGACGCCGTCAAGAAGAAAGCACCCGAAGGTCTGCCGTTCCCGGCAGCCGTAAAAGGTGCTGCAACTGAAGCACCTGCGGAAGAAGCTCCCGCGGAAGGTGGTGAAGCATGAAACTTGATGTAATCAAACTGGACGGCGGCAAAGCCGGCAACATCGAGCTGGATGCAGACCTGTTCGGCCTCGAGCCGCGTGCGGACATCCTGCACCGTGTGGTCCGTTGGCAGCGCAACAACGCGCAAGCCGGCACCCACAAGGTGAAGACTCGTTCGGAAACCAGCTACTCGACCAAGAAGATCTATCGCCAGAAAGGCACCGGTGGCGCACGCCATGGTGACCGTAACGCGCCGATCTTCCGTGGTGGTGGTATCTACAAAGGCCCCGTGGTTCGTTCGCATGGTCACGACCTGCCCAAGAAATTCCGCAAGCTTGGCCTGCGCCACGCTCTGTCGGCAAAAGCCAAGGCAGGTGAACTGGTCGTAATCGAGAACGCCGAAGCCGAAGGCAAGACCGCTGCTCTGGCCAAACAGGTTGCAAACCTGGGCTGGAAACGCGCTCTGGTCATCGACGGCGCGACCGTGAACGAAGGGTTCCTGAAAGCGTCCAAGAACATCGAAGGTCTGGATATCCTGCCGTCGATGGGCGCAAACGTCTATGACATCCTCAAGCGTGACACCCTGGTGCTCACCAAAGCGGCTGTCGAAGCACTGGAGGCTCGTCTGAAATGAGCGCGAAGGCAGAACACTACGACGTGATCCGCAAGCCGGTCATCACCGAAAAGTCGACCATGGCGTCCGAAAACGGTGCGGTTGTCTTTGAAGTGGCGATCGACAGCAACAAGCCGCAAATCAAAGAGGCCGTTGAGGCTCTGTTTGGTGTGAAGGTCAAAGCGGTGAACACCACCGTGACCAAAGGCAAGGTCAAGCGGTTCCGCGGCCAGCTGGGCCGTCGCAAAGACGTCAAAAAAGCATATGTGACCCTGGAAGAGGGTAACACCATCGACGTGTCCACCGGTCTCTGATCGAACCCGTCTTTGGAGAGATATGAAGGCCCCCGCGAAAGCGGGGGTTTTTTCTTTAGCAGCGACACAGAAAATTGAGCGCGGAACGATCGTGTTTTGAACAAATCGCTTGCTAAGTCGGGCCGGTAGTCTATCCGGTACCCAACAAACAAAAGATATGGCAGGCGTATGGCAAACTTTTCTCACTCGACCCGGGAAAATCCGGATGTGACCGCGGCGCGGGATTGGGTGTCTACACTTGCCAAATACCGCGAACCGAACCAGTGGCGCAGTTCCTTTGAGCTGGGTGTCAGCATCATCCCTTTCTTTGCGCTTTGGACGCTGTCCTGGATGTCACTTTCGCTCAGCTATTGGCTGGCGTTTGCGATTTCGGCCCTCAATGCAGCCTTCCTGCTGCGGCTGTTTGCGATCCAGCATGATTGCGGGCACGGGGCGTTCTTCAAAAACAGGGCGGTCAGCGACTGGGTCGGGCGGGTGATCGGGGTGTTTACGCTGACACCCTATGATGTCTGGCGTCGTACGCATTCCACGCATCACAACAGCTCGGGCAATCTGGACAAACGCGGCATGGGCGATGTCCATACGCTGACGGTGGCCGAGTATAAGGCGAAGACGCCAATGAACCGGTTCTGGTATCGTGTGTATCGCCATCCCATAACCCTGTTCGGTTTTGGCCCTGGCTATTTGTTCCTGTTTCAGAACCGTCTTCCGCTTGGGCTGACCGGCAGCTTCAGGTTCTGGGTCAGCGCGATGGGCACCAATGTGGTCATTCTGGCTGCTTTGCTGGCTGTTTATTATTTTGGCGGCCTGATGCCGGTCTTGTTGATTTTCCTGCCTTCGACCCTGATTGCCGCAACCGCAGGCGTATGGCTGTTCTACGTCCAGCACCAATTCGAGGACACCCACTGGGATCCCGACAAAGACTGGCAACTGCACGAGGCCGCCCTGCACGGAAGTTCCCACTACATCCTGCCCTCGGTGTTGCAGTGGTTCAGCGCCAATATCGGCATCCACCACGTGCACCATCTGTACAGCCGCATCCCGTTCTACCGCCTGACCGAAGTGCTGCGCGATCATGATGAGTTGGCAAACAGCAACCAGATGACCATCCGAGAAAGCCTCGCCAACGCGCGCCTACATCTGTGGGACGAGCAAAGTCGTCGTCTTTTGTCCTTCGCCGAAGCCCGTGCGCTTTATGGGTGAATGGTAGGTTTCGCGGCTAGTTGAGCGTCGGAAAGACGTTGAGAAAGCATATGTGACCTTGGAAGAGGGTAACACCTTCGACGTGTCCACCAGTCTCTGATCGAACCCGCCTTGGGAGAACGATTAAGTCCCCTGGGAAAGCGAGTTTTTTGTGCCCCAATGTGAGGTGCTAGCCCATACACGCTATCAAATATCCTTCAGTCTGGACTGGATTGATCCCGTTCTGCTTCGATGAATGCTTGCCAGCCATCCACATTACCAAACGCGCGCATTCTTTCGTGCAGCATAGGGCCATACATGGACCACATGCGCTTTCGTAAGTCCCGGCCTTTTTCCGTAACTTTCAGAACTTTTCCACGTCTATCACTATCAGATTCGATGAACTCCACCAATCCCTCTGCCAATAGCCGCTTGCTCAGATGGGACAGGTTCGACTGTTCGAATATGGTATCCTGAGCAAGCTCATACGGACGCAACTGACCCCCGTGCCGTTCAAGCGACCAAAGCACATCATACCATTTCAAAGGTGGAAACCCTGCGTCCTTTAGGGCCGCGCCGATGTCAGACTGGATGCGCCGGGTAGCTCGGTTCATAGCGACCCAGATTTCTGTCTCAAACTCTGTTGACAGATCGTTCTTCACAACTTCGTGTTAGCCTTGTTTCTGATTGCAGTCTTGGTTTGACTTAATTAGATGAAAATTCATCTACATTCCAGTGCCCATCGGATAAAAGGAATACGACCATGACTTTTAAACCTATGATTGCCGCCGCTGCCTTGACCGTTGCCGTGACACCGGCCTTTGCGCAGACCTACAAGACCGATCAGGGGCATACCGAAGTCAGGTTCGGTTGGAGCCACGCAGGTGTCTCGAACCAGCATGGCGAGTTCACCAAAGTAGACGGCGTGCTGGACCTGAATGCCGATGATGTGGAGGCCTCGACGTTGAACGTGACGATTGACACCAACAGCCTGGCTTCGGGGTTTGGTCCTTTGGATGATCACCTTAAGTCGGCTGATTTCTTCGAGGTTGAAACCTATCCCGAGATCTCATTCGTCAGCACCGACATCAAACGGACCGGCGATACGACCGCGGACGTGACCGGAGATCTGACCATCCATGGCGTGACCAAGCCCGTAACCCTGCAGGCCACACTGACCCATCAGGGCGAGCATCCTTTAGGTGGCGCCATCGAGTATTATAAAGGCGATTGGGTTGCTTTCTCGGCGACCGGAGAGATTGATCACACAGAGTTTGGTGTCGGCCCGTTCTCGACTGGACCGATATCCATCATGATCGATACCGAGATGAAGGCGGACGGATGAAATCGTAGCTGGGCCATTGGAAAGACTTCGATTCAGCATAGTTACTGTGGAAGAGGGTAACTCAATCGACGTGAGGACAGGCCTTTGATCCGGCGCTTGCTGCAACTATTCACGGCCTCGGAGGTTCAACCCGCCGGGGCCGACTTCGTTTCTGACCCTGCGACTGTGCGTGTGCAGGTGCTGGAACAGATTCGGGCATTCAGCGCCGAGCCGTATTTTCAGATCGCTGATGAACGGTTTGGGCTGTTATCGGTGTTCGATGACCTGAAATACGACCGGGCGGATGTGGACATGATCTCGCCGGCGATGCGCAAGCATGTGATCGGAAAGCTTGGGCCGCTTGGATTTCGTCAGACCTCTGGCACGGTGTTGGAGCTCGCCGAGGCCGATATGCGCGTGCACATCCCCAAATTCCACGCTCTCGGCGCGTCGCCTTTCGACATCGCGCGCTACACCGAGAAACGCCCGCAGGATTACTGCCTACTAACGCCCACGCAGGTGGCCTGTCAGTACGTGGATCATCTTGAGCTGGACAAGGCTGTGCAGCGGATCGAGGCGTTGATTGCGAAGCACCCGATCAACCTGCTCAAACTGGCGGATTATCTGGAAGGCACACCCAAACACCGCGCCTTTCGCGAGGTATTGGGGCATATCAAACTCAAGCAGAGGATCGCGGTGGAGTCTGAGCCGCTGTGCCGCAGGCGGTCCTTGGGGTGATCGGCGGCACCTTATACTCGAAAGACAGCGACACAAAAATGCCTCTCTTGGATGTTAATAGAGGGCTCAAACCAGTTTCAAAAACTGAAGGTTGATCGATAAGAAAAAAGGCTAAGAACTTGTGGCAGAGCTGTGAAGTCTTCTACCGGTGAGTACTACGTCGGATTGGATCATGTGCGCGCTTTCGCGGCGTTCATGGTTTTTTCCTGGCATTTTTCACATGTCAATGGCGGGCATCTGATGCCCCCAACAGTGGTGCCGTTTTCGCTATTTACCGAAGGTCACGTCGGAGTTGCACTGTTTATGTGTCTCAGCGGGTACCTGTTTGCAAAGCTGCTGGACGGTCGAACTATTGTGTTTTCGGCATTTTTTTGGAACCGTATTATCCGGCTTTTTCCGCTTCTTTTCTGTGTATTCGCGTTCGAAGGCGCAATCCGTTGGCTAAGCGGTCAATCCATGCAACCTTTTTTCGCGACTTTGTTGCAAGGCTTCGTATTGCCTGTTTGGCCGAATGGAGGGTGGTCAATAGCAGTTGAACTGCATTTTTATCTGATCCTCCCCCTGCTTCTCTTCATTTCATCAATTCGGCCACAACTCATTCTGCTAGTAGTGTTAGCTTCCGTTTTGGGACGTTACCTTTATTGGAAAGAGATGGGTGAGGTGCAGTCACTCGCCTATTGGACGATAGTTGGCGGTATTGATCAGTTTGTTTTTGGGATATTCGCCTTTCATTTCAGAGACTGGATGCGCGGCAAACATATGCTTGCCGTAGCGATTGCATCCGCGTTTCTATACTTCAATTTTCAATTTGATGCCTTTGGCGGGTTCTACAAAAATGAAGGATACCCGACGCAAAATCCAATATGGATTTTCTATCCCGCAATCGTCGGCGCCGCATTCGCTTTCCTGATTGCATGGTATGACGGGTCGTTTAAGCCCCGGAGCGTCGGGGTGTCCGGGCTTTTTGCCAAGGTCGGAGCAT
Source organism: Ruegeria sp. AP7 (assembly GCF_056539905.1). NCBI lineage: Bacteria > Pseudomonadati > Pseudomonadota > Alphaproteobacteria > Rhodobacterales > Roseobacteraceae > Ruegeria > Ruegeria sp. AP7. The sequence goes on along the minus strand of NZ_JBQFVT010000002.1, from coordinate 424,734 downwards.
GTTCCTACTCGATCTATCTGCTTCACGCCTTCTTTGTCTTTGATGTTGCAAAGTATATTGACAAAAACTTGGTTGAGCTGACCGACCCTGTGACGACAACGGGAATATCGTTCTTGGTGTTCTTGGCTTTTGTCCCCATTGCGTATGTCAGCTTTCAAAAAATTGAAATTCCACCGATGGTTTGGAAAGTTCCGTATCAAAAAATACCAAGCGCAAAGTTGGTGGAACGTGACCTAATTTAAGGTGCCCAACCCGCGATCTGACAGCAGGATGCGCAGTGTGACAGGCGTAGCAATGAACTTTTCGATTCCTATAGACACCCACCCCCAACCCTGTTAGATGCTCCAAATCTTACGGCCTCGGATTCGTTCCGGGGCCTCTGATATTTGTAACCGGGGACCTTCGGGGCCCTATACCCTTGGCACCTACGGGGGCCTATCACATAGCAGGGAAACCCCCTGCACTTGCTAAACGGAAGACAGAAAGCATGGCACTCAAGTCGTACAAGCCGACGACGCCGGGCCAGCGCGGGCTGGTGCTGATCGACCGTTCGGAGCTTTGGAAAGGACGTCCGGTCAAGTCTCTCACTGAGGGTTTGACCAAATCGGGCGGCCGGAACAACACCGGACGGATCACTTCACGCCGCCGCGGCGGTGGCGCAAAGCGTCTCTACCGGATCGTTGACTTCAAACGGAACAAATTTGATGTCGCGGCAACCGTCGAGCGGATCGAATATGACCCGAACCGGACCGCATTCATCGCACTGGTAAAATACGAAGACGGCGAGCAGGCATATATCCTGGCTCCGCAGCGTCTGGCTGTTGGTGACAAAGTCGTGGCATCCGCCAAGGCCGACATCAAGCCGGGCAACGCAATGCCGTTCTCGGGCATGCCGATCGGTACCATCGTCCACAACATCGAGATGAAGCCTGGTAAAGGCGGTCAGATCGCACGTGCGGCCGGTACTTACGCTCAGTTCGTTGGTCGCGATGGCGGCTACGCTCAGATCCGTCTGAGCTCGGGCGAGCTTCGCATGGTCCGTCAGGAATGCATGGCCACCGTCGGTGCCGTGTCCAACCCCGACAACTCGAACCAGAACCTCGGTAAAGCCGGTCGTATGCGCCACAAGGGCGTTCGTCCGTCGGTTCGTGGTGTTGCAATGAACCCGATCGATCACCCGCACGGTGGTGGTGAAGGTCGTACCTCGGGTGGCCGTACGCCGGTTACTCCGTGGGGTAAGGACACCAAGGGTAAGCGTACCCGCAACAAGAACAAAGCGTCCCAAAAGCTGATCATCCGCTCGCGGCACGCCAAGAAGAAGGGACGTTAATTCATGTCTCGCTCTGTTTGGAAGGGTCCTTTCGTCGATGCTTACGTGCTGAAAAAAGCCGAAGCAGCGCGCGAGTCGGGCCGCAACGAAGTCATCAAGATTTGGTCGCGTCGTTCCACCATTCTGCCTCAGTTCGTGGGTCTGACCTTTGGTGTGTACAACGGCCATAAGCATATCCCCGTCAACGTCTCGGAAGACATGATCGGTCAGAAGTTCGGTGAGTATTCGCCGACTCGTACCTATTACGGTCACGCCGCAGACAAAAAAGCGAAGCGGAAGTAAGTCATGGGCAAGGAAAAGAACCCCCGCCGCGTGGCCGAAAACGAAGCAATGGCGAAAACGCGAATGCTCCGTACCAGCCCGCAGAAACTGAACCTGGTTGCGCAGATGATCCGCGGCAAGAAAGTTGAGAAGGCTCTGACCGATCTGACTTTCTCGAACAAGCGTGTCGCGCAGGACGTCAAGAAGTGCCTGCAGTCTGCAATCGCCAACGCCGAGAACAACCACAACCTGGATGTCGACGAGCTGATCGTCGCCGAAGCCTGGGTTGGCAAGAATTTGGTCATGAAGCGCGGTCGCCCGCGTGCCCGTGGCCGTTTCGGGAAAATCCTGAAGCCGTTCTCGGAGATCACCATCAAGGTGCGTCAAGTTGAGGAGCAAGCCTAATGGGTCATAAAGTCAATCCGATCGGCATGCGCCTGCAGGTCAACCGCACCTGGGACAGCCGTTGGTACGCAGATACCAAGGACTACGGTGATCTTCTGCTGGAAGATCTGAAAATCCGTGAGTTCATCAACAAAGAGTGCAAGCAGGCCGGTGTTGCCCGTGTGATCATCGAACGTCCGCACAAAAAGTGCCGCGTTACGATCCACACCGCACGTCCGGGTGTCATCATCGGCAAGAAAGGCGCGGACATTGAAGTTCTGCGTAAGAAAATCGCACTGATGACCGACAGCGAACTGCACCTGAACATCGTCGAAGTGCGCAAGCCCGAGCTTGACGCGCAGCTGGTTGCCGAGTCCATCGCTCAGCAGCTGGAGCGCCGCGTCTCGTTCCGCCGCGCGATGAAGCGGTCGGTTCAGAACGCCATGCGCATGGGCGCCCTGGGTATCCGGGTGAACGTCGCTGGTCGTCTGGGCGGCGCTGAAATCGCACGGACCGAGTGGTATCGCGAAGGCCGCGTGCCTCTGCACACCCTGCGTGCCGACATCGATTACGCACATGCCGAAGCGATGACTCCCTACGGGATCATCGGGATCAAGGTCTGGATCTTCAAAGGTGAGATCATGGAGCACGATCCACAGGCACGTGACCGTAAAGCACAGGAACTCCAGGACGGCCCTGCACCTCGTGGTGCTGGTGGCGGTCGTCGCTAAGGAGGGAAAGATATGCTTCAACCAAAGCGTACTAAATTCCGCAAGATGCACAAAGGCCGGATCAAGGGTCTCGCCAAAGGCGGCTCTGATCTGAACTTTGGCACCTACGGCCTGAAAGCTCTTGAGCCTGAGCGTGTAACCGCACGCCAGATCGAAGCTGCCCGTCGTGCCATGACGCGTCACATGAAGCGTCAGGGCCGCGTTTGGATCCGCATCTTCCCCGACACTCCGGTCACGGCCAAGCCGATCGAAGTTCGTATGGGTAAAGGTAAAGGTTCGGTCGACCGCTGGGCCTGCAAAGTCAAGCCTGGTCGCGTGATGTTCGAGATCGACGGCGTCAATGACGACATCGCCCGCGAGGCCCTGCGCCTGGCCGCGATGAAGCTGCCGATCAAGACCCGCGTCGTGATCCGCGAAGACTGGTAAGCGATCCGGGGGCAACTCCGCTCGTCACAAGATCGACCCCCGTCGGGACACCGGCGGGGGTTTTCTTTTGGCTCCACCGCTTTTGATGATGCAGGTCGCGAAAAAAGTCGACCTCAACCCGTGAGGCCCATAGGCTGCCCAATAGGAATGAGGGGGCATATGGTGCAGCTACGCAAAAAGATGTTCGTCAAAGAAGTCATAACCACCGACCAGCTGGGCCAGCCATGTGAGCCGATCAGTCGAGTTGCCGCGTTAGCGGTGATACAGAACCCTCTGGCCGGACGCTTCTCGGATGATCTTTCCGAGCTGTTTGAGATCGGAGTCCTTCTGGGCCCTGACCTTGCGGCTGATGCGCTCTCGCAACTGGACGGTGCGCCGGTGTCATATGGCAAGGCAGCGATCATCGGCATGAACGGCGACCTCGAGCAGGGCGGGGCGGTGATCCACCCCAAGCTCGGCACTCCCATGCGCGCGGCGGTCGGCGGTGGTGAGGCGGTGATCCCCTCGAACGCCAAGCTGGGCGCGCCGGGTTGCGCGATTGATCTGCCGCTGGGGCACAAGGACAATCCGTGGTCGTTCGATCATTTCGACACGATGACTCTAAACGTTCCAGACGCGCCGAAACCGGATGAGATCGTGCTGTGCCTCGCCTATGCCGATGGCGGTCGCCCGATCCCGCGCTGTGGCAAAGGGCCCATCAAAAGCTAAGCGTCTGGTCTTGCCGAAAGGGCTGGGGTATTCCCGGCCCATGGCACAGATTGAATCGCTCTTCGTTACCCGTCTATACCGCGCCGCTTTGTCCGAGTTCGATCCCAAGATCGACCCGGAGGAACTGGAAAGCTCTTGCCTTGTCATCGCCGAGGATGATGAGGCCGGGCAGGAATGGTGCGAGGAAAACGGCTATCCCGGCTACACCAGCTATGCCTCTCTGACCGATCTGCCATGGCGGTTCCCGATCTTCGCCGACCTTGTCACGGCGCTGGACCAGCACGTCGCGGCCTTTGCCAAAGATCTGGAGTTTGATCTGGGGGAGGGTGAGCTGAAGCTGGAGGACCTCTGGATCAACATCCTGCCCGAAGGCGGCATGCATTCCAGCCACTTGCACCCGCACAGCGTGATCTCGGGCACGACTTATGTGGCGATGCCCGAAGGGGCGAGTGCGTTGAAGCTCGAAGATCCGCGTTCTGGCCGTATGATGGCCGCACCGACACGGTTGAAAGGTGGGCGGCGAGATCTGCAGCCGTTCATTTACATGAAACCTCAGGTGGGCGACGTTCTGCTATGGGAAAGCTGGCTGCGCCACGAGGTGCCGATGAACATGGCCGAGGAAGAGCGGATCAGTGTTAGCTTTAACTACAAGTGGGACTAACAGCTGTCTTAAAGAGGCTGTGAATGCTGGCACTCCGGTGTTTTGGGGTGGCTTTTTCGTCCTTTACCTTTTGACCCAGCGTCGCTCTGGTTGGGAGCTGAAAGAAAGCCTGCTTGCAGTTCTGTGACGATCAAATTTGCATTATTTGCCCAGATTCAAAGGTGCAATTTGGGTCCTGATATTTGTTGCTACGTTCTTTGTTTCTTGGACTGCGTTAAATGCGTGTTCGGCGTAGTGGAAATTTGCGCGCAGACTGATTTCTGATTGGCTTCTAAACTTCCTCTTGCCACCCACTCCCTAACCCCCTATAGAGCGGCATCTTGCGATCTCCCGGCCTAGTCGGGCGATTCGTATGTCTATCATTCATCCACCAGGTCAAAGGTGACCCGTATACGGGGCCTTCTGGTGTTTTGAGCAAAGGAAAAAGGCGATGAACGCCCAAGAACTGCGTGACAAGACCCCGGACCAGCTCCGCGAGGAACTGGCCAACCTGAAGAAAGAAAGCTTTAACCTGCGCTTTCAACAGGCAACCGGTCAGCTGGAAAACACTGCTGGTATCAAAGCGGCCCGCCGCAACGCTGCCCGCGTCAAAACCATTCTGAACGAAAAGGCCGCTGCTGCGGCATCCGAGGAGTAATCAGATGCCCAAGCGTATCCTGCAAGGCACCGTGACCAGCGACGCCAACGAACAGACCGTAACCGTTCAGGTAGAGCGCCGCTTTACCCACCCGGTTCTGAAGAAAACCATCCGTAAGTCCAAGAAATACCGGGCTCACGATGAAAAGAACGCCTTCAAGGTCGGTGACTCTGTCCGCATCATCGAATGCGCACCGAAATCGAAGACGAAACGTTGGGAAGTTCTGGAAGCGTAAGCTTCCGGGATTTTTCCATTTGTCGAAACCCTGGGGGATTTAACAAGACCAGCCCCCACAGGTCGGGAGAAACCACATGATCCAGATGCAGACCAATCTGGATGTCGCTGACAACTCCGGCGCACGCCGAGTTCAGTGCATCAAGGTCCTGGGTGGTTCCAAGCGTAAATACGCCTCCGTCGGCGACATCATTGTCGTCTCGGTGAAGGAAGCCATCCCACGCGGCCGCGTAAAGAAAGGTGACGTCCGTAAGGCCGTCGTCGTACGCACCGCCAAAGAAGTTCGTCGCGAAGACGGCACCGCGATCCGTTTCGATCGCAACGCCGCCGTCATCCTGAACAACAACAACGAGCCAGTCGGTACCCGTATCTTTGGCCCCGTTGTTCGCGAACTGCGCGGCAAGAACTTCATGAAAATCATCTCGCTGGCTCCGGAGGTGCTGTAATCATGGCTGCTAAACTCCGCAAAGGCGACAAGGTCGTCGTGCTGGCCGGCAAGGACAAGGGCAAAGAGGGGACTATCACCTCGGTTGACCCGAAAGCCGGTAAAGCTGTTGTCGATGGCATCAACATCGCCATCCGCCACACCCGTCAGTCGCAAACCTCGCAAGGTGGTCGCCTGCCTCAGGCAAACCCGATCGAGCTGTCGAACCTGGCACTGCTGGACAAAAACGGCAAAGCAACCCGCGTTGGCTTCCGCATGGAAGGCGACAAGAAGGTGCGCTTCGCCAAGACCACAGGGGACGTGATCGATGCTTGATACCGCAACCTACACCCCGCGTCTGAAGGCTCAGTACGCCGAAACCATCCGCGCCGCTCTGAAAGAAGAGTTCGGCTATAAGAACGACATGCAGCTGCCCAAGCTGGAAAAAATCGTTCTGAACATCGGTTGTGGTGCTGAGGCCGTCAAAGACTCGAAAAAAGCGAAAGCTGCTGTCGAGGATCTGACTGCGATTGCTGGCCAGAAGGCCGTTGCAACCAAGGCGAAGAAGTCGATCGCGGGTTTCCGCGTCCGTGAAGACATGCCGCTGGGTGCGAAAGTGACCCTGCGCGGCGACCGGATGTACGAATTCCTGGATCGTCTGATCACCATCGCGATGCCTCGCGTTCGTGACTTCCGCGGTGTTAAGCCGTCTTTCGATGGTCGTGGCAACTTTGCCATGGGCATGAAAGAGCACATCGTGTTCCCGGAAATCGACTTCGACAAGGTCGACGAGGTCTGGGGCCTGGATATCGTAATTGCCACCACAGCGAAAACCGACGCTGAAGCAAAGGCATTGTTGAAAGCGTTCAACATGCCGTTCAACGCGTAAGCGCCGGGAGGATTGAGACATGGCTAAGAAAGCAATGATCGAACGCGAAAAGAAGCGCGAACGCCTGGTGGCCAAATATGCCGCAAAGCGTGCCGAGCTGAAAGAAATCGCGAATGACGAGAGCAAGCCGATGGAAGAGCGCTTCAAAGCGCGTCTGAAACTGGCGAAACTGCCGCGCAACAGCTCGGCAACCCGTCTGCACAACCGTTGTCAGCTGACCGGTCGTCCTCACGCTTACTACCGTAAGCTGAAGGTCAGCCGTATCGCGCTGCGCGAGCTGGGTTCTGCTGGTCAGATCCCCGGCATGGTGAAATCGAGCTGGTAAGGGAGACATAGATATGAATGATCCTATCGGCGATATGCTCACCCGTATCCGCAACGCGCAAATGCGCGGCAAGTCCACCGTTTCCACCCCGGCTTCCAAGCTGCGCGGTTGGGTTCTGGACGTGCTGGCGGACGAAGGTTACATTCGTGGCTACGAAGCGACGACCGGTGAAAACGGTCATCCGGCCATCGAAATCAGCCTGAAATACTACGAAGGCACCCCTGTTATTCGCGAACTGAAGCGGGTCTCAAAACCCGGTCGTCGCGTATACATGGGCGTCAATGACATCCCGCAGGTCCGTCAGGGTCTGGGCGTGTCGATTGTCAGCACTCCGAAAGGTGTGATGTCGGACGCAAACGCTCGCTCCAACAATGTTGGCGGCGAAGTGCTCTGCACCGTCTTCTAAGGAGGTCTGTCAATGTCTCGTATTGGTAAGAAACCGGTCGAGCTGCCCAGCGGCGTTTCCGCCTCTGTGTCGGGTCAGACCATCGAAGTGAAAGGTCCGAAAGGCACCCGTAGCTTCACCGCAACCGATGACGTAACGCTGTCGGTCGAAGACAACGTTGTGCAGATCAACCCTCGTGGGATGTCCAAGCGCGCGCGCCAGCAGTGGGGCATGAGCCGCACTATGGTTGCCAATCTTGTTGAAGGCGTGACAAACGGCTTCAAAAAAGAGCTGGAGATCCAGGGTGTTGGTTACCGTGCTCAGATGCAGGGCAACACCCTGAAGCTGAACCTGGGTTACAGCCACGATGTTGATTTCACTGCTCCGGAAGGTGTCACCATCACCGCACCGAAGCAGACCGAGATCGTTGTGGAAGGTATCGACCAGCAGCAGGTGGGCGAAGTCGCGGCCAAAATCCGCGAATGGCGCCGTCCCGAGCCGTACAAAGGCAAGGGCATCCGCTACAAGGGCGAGTTCATCTTCCGCAAGGAAGGCAAGAAGAAGTAAGGACGCAAACAATGGCAAACAGCAAAAGAACCCTGTTTCTGAAGCGCCGCCTGCGCGTTCGGAACAAACTTCGCAAGGTCAACGCGGGTCGCCCGCGTTTGTCCGTACACCGTTCGAACAAGAACATCTCTGTTCAGCTGATCGACGACGTACGTGGCGTGACCCTGGCGTCGGCCTCGACTCTGGAAAAAGATCTGGGTGTTGTTGGCAAGAACAACGTCGAAGCGGCCACCAAAGTGGGCGCGGCCATCGCCGAGCGTGCCAAGAAGGCAGGCGTCGAAGAGGCCTATTTCGATCGTGGTGGCTTCCTGTTCCACGGCAAGGTGAAGGCAGTTGCCGACGCCGCGCGTGAAGGTGGTCTGAAGATCTAAGACCTGCGGGCGGGTTTCGATCCGCCCCGATGATCCGGGGGCCTCGGCGACAGTCGGGGCTCACTTGGATTGAAGAAAAACGGCGCCGTAAGCGCCACATGAGAAAAGGGATGCCAAATGGCAGAACGTGAAAACCGTCGGGGCCGTGGCCGCGACCGTGAAGAAGCACCGGAATTTGCAGATCGTCTGGTCGCAATCAACCGCGTGTCGAAAACCGTAAAAGGTGGTAAGCGCTTTGGCTTCGCCGCTCTGGTGGTTGTCGGCGATCAGAAAGGCCGCGTCGGCTTTGGCAAAGGTAAAGCGAAAGAAGTACCTGAAGCTATCCGTAAGGCGACTGAACAAGCCAAGCGTCAGATGATCCGCGTGCAACTGCGCGAAGGTCGTACCCTGCACCACGACATTGAAGGTCGTCACGGCGCTGGTAAAGTGGTTATGCGTACCGCACCTGAAGGTACTGGTATCATCGCCGGTGGTCCGATGCGTGCTGTGTTCGAAATGCTGGGCGTTAAGGACGTTGTGTCCAAGTCGCTGGGCTCGCAGAACCCGTACAACATGATCCGCGCCACCATCAACGGCCTGCAGAAAGAGCAGAGCCCGCGTTCGGTTGCCGCACGTCGTGGCAAAAAGGTTGCTGACATCCTGCCCAAGCGGGAAGAAGCACCAGCTGCTGCTGAAGCAGAAGCATAAGGAGAGCGACCCATGGCAAAAACCATCGTCGTCAAGCAGATCGGCTCCCCGATCCGCCGCCCCGCCGAACAGCGCGCAACCCTGATCGGCTTGGGCCTGAACAAGATGCACAAAACCCGTGAGCTGGAGGACACTCCTTCGGTCCGCGGCATGGTCAACAAGATCCCGCATCTGGTAGAGATCATCGAAGAACGCGGCTGAGCGCGATTTCTTTGTGGAATAAGAACGCCCCTGACCGGATCGGGGGCGTTTTTTATATTCCGGCCACCTAACCATCGAACTGGTTCTGGGTTTTTCGTATCATCAATCCCATGGGTTGTGCTGAACTGGCGCAGAGACCCGTGAATCCCAAAAGTAACATTGATTTTAAAAAAAATGACGCAGATTGAGCTCAAGAGCAGTAAATTTCAAAACGGGTTTGGCTATGCGGTGCTGGCCTGTATCTGCATCGTCATCACCGCGGCATACTGGCACGCGCAGAACCTCGGCGGCGGGGATCTGTGGCGCTATGACGAGTTTTATACCCATGACCGAACCCTGGGTTTTGCGGCGTTTCAGGACTGGTTTACAGTTTACAGCCTTGGCAAACCCTCACTCGAAAAGCCGCCCCTGCAATATTGGATGTCCGCGGGCCTGATCCAGGCAGGTCTGACCGATCTGATCGCGCTGCGCATACCCTCTCTGATCTTTGCAGCCGGAGCGATGATAGCCACCTCAGCGCTCTCCTATGTTATGTTTCCGCGTCAGGTTTGGCTGATGCCGATCTCGGTGTTGCTGTTGTCCACATCCGATCAATTCTGGCAATATTCAACCTCGGCGATGCTGGATGCGGGTGCGGTTTTTTTTGTAACGCTTGGTGTATTGTCGTTGTTCTTGTCGCTCAAGTACCCACGCTATTGGCCGACTTTCCCGATTACTGTTTTACTGGCCGGTTTGCAGAAGGGTCCGACACCGTTGGGGTTTCTGCTGATCGCTCTGATTGGTGTGGCGCTGACCTCGCGGTTCCATGGGGACAAACTGCGAGACATCGCCCGGAATCGACGTTTTCAGTACTCGGTTCTAGCTGCATTTTTCCTTGGGTTCATCTGGCAGATTTTCCAGCATGCAAAATATTGGGGGCAGGATAGGCTCAGCGGGTCGATCGAGGGTGAGATGATCAACCGCTTCATCCCCGAAAACCTGGAGTTCGTGTCTAGAACCATCTCCGGTTTCGACACGCTGATCCTGTATGACGAGCCCGTGATACGGCTGGCTGGTCTGGCAGGTCTACTGATGATTCCGTTCATCTACAGGACATCGGCCTATTTCGCCATGTCCTCGATCGCGGTCCTGTTTGTTTTGATCATGATCCTTGCCCAAGACAGCGTTTATGACCGCTATACACTCACGATTTTGCCTTTGTTGTGCGTCGGCGCGGCGTGGTTGATCTTCTACATCTGCCAACGCCCTGTGATCGGATGCATTGCAGCGGTTCTGGTTGTTGTTGCACTGGGCGGTCCGCTGCGACCGGTCGAGGTTCTGGCGCAATCGAAGTCGCGGGACTACGGCATGCCTATCGCCGAGATCCTTGGGCAATTAAACGACAGCTTTGAATCTGGTGAGACGGCAATCTTCTGCAGGCTCGAAAATCGGAACTTCCCCCGTGGCGCGGTGCACGTTCATGCGCCCAAGGCCGGACCGGGGCAGCATATCTATCTGCGCAGCGTGGACTCGCTTACACGCGACATGCGCAAATACAAGGGTGGGCGGATACGTGGCCTGTGTCTGAAATCTGAGATCGACCTGCTCAGTCCGCATTTCGAGGGTGTAACAACCGAACCTGTGGGCGGCGGATTTCATATTTGGACGGCTTCCCGTTATCGCCAGGCAATCTCCGAATGATAAGGCATAACGGCCAATACATTCGGCACCTGCGCTGTTTGCCTGTGCACCATCTCTTTGCAGGCCGAGATGCCCTCGGATCGTCTGCCCGTGGCGTGAGTACACCTAATCAGCCTACACACCGAAGCACCGCACACGACTAATACCCATGATGATGACGGTTACATTTCATCGGAACGATAGTTTGATTGACACCTATTCTGTGCACGCCTCGGTCAATTCCTGCCAAGTGGATTGAGTGCGCTCCAAGGTCGCCAGACTAATAATTCACTGGGCGAACCGATAAAAAAAGAGATTTCTCGGAACTTCGATAACCTTAGGAAATCAAGCGTTTTTAGCAGAAAACTTTGATGAACACGGTTAATTGTGCACGAAAAACACTCAATGTTAATTGAATATGAACGGTGTGTTCAAATGGTGTTTAATAGCTTTCGGGCAAACTCTCTCTGCAAGTCAGGGTTGAAAACGATTCGACCAAAGAGTCTTTGTTGAGAAAGGACCGAGAAATGGCTGAAACTGCAAACCAAGGTGCAGTTTGTGAAGTAGCTAGTGTAAAAAGTTGTTCAATGTCAAAACTGCACGAAAAAATATTCTCTAACTCGAAGCGGCGCATGTCGGAATTCTGGAACTGCGAGTCTGGCTCTTTCACTGTAGAGGCTATGATCTGGATTCCGATGTTCTTTTTCTTGATGATTTTCGCCTTAAATGTCTCGATGGTTTTTGTGCAGGAATCATTAATTTTGCGCGTTGTCCAAACGGTATCGAGAGAGCACTCACTGGGTCTTTACCGCGACGATGCAGAAGCAGAACTAGATTTATCGAACCAGCTCTCGCACCTAGGTGCCAATGTCACTGTTGATGTGTCAAAATCGTTCAAGATGGCGACTGCATCAGTGCAAGTTCCAGCAGTTGATCTGATGCCAATGCAGTTTTTACGCAATACATTCAGCGGAGTTGAGATCGACGTAACAAGCAACCATCTCGTGGAGTTTTGAGATGAAACTCTCTGAACATCTCGCCAGTTTTTTCCTGAGTGACGAAGACGGATCGGCCACAATTCTGTCTCTGTACTTTTGCATTATATTGGTGGTCTTGGGGGGGTTAGCGATCGATTTCCAAAAGCGCCAAGCCGATAATCAAAGGCTACAGAACGCGGCGGATTCTTCCGCTCATGCGGCGTTGTTGGCGCGTCAGACCAAGAGTGCCACGGACGCAAGGGCAGAGGGCCTTGCTGTACTGACCAAGATGTTGCCCAGAACAAATATGGATACTGCGGTAAGATCAGCCGATTTCACATTTGGAACTTGGGATTTTGATAAGCGCACTTTTGTATCATCGCCCGTCGCGACCGAAGCCGTGCATGTCTATGCGGGAATGACGCAGGACCGAGGCAATCCAACTCTGAACTTCATTTTGTCTATAATTGGTTTTGACAGCTTTGACGTGGCTAGCGAAGCAATCTATGCGATGAAGCTCAAGCCATGTTCGTATCAAGGTCTCTTGGCTCAAGGGCCCCTTACAGTTGATTCCCAGAACTTCTATGGGCCTGGCTTTTGTATGCATTCCAACCAATATGTCAGTCTGAGGTCGAATAACTATTTCACGCCGGACAACTATGATGCAAATATCATGGGTGCCAAAGTCTCGATGCCTCATGCTGAAGATCTTCGCCTTCCTGATTCAGGCTTTGCGACAAACGCAAACCTTGACAATGCACGGACCGAAGGTTGGTACGATTTTTCCTCACTTAGCCAAATTCCTACAATCATCGACGAATTGAAAACAGGCACCAGTGCGTTTACGCCTTCGACCGTCACCGAAGTGGCGGAGGATACGATTTCTGTAATGGAGATACGCCCTGAAGATATCACTTCCGGAAAGGCCTACAAACATGCATGTTCCGGCGGCACTATTACCTTCAAGTCGGGTACTTATGAGAACTTCTCGATGGTAACCGATTGCAAAATCGAGTTTTCCTCGAACGTTGTGTTGGGGGATGCAACGATTGCCACAACCAACACCTCCGCACAATCTGTCTATTCGCATTCAGGATTACAGATGGGCAAGGATGACGACTGCGCGCCGGGCGGCGAAGCCAGCATTATCAGTATGGGCGGGTTTTATGCCAACGCAAACTTTTCTTCCTATGGTGGAACAGTCTGGACAGAGGGTGACATCTATTTTCATGCCAGAGCCAAGAAGATCGAAGGCATTACCATGAAGTCTTTGGGTTCTATTACCGGCACCTCGGAAGCAGAGATGAGAGTGTGTGATACCACCCCCATTTGGGAAGAATATGCCGAGTATGGGCCGCGTCTCGTAAGATAAAGATACAAGCCCAGGAATGGATCGCAATTAGGATATTCAGTCTGGGCTCAATCACATTTCGACGGGTGCGAATTGTGTACAGTATTTTCGTAACCAAGCCCTGACATTAAGGTCGCAGAACAAAGATGGCAGCTCGCATTGTCTGTAGACGACGGCTAATGCGAACCGGTGCTGTGAGCGCAACAAATGGCAGCCAAATTGCGCAATAAGTATCAAACTCACCCCGCCATTCAGTTTTTGCATACCGGCTAGACCAAAACACGCGTTGTTAGCGGTATCGAGCGCGCCTATCTCCCCCTTGTCCAATGAAGGAACAAATCAAGTGACATCGGGGAATACGCCCCGACATTCGAAAGGAATAATGATATGGCACATACAGCTACACTGACACATGGCGGCTTCAACCTGAGCGCCCGAATTGCTAATTTTATCGAGCGCGTAAAAGAAAACCGCGCCCGAGCGATGGAATACAACCGCACCTATACCGAGCTTCAGCGTCTGACCAACCGCGAACTGGATGATATCGGTATTCGTCGCTGCGATATCGCGGATATCGCGCGCGAGCATGCCTACTGCGGGTAACACCCCAACCACTCACCGTTGAAGAGGCGCCAATATGGCGCCTCTTTTGGTATTGGGGATGTGATTGAACAATACTTGCAACTGAGCGTGCAACGCTGTAGAGCGCTCCGGTGGATTTCCATCCACGAGAATCAAAACCAAGAAATGCCGTGGTTGGCCCATCACGCTTCGGGGGTCACATCCGGCTAAGGAGAAGCGATATGAAACTGCACGAATTGCGCGACAACCCAGGCGCCGCACCGAAACGCACCCGCGTTGGCCGTGGTCCCGGTTCCGGCAAAGGTAAGATGGGTGGCCGTGGTATCAAAGGCCAGAAATCCCGTTCGGGTGTGGCCATCAATGGCTACGAAGGCGGCCAGATGCCGCTGTATCAGCGCCTGCCCAAGCGTGGCTTCAACAAGCCGAACCGCAAGGAATTCGCCGTTATCAATCTGGGCCTGATCCAGAAATTCGTCGACGCCGGCAAGCTGGACGCCAAAGCTGCGATCACCGAGGACGCGCTGGTTGCATCCGGTCTGGTCCGTCGCAAGCTGGACGGTGTCCGCGTTCTGGCCAAAGGCGAGATCAGCGCCAAAGTGAACCTGGAAGTAACCGGTGCTTCGAAAGCTGCTGTTGAGGCGGTTGAGAAAGCGGGCGGCTCACTTACGGTCACAAAAGCGGCTGCGGCAGAGTAAGCGCTTGTGAGCGGGTCAAGACCCGCTTACATAGACCACAGAGTTTTCCAAGACGCCGCCCGAGCCGGAAAACGGTTCCGGGCGGTGTTTTCATCAGAGAGACCGATTTATGGTATCAGCAGCAGAACAAATGGCAGCCAACACAAGCTGGGCTGCCCTTGGTAAAGCCACCGATCTGCGCAACCGCATCCTGTTCACGCTTGCATTGCTGATCGTCTATCGTCTGGGCACCTTCATTCCGGTGCCTGGCATTGACGGTGCAGCCCTGCGCGAGTTCATGGAGCAGGCGGGGCAGGGCATCGGCGGCATGATTTCGATGTTCACCGGCGGGGCGCTGGGGCGGATGGGTATCTTTGCCCTCGGCATCATGCCCTACATTTCGGCCTCGATCATCGTACAGCTGCTGACATCGATGGTTCCCGCGCTTGAGCAACTCAAGAAAGAGGGCGAGCAGGGCCGCAAGAAAATCAACCAATACACCCGTTTCGGCACCGTGGCTCTGGCCACCGTTCAGGCTTATGGTCTGGCCGTTTCGCTGGAATCGGGTGATCTGGCCACTGATCCGGGCCTGTTCTTCCGTATGTCGACTATGATCACTCTGGTCGGCGGCACCATGTTCCTGATGTGGCTGGGTGAGCAGATCACTGCACGCGGCATCGGCAATGGTATCTCTCTGATCATCTTCGTCGGCATTATCGCCGAGGTTCCGGCTGCTCTGGCGCAGTTCTTTGCCAGTGGCCGCAGTGGCGCGATCAGCCCTGCCGTGATCGTTGGTGTAATCATCATGGTCATCGCCGTGATCACCTTTGTGGTGTTCATGGAGCGGGCTCTGCGCAAGATCCACATCCAATACCCGCGCCGTCAGGCCGGTATGAAAGTCTATGAAGGCGGCTCCAGCCATCTGCCGGTCAAAGTGAACCCGGCGGGCGTGATCCCGGCGATCTTTGCAAGCTCGCTGCTGCTGCTCCCGGTGACGATCTCGACTTTCTCGTCGGGCGCCACAAATGGCCCGGTCATGTCGTGGCTGCTGGCGAACTTCGGTCCCGGTCAGCCGCTGTACCTGCTGTTTTTCGCTTCGATGATCGTGTTCTTCGCCTATTTCTACACGTTCAACGTGTCGTTCAAACCGGACGATGTGGCGGACAACCTGAAAAAGCAGAACGGTTTTGTACCGGGTATCCGTCCGGGCAAGAAAACCTCTGAGTATCTGGAATACGTGGTCAACCGCGTGCTGGTGCTGGGTTCGGCCTATCTGGCGGCGGTCTGTCTGTTGCCTGAAATTCTGCGGGGCCAGTTTGCCATCCCGTTCTATTTCGGCGGCACCTCGGTTCTGATTATCGTCTCTGTGACCATGGACACCATCCAACAGGTCCAGAGCCACCTGCTGGCGCATCAATACGAAGGGCTGATTGAAAAGTCCCAACTGCGCGGCAAAGGCAAGAAACGCGGCAGAAAGGGAGCTGCTCGTCGATGAACATCATTCTTCTCGGCCCCCCGGGGGCAGGCAAAGGAACGCAGGCGCGTCACCTGGTTGAAACCCGCGGTATGGTGCAGCTGAGCACCGGAGACATGCTGCGCGAGGCCAAAACCTCGGGCACAGAAATGGGCCAGAAGGTTGCTGCGATCATGGACGCGGGCAAGCTGGTCACCGACGAGATCGTGATCGGCCTGATCGAAGAGAAACTGACCACCGAAAAAGGCGCCGGTTTCATCTTTGACGGCTTCCCTCGGACGCTGGCACAGGCCGATGCCCTATCGGCTCTGCTAACCAAGCTGGGCCAGTCACTGCATACGGTGATCGAGATGCGCGTGGACGATGACGCGCTGGTGGACCGGATCACGGCGCGGTCAACCTGTGGCGGATGTGGTGAGGTCTACAACGACAACACCAAGCCGATTCCTGCGGATGGCAAATGCACCAATTGCGGCAAGGAAAATGACTTCGTCCGTCGTGCCGACGACAACGAAGACAGCCTGCGCACGCGCTTGATGGAATACTACAAGAAGACCTCTCCGCTGATTGGCTATTACTACGCCAAAGGCGATCTGCGCCCGGTGAATGGGCTGGCGGATATCAAGGAAGTCACCGCTTCGATTAAGGCGGTTCTTGGCTGATATAAATATGGGCTTGACGGCACCGCCAAAAGCCCATATCGACCCCCATCCCTAAGGGGAATCAAGATCGCATGGGGGATTCGTCCCAAATGCCCCGACCACCTCGAATAATACTGGACCCTCTGGCGTCACTGCCACGGTCAAGTGTTGTGAAAAAAGGTTCCGGAGTTACGGAACCGCAACAAAAAGGAAAGTGACACGTGGCACGTATTGCCGGCGTAAACATCCCGACTGCAAAGCGGGTACCAATCGCCCTCACATATATCACCGGTATCGGAAACACCTCGGCCAAAGCGATCTGCGAAGCCGTAGGCATTGAAGCGCACCGTCGCGTCAACGAACTGTCCGACGCCGAAGTTCTGGCCATCCGCGAGCACATCGATGCGAACTTCACCGTTGAAGGTGACCTGCGTCGTGAAGTTCAGATGAACGTCAAGCGTCTGATGGACCTGGGCTGCTATCGCGGTCTGCGTCACCGCCGCAACCTGCCGGTTCGCGGTCAGCGTACCCACACCAATGCTCGTACTCGCAAAGGCCCCGCAAAGGCCATTGCCGGTAAGAAGAAATAAGGGAGGGTCTGACCGATGGCACGCGATAAGACTCGCATCAAGCGCAAAGAGCGCAAGAACATCGCATCGGGCGTTGCCCATGTGAACTCGACCTTCAACAACACCAAGATCCTGATCTCGGACGTACAGGGCAACGCCATTTCGTGGTCGTCTGCCGGTACCATGGGCTTCAAAGGATCGCGGAAATCGACACCCTACGCCGCTCAGATGGCTGCAGAAGACGCAGGCAAAAAGGCGCAGGACCATGGCGTCAAGACGCTGGAAGTCGAAGTTCAGGGCCCCGGTTCGGGCCGTGAATCGGCTCTGCGCGCGCTGGCTGCAGTGGGCTTCAACATTACGTCGATCCGCGACGTGACACCGATCGCTCACAACGGCTGCCGTCCGCCGAAGCGTCGTCGCGTCTAAGCGATTTTGAATTAGGCTGGGGCCCGTGTTTTTGCACGGCCCCAGCACGTCATTTTGAACCTCGGGCGTCTGCACCTTGTTGGTCATGGGGCGCGGACAGGAATGGAGGGATTACATGATCCATAAGAATTGGGCAGAATTGATCAAGCCGACCCAGCTTGACGGCAAGCCGGGCAACGACCCCGCGCGTCAGGCAACCCTGGTTGCTGAGCCGCTGGAGCGTGGCTTTGGTCTGACTCTGGGCAACGCGCTGCGTCGCGTTCTGATGAGCTCGCTGCAAGGCGCGGCCATCACCAGCGTTCAGATCGACAACGTCCTGCACGAGTTCTCCTCGGTCGCAGGCGTACGTGAAGACGTCACCGACATCATCCTGAACCTCAAAGGCGTGTCGCTGCGCATGGAAGTTGAAGGCCCCAAGCGCCTGTCGATCAATGCCAAAGGCCCTGCCGTTGTCACTGCGGGCGACATCAGCGAAAGCGCCGGCATCGAGGTTCTGAACCGCGATCACGTCATCTGCCACCTCGACGATGGCGCTGACCTGTTCATGGAACTGACCGTCAACACCGGCAAAGGCTACGTCTCGGCTGAGAAGAACAAGCCCGAAGACGCGCCTATCGGTCTGATCCCGATCGACGCGATCTATTCGCCGGTCAAAAAGGTTGCCTATGACGTTCAGCCGACCCGTGAAGGTCAGGTTCTGGACTATGACAAGCTGACCCTGAAGATCGACACCGACGGTTCGATCACGCCGGAAGACGCGCTGGCCTTCGCCGCACGCATCCTGCAGGATCAGCTGTCAATCTTCGTCAACTTCGACGAGCCGGAATCGGCTGGCCGCCAGGACGAAGACGATGGTCTGGAGTTCAACCCGCTGCTGCTTAAGAAAGTGGACGAGCTGGAACTGTCTGTCCGTTCGGCAAACTGCCTAAAGAACGATAACATCGTTTACATCGGCGATCTGATCCAGAAGACCGAAGCCGAGATGCTGCGCACCCCGAACTTCGGCCGCAAGTCGCTGAACGAGATCAAGGAAGTGCTGTCCGGCATGGGTCTGCACCTCGGCATGGATGTCGAGGACTGGCCGCCCGACAACATCGAAGATCTGGCGAAGAAATTCGAAGACGCGTTCTAAGCGCGTCTTCCCAAATGCCCGGCCCGAATTGGGACTATCCGGGGACCAAATGGGCACTTCCGCCCCAAGGAGAGCCGGTGACACGCATCGCCGGCCAGACAAAGCAAAACGCGAAAGAAGGAACTAGAAAATGCGTCACGCACGTGGTTACCGCCGCCTGAACCGTACTCATGAGCACCGCAAGGCTCTGTTTGCGAACATGGCTGGCTCGCTCATCGAGCATGAGCAGATCAAAACAACTCTGCCCAAGGCAAAAGAACTGCGCCCGATCATCGAAAAGCTGGTCACTCTGGGCAAGCGCGGCGACCTGCACGCCCGTCGTCAGGCCGCTTCGCAGCTGAAAGAAGACAAAGACGTCGCAAAGCTGTTCGAAGTTCTGGGCCCCCGCTACGCCGAGCGTCAGGGCGGCTATGTCCGCATCCTGAAAGCTGGCTTCCGCTACGGTGACATGGCTCCGATGGCGATCATCGAATTCGTTGATCGTGACGTCGATGCCAAAGGCGCAGCTGACAAAGCCCGCGTTGCTGCTGAAGAGGCTGCAGACGAATAATAAATTCTGACCATTTGGTCGGAAATAAACCTCCGCTCGGGCAACCGTGCGGAGGTTTTTCTGTTTTGAGGTTCAGATACGGGAATTATCGGCCACGCCTATGCCTGCAGTGTGTCGACTAAGCTAGTCGCGGTCGCACAGTTCATCGGCTCTTGCATTCATGGCGCGGGCTTCGCATATCTTCGATCATTCCTGATTGGAGGTCACATGATCCGCAGTATTCTAGTGATATGCCTGATGGTGGTGGTTGCGACTGCCTCAGCTGAAACGCGAGTGCCCCAATCACAGGCCGAGATTGGACTGGGTTTTGCCCCGGTAGTTCGGAAAGCTGCCCCGGCAGTGGTAAATATCTATGCCAAGATCATAGGGGAAGGTCGAACCAATTCGCTGTTCTCAGACCCGTTCTTTCAGGACTTCTTTGGTCGGGGGTTTGGGGAGCCCCGTCAACGTATTCAGAACTCGCTCGGATCGGGCGTCGTTTTGTCGGAAGACGGCTATGTCGTGTCCAATTATCACGTGGTTGGGACAGCCACAGAGATACGGGTGGTGACCACGGACCGTCGTGAGTATTCGGCCAAGGTTGTGCTGGGCGATAAGGAAAGCGACATTGCCATCCTGCGGCTGGAGGAGGCGGGCGAGCTACCTTTTCTGCATCTGCGCGACTCCGATCATGTAGAAGTAGGTGAACTGGCGCTTGCGATCGGGAACCCGTTTGGGGTCGGGCAAACTGTGTCTTCAGGGATAATCTCGGGATTGGCGCGGACCGGCACGGCGACGGGTAATGCACGTGGATATTTCATCCAAACCGATGCTGCGATCAATCCCGGTAATTCCGGTGGTGCACTGATCGATGTGAATGGGGATTTGATCGGCATCAATACTTCGATCCTGACCCGGTCAGGAGGGTCAAACGGCATCGGATTTGCAATTCCGGCCAATCTGGTGGCGGAATTTCTACGGCAGGCGCGGGCAGGGAATGCAAGCTTCGTCAGCCCTTGGGCCGGTATGGCCGGTCAGCACATGAGCGCGGATATTGCCGAGTCTTTAGGATTGGTCATCCCGATGGGCGTTGTGGTGTCGGACCTTCATGCGCTTAGTCCGCTGG
This sequence comes from Ruegeria sp. AP7, assembly GCF_056539905.1. NCBI lineage: Bacteria > Pseudomonadati > Pseudomonadota > Alphaproteobacteria > Rhodobacterales > Roseobacteraceae > Ruegeria > Ruegeria sp. AP7. Next base: position 404,373 of record NZ_JBQFVT010000002.1, on the reverse strand, counting down.
CCGAAGCGGGCTTGCGGGTAGGCGATGTAGTCACGCATGTGGATGGGGATGAGGTGAATTCTCCAGCCGAGATGAAGTTTCGCATGGTGGTTGCCGGGGTGGGTGGCAAATCCGTGCTGACACGGCTACGGGGTGAGGAGCGTGCTGATATCGAAGTTGCATTGATCCGAGCGCCCGAAACGCCTGCCGCGAACGAGACGACTTTGGGCGAAGATACCGCGCTGCCAGGGCTTACAGTGTCCGGGGTCAATCCGGCGGTCATTGTGCGTCTGGGATTGAAGCTGTCTCAAACAGGTGTTGTTGTCGTCGATCCCGGACAATACGGCGCGCGGGCGGGCTTGCGTGCGGGGGATGTGCTTGAGGTTATAAACGGCGGCAAGATTGACGTGCCAGAGGATGTTGTTCAGGTTCTGACCGACCCGGGACGCCGGGTTCAGGTTCAAATTGAACGCGGTGGGCGGACAATCTCATTGCGGTTCCGGATGTGATCCGTGAGTGATCTGTTTGATACAGGGTCGAGCGAACCCACGGCTTCGCCGCACAGACCGCTAGCAGATCGGTTGCGTCCGCAATCCTTATCCGAGGTGATCGGGCAGGAACAAGTGTTGGGCCAGGATGCTCCGTTGGGAGTGATGCTGGCTTCTGGAAGCCTGTCGAGCCTGATCTTTTGGGGACCACCGGGTGTGGGAAAGACGACGATTGCCCGGTTGCTCGCGCAGGAAACTGATCTGCATTTCGTACAGATTAGTGCTATCTTTACCGGTGTTCCGGATCTGAAGAAGGTGTTCGAAGCCGCCAAGATCCGCCGTCAGAACGGGCAGGGCACTTTGCTGTTCGTTGACGAAATCCATCGCTTCAACAAAGCGCAACAGGACGGGTTTCTGCCGCATATGGAAGACGGCACGATCCTTCTGGTCGGCGCGACCACTGAAAACCCGTCCTTCGAATTGAACGCAGCGGTGCTCAGCCGATCTCAGGTGCTGGTGCTGGAACGTCTCAGCCTCGCTGATCTTGAACGCTTGACCCAACGGGCCGAGAAAGAGCTGGACCGTGCCTTGCCCCTAACCCCTGCGGCGCGCGAAGCGCTGCAGGAAATGGCGGATGGCGACGGGCGCGCGCTGTTGAACCTGATCGAACAGGTTGCCGCCTGGACCGTGGAAACCGCACTGGATTCTGATGCGCTGTCGACGCGTCTGATGCGGCGGGCAGCGAAATACGACAAATCGGGGGACGAGCACTACAACCTTATTTCGGCCCTGCACAAATCTGTGCGTGGATCGGATCCGGACGCAGCGCTCTATTGGTTCGCGCGGATGCTGACAGGGGGTGAAGACCCGCGCTATCTGGCACGCCGGATCACGCGAATGGCGGTCGAGGATATCGGACTGGCCGATCCGCAGGCGCAATCAATCTGTCTTCATAGCTGGGAAACCTACGAACGGCTGGGCTCGCCCGAGGGCGAATTGGCACTGGCACAAGCGTTGGTGTATCTGGCGCTCGCTCCAAAATCGAACGGGGCTTATGTGGGGTACAAGGCAGCGATGCGGTTGGCAAAACAATCGGGCAGTGAACCGCCGCCCAAACATATTCTTAACGCACCGACATCGCTGATGAAGGATCAGGGATATGGGGCAGGTTACGCCTATGACCACGATGCCGAAGATGGGTTCTCGGGTCAGAACTATTTCCCGGATGATATGAAGCGCCCGGTTCTCTATCAGCCGGTCGAGCGCGGTTTTGAGCGAGAACTAAAAAAACGGTTGGAGTACTTTGCCAAACTGAGAACGCAGCGCAATCCGGGCTAGGCTTGACTCTGCACCCGATGCGCGCGACAGACGCGCATGATTTCTAAGGCACTGAAACAAGCACAATCCGGGCGGATCAGCCGCGCGGAAAAAGGGGCAATGGCATGAGCGGCGTACAGGTGATCACCGTAGCTGAGGGCGATGGCGAACAGCGGTTGGATCGTTGGCTGCGCCGGCTGTTTCCCCATGTCAGCCAAGGCCGGATCGAGAAGATGTGTCGCAAGGGTGAGCTGCGCGTTGATGGCGGGCGGGTCAAAGCCGCGACTCGATTAGAGGTCGGGCAGTCCGTGCGTGTGCCCCCGCTACCGGATGCGGACCATAAGCCGGCAGTCGTAAAGCACCGTGTCTCGGACGCCGACGCAAAGATGATCCAGTCTTGCGTGATCTATAAGGACGATCACGTGCTGGCGCTGAACAAACCACATGGGCTGCCGGTGCAGGGCGGAAGCGGTCAGACGCGCCATGTGGACAGCCTGTCAGAAGCGTTGCGCTTTGGGTACGATGAGAACCCGCGCCTTGTGCATCGGTTGGATAAGGACACATCTGGGGTGCTATTGATGGCCCGCACGCGCGAAGCCGCCAAGGGGCTGACCGCAGCGTTCCGGCATCGCAACACCCAAAAGATTTATTGGGCGCTCGTTGCAGGGGTGCCGACGCCTTATCTGGGAGAGATCAAGACCGGTCTGGTCAAGGCTCCGGGGCATGGCAAACAGGGCGAAGGCGAGAAGATGATCGCTGTTCATCCGAGCGAAGTGAACGATACGCCCGGCGCAAAACGCGCGCATACGCTCTATGCCACGCTCTACCGTGTGGCGGGCCGGGCCGCATGGGTTGCAATGGAGCCGGTAACCGGCCGGACACATCAACTGCGTGCGCATATGGCAGCGATCGGCCACCCTATCATCGGAGATGGAAAATACGGTGGCTCGGGACAGGAAAACCTCGGCGATGGTTGGGGGGCTCAGCTGGGCGGCATCATCAGCAAGAAACTTCACCTGCACGCCCGCAGTCTGTCATTTGAGCATCCGGAAACACGAAAACCCATCACGATTACAGCCCCATTGCCAGACCACATGAAACACAGTTGGGATACGCTCGGCTGGACCGAGGATCTGGCATCCGACGATCCGTTCGAGCAGCTGCGATGAGTGCGCCCTTACGGCTGGTTTTGTTCGACGTGGATGGCACGCTTGTCGACAGTCAGGGCGCCATCGTGTCGGCGATGACTGCCAGCTTTCAGGCGCAGTCTTTGCCAGTGCCAAGCCGAAACGCAATCCTGTCCATCGTTGGCTTGTCTCTGCCCCATGCGATGGCACGTCTTGCGTCAGATCAGTCAGATCTGGCGCAGAACGCGCTGGTTGATGGCTACAAACAGGCCTATCACGCGCAACGGTTAGAGCAGGGCGCAGCCAGCTCGCCGCTTTATCCGGGCGCTCGGGAAGTAATTCAGGCACTCCATGAAATGCCCGAGGTGCTGCTGGGGGTTGCGACCGGGAAATCAAAGCGCGGACTGGATGCGCTGTTAGAGGCGCATGGGTTGGAGCAATATTTCATCACTCGGCAGGTGGCCGATCATCACCCGTCAAAACCGCATCCATCGATGATCGAAACCGCGCTGGCTGAAACCGGCGTGGGGGCCGCTCATTCGGTCATGGTAGGCGATACCAGTTTTGACATGGAAATGGCTGTTGCCGCGCAGGTCGCAGGTATCGGAGTAAGCTGGGGATACCATGATCGATTAGCCCTGAGCACTGCTCAATACGTGATCGAGAGCTTCGAAGAATTGCCAGTGACACTGGCCAACATCTGGGACTGAAAAATATGAGCGACTGGAAACCAAAACGCTTCTGGACCTCAGGCGCGGTCGTTGAGATCGACAACGGTTACACGGTTGAGTTGGATGGTCGTCGTGTCAAGACACCGGCAAAAGCTGCGCTGGTCCTTCCCACGCATGCCATGGCGCAGGCCATTGCCGATGAATGGGATGCGCAGGAAAAAGAGGTCGATCCGACCACGATGCCTTTCACCCGTTCGGCCAACGCGGCGATCGACAAGGTGCAGCATCAGCATGGTGAGGTCGCTGATATGTTAGCAGATTATGGCGATTCGGATTTGTTGTGCTATCGGGCGACGCACCCCGAGGCTTTGCAGAACCGGCAGGCAAATGATTGGGACCCTGCTTTGGATTGGGCTGCCGACGCGCTGGGCGCACGATTAATTTCGCGCGTGGGCGTGGTGCATCAACCGCAAGACACAGAAACGCTGCAAACGTTGCGCGACCGGGTGCATGCGCTCAATGCCTTTCAGTTGGCGGCGTTTCACGATCTTGTCAGTCTGTCCGGATCATTGATTCTTGGATTTGCTGCGGCTTTGGATTGGCGAGCGGCAGATGAGATCTGGCATATTTCTCGATTGGATGAGCTGTGGCAGATCGAACAGTGGGGTCATGATGACGAGGCACACGCTGCAGCCGAAGTAAAAAAAGCAGCGTTTTTGCATGCCAAGCGTTTCTTCGACATCTCGATCTGAGACTTTTTGAGCTCGAATCGTGATTTTGCGCCCCTTTTTGCCCAAATTGATCAATCGTTTTCCCTGATCCAGCCCTTGACGTTTGTTGATGAATACGCCCAAACTCGGGCCACTAAAGGGGAGACACCTTTTGGGTAACCTTTCTGGCGCGCATAGTGCCGGATCGAACCGTCCCATAAAGGGATGGAAAATCAGGAAGAGGTAAAAATGAAAAAATCCGTAATCTTGGGCATGGCAACCATTGCCGGCCTGGCTGCTGGCGCAGCTGCGGCGGGGACTGTTGACGATGTCAAAGCACGCGGCAAGCTGAACTGCGGTGTGACCACCGGTCTGGTCGGCTTTGCTGCACCCGACGCGAATGGCGAATGGCAGGGCTTTGACGTCTCACTGTGCCGTGCTGTTGCAGCCGCTGTACTGGGCGATGCAAGCGCTGTTGAATTTGTTCCGACCACCGGCAAGACTCGCTTTACCGCGCTGGCTTCGGGTGAGATCGACATGCTGGCTCGTAACACCACTTGGACATTCAGCCGCGACGTAGACCTGAAGTTCGAATTCGTCGGCGTGAACTACTACGACGGTCAGGGCTTTATGGTTCCCAAAGCGCTGGGCGTAAGCTCGGCCAAGGAACTGGACGGCGCAACCGTGTGCATCCAGACCGGCACCACAACCGAGCTGAACCTGGCGGACTTCTTCCGCTCGAACAACATCAGCTATGAGCCGGTTCCGATCGAAACCAACGCCGAAGCACAGCAGCAGTATCTGGCTGGCGCATGTGACGTTTACACCACCGACGCATCGGGCCTGGCTGCTACTCGCGCCACGTTCGAAAACCCTGGTGACCACGTCCTGCTGCCCGAAATCATCTCGAAAGAGCCTCTGGGCCCGCTGGTCCGTCACGGCGATCACGAGTGGGGCGACGTTGTCCGCTGGACTCTGAACGCTCTGGTTTCGGCTGAAGAGCTGGGCGTGACTTCGGCCAATATCGATGAGCTGAGCGCCGGCGCAGGTGACAACCCGGAAGTGAACCGTCTGCTGGGTACCGAAGGTACTCTGGGCGAAATGCTGGGTCTGGACGCTGACTGGGCCGCCAAGGCGATTAAAGCTGGTGGTAACTATGGCGAAGTCTTCGCCAAGAACATCGGTGAAGAAACTCCGATTGGTCTGGCTCGCGGCCTGAACGCACAGTGGACCGAAGGTGGTTTGCTGTATTCGCCGCCGTTCCGCTAAAATCCATTGGAAAGGGCGCAGGGCAACCTGCGCCCTTTTCTCATCAGAATGCTACGAGTTGCTCAAGAGTGGGGAGAACCCCGCCGACAATGAAGCGCTCGAAAAGCACGGGGATTCCTAAATATGTCAACTATGACTGACCCGCCGAAAGCTGACTTTCGGTTGTCTATGCTCATAAACGACACCCGCTATCGCTCACTGACATTTCAGGTGATTGCGGCCGTCGTTATTGCGCTTTCCATCTGGTATCTTGGCAACAACCTGATCCAGAACCTCAGGGCCGCTGGCCTCAACATTTCCTACACATTTCTGGGCGACCCTTCGGGGTACGACATTAACCAGCGTTTGATTGAATATGACAGCCAGTCTTCGCATGGGCGCGCCGCTATTGTTGGAATTCTCAATACGCTGCTTGTCGCTGTTCTGGCCTGTGTTACCGCCACGGTGTTTGGTGTGATAGCGGGCGTATTGCGCCTGTCGAATAACTGGCTGGTGTCAAAGTTGATGGCCGTCTATGTCGAGATCTTCCGGAACATCCCGGTCCTGATCTGGATCATCATCATCTTCACCATCATGACAGCAGTATTGCCAGGGCCCAGAGCCTTCCGCGGCGATAACCCAACATCCAGCATGTTGTTTGACTTGTTCGCTTTCACCAACCGTGGTGTCTATATCCCGCGTCCGGAATTCGCCAATGGCTTGTTCAGCGCCACAATTCTGAATTGGGTTGTGGTGATCGTGTTTTTGGTCGGTTCTTGGTTTGCGTCTCGCGAAATTGAAAAACGCGCCACGCTGAAGCAGGAACAAACTGGTGAGCGTCCGAAAACCGGCCTTGTGAAACTGGCCGTTTGGCTGGTGCCTTTTGCGCTGCTGATGGCGGTGATGGGTCTGACTTGGAACATTCCCGAGCTGAAGGGCTTTAACTTCAGCGGTGGTATCAAAATCGGTGGCCCGCTGATCGCTTTGTGGTTTGCCTTGTCGATTTATACCGGTGCCTTCATCGCGGAAAACGTTCGCGCGGGTATTCAGGCGATCTCGAAAGGTCAAACCGAAGCTGCAGCTGCACTGGGTTTGCGCCCCGGGCGAATCATGAATCTGGTGATCCTGCCGCAAGCGCTGCGGGTGATCATCCCGCCGCTGATTTCGCAGTATCTTAACATTACCAAGAACTCGTCGCTGGCGATTGCCGTGGGCTATGCGGATATTACCGCAACGTTGGGTGGCATCACGCTGAACCAGACCGGTCGTGCGATCGAGTGTGTTCTGTTGCTGATGCTGTTCTATCTGACCGCTTCGCTGCTAATCTCAATGGTGATGAACGTCTACAACGCATCCGTCAAGTTGAAGGAGCGCTGAGCCATGGCTGATCAAACAACAAACCCGATCGCATTTGTGGCCGATGGCACCATTCCTCCGTCACCACCACCAGCGAACCAGACCGGTATTGTGAAGTGGCTGCGAGAGAATCTTTTCTCAGGCGCAACCAATACAATCCTGACTGTCCTGTCGCTGATGTTGATCTATGTGCTTCTGAAGAACACGTTGCCATGGATCCTGAATGGAGTGTGGAACGCGAACTCGCTTGCGGAATGCCGAGAGATTCTCGCCGGTAAAACAGGTGCGTGTTTCGCGGTTCTGACCGAACGCTGGCCTCAGCTTATCTACGGGTTCAAATATCCCACCGATGCGTATTGGCGGCCTAATCTGGCATTCGTACTGATGCTTGCGGCGGTTGCACCGGTCCTGTTCTTTGACCTACCGCGCAAACTCCTGATCTTTACAGCCCTCTATCCCTTTATTGCCTTCTGGCTGATTTGGGGTGGCACGATCTTAGTTCCCTTCGTAGCGCTACTTGGCTGCGTTGCTGCGGGTGCTGTTTTTCAGAAGCTCGGGAAGAACAGTTTTGCCGCTGGATTCTTCGGGGCCATTATCGTTGCCTTGATCGTCTGGAAGCTTGGCGGTGCGTTGATCCCAGAGGATGCGTCCGAGGGGGCATGGCTTTCCGCTGTTCCCAGCCGCGATCTAGGTGGCTTCATGCTCAACATGATGCTGGGCTTGGCCTGCGTATCGTTGTCTGTCCCGTTAGGAATCGCACTTGCGCTGGGCCGTCAGTCGAACATGCCGCTGATCAAGTGGGTCTGCGTCATCTTCATCGAATTCATCCGTGGTGTGCCTTTGATCACACTGCTGTTTGTGGCTTCGGTGATGTTGTCGTATTTCTTCCCGCCTGACAGCACGGTCGACCTGTTCCTGCGCGTTGTGATCATGATCACCATGTTCTCGGCCGCCTATATCGCCGAGGTGATCCGCGGCGGTCTGGCAGCGCTACCGCGCGGACAGTACGAGGCAGCAGACAGTCTGGGTCTGGACTACCCGCAGGCGATGCGTCTGATCATCCTGCCGCAGGCTCTGAAGATCTCGATCCCCGGTATCGTGAACGTGGCCGTGGGCCTGTTCAAGGACACCACACTGGTTTCGGTCATCTCAATGTTCGATCTGGTGGGCATGATCCGGGGTCCCATCCTGGCGTCGACCGAATGGAACGGCGTCTATTGGGAGCTTCTGGGCTTTGCCGCGCTTCTGTTCTTCGTCGTCTGCTACGGCATCTCTCAATATTCCCAGTGGCTCGAGCGTCGCCTTGCCACGGATCATCATTAAGGAGTTCAACATATGTCTGAACTTGCAATTGACCGCGAAATCGACCGCACCAAGATGCAGGTGAGCGACGAGGTCGCCATCGAAATCAACAGCATGAACAAGTGGTACGGATCCTTCCACGTACTGCGCGATATCAATCTGACCGTCAATCAGGGCGAGCGGATCGTGATCGCGGGGCCGTCCGGGTCGGGTAAGTCCACCCTGATCCGCTGCCTGAACGCGCTGGAAGAGCACCAGCAAGGCACGATTGTCGTGGATGGGACGGAACTTTCGAATGACCTCAAGAACATCGACAAGATCCGGTCCGAAGTTGGCATGGTGTTCCAGCACTTCAACCTGTTCCCGCATCTGACCATTCTGGAAAACTGCACGCTGGCCCCGATCTGGGTACGTAAAACGCCCAAGAAAGAGGCCGAAGAGCGTGCGATGCATTTCCTGGAAAAGGTGAAAATCCCGGATCAGGCGCTGAAATATCCCGGCCAGCTTTCGGGTGGTCAGCAGCAGCGTGTGGCGATTGCCCGCTCGCTCTGCATGATGCCGCGGATCATGTTGTTTGATGAACCGACATCGGCGTTGGACCCCGAGATGATCAAAGAAGTGCTCGACACCATGATCGAACTGGCCGAGGAAGGCATGACCATGCTGTGTGTGACCCACGAGATGGGTTTTGCACGTCAGGTTGCCAACCGTGTGATCTTTATGGACGCAGGCCAGATCGTGGAACAGAACGAACCGGAAGAGTTCTTCAACAACCCTCAGAGCGAACGGACCAAACTGTTCCTAAGCCAAATTCTGGGTCATTGAACCGAGACCAGAAGATCAGAAAGGCGGGGTTTACCCCGCCTTTTTTATTCGAGCAATTCGCGTGGGATTGTAAATCCAACGACTTCACCACTTCCCCAACGAACCGAAGTCCAATCTGGTGCTCTAAAGTGGATGACTGTCGTTGCGCCAGTCGGATAATCGTAGAATCGCGGATGGTTCGGGGCTTGGCGTACTAATCGGTGTGCAAACTCTGCGATACCGGGATTATGGCCTAGCATGAGCACGGTCTTTGCCGAAGCCGACGAAAGCGCCTCAAACATTTGATCGGGCCCGGCAAGGTAGAGGCCGGGGGTAAAGGACAGCTTTGATGCGCTTAGCCCCAACCGGTTCCATGTCTCCCGCGTGCGTTGTGCTGTTGAGCTGATGACTTCATCTGGTAACCAACCATTGCTTTGTAACCAGCGGCCGATCTCAGTAGCCGACTTTCGTCCGCGTTTGTTTATTGGCCGGTCGTGATCTTGGACAAATGGATCTTGCCAACTGGATTTCGCATGGCGGGTCAGAATCAGAGTTCGGGTCATGATGAAAAAAAGGCGTTCATGTGATGCGCCGACTGTTCGGGTTGACGCTCGGCACCTGCGCTGACAGGGCAGGCGCGCCGCGCGATACACCCATCGTTCAGGCAGTCTTGTCCAGCTTCAGTACCCAGATATCCTTTGCAGGCGGCCACATCGTAGAAGCTGTGCGTATTCAGCGCTTCTACCGGACAGGTGGTCGCGCAAGGGGCGGGGCATTCAACACATGGAGATTCCTGTAAGTTGTGCGGGATCATAAATTCCCCAGTGAAATGCAAAGCGCCACGGAATGAAATCATCATTCCCACAGTATCGTGCACCAGTGCCCCTACCGGGCTGCTGAACGTGCGCCCGGAGTTTAGTGCCCAATCAATGAATGGCGCGTAAGGTGGGCCGCCAAATGGATAGTGTGCTGCGGCCGACAGGTCCTGTGCCAGTTTGCCAATAACTCGCTTTGACCATCGGTCTACAGGATCGGGTTGACCATCCTTCCACTCAGGCGATGCAGTCAGAGTGGGCCAGAACGCTCCTGCCGTCCCCAGCAGGATCAATGTGCCGCCGTCCAGTTGTTTGGCTCCCGACACGCGCGGATGTTGTGCACCCATAACTATCAGCCCAACCTGAGTGGCTGCTCGTTCGACATTGGTGTAGGTCATCGACGGCGGAAGGGCAGAGCCAGGCTCCAGCCCAGTTTTGTTGGTCGATCGTCCTGCCATTCCAATCCCACGCTCATTTGTTCGTGCCCGTCCCGAGGTTGTGCGATGTAAGTCCCCAGCATCCGATCCCAGATAGACAGTGCAAAGCCATAATTGCTGTCATGCTCTGTTCGGAATACCGAATGATGTACGCGATGCATATCGGGTGTCACAAGAACCCTACGTACCACAGCGTCAACGGCAAGGGGGAGCTTCAAGTTTGAATGATTGAACAACGCTGTGCCATTAAGAAGGATCTCGAACAGGATCACAGCCAGGGCGCTGGCGCCGAGCAGATAGATTAGCCCGATTTTCAGGATCATGGACAACGCGATTTCAACAGGGTGAAAGCGGACTGCAGTAGTGACGTCCATGTCTCGGTCGGCGTGATGCACACGATGTAGCCGCCAAAGGATTGGCACCTTGTGGGTAATCAGATGCTGTAGCCAGATTGCAAAGTCCAGAATCAGCACACAAAAAATAAGCTCAACCCAACCTGGCCAGGCGAGCCAATTAAAAACGCCCAATCCATTTTTCCCGGCATCAATTGCAGCGCCAACTGCCAATAAGGGCAACCCAATCGCCATAGTCCTGAGCATCAGTGTGTTCAAAACAGTGATTGATAGATTGGTTAGCCACCGATTTTTTCGCGGACAGGTTCGTAAGCGTTTTGGCGCAATTGTCTCTGCCGCCGCAAACACAACAAACAGAGCAAGAAACACGCTCAGACGAAATAGGGGCTCGTTCTCCATACATTCACAATCGGGCATGTTAATGCCCGGTGCAAGATGTCGAAGATCACTATGGCGTTAATCCGGGCGGATCAGGGATCCGGCACCGTGTTCCGTAAACAGTTCGAGCAACACCGCATTTGGCGCGCGCCCGTCCAGTATTACCACTGCCCGAACACCGCTATGAAGCGCGTCCAACGCGGTTTCTGTTTTGGGGATCATTCCACCCGCGATTGTGCCTTCCAGCGTCATCTCACGGATCTGACCGGCTTTCAGTTCGGTCACGACCTCTCCGGCGGCATTCTTGACGCCTGAAACATCAGTGAGCAGCAGAAGGCGATCTGCTTTAAGTGCCGAGGCAATCGCGCCAGCCGCGGTATCGCCGTTGACGTTGAACGTTTCACCATTCTGGCCCGCACCAAGCGGGGCAATCACGGGGATCACGTCATGTGAGAACAGGTCATGCAGAACCTTTGGGTTCATCTTGGACGGTGAGCCCACAAATCCCAGCGATGGATCGGTCTGATCGCAAATCATCAGGTTTGCATCCTTGCCCGACAAACCCACAGCCGAGCCGCCCTGACTGTTGATCGCCTGTACGATACGCTTGTTTACAAGGCCGGACAAAACCATCTCGACCACCTCAACAGTGGCTTTGTCGGTCACACGCTTGCCGCCGACAAATTCCGACTGGATGTCCAGCTTGCCCAGCATGGCGTTGATCATAGGACCGCCGCCATGCACTATGACGGGGTTTACACCGACTTGCCGCATCAGAACAACGTCGCGCGCAAAGCTTTCCATCGCCTCGTCGCTGCCCATGGCGTGTCCACCCAGCTTCATAACAACGATGGCCCCGTCATAGCGCTGCAGGTAGGGCAGGGCGCTGTTCAAGGTGGCTGCGGTGGCGATCCAATCCCGATTCATATCTCTTGTCTTCATGGCTGAGGTCCCTTTGGGCACCCGTGTTAGGGTCTTTGAACGGTGCTGCCAAGAGCCAAGCTATTCCAGATGCGCGATGATCGAGCGCAGGGTGGGAATTCCGTCGCCTTTCTCCGATGATGTTAACACGATCTCGGGGAAGGCTGCGGGGTGTTTGGCAAGCGCACTGCGTACCTGCTGCAGCACTTTCTCGCGGTCGTTGGATTTTACCTTGTCGGCTTTGGTCAGAACGCATTGAAACGTGACAGCGCTGGTGTCCAGCAGCTTCATAATCTCTGCGTCGACCGGCTTTACCCCGTGGCGCGAGTCGATCAGCACAAAGGCGCGGCGCAGGGTTTGACGGCCGCTGAGATATTTTTTCAGCAACCGCTGCCACTTTTCGACGACCTTGACTGGCGCATTGGCGTAACCATATCCCGGCAGGTCAACCAAATAGAGCTCAGGTCCTTGAGTGAAAAAGTTGATCTCTTGTGTGCGGCCCGGCGTGTTTGATGCACGCGCCAGCCCTTTGGTCCCAGTCAGCGCGTTGATTAAGCTGGACTTGCCCACGTTTGAGCGCCCTGCGAAGCAGACTTCCAGCCGGTCAGGTGCGGGCAGGCCGTCCATGGCGACCACGCCTTTGACGAACTCGGATGGTCCGGCAAACAGTTTGCGCCCGGTTTCTGTTGCGAATGCGTCAGGGGATTCGGCCAATGGAAAACGAAGAGCGGTCACAGTACCTGTACCTCGTCGCCGGGGCGGATGCTGCCGCCTTGCAGAACCTCAGCGTAGACCCCGAAATCCTGATGATTCCAATTGCCGAGCGCGCCCAGCGTATCGGCATCGCGTTCACCCGTCTCGGGGTTGGCCGTCGTGGCCAAACAACGCGTTATGCGTTCACGGATGTGAAAGATCACCTCGCCAATTCGTATATTGCGGCCCAGCCAGTCGAATTCCTCCCACAGTGGCAGGCCATCGAACCAGATGTTGCCACGCCAACGTGCAATCGAAAGATCACGGCCCAATTTCTGCTCGACCGCACGGTGCGAGGCCATATTGCATAGGCTGATCGATGGGAAATCGCTATCGGTCATCCCGCGACCGGGAACGCGGATGATGCGGGCCGAGGCGGCCCGGTCTGTCGGCATCAGTGGCCTCACCCAGTCCAGAAATTTGTCTTGTTGCGTGTCGGGCTCAAAACTCAGATCGGGGCGGTTGGGATGGCGCAGCGTGACCGTGTCACCCTGTAGATGCGCTGAGATTGCCATCAACTGAGGCGCCTTCGCGCCGCGGCTAAAATTGTTGCAGGGTACCCATTCCGACCCATCCGCTTTGGATGCCTCATGCGCAACCGCCCAAATACGATCCCCGGGCATGGTCTGCCCGGGGGTCATGGTGATGTGATCAAGGCTTTCGCGCCCGTGACTTTTTATCGGGTGCCGCCACAAAGCGGTTACTGTTCCGCTCATTTGTCATCCGTCTTTGGGGTGCGCTTGAAACCAGACTTGATGTTTCCGAATACGTCAGGTTTGTAGCCTTGACTGCGCATGATCAGATATTGCTGGGTGAATGTGATCGTGTTGTTCGCGATCCAGTACACCACCAGCCCGCTGGCAAAGCTGCCCAGCATGAACATGAACACCCAAGGCATCCAGGCAAAGATCATCGCCTGCGTCGCATCGGTTGGTGCCGGATTCAGCTTTTGCTGCAGCCACATCGAGATACCCAGCAACAGCGGCAGGATGCCGATGAAGATCAGCGCCATGAACGTTTCCGGTTGTGGGCCAGCCCAGGGCAACAGGCCGAACAGGTTCATGATCGAGGTCGGATCCGGCGCGCTGAGGTCCTGGAACGGGCCAAACCAGGGGGCTTGGCGCAGTTCGATGGTGACGAAGATCACCTTGTATAGCGAGAAGAAGATCGGAATCTGCATCAGGATTGGTAAACAGCCAGCGGCCGGGTTTACCTTTTCTTTCTTGTAAAGCTCCATCATGCCTTGCTGCATCTTCTGGCGGTCGTCTCCTGCGGCTTCTTTCAACGCCTCCATCTGCGGCTGCAGTTCCTTCATTTTAGCCATCGAGACGTAGGATTTGAAGGCCAGCGGGAAGAGGATTGCCTTGATGATCAAGGTCAGGCCGATGATGGACCAGCCCATATTGCCGATCAGAGCATTGATGTTGTGCAGCAGCCAGAAGATCGGCTTGGTCAGAAAGAAGAACCAGCCCCAGTCGATGCTGTCGATGAATTTCTGCACGCCTTCAGCCTGATATTCACGAATGGCTTCCCATTCCTTGGCACCGGCGAACAGGCGGGTTGTGACCTCGGCGGTTTCACCTGGGGCGACAGTCAGTGTCGGCAGGACCGTCTCGGTCTGATAAATTTTGCGGCGCGAGTCGTATTTGGCGGCTGCTTTGAAAGCTGACCCGGGTTCGGGGATCAGTGTAGTCATCCAGTAATGGTCGGTGAATCCGATCCATCCATCTTCCTTGACCTGATAGACCTCGGCCTGGGCCCTCTCATTCGGGTCGATATCGAAATCGCGGACATCGCCATAATCGACCTCGGACAGTGTGCCATCCGACATGCCAATCACGCCTTCATGCAAGATGAAGAAATTCTTCAGGCCCGGAAGATCGCCATCTTCGCCAATACCGTGCCGGGCGAGAATGCCATAAGGGGCCATGCCCACCTCGGACTGGGTCGCGTTTTCGACCGATTGGGTCACGGTGAACATGTAATCCTGATCGACCGAGATGATCCGGCGGAAGGTCAGGCCATTGCCATTGTCCCAGGCAAGCGTGATGGGGCTGTCTACACCCAGTTTCTCTCCCTGCTCCAATGTCCATAGCGTATTGGGGCCGGGAACGTCCGCACCTGCCAGGCCTGCGCCTGGGGCCCATCCATAAATGGCGTAATATGCTGATTCCGACCCGACCGGAGACAGCAATTCGACAATGGGCGCTCCTTCTTCGATCGAAACCTTGTAGTCTTTCAAGAACAGCTCATCGATCCGCCCGCCCGACAGGGACAGGCTGCCCTCCAGGCGGGGCGTGTCGATTTGCACCCGAGGGGCTTGTTCCTCTGGCAGAGTCTCTTCGGCGGTTGCGGTTGCTTCACCAACAGTGCTGGTGGCACTGGGTGTCTGCACCTCGTCCCCTTCAAGGGCGGTAATTTCAGCCTCTTCCTGTGTCACCGATGGTTCGGGCGGTGGAAACAGGACGAACCAGACAAGGATCACCAAAAAGCTGAGCGCAGTTGCAAGGATGAGGTTCTTATTCTGATCGTCCATCGGGGACAGCCACCTTGAGCAGTGAAACACACCCGGTGGGTTCAACAGAGTGCAGCCCCAAAGGTCAAGCGGAATCGCCTCATAAATCGCCGCAGTAACGGATTTGGCGCAATGAAATGACCGATTTCATCCCATATTGCCGCCGATCCTGGGCGCGCTTTTAAGCTGATTACGATGGGCAGTGATCCATTGCATCGTCTGTTCGAACGGCATCGGTTTGGCAATTCCGAACCCCTGCACGTGATTGCTGCCCAACTGTGCCATCAATGCGTGCTCACCCGGGGTTTCGACACCTTCCGCAAGAGTCTCAAGATTCAACCTTTCAGCCATCGTTAGAATCGCGCTGACAAGCTGCTGCTGACTAGGATCCTGGTCGGATTTTGCCACAAAGGTCCGGTCGATCTTGATACGCGAAACGTTAAATCGTTTGATTGACGCGATCGAGGCATGACCAGTTCCAAAATCATCCAGATCGATACAACACCCAAGAGTCGCCATGCCTGTCACGTTTCTCGTTATCACGTCATCGGGTCGGCGCGAGAACACGGTTTCCAGAATCTCGACCGCCAATCTGTCTGGTGTCAGTTCAAACTGATCCAGTTCCCACTTCAATCGATCAATCAGGTTGGGATTGCGAAGTTCATCAGACGAGAAATTGATACCTATCCGAGGAATGATCGCATCGGCGCTATCCCAAGTGCGCAGGGCCTCGAAGGCGTGGTGGCGCATGACCTGACCCAACCGCCCCATCAGTTCGGCTTGTTCTGCGAAGGGCAAGAATACCTGAGGGCCAAGCACACCTTTGCCAGGATGCTCCCACCGTGCAAGCGCTTCGAACCCGGTAATATTGCCAGTGTCAGTGGACACTTGAGGCTGGAACCAGGGCCGGATTTCCCCATTGTCCAATGCAGCCTCGAACTCTTTGCGCAAGTTGGCTCGAACCAGAGATCGCCGGCGGGTTGCCGTTGAATAGGCGCGGATTGTCGAAGGCCCGCTTCTCTGGGCCTCGGCAAGGGCAGCCGTGGCGGCCCCTATCCATTCATCAGCTTCAGCCTGGCGCAGATCCGACAGTAGACAAAACCCGATCGAGCAGGACTGATACACGCCAACTCCGTTTAATAAGAGCGGTTCTTCGACGGCGCTTTGCAGGCGGCCTGACATTTGAATGCAGGCTTCGAGATCCAGATGCGGTGAGGGATTAAGACCAATCAAAAACCGATTTTGGTCAATCTGGCAAAAGATGTCATGATTGCGAATGATCGAAAGAACGCGATCGCGGAATTGCTGTTTTGCATGATCGGCTGCGGCCTGCCCGTGCAGATCCAGAAGGTCGGCAAAATCGTCCAGAGCTATAGCGATGCATGCGGCATTCTCGCCTTTGCTACGCGCTGTCTCATTCAAAATCTGCAGTTCGGATTGAAAAACATCATGAGTCACCAGGCCGCTGGGGCGCATTCCCGCGCTATGGGCGGTGTAGGACCGGCTGCCCCATATTCCGGTTGCGGCAAACATAAGCGGCAGGCCAAGCGCCGCCATGAAAAGGGCACGTTCACCACCCAACCAGAACGCTGCCAGACAGATGGCTGGCAAAAAGGCCAGGACCTGTGGTCCGGTCAGGATAACTCGCAACAGATCGAGACATTTATCAACAGAGAGAAATTTCCGCATCGGTTTTACGGCCTTTGGCTTGGGCAAGGATCGCGCAGGCCAACCGTAGGAAATCTATCTGAGTCACTCGTTAACGCAACTTGGGAATTTCCGCCGAATTTTCGTCGTTTTGAATCTGTCCGGTCGAAAGGTTCATAAAATCAAAAAGTTTCGGGTCAAGCAGGTGCGACGGTCTGGCATTTGTCAGCGCCCGGAACATCACCTGACGTCGCCCTGGCGCATTTTTTTCCCACTGGTCCAAAATCTGTTTGACCTGTTGACGTTGCAGCCCGTCCTGGCTGCCGCACAAATCACATGGGATGATGGGATAGTTCATCGCCTTTGCAAATTTCTCGCAATCCGCCTCGGCCACATGGGCGAGGGGGCGATAGACAAACAGATCCCCCCCTTCATTGACCAGTTTGGGCGGCATGGTCGCAAGACGGCCCCCGTGGAACAGATTCATGAAAAAGGTCTCAAGAATATCGTCGCGGTGATGGCCCAGCACGACCGCTGTGCACCCTTCTTCGCGCGCGATGCGATAGAGGTTGCCCCGCCGTAAACGCGAGCAAAGTGCGCAATAGGTGCGGCCCTGGGGAACCTTATCCACCACAATCGAATAAGTATCCTGATATTCGATCCGATGCGGCACTCCCATGCGTTCGAGGAACTCGGGAAGAACAGTGGCCGGGAAACCCGGCTGACCCTGGTCCAAATTGCAGGCCAGCAAATCGACAGGCAGCAGCCCGCGCCATTTTAGTTCGTGGAGCACTGTCAGAAGGGTATAGCTGTCCTTGCCTCCCGACAGACAAACCAACCACCGGGGCGTTTTTCCATCATTGGTACGGTCCACCATCCCGTATTGATCAATGGCCTCACGCGTCTGACGCACAATGCGTTTGCGCAGTTTCTTGAACTCGGTGGTCGAGGGCGCCCCGGCAAAGAGCGGATGGATATCGTCAGCTTCGTCGAACATGGGGCGGGCCTATCGCAGTTGAGTGAACCGGGCAAGGGTGAGCGTTATTCGTCGTCGGGAACCGGATCATATCCATCGCTGCCCCATGGATGGCAGCGTCCAATGCGCCGCGCAGCCAGCCATGTGCCCTTGATGGGGCCATGTTTTTCCAGCGCCTCCAGCGCGTAGGCCGAACAGGTTGGTTGGTACCGGCAATTGAAACCAACCCATGGGCTGAAGATTAGCCGATAGGCCCGGATCGGCAGGGCGAGGATATGGGCAAACAGGGTCATTTGCCGCCATGCACTTTGCGCAGGGCAAAGCGCAGATCATCTTTCAGTGCCTCAAAGGGCCGGGCGGCAGTGACCTCGGCACGGCCAATTAGGACGTAATCCCACCCTTCGCGTCCCTGAATGGGAAGAACTGCCCGCGCGGCCTCGCGCAATCGGCGCTTGGCGCGGTTGCGGGCCACGGCGTTGCCGACTTTCTTGGAACAGGTAAATCCGACGCGAATACCCGTCGCTTCATCCGTGCCGCGTTTTCGCGCTTGCACCATCATCGAGGCGGTGCCATGCCGTTTCGCACGCGCTGCTTTAAGAAAATCAGAGCGATTCTGCAGAACAGTCAAAGTTTCGTGCGCGCAAACGGACGCCGCCGGGGGCTTGACCCTCGGCTGGTTTGTACCATCCTCAGGGGCCTCCGGCGGCGTCATGTTCATAACCTGATCAGTGAGCGGTTTACGCGCTCAGCGATTTGCGGCCACGTGCGCGGCGCGCGTTCAGGATTTTGCGGCCGGCTTTGGTAGCCATGCGCGCGCGGAAACCGTGGCGGCGTTTGCGAACCAGGTTCGAAGGCTGATAGGTGCGTTTCATCGCTCCGTCTCCAATCTATAGCGGTCGGGTGCGGCGCGGATTCGCCTGGCCCTAGTGTTCGAAGCCCGTCCTCTACTGGGTCACGGGAGTTAAGTCAAACCCCTAGGTGGGGGTTTCGCCGCCTTTTGCAACAATTCTGTAACCGGCACCAGCAAAAGGTTTCAAGTCGCAGGTATTATTGCCCGAATTCGTCACATTCCGGGCCATAAACATCAACGCCGCGTGAGGTCCCTGTTGTGCGGGCCCAAGGCATCGCATGTTGGTGCCAGAATGAAACGCACCAAACCGGACACTGTAATGAGTGATACAACTCAGACCCCGCGCAGCGGACCTGCGCGTCATATCCCTTTGCTGGTGATTCTCGTCGTCGCTGCGGTGGGTTTCTTTACCTTGGGCGATTACCTGACGTTTGAGACCTTGCGCGACAACCGCGAGGCGCTTTTGGCGTGGCGGGATGCCAACTATTTGGCGATGGTTGCTGCCTTTATTGGCATTTACATCGTGATCGTGGCCTTCTCATTGCCCGGAGCTGCGGTGGCATCGATGACCGGGGGCTTCCTGTTTGGTCTCTTTGCCGGGACCGTGTTCAATGTTGTTGCAGCTACGATCGGGGCCTCAGCCATCTTCCTTGCAGCACGCTGGGGGTTGGGCGAGTCACTCACGGCGCGGCTGGATTCCTCGGAAGGGACGGTCAAGAAACTGAAAGACGGCCTGCGTGAGAATGAGATCTCGGTTCTCTTCCTGTTGCGCCTGGTGCCTGTGGTGCCGTTCTTCGTGGCCAATCTGGTGCCTGCATTGGTTGGCGTGAAATTTCGGAACTTCCTGATCACGACTGCGCTGGGCATTATCCCAGGCGGCATCGTCTATACTTGGATTGGCGTCGGGCTCGGGGGTGTATTTGACCGGGGTGAGACGCCGGATGTTTCGTTGCTGTGGGAGCCGTTTGTCATTGGGCCCATCATCGGCTTGTGTGTTCTGGCGGCGCTGCCGATTGTTATCAAATCCCTCCGTGGCCGAAAGGACACTTGATTCATGCATGAGTTAAAGACCGATATCCTGGTGATCGGCGCCGGGTCGGGCGGATTGTCTGTGGCGGCCGGGGCCAGCCAGATGGGGGCGGATGTCGTCCTGCTGGAGGGGCACAAGATGGGCGGCGACTGCCTGAACTTTGGCTGCGTTCCCTCCAAGGCCCTGATTGCCAGCGGTAAGGCGGCACATGGGCAAGCACACGCTTCGGCCTTTGGGGTCGCGGACGTGGTGCCGCAGGTCGACTATGCCGCTGCAAAGGATCATGTGCATGACGTGATCGCTCAGATCGAACCGATGGACAGTCAGGAGCGTTTCGAGAGTTTTGGTGTCAAAGTAATCCGGGAATACGGTGGCTTTGTCTCACCAACTCAGGTTCAGGCTGGCGGTCACCTGATCACAGCCCGCCGCGTTGTTGTGGCCACCGGGTCTTCGCCGCTGGTGCCACCATTGCCGGGTCTGGATCAGGTAACCTATTTTACCAATGAGACCATCTTCGACCTGCGCGACAAGCCCGAGCATCTGCTGATCATCGGTGGCGGCCCGATCGGCATGGAGATGGCGCAGGCGCATATCCGTCTGGGCTGTAAGGTTACGGTGATCGAAGGCCTGAAGGCGCTCGGCAAGGACGACCCCGAAGCCGCAACCATCGTGCTGGACACCCTGAAGGCGGAAGGCGTCGCGATTCATGAAAACGCCATGGTGGCTCAGATCAGAGACAATGCGGGCGTCATAGAGGTCGTGACCGAGAATGGAGAGATTCACGCTGGTTCACATTTGTTGCTTGCCGTTGGGCGCAAGGCCAACGTTGATCGCCTAAATCTTGAAGCTGCCGGGATTGAGCGTACTCGCACCGGTATCAAGGTCGACGACTCACTGCGAACTACCAACCGCAAGGTCTATGCTATCGGAGATGTCGCAGGTGGTCTGCAATTTACCCATGTGGCAGGCTATCAGGCGGGGGTTATCATTCGCTCAGCCCTGTTCGGGTTACCGTCAAAGGCGAAGACAGCACATATCCCCTGGGCGACATATACCGACCCGGAACTGGCACAGGTCGGTCTCAGCGAAGC
This sequence comes from Ruegeria sp. AP7, assembly GCF_056539905.1. Lineage (NCBI taxonomy): Bacteria > Pseudomonadati > Pseudomonadota > Alphaproteobacteria > Rhodobacterales > Roseobacteraceae > Ruegeria > Ruegeria sp. AP7. Next base: position 383,605 of record NZ_JBQFVT010000002.1, on the reverse strand, counting down.
GCAAGCGCGTGCCCAACACGGAGACGCGGTGGAAATTGCCCGTTTCGATTATCACCATAATGACCGGGCGATTTCCGATCGGAAAACGAAAGGCTTTATCAAGGTGATGGTAGTTAAAGGTCGCCCCGTCGGTGCAACAATCGTAGGGCACCAAGCCGGTGAACTGATCAACTTGTGGTCGCTGGCGCTCGCAAATAACCTAAAGATGGGGCAGATCGCTGCCATGGTCTCGCCCTATCCGACGATCGGAGAGCTTAACAAACGGGTGGCGGGTGCCTATTTCACGCCAAGGCTGTTTGAGAATCAAACGGTTAAGAAAGTGGTCAGATTCGTCCAGCGCTGGATTCCCTGACCTAAGGAGGAGCGCAAAGTGAACTCGCTGTCGGGCCGATTTCTGATCCTGACGACGGTCTTCGTGATGTTGGCCGAAGTTCTGATCTTTGTGCCATCGATCGCGCGCTTTCGTGAAGATTTCCTACTGAACCGGCTCGAGCGTGCCCAGATCGCTTCGTTGGCGTTGCTGGCTGATGATATGCTGGCCGACGAGCTTGAGGCAGAACTGCTGGTCAATGCGGGTGTTTACAACGTCGTGCTGCGCCGCGACGAAGTGCGCCAACTCATGCTGTCTTCACCCATCCCGGATCGGATCTCCAAAACCTTCGATCTGCGCGATGCCAGCGCCTGGGTGCTGATCCGCGACGCGACTCTGCGGCTGTTTACACCCGAAAACGAGGTCATTCGCGTTCTAGGTGCGCCAGTCAAGGATGCTGGTCTGCTGATAGAAGTAACAATGGATAGCGACCCGTTGCGAATGGCGATGACGGATTACGGGCTTCGCATTTTGGGCCTGTCCTTTGTGATTTCTATCATTACCGCCTCATTCCTGTTTCTTGCCGTGCGCGTGGTTCTGGTACGCCCGATCAAAAGTGTGGTCGGCTATATGCAACGATACGCCAGCGCACCCGAGGACGCGCGCGGAATTATCTCACCCAATTCCAAGGTGACGGAACTGCGCGAAGCCGAAGAGGCCTTGCAGATGCTTCAAACTGATCTGACACAAGCCTTGAAGCAACGCGAACGCCTGGCGCAATTGGGAGGAGCAGTGGCTAAGGTTAGCCATGATTTGCGCAACATTCTGACTTCGGCCCAGCTGTTTACCGACCGGATTGAGGCGAGTAATGACCCGCTGGTGGCTCGTATGGCGCCAAAACTTGTCAATTCGATCACCCGCGCCGTCTCATTATGCGAAAGCACACTGGCCTTTGGTCGCGCGGAGGAGCCCGCCCCGACACTGACCATGTTGCGCCTGCGAGAGATTGCCGAGGATGTTGCCACCAGCGAGAGGCTCGCGCTGGCGAATGCCTGTGTTGAGATCGTAAATGAAGTGCCCGAAGATCTTGTTGTCCGTGCTGACCCCGAGCAGATTTTCAGGGTCATTATGAACCTCGTACGCAATGCACGACAGGCGCTGTCTACTTCTGGAAAACCGGGTCGCATTTCTGTAAACGCCTCCGAGCAGGAAAAGGATTGGTGTATCGAAATCAGCGATACGGGCCCGGGTCTTCCGCCAAAGGCCCAAGAGAATTTGTTTACACCCTTTCAGGGGGGGGTGCGTAAAGGCGGCTCGGGTTTAGGATTGGCCATCTCGCAAGAGTTGGTGCGTGGCCATGGCGGGGAGTTGTTCCTGAAAACCACCGGACCCGAGGGAACAACCTTTGAAATAAGGCTCCCACGTGGTGATATGACTTTTTGAAGTTTTTTTAAAGAATCGGCTTGCACGCCCGTGGCCTCAGGTCTAAATACCGCCTCACCAACGCGGACCGATAGCTCAGCTGGATAGAGTACTTGACTACGAATCAAGGGGTCGGGGGTTCGAATCCTCCTCGGTCCGCCACTTAATCAAATTAACTCCTTGATTTAAAAATATAAATTCACCATTTGCGCAGTGCGTTCCCACTATAATTCCCACTTGGGAAGTCGGAACGCCTAGGTATAATTTGGAATATTCTTAGCTAAAGAGTGTGCAACACCAATTGTTCAAACACACAAAATTTGAATTTTTTGGAATGTAGTTCCGTCATGGTGCGACATGGCTACATGTGCGACACCAGCTTTCAATTCCTGCTGTAGGTTCAGTTTTCTTAAAACAACCGGTGAACTTAAGTTCACTAAAACCGAGCGATAGGTCTGTAACTGCACTCCATCTTCAAAGGCAGCTTTCGCTAAAAGCGGTCGTTCTTCAAAATCATCACTATGTCTGCATCGCGGACAAAGCCGCCCGATGCTGGCGCAGCGAAAATCAAATCGATTGCTCGACAGTGTCACGGTATCGCCCGCGACGGGGCAGCACGATTTCTCGATATCGGACGTTCAAATCATGCATATAGGTCAAAACTTAATCAGGCCGTTCGCTTCGCTCGGATATAATGTTTCAAATGCGGAGCAAGCTGCCTTATGCTGCTCGGAAACAACTGGCTTGTTGCGCCACCGTACCTTTGAAAGACAAGCACCCGCCCAGCCAAATATTTTTAGCGAGCGCAGTTTCCGTCACGTTTTTTTTAGTGTTAACTTCGCAGTACTGCCCGCATTTTGGAGGAGAGGGGCAAACCTTGGAACGCAGGCTTGCCGCCATATTCGCCGCAGACGTAGTCGGTTTCAGCCGTATGATGGCCGAGGATGAGGTGGGCACTTTCGAACGTTTGACCACGGTGCGCCAAGACATCCTCACCCGTTTGATAGATGAAAAGAACGGGCGGATCGTCAAGCTTATCGGCGACGGACTGCTGGCCGAATTTGCAAGCGTTGTTGATGCCGTCGAGGCTGCGATCCAGATACAGGAGGCGGTTAAGGACAGAAACGACACCATTGATCCCCACCAGCGTATCGAATTGCGGATCGGTATCAACCTGGGAGATCTAATCATCGATGGCGACGACATTTACGGAGACGGTGTTAACATTGCGGCGCGCCTGGAACCCCTAGCTACGCCCGGAGGCATCTGCATCTCGCGCGAGGTTTACGAACACACGCGCGGCAAAGTTAGTAAGCCATTTGAATCTGCGGGTGTCCACCGGGTCAAAAACATACCTGAGCCTCTCACGGTATTTCGGATGGCGGACCCGAATGGCTCGAAATACACTTCACTGTCTCGCTTCAAAGTTCGAGGCGCTGTCACGGCGGTGGCCGTAATCGCGGTTCTTTCAGGTGCCGCTTTTATATTGCGTGATGGCATAGTTGCCCTTTTCGGCGGCGCTGAAAGTGAAATCATCGCGGCAGAGGACGGGCTGCCTTCTCTCGTCGTGTTGCCCTTTGAAAACCTCGGGCTGCCAGACGCGGAACGCTACATCGCAGATGGGCTCACGGACGATCTGATTACAGATTTCTCGAAAGTCGCCGGGCTGATGGTGATCGGCAGCAACACCGCGTTTTCCTATCGGGACCGGACAATCGACAGCAGGGCCATAGGTCGCGAGTTAGGGGTGGGCTATGTTCTCGAAGGCAGCGTGCGCAGAGCGGGAACTCGGCTTTTGGTCAACGCGCGGCTGACAGATGTGAGCAGCGGGCAGACAGTATGGGCCGAGCGGTTGGAGCGAGACGAAGCCGATATTTTCTCCATGGAGGCTGGCCTGATAAACGAGATCATTGATCAACTTGGTGTGGATGTGAGTGTGTCCGAAAAGGAGCGGATCGAACGCCTACCTACAACGAATCTGGAAGCATATGACTTCTTTCTCAGAGCCGAAGAAGCCGCTCGCAGCGGCTTTCGGCCCAAGCTGCGCGAAGCTTTGAGCCTCTATTCGGACGCAACCGCAATCGACCCGACTTTTGCAAGGGCATTCGCGGCACGGGCCCGCACCGAGGCACTGATCATGCGCCGTAACTATGACGATGTGCTGCCCTTTCCGGTCGCCCGGAAACGCGCCTACGAACATGCTGGTCGTGCCTTAGAAATTGATCCCGATGCGGCGATGCCTTTTGCCGTATTAAGCGAGTTGCAGACTGTGGATCGAAGGTATGAGGAAGCGATGCGCTCGGCGCAGCTTTCTGTCGAGAAGGCCCCCGGTGAAGCATCTGCCTATCTTGCGCTGAGCTTTGCGCAAACATTCTACGGACGACATGAAGAGGCGATCGAGAATTTCGAAACGGCTCTGCGTCTCAACCCACTATTGCCGGGCTATGCACGTCAGATCGCAAGCTTGTCCTATATTCTGACAGGGCGTCCCCAACGTGCCGTCGAAATCCTTGAGGAGATAAAAGGCAATTCTCAAGGTATTGAGGACTACTTTAACATCCTCGCTGCCGCCTATGGAGAGGCTGGCCAGACGCAAAAGGCGCAAGCAACTGCAGACGAGGTGGCCGAATTTGCTCCGCATACTTCGGCGCAACTCTACAAAGTCTTGTTTGCGCATTTTCGGAAGCAGGAAGAACTCGATCGGATCATTGATGCAATGTTGACTGCGGGCGTGCAGGAATGGCCCTTCGGCTTTCAACCTGGCGCGCGCGAAAAGCTATCTGCCGACGCGGTTACCGCTCTGATCGATGGAAACGTATGGCAGGGAAACTTCGAAGGCCGCGGACCCGGCTTGATGCAGATTTCAGAGAACGGAAGTATGGCCTTGCGCGCATCCACATTGTTTGTCACTGGATCGGCATTTGTGAAAGATGACACATTGTGCTTGCAACAACCCGGTCTTTCGCTTGGTCGCCCGGCTTGTGGCATGGTCTACAAAAATGCCGAAGAAGAGGTCGGGGCGAGCGCGCCTTACAGCTACATCAACCCGCATATTCTGTTTCACTTTAGGCCTGGCGGATGACCATCATCCGAGGTGCGCGTCAGTTGGAGTAATCCTTGGCTGCCAGCGGCTTGGTCTTCTCCCAATTCGCATCCGCCTTGGCGATCACCGCCTCCCCTTCTGGGTGGTCAAGCATTTCTGCTCCGGTCGGGTCCGATATAAAGTAAAGCTTCCCATCGATGATCCGCCAGGAATTTACTGGGTCGATGTTTTCAGACGCGTTGGCCCCAAGGCCGACACCCAATGTGCAATACCCGCCGTATTGCGGAGCGTATTTGGTTGGGTCAGACTTAAACAGTTCGCGGTTCTCCGCGCTGTTGAAGTGCCATGGCGTGCCAAGCCAATCATATGCGAACTCACTTGACCCCTTTACCGCACGGCTTTCGGTGAAATAGGCAACAGTGTCATAACCCTTGATTGCAACATCGCCGAAAGGCCCAGTGTTGATGGGCTCATCCGCCAGCGCACTCGTGGTCATGCCTGCAATAACCAGCCCGCTCATCAGAAGTCGAATGTTCATTTTTTGACCTTACCTTATGTGCCTGCCTCCAAACACAGGCGGTGAAATTCCGGGCCGAAGGCATCTGGCGGGGGGCATGTGGCTCCGTTCTGCTTCAACAGCCCAACGATATCATAGTGTTTACGGAACATCGTTCGGATTAGAACCGAAAAGCCATCGTTATCGAGTGTCACAATATCCGCACCGTTGTCGAGCAGTAGCTCGATCATCTCGATATGACCCTCGTCGGCCGCCATGAAGATGGGTGACTTTTCGGCCCTGTTGATGCGTCCATTCACGTCTGCGCCTTTAGCGAGAAGCAGCTGCGCTGTCTCAATCTTACCGCCGAAGGCAGCCGCGTGAAGTGGAGTGAAACCGCTGTGGTTACGCGCCATCACGTCAGCCCCTGCTTCGATCAGAGCCGCAGCGGTTTCGGTGTTTCCAGCCAACGAAGCAGCGATCAAGGGCGTAGCCTTGTTCGGCCCCCGCTCATCAACCGAGGTACCGCTTTCCAACAGAGCCTTAACGGTCGCTGTATCACCCTGCTTTGCTGCATCGAACAACTGACCTGCTTGAGCGGGCCCATGTATAAAGAATGCCGTAGTAAAGATGGTAATAATCCAACGCATGGATCTACCTCCCCTGTTTGAAGTCTACAGTGAGCCGCTGTTTCGCGCAACGACGGCTTATCCGCTGCGGTATTGAAGACGAATCCGATCGAGTGGGTTTAGTCCATGCAGCGGCCCCAGAGACAACGAGTGTTTTGTCCGCGATGGAGACGTGGTGCCTCCGAATTTCGCCGCAGCCAGCATGAGTGTTTGGTCTTTGATCTGCGCCGCGGCGCTCCGGTTAACGAGAAGTAATACTGCAACGGCGTGGTCTACTGGTCGAGAAGGTCTGCTTCGGGCTCAAGGCAGTCATCTGAGTCTTTCAGTCAGATGACGGCTTAAGAACGTAAAGCGGTCATTGTTGGTGGTCATTCCGAGAAATTTCGCCCGAAGGTCTGCATTGAACGGCAGCGGACGTTCGCTGAAATCTGCTGAACGTCTGCCAAGCGGACGAAGCCGAACATGAAAAAGGGAATGGTGCAGTTGAACTACGTCCAAAGGCTACAAATAATTCAACTGTTTAGTTACCCAGAACAAAACTTCGGCAAGTACGCCAATTGCGCCTGCTTTTTCAGTCATTACCAATGCTGTTCCAGATGTGCCAAAAGGAAGAACTTCCAAATCGGAAACGTCAGATAACTCGATCAGCACTAGGTAGCTAGAGATACCGGCCAGCTCTCGTATTGAAGGAAGCCCCGCGCGCAGATCAAGTGTCCCCTCGGCGGATCCCACCGGTAAAGCAACAATGATGCCAGAGAGCTCTGTGCCAGGCTGTGTCCGCAGTGCCAACCTAATCTCGTCTCCGATGTTTACGTTTTGGCGACTAGATTGTGGAAGGGAGGCTACAATTGCAAAATCCGACGGATCAATAAATGTTATCGCACCTTGAAACGTAGTGGCGCGGTTTCCTGGCCTAAGTGTTACAGCAGAAACAACGCCATTTCCGGGTGAATGAACCTCTGTCTCTTCAAGACTCCATCTGGCCTGCTCGAGCGCCATTTCCGCTTCCACAACTGCGGCGTCCCGGCCATCAATCGTAGCGGAAATTCGACGCTCTATTCCCTTCTTGCGCGCTTCAGCTGCTCGGATGTTCGCGGTCAATTGATCAATCGTAGCAACGGCTTCTTGGAGTTGAAAGGTTGTCGATGCGCCTCGCTCTTCCAATTGGATGATGTCGTCGCGCCTCTGCTGCCCAAAGAGAAGCTGGGCATTCAAAGACTCGATTTCAGCCTCGGCTGCAGCGAGATCAGTCAGTAACTGGTCAGCCGAAGACTTAGCGGTTTCAAGAGAGGCCTCGAGACGTGACACTTCAGCAGCAAAAACCTCAGGATCAATTTTGAAGAGTAGATCACCTTCATTAACGGATTGATTGGCCTCGACAGCCACCTCGACAACAGTTCCGGATACGTTAGGTGCGATGTTTGTCTCAATTCCTTGAACTGAAACTGGCCCTGTCGGTGTTGTGTGGTTGAGAGCCCCCAAGACCACAAGGGCAATTACTGCAGCGCCACCATAGATAACTGTTTTCCAGAAAGCGTTCCACGGAAGCCATTTGAGTTTAGAAAAAACCAACCAAATCAAGCCGAAATAAAGACTTAAGACGATGAGCATCAACCAACCTCCGGAACCAAGCCAATTCACTATAGCATCAAGGAAACGAAAAAAATCTAGGGATAGACCGTAGCCCGCTCGCTAAACTATGCGATTTTCCGATGCCCACAGTCAGCTCGTCGTCCATACGGGTTAAGAATTTTGATAATCCGCTTTGGGCCCGGTGCGGTCATTCGCTGAAATGCCGCGAGCGACCGCAATGCGGACGAAGATGCCTCAAGCCTTTCAGGCAGAGATCATGACTTCGCCCTCAATTTCCATTGCGAAACCCAGCGGCAGTCCAGACACACCGATAGCGGAACGCGCATGGCGACCGATGTCTGGGCCGAACACCTCAATAATCAAATCGCTAAAGCCATTTACCACAACATGTTGATCCGCGTATCCGGGCGCAGATGTCACCATGCCAAAGACGCGGACCCATCCAACAATTCTTGACAGCTCGCCTATTTCTGCTTTCAGGTTAGCCAGCACCGTTAGTGCCACTTCGCGGGCCTCTGCATATGCTTGATCCGTAGTCATTTCGGCTCCGACAACTCCAAAGGGCCCGGCCAGACTACCATCCATTGCGTTTTTTGGGTGACCTGAGAAAAGTGCACGGTCACCTCTGACATTAACAAATTCGAAGGGTATGTGCGGGCCATCCGGTAACTTGGTAGGCGCAGGCAATTTCAAGCCCAATTCTTCAAGCCTGCTTTCTGGCGTAGACATAGTAAACGCTCCAACTAATACATGACCTGCAAGCTAGACCGAAAGAATAACAATGTCATCTTCGGGGCTCGATGCCGCCATTCGGCAAAATTTAATGAATGCCTGCTGTGCGGACATAGTGTGCATTCAGCGCTCGCTTTTGAGCGACTGCAATGTTGCGAAAGCCGATGACTAGTCTAGCTGCTTTGAGCCAATGGTTTTAGCAGTGAAGTAAGCTGTCAGGTGTTGACAGATATTCGTGTTACTAAATGGCGGCTACATATTACTTGAACTTTATTCGCCGGACAAAAGCGTTGCGATTTTGATGTCTTTGGCTCCATGAATGGTTTGTGCGGAAAGCGACGACGCCTGCTCTGCGTTTTGACACTACTGTTTTGGAATCATGCTCTGGATCTGCGCAGAAATCTCCATGACTGGAACCCCCGCAACTTCTGCGTTTTCGGTCAAATCCCACCGATGCAACGTCGCCTCCAATGCCGCTTCAAAGCTGCCATCTTCCCCGACCTTGCCATTAGAGATACTTGCTTCGCCCAGATCCTCACGCATGACCCACAACTCGGGATTGCTGCCCCCTGTCCGGTAAAACTGCACCTCTTGAACAAGAGCCATCGGCCCCATGCTCAGTACATCCACGGAAACACTGGGCCATCCAGGCATTCCGGCGTCAGAGACGACGTGCCCTTCGACGGACAACATGGTTGGTCCCCCGGCATCCATCCAGAACGCATAGGGCTTGCCGTTCGGCTCTTGCAGCACCTGCATATCCAGTGTCTCGCCCCCTACGGTCACTTTGACTGATCCGAGCGCGCTCCACCCTTCTGAAAGTTCACCGGCTTGGCAAAATGCCGGAATGACTAAAGAAACTGCAAATAAAATAGACCGCATTGTTGCTCCTTAAGTTTCCTAGGGCGGTGCAGCTGACTCAGTTTGCGCAGGTCTTAATTGCATCCCGGTGTGCCGAACCGAAGGCGTTTATCTGGTTGAGAGCCTCGGTCGCGCCGACACCCGCTGCAGTCGCGTGGTTCTTGGTGGCGATGTCCCAGGCATCGACAAGACTGCTTCCTTCGCCTTGTTGCTCGAGCGCCGTCGCGCTGGCAGCGGAGTAGTATGCAAAATCCTTATAGCCAATTTCGTCCTTGAGCGTCTCGGTCGCGCATTCGCAAACACCAGCGTCATTGTACGCCAGACAGACTTCCGTAACCGGATCCGCGTTGACCACCTGCGCGCCAACGCAAAAAAGCCCCAAGAAGAAAACGAACCTTTTCATGTCACTACTTTCTCAAGTGGCTCCACGCTGGACCATACTCGGTTTTCGAGTCAAGGGCGCGCTGTTCCACGAACCAAGACCTAAATTGGCTGAAACGTCATGTCTCCTTCGGGCTCGCTGCCGCCATTCGGCAAAATTTTATGAATGCCTGCTGTGCGGACTGAGCCGACGTTGGTGTTTCGGTTTGTTTCAAGTTTTAGTGTTAGTAAATTTGCTTAGTCTAGGGTTCAGCCACAACTTCCACTGAGGCGTCACCAATAAGATCCCTAAGTTCAGCTGTTGATCGTCTGCCGGATCGCTTACTTGACCGGATTGCTTCACCGGAAATACGAACGACTTCTGGCGAAGAAGCAAACTTAGAATGGCTAGTGCTTCTAGAATCTTTTACCCGGCTAAGATCAATAACGGTTACCCCAGACTTTGCGAGCTCGGCAGCATCTGCAGCGCCAACTCGATCCACTCCGCCGGAGATAAATTTGGAGAAGTTTAGGATCCCATCATCCGAAGAAACAAGAACAAAGATCTTTTGATTATCGTGAGTAATCTTAGAAAGTTGGTTTTCGAAGACAGCCAAATCGATGTCGGGCGCTGCCAAGACTATGTTCCGAATTCTTTTTCTAGGATTAAACTCCCCGGCAATCTCCGCTTGCGAGATAGCTTCCATTGTAAGAAACGCGCCCATTGAAAACGCGAGAATGTCGAATTGTTGAGCTTTTGCTCGCGAAACAATTTCGCCAGCTCTCAAAAAGTCCGATCTAGCCGCAAGCGCACTGTTGATATCGTAAACATATTTTAGGGTTTCGGCGGCAGACGCCCAAGACATTAATACTGGGACGCCGTCGTACTCAGTGTCTTCGACAAATTGGGCCAACCTTAGGATCGCATCACTTAGGGTCGTATTGTAGCCGTGAACAAAAAATAGAACGTTTCGATCCGAAGCGTTGAGCTCGAGAAGTTGTTGGTCAATGCCGGAAACAAAAGCGTTTTCCGATGCATAGACCTTCGGCTCTACAATTGTGAAATGCTTGGCAGGGTTAGGGGGGAGAGAGCTGGTTCTTTCGATATTACCCAATTTGTGATTAGGCGGGATGGTCACCACAACAGAAGCTAGGCCAAGTGAGTCACTGCGTTCTCCGGAATAAAAAACACCCTCTGCCCCTGAGGCCTGTCTAGTTGTGGCAATAAAGACCGTCTGGCGCTTAACCCCAACCACATCGGATGCAGGCTTCTGAGGGTTGTCAACGCCGACAAGTTCGGGAGGCCGACCGCACGAAGCTGCACCAAAAATTAAAATTAACAGAAAACAGAGTGACCTAAATGCGAGCGTAAGGTTTAAATTTCCACTCCAAAGTAGGTTCATTTCCGATGCGCATTCAAATCTGTTTGGCATTGATTGATTTCAGTGTGCCACTCGAGAGTCAATGATCTAAGGAGAACAACGCTCTTTTCCATCTAAACGGTGTATTTTGTGAGAGCGTTCTTTCAGGTTTGGCACATTCGTCTGAACGTGAGCAAATGGTCAGTCACTACTCCAACACGATTGATATCCGGTCCGGGCTCGATGCGGTCATCTGAGTGATTTTGTCAGATGTCCGCTTTACAGTCTTCAGCGGTCAAACGCGGCGTGCGACACGGCGACATGTGCGACACCGACGTAACGCAGCCGGTTTTAAACGACGTCCCTTTCAGAGCCGTAATTTCAAGTCTATTGGTGAACTTTGAATAGCGATTGATTCCCCGAAAATTGACAAATTTTGATAATTGGCGGTGGAATGGTGGGCATCAGGCGCCTCCCAACACTTTGGCTTTTGCTTTAATAATGGCTTCAGAAATGTAGCTACCTCGTTGTTGGAAGTAGCGCTGCCCGTCGGTACTGCTCTTCCAGAACTCAAGCAGCTCGACATGAGTTGTGCCCCGCGCCATCGGTTTTTTGCGTTCGGCTGGGTTATCAGTGAGGTAGGTGGCGATGATCATGTCGTCTTTTAGGATTTCTTCTTCGCCGTCAAAAAGAGCCGGATCGGGATCGCGAACGGGAGGAAATTTAGGCCTATCTCCTATGTTAGGAACGCCTTCAGCCGACAGTCGATCATGAATCGCTTGAAGATTTTCTCTGAATTCTAGGTCCTTCGATGGGTCTGTCCATTTTGCCCATGCTCTGGCTTCCTGACGTTTTACCGCCGCGAGGTACAAATCGCGGGGTATGGCCAGATGTTTTCGATATCGTGCTATCCTGCCTTTAGGGGTATCAGCCACCGAGCAATTCCAGTCTTGATTGCAGCTCATCCAATTCAAGATGAAGTTGTTCTGTCTCGATAGCTTTTCGGGCGGCTTCAATGGAACGCAACAGCGCGTCTGCTTCATCGGTCGTGATCTGACCTGAAGCAACTGCTCCTAGAACAGAATTCACGGCATTCAAAATGTCTTCAGGGCCGTTTATCTTTGGCAGGACGACTTTAACCGGGCGACACTTTCGGGGTGGCAGAATGCGCTCAAGGCACAACCGTATTGCGGTCATGTCACCTGCTTTTGCCAACTCTATCGCTTTTTGCGTAATAGCTTTGGCGTCGCAATCCATCATTGCTTCGGCCGCTAATGTCGCTTTGTTGCGCGCACCTTTGGGTCTTCCCTTGGGATTTCCGCTCTTACCCTTGGGAAACTTTCCGGCTTTTGACGTCACAGCCTGTTTTGCCGCTGTATTTTCAGGGATATCTGACAACGCAACCTCACGCGATGCGAATTTTATGTCAGTATATATTACCTAAAATTTTTTGTCTAATGATTGTAGAATCTAGCGTTAAGACAGGAGCCTTTTCTGGTTGAAGCTGCCCGCGTCATAATTAGTGTGCCATACTGTTGACAAACAAGTTCGACAGGAATGCGCCCTGTTGAACAAATTAAAATTAATTGGGGCGACTTTTGGCAATGGCGGCACTCGATGAGATTAAAAATGGTGCGAGAGTTTCAGGAATTGCTCCCGGTGTATCTGTTGAAATAGTCTCAACAGAATGGATCGGCGACCAGGCAATAAATGTAGTCTTTCGGGCCTCGAACGGGTCAGTCGCCGAGACTACGCTTTATCGTAATGACGAACATCGTCTCCATAGCGGTCACTGGCGGAGTTTAGGTTTTATGCGGTGACCAATCTGACTATCGACAACAGTGTGTCCGGCGAGCGCGACTTAGGTTTTACTATATTTGAAGTCGTGGTTCGTTAAGCGTTGCTCAATGTTGTAAGGAACCGGACGCTTTGTGCGCGCAATGCCCAGCGTTCGATTACACTCCAAAAGCCCGATGTTGAACACTCCATAACTCCATAACCCAAATCGTCAGAGCCGTGCGCACGCATAGGACAATCCTTAGTGAAAATTTATTGGGCTACCGGGTCATTTCCCATGGGCAATCAACCGACCAGACAATCACATTGCGCCAAAATACCATCTGAACGTGCCAATTTTCTTTAGGCCTATGGTCCACTTGAAGTGACGCGTACACTAAGGGGTGACCCAAAACCTTGTTATAGGAGGCTAAAACGCCAAACCGCCTTTACCCCATGGCCAAATACATCGCGCAGGTGGCCAAATTACTAAATATTTCACCCGAGCGGATCGCGCGCCGAGCCCGGCTCACCGCAGATTTGACACGCGACGAGCGTGTCGAGTTGACGCCTTCGCAAGTGTTCGATCTTTGGCGAGCTGTTGAAGCTGAAGCCGATCGCCCCGATTTATCGCTCACTTTGGGCAAACTCTTTGCACACGCGCATTTTACACCTGCGATGTTTGCGTTTTCTTGTTCGCCTGATGTTCGGACCGGCCTTCACCGCTTGTCAGTGTTCAAACCACTGATGGCACCGGTAACCCTGAAAGTCTCCGAGGAAGGTGATTACCTGCATGTCGCAATCGGATCAATAGACCCAAAAATTCAAATCCCGCCGCAAATGGTCTGGTTTGAAGCAATCTTTCTGTTGGAATGCATTCGTTGCCACACCATCAAGCATATCGTTCCGGCGCGCATAGAATTACCACTCATTGAACATCCAGGGGATGAAGTGATTTCATACTTAGGATGCGAACCTGAGAGAGGCGCACAGATTTCTCTGCATCGGCAAGATGCTGATCTACTCTTGGTCACCGAGAACGAGGAAACCTGGCCAGAATTCGAGAGGCAACTTCGATACCGAATGGCAGCACAGGAGCCGGAAGCGGTCTTCGTAACTAGGGTTAAGAACGCCCTACGCGAAATGCTGCCATCAGGAGAAGCAAGTATTGAAGCGATCTGCGAAAGGATGGTCATATCCAAACGCACCCTGCAGCGCCAATTGAGTGAAGAAGGCGAAACTTTCAAGAAGGTTCTCGCATCGACGCGCTTGGAACTGGCAATGCACTATCTGAACGAAGAAGATCTAAGCATCGAAGAAATCTCGTTTTTATTGGCATACCGAGAGCCAAACTCATTCTATCGCGCTTTCCAACGCTGGACGGGCAAGACCCCAGCGGAAGCGAGAGGTGTGTCAAAGGTTGAACTGAATTTTCTAAATAAATGAAGTGGCGGGGTTACAACGAGGACAGCACTGTCATCGGGCTGCGCGCGACACATATCAACCTTTTCTGGGAGTTGGAGTTTGTCGGCTGATTTCATGCTCATCACATTTTCATTGTTCTTTGCCGGTGCGATCGCGGTCCCGCTGGCGACGCGGTTTGGCCTGGGGTCCGTCCTTGGCTATTTGATCGCGGGCATTGCGCTCAGCCCCATACTTGGCGCGATCGGAGCAGACGTCATCGCTCTCCAGCATTTCGCCGAGTTCGGCGTTGTAATGATGCTGTTTTTGATCGGCCTGGAAATGAACCCACGCGAGCTTTGGGCGCTTCGCAATCGAATTTTTGTACTTGGAGGCCTGCAGATCGGTCTGACGACCATGGCCTTTGCCTTGATCGCTCTCGTGCTCGGCCAACCCTGGACCGTCTCGCTCGCTATTGGCTTGGTGCTCGCTCTCTCTTCAACGGCGATTGTCAATCAAACCCTGAAGGAGAAAGGCCTGTCACGCTCCGATGGCGGGCAGTCCAGTTTCTCTGTGCTACTCGCACAAGACATCGCTGTGATCCCAATGCTGGCATTGGTACCGCTTCTCGCCCTGCCGGAACTTACCGAAGCGCTTAGCCACGGTTCGGGCCACGCAAACGATCACGGCGGCTCCGGGTTCAACATCTCTCTGGTTGAACATCTCAGCGGTTGGCAGACCGCCATCGTGACGGTCATGGCCATTGGCGGGGTGATTGTGATCGGACAATATCTCGTCACTCCCCTCTTCCGTTTTGTTGCCAGAGCGCGGCTGCGCGAGCTCTTTGTGAGCACAGCCCTCATGGTGGTGCTTGGTATCGCGCTTCTGATGACAATGGTCGGCCTCTCGCCAGCGCTTGGCACGTTCCTCGCCGGTGTTGTTCTCGCAAGCAGCGAATATCGCCACGAGATTGAAAGCGATATTGATCCGTTTCGCGGGCTGTTCCTGGGTGTGTTCTTCATGACGGTTGGCGCCGGCATGGATTTCGATCTGCTCTTTGGCAGTTTCGGATCCATTATGGGTATGACCTTTGGCCTGATAGCGGTCAAAGCCATAATATTGCTTTCTTTAGCACGGATCTTCAAAATCACAGGCAGCGACCGATGGCTCTTTGGGTTGGGGCTCGCGCAGGCTGGTGAGTTCGGCTTTGTTTTGCTCTCCTTCACCGTCGCAAACGCCGTCATCCCTGTCGGTGTTGCTGACACTTTGTTGTTGGTGGTTGCGCTCTCAATGCTCGCGACGCCGCTGATGTTTATCGTCTATGAGCGCTTGATCGTACCGCGCTATATTTCTGATGAGGACACCAACACTGATGAGATCGAAGACCACGCTGGCATTATCATTGCCGGACATGGGCGCGTCGGTGGGATCGTCAATACGGCATTGCGTGCATCCGGCTATGAAACGACTGTTGTTGATTACAGCAGCCAGCAGTTGGAGATGCTGCGCCTTATCGACCTCAAGGTGTACTATGGAGACGCCACGCGCCACGATCTCTTGAAAGCAGCAGGAATTGACGAGGCCAAGCTTTTGATTGTTGCCATTGATGGCAAGGATCAAACCACTGAGCTCGTCCGCTATGTCTGCGAAACGCATCCGAATGTGCATGTGATTGCCCGGGCCTATGACCGCATTCATGTCTTCGATCTTTGGGATGCGGGGTGCCGCGACATTATTCGCGAAACCTATGACGGCTCGATACGCACAGCGCGTTCTGCTTTGGAGGCTCTGGGCCATAGCAAAGAGGTCGCGGAGCGCATGACGGCAGAGTATGACGCGTTCGAAAGAACCCGTATGTTGGAGACGGCCGAGCTCCACAAGCCAGGCGTTGCCATACATGAGAACGAGGAGATGGTCGCCAAGTATCAGGAGACGCAAAGTGAGTGGGAGGCAGAGCTTCGGGACCGTATCCACAGGGCGAAGACAAATCGAGCAGAGTGATCCGTCCTCTTCGGCAAGTCTAATGGCACCAAATGATATTGTTGGCTTTTTGAGCGCTTGTTAAAAATTTCTGCGAATTCAATCTATTACCTAAGGAACTGCTCATGAAAGCGCAGGACGCATTTGACAGCCTCAATCCGACAGCATGGGCCGAAACCTCGGTCGTGGAACGGCTAGCCCTTATTGTGGTGATTCAGGAGAACATCCTGAAATACTGCGATGAATTGGGTGCCGCCGACGCAGCGATGAAGAATGAACAGGTTGGCGCAGTGGGCGTTTCACACTCGGAAGGAATCGTGACGACCGTCAACGCGATGGGCAATACACTGATGGGGATCCGACATCTCTATGAGTCGCTTGTTAACGGAGGACTGCCAGAGCCAATCGCCATCAAGCAATTGCCGGATGATCGCTCTGAGATCGAGGTGTTTCCGCTTTATAAAAAAGACAAGCTGATTGCGGGCAAAGTAAGAGGGTTCCTCCACGTCGCCGGTGAGCCAAAGCAGGTCAACCCGCTCGACAGGCCTGCCGGCATTATCGCTGTCTCAGGAGCAGGCAACTATAGCTCCTCTATCGAGATGGCGATGGCGCTGTTTTTGGAAAACAAAGCCGTAATCCACAAGCCGCACCAGCTCAACGAGGAATCAGATAGAGTGTGGGCGAAGATTTTCGCCCCGCTTATTGAACGCGGCGCGTTGGCCTTCATCGACGGCGATCAAGGACGCGAAATGTCCGCGCTCCAGGGGCTTCACTCGATTTACTTTACCGGATCAACCGGCGTTGCTCATGCGATCCAGAACGCAGCGAGCGCTCCGCTGGTTTCAGAGTGTGGTGGCAATAACCCGTGCCTTATTGTGCCAGGGAAGTGGACTGACAAGGAAATCGAGCATTGGGCGATCCAACTGGCATCAGTGGGTAAGCTCAATGGTGGTGCGGTTTGTGGACGGCCACAAACGATCATCACATCGAGAAACTGGCCACAGCGCGATCAGTTCATCAATGCGCTGCGAAATGCGATCTCTGAGACAACCTTCGGAACCTCTACCTATTATCCGGGCGTTGCAAAGACCAAGGAAGCGTTCCTCGAAAACCAGCCAACCGCAGAGGTGTTAGAACCCGAAGGCGGCAATCACCCGAACAGTGACTTCGTGTTCATTCCGGGCATCGGTGAAGATGATTTTGCGGTCAGCAATGAAGCCTTCTGCCAAATCTTCAGCGAACTTCCATTGGATACAGAAAGCGACGCTGGCGATTTCCTCACCAAAGCCGTGGACTTTTGCAACAATCGTCTGCTCGGCACGCTTGGCTGCATGATGCTGGTGGACAACGACACGTTCAAAGCGAACGAAGCCGCCGTTCACTTGGCCGTTCACGAACTCGACTATGGCGGTATCGCAGTCAACAATGTGCCACCCAATATCTGGCTCAATGCCTATCTGACTTGGGGCGGTTGTGGCGAGTCGACTGAGGACTTCGTTTCCGGGGTTGGCAATTTCGGCAACGGTCTGAACTTTGAGAACGTCGTGAAATCAGTGATTATCGATGATTTTGGGGCGTCTGCCTTCGCATTCACGAACCGAAAGCAAGTGGACCACATGTTGGTGAACGCGTCCAAGTACTCGGTTGATCAAAGCTGGGGCCGGTTCGCCAAGCTCGCAGGACAAATGGCCTTGGACAGCCTGCACGGCAAAGACTTTTGATGACAGCCCATTGATTTAGTCCGGTGGGCATTGCGCCCACCGGGATGACTAAAAATGGCGCGGTCTTTTGTTTGGCACCGCGCCCTATTTCGCCAATCCGGCGAGGCATACATAGACCATGACAGGAGATGAATATGACACAAACAATTCTAATCACAGGGTGCTCCAGCGGCATCGGGCGCATGACCGCCAAGTTCTTTCAGGAGAAGGGCTGGAACGTTGTCGCAACCGTGCGCTCCAACCCAGAAGATGATGACGAGCTGAACGCGTTAGACAATGTGTTGGTGACCGCTCTCGATGTGACCAACGAAGAGACCATCAAAGGAGCGATGGCTGAAGCGATTGAGCGCTTCGGCAAGATCGATGTGCTTTTGAACAATGCTGGTTACGGCGCATATGGCATATTGGAATCCACGCCCGAAAAAGCGATCCGTATGCAGTTCGACGTGAACGTCATCGGTGCGCTGCTGGTCACGAAAAACGTGCTTCCCTACATGCGGGCAGCAGGTGACGGAACCATCATCACCATCTCTTCCATGGGCGGCAAAATCACCTTCCCGCTTGGCACGCTCTATCACGGTTCAAAATTTGCCGTGGAGGGCATGATGGAATCGCTCTCCTACGAGCTTGAGTCTATAGGAATCAAAGTGAAGCTGATCGAGCCAGGAATGATCAATACCAACTTTGCTGAAACAACTGGATCAATGATTAACTATGACCCGGAGCAGGCTGAGTATGGTCCCTTCATGGACAAAGCGCTCGCCGCTATGCAAGCTGCTGGCTCACAAGGATCTGACCCCATTCTGGTGGCAGAAACGATCATGCAGGCCGCCACAGATGGCAGCGATCAATTGCGCTACATCGCAGGCCCGGATGCCGAGCAGGTAATCGCAGCCCGTAAGGCAATGGATGACGCTGAATACCTTGCTATGATGAAAGGACAACTGGGGCTTTAATTTAATCGTGAGCGGCCACTCCAAACCGCTTTTCCCACCTACTTACAGCGCGCGCCCACAGAGTCCACTATCGATGCTGGACACTTAGATCATTCCCCCAGACGACTTTAGCGGACGTTTGGTGACTTTGCAGCATCGGTTAAAGTGGGCTCATCGCAGGCGTTCTCTGCACGTAGGATCAATGACAGCTATCTGAGGGGTTGAAATGATGGTTCGTTTGGTCCGCAGATAGGGCTCGCGCTCAACCAGAGATCGCTTCAGATAACACCCGTTCAGCGACGTTTGCAGTTTGTTATCGAAGTATCAAACATCAATGGTATCCAAATCTGGCGCTCGTTACAGTAGGGAATGCTTGGCAATCAGGGTCGAGCGGAAACTGAACTCGACCGATGTAATCGACGTTCTGACGGATCTGTTCATACTTCGCGGCGCGCCGAGTTTCATACGTTCTGACAATGGGCCGGAATTTGTCGCCCAGGCTGTCCGAGACTGGATTGCTGCCGTCGGCGCCAAGACGGCTTACATCGAACCCGGCAGCCCATGGGAGAACGGATATTGTGAAAGCTTCAATGGCCGGTTCAGGGACGAGCTACTCAACGGCGAAATCTTCTACAGCTTGCGCGAAGCACAAATCCTGATCGAACAATGGAGAAAACACTACAACACAAAACGACCCCACAGTGCTCTGGGTTACCGCCCGCCAGCGCCCGAAACCATCATCCCGATGGATCACAGGCCGATGATGCACTAACAATCAACTTGGACCAGTCAGTTGAGGCTGCTCACGATCATCGGGATAGGACGTCGCGAAGGGCTGCTTGGAACCCATCACGATTTCATGCGACTAACTCGTTAGCGTCGCTTTCCATTGCGGCGCTTCCACCGCTTCAATCGTCAGCTCAATACAAAGCTGACGCACGGCTTCAAAGGCAAAAGTCGCCGGACGATCACTTAATTCTCCAATAAAGAGCGTGCGATTGAGTTTTGGCTTGATAATCGGACGCGTCGTCAATGTGCCCGCGTCAATGTGTTCTTTCATGATAAACTCGGTACCCACGATGCAACCGATGCCAGACAGAAGGGATCCGCTGATTGCGGAGATCGAGTTTATTTGGAACTGCGCGTTCTCTTCGATCCGCCTGAGTAGGGAAGGGTCGTCCATCACAGCTCGGGTGTACAGGCCTTGGCGAAGAATTATCAACGGTAAGTCCAGCAGTGCCTCAAAACTGATTGCATCGGTTCCACCGATAACATCTGGCCGACCCACCAGAACCAACTCCTCTTCCAAGACCGGTTGGAACCTGAAACGCGCGTCAGGAAGTTGGTTGTAGGTTAGGGTCAAATCGACCTCCGAAGACGCAAGCTGTTGGGCGGTAGCCCCGGAAAAGATCTCAGAAAGATGCAGGCGTAGGTTCGGATAGTCTTGTGAAACACGCTGTACCAGGGGCACGCCAATAGCTTTGACAGCCGAATGCGCGAAGCCAACCGAAATCTCACCCGCGACCTCATTCTCAGTTTCTCGGATATCGGTGCTGGCGGCTTGCATGGATCGCAGGATCGCACGCGCGTGTTCATATAATCGAGCACCAGATGCTGTCGGCCGCACGCCCCTTGGCAATCTCTCAAATAGCTGCGTACCAAGTTCGGCTTCGAGATTGGACAGATGCCTGCTTAATGCAGACACAGCGACCCTTTCCCGATCAGCAGCACGAGCCAACGCGCCTTCCTCAAAGATCGCAGCAAAGTATCGGAGTTGCCTGCTGTCCATGCTTTCTCAATATCAGAAAGCAGCCTTATTAACATTGAAATTTTGCAAAGCATACCGATCGGGTAGCTTTGGTTAACGCAAGTCCAACCGGAGCATACATGGTGTCAGACGATTTCAGGCCTTTGCGGGGCATCCGCGTCGTTGAAATGACCCACATGATTATGGGGCCAAGTTGCGGCCAGGTCCTTGCCTATCTTGGTGCTGACGTGATCAAGGTTGAGCCCCCTGCGGGGGACAAAACCCGGCACCTGACCGGAATGGGGCGGGGGTTCTTCCCAAGTTTCAATCGCGGCAAGCGTTCAATTACCTTAGATCTAAAGTCCGAGGCCGGCACGTCGGCGCTGGATCAGCTTCTGGCAACCGCCGATGTTTTCGTTGAGAACTTCCGCGACCAGTCACTTGCCAAGATGGGATTTGCGCCCTCCGCGTTGCGAGGTAAGTACCCCAATTTGATCATCGCATCCTGCAAGGGTTTCCTGCATGGCCCCTATCAGGACCGAACGGCAATGGACGAGGTCGTTCAGATGATGACCGGAATGGCCTATATGACTGGCCCAACGGGTCGTCCCTTGCGCATTGGCTCTTCTGCAAATGACATCATGGGTGGGGTCTTCGGCGCTCTTGCAGTTCTCGGCGCGTTGTTGGAGCGGCAAGAATCCGGAGAGGGTCGGACGATACGCATTGGCCTGTTCGAGAATTGCCTGATGCTTGTCATGCAACACATGGTGCAATTCGATCTGGACGGACACGAACCGGCCCCTATGCCCGAGCGGGAATTTTCCTGGCCGGTCTACGACATCTTCGACACGCGGGACAATCGTCAGATCTTTGTGGGTGCTGTCACTGAGGGCCATTGGCAAATATTGTGCAAAGCAATCAGCTTAGAGCATTTGCTGGAGGATAACCGGCTTCAGACAAAGATGGACCAGATCGAAGCGCGGAACTGGACACTTCCCCTTTTTGCAGAAGCAATCGGCAAACGCGATTTTCCTGAACTGATCGAGATATTTGAAGCTTCGGGCATTCCCTTTTCGCCTATCAATCGTCCTGCCGATATGTATCAGGATCCACATGTCCTGCGCCCCGGCGGTCTGCAACTCTCACACGACGCTGGTGGGCAGGTGTTCCGGGCTCCGGGTTTGCCCATCGAAGTTGATGGCGGGATTCCACATCCGGTTTCACTCGATGTCGCAGATGTCGGCGATGACACTGACACCGTGCTTTCAGAGCTTGGTCTGTCACCTTCGGAAATATCGGCTGCAAGTGGCGCGGCGGATAGGAATTCAACGTGACTCGCCTGTCAGAAATATACCCACCCGATAGGGTCGTATTGCGGGAAGTCGGATTGCGCGACGGTCTGCAGATGGTCCAAAGATATCCCTCAACGGCAGCGAAGGCCGAATGGTTGCGCCGTGAAAGTGACGCGGGTGTTCGGCACTTTGAGATTGGCTCTTTCCTTCCGGCAAGAGCTATGCCGCAATTCGCTGATGTTCGGGACATCATCGACATTTGCCGCAGCCTTAACGTCCATTCGGCAGCGCTTGCCTTGAATGATCGCGGCGCGACGGACGCGGTTCAAACTCCGGTCGGCGAAATCGTCACAGTGGTCTCGGCGACCGAGGAACATAGCCAGGCAAACACACGTCGTACACGTGAGGAAGCAATTGCTCTGGTTGGTAAAACCGTTGAACTGGCAAGAGGCTCAGAAACCTCACCTTTGGTACAGGTCGGCATCGCCATGGCGTTCGGTTGCTCGATTGCTGGCAAAGTCGACCCGGACGATGTGGTGCGCATCGCGGCCGCATGCGCGGAGGCGGGTGTGGACATGATCGGTCTTGCAGACACAGTCGGATTTGCGGGTCCAGATCAGGTGCAAGACCTTGTTGAACGTGTGAAAAACGAACTGGGCGACGTTGCGCTGAGCATTCACCTGCACGACACAAGGGGAATGGGGATCGCCAATGCGTCTGCCGCCCTCGACGCTGGCATCCGGGTGATCGATGGCTCGCTGGCGGGGCTCGGGGGCTGCCCCTTTGCCCCAGGCGCAACAGGGAACGTGGTATTCGAGGACCTTGTATATCTCTGTGAACGCAAAGGTTTTGCAACCGGCATCGACTTGGAAAAGCTGATGTCTGTGCGAGAGGTCGCCGCGTCTGAAATGCCTGACGAACAACTCTTCGGTGCATTGCCACGCTCCGGAACACCGCGCCAGATCAGCTGGCGCGCCGATTAAACAACAAGATAATAAAGTGGAGGAGAACATGAACATTTTCAGAACTGCAGCGGCCGCGCTATTGGCCGCAACTTCGGTAGGCAGCGCGGCCTATGCCGAGGCAACCGAGATGCGCTGCAGCCACCAGTTGCCACCTGCGCACCATATCGCAAAGGTCATCGACCAATGGGCCGAAGAGATTGAGACCCTGTCGAACGGAGAAATCGACGTTCAAATCTTTGGTGCCAACAGCCTTGTAGGCGCGCGTGAGAACATTGCATCGGTGGCCAAAGGCAACATTGAATGCGCGTTCTCGATCAACCCGCAATGGGGTAAAACCCTGCCGATCATGAACGTGACACTGAAGCCTTATGCCGTCACTGATCCGGAGACGCTTGCCGCTTGGCCGGATAGCGAAGCGGCTGCGTTTCTGGATCAGAAGCTGCTTGAAAAAGGTGTGCAGAACGCGGTCTGGCTGTTCACAACACGGATGACAGCGTTGACGTCGAAGGGATCGCCGCTGGTCAATCCGGAAGATTTCGAAGGTGTGAAGATAAGGGGCCTGAACCCGGTGGCGGATGAGGGGCTTGTCGCAATGGGGGCCGCGCCTTCAGCGATGTCTGGCTCGAAAGTGTACGAAGCGCTCTCAACTGGAGTGATCGATGCGGGCATGACTGATATCGCCGCCGCCTATTCGCGCAAATATTTTGAAGTCCAGGACCACGTGACGGTGGTCCCGCTGTTTAGTGTGTTCTTCCACGGCTACCTTAACCCGGCTTGGTATGATGGTCTGACGGATGCACAGAAGGCCGCAATAGCCGAGGCGGGAGCCAAAGCGGCAGAATGGGCAGTTGCCGCGTCCGAAGAAGCATCTGCCGCTGCACCCGAGCAGCTGGCTGACAATGGCATGAAGGTGCATTTCCAGACGCCTGAGGAAGAAGCTGCCTGGAAAGAGTTAATGGTACCGGCTTTCGACAAATCGTTTGGCGATGCAACCGGTGAGGACGGCGTCAAACTGCTTGAGCTGGTCGGTCAAATTTCGAACTGACATGAAGCAGGATCATGAAATTGACACCTCTGAGGCCTTGCCGGTTTCAGGGGTGGAGCGCGCGGTGCGTCTGGTTACGCTATCTGGGGCAGGTATCGCCGCGTTGCTGGTGCTCGTCGTATTCGGGGTCGTGAGCTACAGCGTCTTCATGCGCTATATCCTTGGCACACCGATCACTTTTTCCGATGAACTCAACGGCTTTATCGTCGTGGCAATGGTTGCCCTCGGAGCGGGAGAGGTCCTTTTGCGCGGCGAACATTTCGGGGTCGACCTGCTGACTGAGCGTGCTGGTCCTCGAACTCAATGGTTGGTCGAGATTTGGGGGATGATAGGTGTGATCCTGGTCGCTGCGGCTATTCTCTACAGCGCGGTGATTATGGTGCAGTTCTCATACGATTTCGGCATCTATTCAGATGGATATCTGAGCGTCCAGATGTGGATTCCGCAAGGCTTTCTACTTATCGGCATGATCATTCTGATCCTTGCGGCGCTTGCTCGCATATTTACGCTTCTGACGGTTCGCCGACTATGATGACGTTTTTGATTTTGGCCGGGCTGATTGTCCTCTTGCTCACCGGGATGCCAATCTTTGCCGGGCTTGGGCTGACGTCGCTGATCATAATGATGCTGACAGAAGGCAACGTGAACAGCGCGGCCGATACGGTTTTTGCCAAACTGAACAACGGCCTTTTGACGGCCATACCGATGTTTGCCTTCATGGCGCACGTGATGATCCGTGCTGGCGTGGTTAAGGATCTTTACGATGCAGCAAATGCGATAGTCGGCCATTTGCGTGGTGGTCTTGGAGTCGCCACGATCCTCTCCTGCACCATTTTCGCAGCCATTTCCGGTTCGTCTGTTGCCACGGCGCTTACTATTGGTTCGACGGCCATCCCGCAGATGAAGCGCTTCAACTACAGCCCGAGCTATTCATACGGTGTGATTGCAGCGGGCGGTACGCTCGGGATTTTAATCCCTCCCTCTGGACCTCTTATTCTCTATGCCATCGTAACCGAGGCTTCGATCGGAGCTCTTTTCCTGGCCGGGTTGGTGCCGGGTATCATGATGGCTGTCATTTTCGCGATCTGGGCGATGGTCAGCGCAGGGTTTGGGGGCGCAGTAGTTTCCCAACCATTTGCAGGCATGGGCGTGATCTGGGCACGTATGAGGCAATCGATCTGGGCCTTGTTGATGCCACCGGTGGTATTGGGCGGGATCTACCTCGGAATTTTTACGGCCACTGAAGCCGCTTCTATTGGTTGCCTATATGCTCTGTTCATCAGCGTAGTGGTTTACCGCAATTTCGGTCTGTACGACCTTTGGGTGACCGCGTTTGAGACAGTGCGCACAACGGCGATGCTGTTCATGATCCTCGCTTCTGCGGCGCTGTTTGGTCACGCCGTAACCATCATTCGCCTGCCCATCGAGATCGTCGAACAAGTGACGGCAATCGGCCTCAGCCCCGCCATGTTCGTCGTAGCCGTTATGCTGCTCATTCTGGTGCTGGGCATGTTTTTGGAGACCATATCGATCATCCTGATTACGACGCCAATCGTTTTTCCTGTCATGCTGGCATTGGGGATCGACCCGATATGGTACGGCATCCTGCTAATGATCAATCTCGAACTGGCGCTGATCACACCTCCTGTCGGGATGAACCTCTTCGTTATCAAAGGTATTGCGAAAGCCCCTTTGTCGGAGGTCATTCGCGGAGCCTTGCCCTATGCCGCGCTAATGCTACTGGGCCTGCTCCTGGTCTTTGCAATCCCACCTTTGTCCACGTGGCTTCCCGAGGCGGCGGGGTTCGGCGGCTAAGAAACGCGATTTGGAAGGCCCTTGGGCACTACCCTCCCACGTCTCAACAGGATAGGACCCCGTGGTTGACACCCGTTCAGCGATGTTCGCAGTTTGTCATCGTATTATCAAACATCCAATGGTTGCGGAATCTGACGTTCGTTATGTCGCTCTCCGTCAACCGCAAATCGGACAACGCTGACCATTTCAGTGCTTGCTTCAAAGCTAGGTTTCGGAAATTGAATGCGAGACGCAACAATGTCCGGGCCTTATACTCTACCAATCTGGAAAACGTGTCGTGAAATAGCTCGGGAGCCGGACTGTAAACAGCCGCTGCAGCATGGATCTCAAGGAAATGCCCACTGTTATTTTTGCGGGGCTTCCATCCTCTGGAGAGTAGCCAATCGCTTGTCGTGTTTCGGTGATGTCCCAGCGCATACCTGGGTTATCTGACATTAGGTTCAGGGCTGCGAAGGAAATGTCCTTGGCATCTATTGCGGCGCGCATTCCGCCTAGAAAGTCCCGATCACTCAACCACATCTCCTGACCCCATCGGCCCATCGCCATATGTGTGCCGGGTTGGTTGTCGTGAGTCCATTGTGTCCAGCCGATGCGCAAGCAGATGACCGACAGTCCGTGATGCTCGGCGAAATAGGCCCCTGTCCGTTCACAGAACAGCTTTGACATGCCGTAGGCGTTTACTGGCCCTGGTGGTGCCGCGCTGTTGAGCACCTCATGCGTGAACCTTTTGTCGCCGTGAACCCAGTTGGAGCTGGCAAGAACCACGCGGCTGACGCCCATGGCTACCGCATGGTGATAGAGAAAAAGCGTTGCATCCATATTGTGTTTGATCGCGGACGCCCAAGTGGCGGAGGGCTCTCGGTCTCCGGCAAGATGCACGATAACGTCCACTCCCTTTAGCAAACTGATCCAACTGCTGTCGTCGGACAGGTCTGCTGTGTGAATGTCGGGATGATCAACGGGACGGATGTCGATGCCAGAGACGGTGTAATCGGAGTCGCTTTCTAGCGCGTTGAAGAGTTTGCGGCCGAGATGCCCGCCTGCGCCTGTAATCAAGACATGCATGACAGGAACTCCTTGTTGTTTGTGAGCCCCAATCGCATTTGGGTTGCATCTTCATCCGTCAAGACGCGGAACGTCTGCCGAAAACTCAGCGTTTCATTCGGTGCGAGCTTGCGTGCCGGGGAGTGCCACTCCGCTTCGCAATAGGCGTAATCGGCTGAATTAAAGACCTCAAACGGATAGTCGTGTGCAAATTGATCGCTCTTTTGAGGTTCTGGTACTGAGCACATCAGCAAAGGGGTATCAGAGCCGCACCGTATCAATGTACGACCGTTGGGGTTCGGTAGCCCGACCTTGAATTCCTGCTGTCTGTTGCAATCCACGACAATGCCGTTGCCGTGCGTAGCTATCATCCCTTCGGCAGAGCCAAAAACAGGATAAAATGCAGGGTCTTCCAATTCGACACCGACCTTGGTGGGTGTGTTAAGCATCATGACTGACCAAATGCCGGTCAGGCGCGAGGAGGTCCCATGGTTGACCACGATGTGTTCTATTTCCCAGCTTTCCGCCGAGGTCAGCGTGATGCGGCGCGACACTGACAAGTGCGAGGTCGGGCATACTGCGCTGGTCATGTCGATACGAGTGCTGCTTCTTGAAGTGATCTGGTAAGCGCCGCTGTCCAACACGGGAAACGGAGCGCCGTTTACCCAGGATGCATCTGGGGCGATCCACGTCTTCTCGCCGCCCCAGAGCGGGAAACCAAATTGTGGAGAGCGTGTGGGCAGATAAGTAAGCCGCGTGTCATCGACCTCCAACCCGTCGAGATCTTTGTTTTGAAATAGGAGGGAGCGCCCCTGGAAATTCACATCCCATAAGCGGCCCCCGATGCCGGGCAGGAGTGTCAGCTGCAGATCGTTTTGCTGCAGGTGAAGAACGCTCCATCTGTCCGACATGTACCCCCTCCTATCGGTTTCCCGGAGCGATAGAATGCACCGGGACAATCCCTTAGGTGTGCTTGAACTGGACGACGTTTTCGGCAGTGATCGGCATAACCCCGGTTTCAACACGCTCTGGCAAAGGATTGATGCCAGCCGCCTTCCAATCGGGCAAGACCTTCAGCGCGTCAGTGTTCTGCCAATGCATCATGTGGAAGGCGAGAAAGATCTCCAGATAGGATTTCTGAGCCACAGCGCCGTGAATTGTGCCGTCTTCGATATAGGGAAGCATATCATCATTTCGGTCCATCGCGACGATCTTGATGTCCTTGCGTCCCGCCTCATTGACTGCAATTGCCGCGCCTTTGCCGCTGTCGCCGTCCGTGCCGCCAATGCCAACAATATCCGGGTTCGCCTGAATTGCCTGAAGGTAGGCTGTCGGCGCATAGGACGGGTCGGCCTTATCGTTGACGACGTCGACGACCTCGATATCCGGGTATTTCTCGGCAAAGATTTGTTTGTACCCTTCGACACGCTCCAATGTGGAAGGGGCAGGGAAAGTGCCGAGGATAACTTTGCCTTTCCCGCCAATCGCTTGCGCGAGCATTTCACCGCCGACACGTCCTGCCTGAACGCCGTTGATACCAAGGAATGTGGACCGGGGACTGTCGGGAATATCGCCAATACAACATGTGACCGGAATGCCCGCCTCGACCGCACGTTCGACGCCGGGAGCCAGAGTGGCCGGATCACCGGGGAAGATAAGGATGCCTGCGGGACGTCTTGCGATCAGTTCATCCAATTGGCGTGCTTGCGCGGCCGTGTCGAAATCCAACGGGCCGGTGAATGTGGCCTTGATGCCCATTAACTCTTCAAGGTCTTCCATCGCATTGCGATAGTCCACCCAGAACGGCACCTGCGTTACGATGGACAGGAACACATACTCTTTGCCGGCCGCTTGTGCTATGGCTTCTTTGGACAGCATGGGCAGTCCGAACGCTGCGGCCAATCCAGCGGTGGTACCCGCTGTCAGCAGCCTGCGCCGATTCACATTCAATTCAGTCATCGTAGTCTCCCTGTTTTGGATCTTTGGTTGTTGTTGGGTTTTGGAAAGCCTATGGATTAGCCCCGTTTGCTTCGGATCAGCATGTCCAAGGCCACCGCTGTAACGAGCACACCGCCGATGACGATCATCTGCCAGTAGATCGATACGGCCAGCATCGTCATAGTGTTGTTGATCAACGCGACAAAAACGACGCCGAGGAAAGCACCGAGAATAGTACCTTCGCCGCCGCGTAGGGATGCGCCACCGATGACCGCAGCCGCCAGAACCTGAAGTTCGATACCGTTGCCTGCCGTGGGCGTACCGCTCATCAGGCGGGAGGCCAGCAATACACCCGCCAAAGCAGCCAGAATACCGGTCAGTGCGTACAGAATGATACGCACGCGTGTGACATGGATGCCTGACAACATCGCGGCCTTTTCATTGGCGCCGATGAAATAGACCTGACGGAAAAAGCGTGTATGGCGGACGGCCAGGTCAAACAGGACGACGAGCAGAATGGTGAACAAGACGATTACCGGAAAGCCGCCTATGTCAGCTTTACCGATCCAGGCAAATGATGCCGGCAGGCTTGAGACAGAGAAACCTTCCGTCAGGACAAGAGCGATGCCTCGCGCAATCGACATCGTGCCGAGGGTTGCGATAAGCGGATTGATCCCGAGGCCGGTCACCAGCAAACCGTTCACTACGCCGACAATTCCACCCAGCACCAATCCGCATACAACAGCGAGCGGAATTGGCATGCCGGTCAAAAGCAGCATGGCTACGACGGTAGAAGACAAGGCCATTACCGACCCGACGGAAAGATCGAACCCGCCAGAGGCAAGCAAGATCGCCATACCGATCACGATGATCGCGGTCGGGGCCATGCCCACGGCCACGGCTCGAAAGTTCGAGAAGCTGAGGAAATAGGGATTAACGTTGGACATCACGATGATGATGGCGGCGATCAGAACGATCAGCGTCAGTTCACGAATATCGACAAAAGCTTGTAGAACACGGCGCAGCAGCGGACGCTTCATGGGCAAGTTGGCTTGAGCGGTCATGGTCACGTCGCGACTCCTGATTGATTGGTTTGGGGTGCGTCCACAATTGGAACGGAATTTCCAGCAGCCATTTGAAGAAGCGTGGTTTCGGTTGCCTCAGCGGCTGCGATGTCTCCCATGAGGCGACCGTCGTGGACGACTAGGATACGGGTCGAGAGAGAGACCAGTTCGGGAAAATCGGATGACACGACGAGGATGGCCATTCCCTCGGCTGCTCGACGCAAAAGTTCCGTGTGGATTTGGAATTTGGCTCCGACATCGACCCCTTTTGTGGGCTCCTCAATGATCAGAAGAGCTGGCGCGCGTTTGAGCCACTTGGCCAACATAATCTTTTGCTGATTGCCCCCTGAGAGATCACCAACAAGTTCGTTAATCCCGCTGGTTTTGACACTGAATGCGTCAATGGCTGTTTGGCTGGCTGCTTTGATCGAGCCCGAACGCATGAACCCAGCAGACGCATGATCGGAAAGACTGGCCGCGATCAGGTTGTCGCTGAGTGATTGTTCCAGAAAGAGGCCTTCAGTCTTGCGTTCCTCGGGAACAAACCCGACCCCAGCACGCATTGCCTGCCGCAAGGACGCAAAGTTAACAGGCTTACCGTGCAGTCTGATCTCCCCGGTCGCGCCATGCATTAACCCGACAATCGATCGAACAATCTCGCTGCGGCGAGCGCCCATCAACCCTGCCATCCCTACAATCTCTCCGGCTTTAATGGAGAAAGAAATGTCTTCGAATTCATCTGGATGGGTTAATTCTTGGACATGCAAAACCTCTTCGCCGTTAACCTTACCTGACCGCGTGACATCACCGGGGTGAGCGCCGCCGATCATCTCGGCGACGACTTGTTCCTGAGAAGTTTCCGAAACCGGTAAAGTGCTGATGTGGCGCCCATCTCGCAAAACGGTAATGCGATCCGAGATCTGGAAAATCTCGGCCATATGGTGGCTGACATAGACGATGCCAATCCCTTTCTTTGTCAGGGACTTTAGGACTTCGAATAGTGCGTCTACTTCGTCGGGTGCCAATGCTGATGTCGGTTCATCCAGCAAAAGGACGCGGGAATTCAACGACAGCGCCTTGGCGATTTCAACAATCTGGCGGGAGCTTATTGGCAAGTTTTCCACGGGTGTTGAGACGTCGATATCCAGACCGAATTCCGCCAGTAACGCCTCCGCACGGCGGCGCAGTTCAGGCCAGTCAACTACGCCAAACCGGGTGGGTACGCGCCCCGCGTAGATGTTTTCCGCAACAGAGAGCGCGCCAGCGAGGCTGAGTTCTTGAAAAACACAGCCGATGCCCAGGGATTGCGCGTGTGATGGGCTTTCGACCCGCTGTTCCTTGCCGTCGCACAGGATACGCCCAGCAGAAGGTTGGTGAAGTCCATAAAACAGGCCGAGACAAGTGGATTTTCCGGCGCCGTTTTCCCCGCATAGCGCGTGAACTTCGCCGGGTCTCAATTCAAAGTCAACGCCATCCAAAACAATGTTCGTGCCGAAGCTCTTGCCAACCCGATCCAGCTGGATCAGTGGCTGTAGCCCCGGTGAGTCAGGTTTCATTGCTGGCGTCATACAAGCTTCCTCCCGCCTTTTGATTGGCATCTGATATCTCAGATGTCAACTGAAAAAGAAAAGACCGTGAGGTGCCCAAAAGAAAGGGGCGGCGCCGTTCTGGCCCGCCCCCGTCACAACGAAGCTACGTTTTTGCTAGGATGCGGTCGCTCCTTCGAGGACGATGGCGGCGCTTTTGTAGGCTTGTCTGGTGCGGTCAATATGCGCTGTGAGAAGAGATTTGATTTTGGCCATGTCACCTTCGCGAACGGCAATAGCGATTTTCGAATGCTCATCGAAGGAGAGCTCAGTATGCTGTGGCAGCTTCGCCAAATGGGTCCGCAATGCGGCAATCTTACCGATGTAGCGTGTATAGCTGGCCGTCAGATAATCGTTACCGGCATGTTCAAAAATCAACTGATGAAATGTGGTATCCAGTGAAAGGTAGCCCTTTTCGTTACCTCGCCTGCGTTCCTTCTCCATGTCCTTCACGACCCGCTGCATGTCGTCGGCAAGACCTTCCGGGTTCCGCAACAACGCAAGTTCAAAGGCGGCAGTTTCGATAGCCTGTCTGAAATCGCAGATCTGAGTCACTTCCGGCTCAGACAGCGAAAAAACACGTGCGCCTTTTTGAGGCTCGATACTGACCAACCCTTCGTCACGTAGTTGAGCGAGTGCTTCGCGGACTGGCGATTTCGATACGCCCAGCTCTTCGGAGATTTTTCGCTCCGACAAAACCTGACCCATTTTAAGGGAGCCATCGATAATACTATTCCGCAAATGTTCCAGTGCGAGTTCACGCAAAGACTTAGGTCTCTCAAGCGCCATCTGAGGATATCTCCAAAAAAAGGTGTTGCCAGATGCAAGATATCTGATACACCAGATTAGGCAAGCTGGTATATCAGATATCAGAATGTACTTAGGAGATCAAAAAGTGCGCGCAGAGTTGGTCGTCGATTGTAAGAATCAGCACGGGGAAGGGATTTTCTGGAATCCCACCGATGGCCTTATCTGGTGGACCGACATTGAAGGCTGTGCGCTTTGGTCATTTGATGCTGCAACGTCAGAAACTGCCTCTCATGAGATGCCGGAGCGCGTGTGTTGCTTCGCGCCGCGCGCGTCTGGCGGTCTGATCGTTGCTTATGCGGATCGGGTTGTATTGTTCGATTCGCCCAATAGCGAGGAAACCCTCGTGGCGCGATTCGAGCCGAACAATCCGGAGACACGGCTGAACGACGGGCGAACCGATCGCCAGGGGCGATTGATTGTTGGAGGCATGAACGAAGTTTCTGGCAAGGCCGACTCGTCGGTCATCTGCGTCGATACAGATTTGAGTGTACAGACGATCATCGAAGGAGTGTCTTGCGCCAATTCGACTTGCTTTGCGTCCGACGGTGAGACGATGTTCTTCGCGGATACCCCGGATCGGGAAATCGTCGCATTTGATTACGACACCCGTAGTGGAACCGTTTCGAACCGTCGGCAGCACGCTTCTTTCAATGATGAACCTGGCTTGCCTGATGGGTCCTGTGTTGATGCCGAAGGGGGTGTCTGGAACGCAGAATGGGAAGGCCATCGCGTTGTTCGCGTCGCACCTGACGGCACGATAGATCGCGTGATCGAGGTGCCGGTCTGGAAGCCCACCTGTTGCGCTTTTGGTGGCCCTGATCTCGACACGTTGTTCATCACGACCTCAAGGCTGATGAGTGACGAAGCAGCTTTAACAAAAGAACCGGAATCCGGCGGCCTCTTTGCTGTGAAACCCGGCGTTCGTGGCGTGATCGACGCGCCATTCAAAGGATAACCAACGAAATTCTGGAGGAGAAAACTATGTTGAAAACGCTTATGACCACTACGCTTGCCGCGGGGTTCGCCACGCTGGCAACGGTCGCTCTGGCGGAAAATTATCCAACACCGGTTCCACTTGAGGACGGGGCACAAGCGCCAATCGATGCAATAGAACCCAAGAACGATACGTTCCGGATCGCGTATATGCCGCCGGCGACCGAGTTCAACTACTACATCGCCATCGGTGAAGGTATCAAAGCGGTTGCTGCTGAGGCCGGGGTCGAAGTCTTCATGCTTGCGCCCCAGTCCGGTGCGGACATCAACGGCCAGATGGGTATGATCCAGGATGTGCTGACGCAGGATGTGGATGCGATCATCTTTGGTACACACGATGAATTTGCTGCCGCACCACTGCTTAAGCAGGCCGTCGACAAGGGCATGGCAGTTTTGATGATCAACTCGGACATCCCGAACTTCCCGACACCCATTCATGGCGTTGTCGGGTACTCTCAGCGGAACGGTACGCATGCTATCGCTGATTGGGCCATTGAGACTTATGGTGATCAACCGTTGAAAGTAGGCATCATCGAAGGGCAGCCTGGCTATCACTCGACCGAGCGGGTGGGCGGCTTCCTCGACGGTATCGAGGGCAACGAAAACTTCGACGTTGTGGTGTCGATTGACGGTAAATGGAACGTTGAAGGCGGCAACACAGCTGGCATGGATATCCTGCAGTCGAACCCCGATCTCGACATGATCTTTGCGGCGAACGACTACATGATCATCGGGGCATCTTTTGCGGCGAAAGCGCTTGGCCGCAGTGACATCGTCCTTTTGGGCAATGATGGCGACACGTCCGGCCTTGAAGAAATTGCGGCTGGCAACATCACGGCAACCGTCAACACCTCACCATTCCTGATGGGTAAGGCGGCTATGCACGCAACCATTGATGCGCTCAACGGGTCCTATCCTGGCGGCTGGATCGAAACGCCCACATCAATTGAAGACAAAGATGGTGCGATCAGCGTGCTGCAAGAGCCAGAAAAGCTCTTCCCGCAGCCGTCCAAAGAGTACTGAGTTTTCTCCCCGCTTCCCGGTGGCGCGTGCGCGTGTTGCCGGGTCGCAAACCAACCGAGTTTCACTTTTGTCGAGGCAATCGCGATGACACCCGCAACGCCCCTTTGGGAGTTTGTCGATATTACCAAGGCCTATCCTGGGGTTTTGGCGAATGACAAGGTCTGCATCCGGCTTATGCCCGGTTCCATTCATGGGCTGCTGGGTGAAAACGGCTGTGGCAAGTCGACTATGATCAAGACACTGTCCGGCGTGCAGCAACCCGATAGCGGTCAAATCCTGCACAATGGCAAGCCGGTCACGATCAGCGACCCGCAGGTGGCACGTGAACTGGGCGTCGCAACAGTTTTTCAGGAATTCTCTATCGTGCCCACCTTGTCGGTTGGCGAAAACATCTTCCTTGGCAATATGCCTCGGTCCCGCTTTGGCGTGATCGACTGGGCCAAGGTCCACAACGAAGCCGCGCGCGTTTTGGCGGAAATGGATGTCGATGTTTCTCCCGAAACAATCACCGGCTCGCTATCGGTAGGCGAGCAACAACTGGTCGAGATCGCGAAAGCCGTCGCGATGGACGCTCGCATGATCATCCTGGATGAGCCGACGGCGGCATTGGGTGAAGATGAAATTGAACGCCTGCACCAGTTACTGCGCAATATGCGTGAACGCGGAACCGCTATTCTCTATGTGTCGCACAGGCTGGATGAGGTTGAACGGATCGTTGATGAAGTGACGATCTTGCGCAACGGCTGTGTTGTGCGAGCGAGTGGCGAGACCAAGATCAACGTCTCTGAGATTGTCAGCGCAATGGTCGGTGAGGACATTGGTGAGCACTATCCCAAGGAGCAGAACGCGACCAAGGATGTTGTGCTGGAAGCGGCAGGTCTGAGCACCAATTCGGGCGTGAAAGATGTATCGTTTTCGTTGCACCAGGGTGAAGTTCTGGGCTTGGGTGGCGTATTGGGCAGTGGCCGCACAGAGATTGCCCGCGCCCTGTTCGGGACAGATGAGCTAACCGCCGGGCAGATATCACTGAACGGCAAACCGGTTCGCTTTCGTCGGGAAATTGATGCGATCCGTGCTGGATTGGCCCTTGTTCCAGAGAATCGAAAGTTTGACGGGTTGTTCTTCAATTTCCGCGCAAGCGGGAACGTCACCGCAGCGTCCCTTGGCGGGCTAAGCCGGTTCGGCGTGTTGAATCTTAAGGCGGAAGAGCAAGCCACCCATGACCTGATCCGCGATCTGGAAATATCGACCCAGGCCGAGGAAAAGACGGTCAACTTCTTGTCTGGTGGTAATCAGCAGAAGATCGTGATTGCCCGTTGGCTGTTCTCAGCCTCTGACATCCTGATCCTTGATGAACCGACGCAAGGGATCGATATCGGCGCCAAGATCGCTGTTTATAAGTTGATTAACAGGCTCACGCGGGCGGGAAAATCGATCATTCTAATCAGTTCAGACCATGATGAGTTGCTTGCGATGAGCGATCGGATTGCCGTCGTGCAGCACGGAACAATAGTTCGCACGGTCGATGCATCCGACCTTACTCATGACGACCTTGTGCGCGCGTCCGCCGACACTCCTCAATCCAAGGCTAAGGAGGCTTTCGCATGAAGCGGATTTTTGACACCCAGTTGATCGGACCATTTGCAGCAATGGTGATCGTCGCACTGATCGTGGCACTTACGACGGAACGCTTCCTGAACCCGGGTAACCTTTCAAACCTGTCCCTACAGGTAAGCATCGTGGCCTTGATCGCAATCGGATCTACTATCGTGATCTTCGCTGCGGGTATCGATCTGAGTTCCGGGTCTATGGTGGCTTTGCTGACCATGATCCTTGCGCAGATGTTGAAATTTGATGGCATTCCACTGGTACTGGCATTGCCACTCATTCTTCTCATGGGCGGATTGCTTGGTCTGTTCATTGGGCTGATAACAGCCTACGGGCGTATCCCGTCTTTCATCACAACATTGGCAGCGTTGATTGCCTTCAGGGGCCTTGCCCTGACCTTCAACAATGGATCGCCGATCTTTTCGCTGGATCCGGCGCTGGAGCCAATATTTTACGGCAAGCTGTTCGGCGTTCCGATGCCTTTCTTCTACCTCGTGTTCTTCTACGTCCTTGCCGCGTTCACTATGAACTTCACGAAACTCGGCCGTGAGATCTATGCCGTGGGTGGCAACCCAGCCGCTGCCGTTCTGACGGGTATCAACGTACGTAAAGTTCAGACGACGACATTTGTCATCGCAGGTTTCATGACTGCGGTTGGTGCGATCCTGATGTCAGCGCGCCTCAACTCTGGTTCGCCCAACTATGGCCAGACGCTGGAACTGCAGGCCATTGCCGCTGCTGTTGTCGGCGGAGCCAGCCTTGCAGGCGGTCGTGGCAACATCCTCGCCACGCTGATGGGGGCGATGACAATCGTTATCGTCCAGAATGGTTTGAACCTGAACGCTGCGCCATCTTCGGTTCAGAACATCGTGCTGGGCCTGATCATTCTGTTGGCCGTCGGTATAGACATGTGGCGCGCGGAAATTTCGGGCTTGATGGGTCGAATGTTCGGTCGCCCTTCATCGCAGCAGTCATCTAACGTAAAGAAGGAGGCCTGAGATGGATCTGGGGCTCAAAGATAAGCTGGTTCTGGTGACTGGCTCAGGTTCCGGCATCGGCAAAGCCACTGCCCGGGTCTATCTTGAAGAAGGCGCGCGGGTCATCGTGCATGGCCTGACCCAGACGGAAGTGTCCGACTGCGTCGACGACCTGTCATCTCTGGGCAAGGTCGAAGGCATTGCGGCCGACCTGACCAAGACCTCAGATGCAGAAACACTGGCGGATTTTGCCCGCGCGCGCGGGGCGGTGGATGTTCTTGTGAATAATGTCGGCATCTTCTCGGTCAAACCGTTCGAGGATCTCACGGATGACGACTGGATGCATTACTTCAACATCAATGTCCTGTCCGCCGTTCGGATGAGCCGAATTTTCCTGCCTGACATGCTTGGCCGGGATAAGGGATCTATCATCAACATGGCCAGCGAAGCGGCAGTGAAACCGCTCCCTCAGATGGTGCATTATTCTGTCACTAAAACTGCCATGTTAGGTCTGACACGCGGCATGGCAGAACTGACAAAGGGCACGAAAGTCCGGGTTAACTCGATCCTGCCTGGTCCGACCTGGACCGAAGGTGTCGAAGCCTATTTTGACGGTCTCGCGGATCAAAAGGGTGAGCCGCTCGATACGATCGTCGACAATTACTTCAAATCAGATGAGCCCACATCGCTCATACAACGCTTTGTCCAACCAGACGAAGTCGCCCGCATGATCGTCACGATCTCAGCAAGCACGGCCTCCAATGGTTCTGCGCACCGGATCGAAGGCGGCATCGTTCGCAACATTCTTTAACTTCTAACTGGAGGAGCCCTACATGGCCGCTCTCACTTTCTCTCACATCGGCATCACAGTTCCCGACCTGGAAAAAGCCGTGGAGTTTTATTCCAAGGCATTCGGCCTCTACGTGCTGATGGAACCAACTGAAATCCTGCATGACGAAAGCGCCATCGGTCAGATGTGCGACGATGTATTTGGGGAAGGTTGGGGAAGCTTCCGCATCGCGCATTTGTCGATGGGCGACGGTGTTGGCATCGAATTGTTTGAGTTCCCGAAGACCGTCGAAGAAGAACGCCCGTTTGAATATTGGCGGCGTGGCTTGTTTCATTTCTGCGTACAGGACGAGGATCTGGAAGGCCGCGTCAAGGTTATCGAAGACCTGGGCGGGCGCCAGCGCATGAGCCAAGTGCGCAAGTATTACCCAGGTGAAAAGCCCTATCGCATGGTCTATATGGAAGACCCTTTTGGCAACATTTTCGAGCTCTACAGCCACTCGTACGAATTGACCTATTCGGCGGGTGCTTATGACTGATCGCGCCGCCTATCCCCCCAGAACGGACAAACCCAAGGTCGTGATCACCGATTACGACTTTGGTGATGTTGCCGTTGAGACGGAAATCCTGGAAGCCGCAGGAGCCGAGGTGATCGCGCTTCAGGCCAAGCGTCAGGAAGACCTGTTCGATGTCGCGCCGCATTGCGCAGCGATGATGAACCAATATGCCCGGATCGGGAAAGAAACGATCACGCGGATGCGAAACTGCGAGGTCATCGCGCGCTATGGCGTAGGCGTGGATATCGTGGATGTCGGCACGGCGACGGAAAAAGGTATCCTCGTCACCAATGTGCAAAACTATTGCACCGAGGAGGTCGCCGATCATGCGATTGCCCTTTGGCTGACCCTGGCGCGCAAGTTGCCTGACTATGATCGGGCCACTCATGCAGGGATCTGGAAATGGCAAAGCGGGCAGCCGGTCTACCGTTTGCGCGGGCGGACGATGGGTGTCGTCTCGCTGGGTAAAATCGGGCAAGCCATCGTGGCGCGGGCGCAATCTTTCGGGGTTACGGTCATCGCCTACGACCCGTATTTGCCAAGAGAAGTCGCGGCAAAGATTGGGGTCGAGCTGGTGAGCAAGCCCGAATTGCTGGCAAGGTCCGACTATATCCTGATGCAGGCACCGATGACGCCGAACACGCATCACTTTTTGTCGGATGCCGAATTCTCGGTCATGAAACCCGGTGCGATACTCGTGAACACCGGACGCGGACCAACGGTCGACAACAAAGCCCTATTCCGGGCGCTGACCGAAGGCCATCTGGCCGCTGCAGGGCTCGACGACCCCGAAGAAGAGCCGGCCAAGCGCGCCAACTGGACGCCTGATGACAACCCGTTGTTCACACTGCCCAACGTCCTCGTAACGCCACATGCGGCCTACTATTCCGAGGAATCCATACACGCAGCGCGGGTCACCGCGGCCACTCAGGTGGCCAAGGTCCTGACAGGGCAAAACCCCGACTATACCGTCAATGCCGACGCATTGGCCGTATCTACCGCATAACAGGAGACAAGAATGCCAGACGTCAGCACGGACCTCAGGGTTTTCAATGATTTTGAAAGAAACCCGGAACTTCTCAAAAAATTCGACAAGGTGTTGGAGGCGTACTCTGCCGCTGCCATTTTTGCGGATGTGCAGTACCGAACAGGCGTGATGGACAGCGCCATCAAACCCGCCTTCCGCGCCAAGGTGACAGGCCAGGCCGTGACGGTTCAGCTTTCAAAAGGCGACCTGGTCGACCCATTGCGAGCGCTTGAAATGGGACAACCCGGGGACGTGATCGTTGTGGACGCAGGTGGAGATCGTCAAACGTCGGTCTGCGGCGGTTTGATGGGTGGTCTGGCCAAGAACCGTGGCATTCGCGGTATGATCGTCGATGGCACCGGGCGCGACACAGATGAGTTGGAAGACATCAACTGGCCAATCTGGACGCGCGCGATCACGCCGCGCGGAACGCACACGATGTTCTCGGAACGTAAAGAAGAACTTTCGATTAATGTGCCCATTGCCTGTGGGGGCGTCGTGGTAAACCCCGGAGATTTCATTGTAGCTGATCTTATGGGCGTCGTCGTGGTTCCACAGGAAATTGCCGAAGAAACCGTGCGCCTTGCTCAAGAGCAAGCTGACCGTGAGGAGGAAACCCGTAAATGGGTGGCCCAAGGCAAAACCGTTGAGGATCTGCTAAATGAATTCGGTCGCATCTGAGCCGGCGCTGATCGGCGTAGATTGGGGCACGTCATCGTTCCGTGCATTTCTAATCGGTGCGGAGGGCGAGGTGATCGATGGGGTCTCGTCGCCTGAAGGCATCATGCAGGTTGCGGGGCAAACCTTTGACGCGGTCCTTGATCGTCTCATCGGCCCTTGGGTTGCCAAGGCTAACCTGCCGATCCTGGCATCTGGCATGATCACCAGCCGCAATGGCTGGGTAGAAACGCAATATGCCGAAATACCGCTGGGTGCTGGCGGTCTTGCGCGAGCATTGGTCCCGCACGAAGCGGCCAACGGAGCGCGTATTCATTTTGTGACGGGTGCTTCGACAGAACATTCTGGAGGACCGGACGTAATGCGTGGCGAGGAGACCCAGATCATCGGGGCATCTTCGCTAGGCTTGAGCGAAGGTATGTTCGTGATGCCGGGAACGCACAGCAAATGGGTTCAGGTTGCGGATGGGAAGATCGTGGATTTCTCAACCTACATGACAGGTGAGATCTTTTCGGCGCTGAAAGAACACACGATCCTTGGCACATTGATGAAGGAGGACGCCTTCAGCGAAGACGCATTCGTGATGGGCGTGAAGGCGGGCCTCAGTGGTGAGTCGAACCTGCTGCACAGCCTGTTTCATGTCCGGACGCTTCCTCTCATGGGCAAAATCCCAAAGGTTGCCACGGCCGACTACTTGTCGAGCTTGTTGATCGGGACCGAGGTTGCTGCCGCGACCGGCGAAGTAAAAGACGTCGGCACGATCACTGTTGTTGGACGCAGCGACTTGTCCGACCGATACGAAATAGCGCTTCGAACTGCTGGTTTCGACAGCCGTCGCGCGCCAGATGATATCGTTGCGAAAGGGCATTTTCTGATTGCTCGCGCTGCGGGGTTGGTTGGATGATTGACCTCACCGCAGCTCTTGCCGAGAACCCGCTGATTGCGATTTTGCGGGGGCTAGCACCAGAAAATGCGCGCCCGGTGTCTGACGTACTCTTCGATGCCGGGTTTCGGATAATCGAAGTGCCACTCAACTCACCGGACCCGCTGGAATCGATTACGCAGATCGTTGCGAAACATGGCGCTCAGACCATCGTCGGCGCTGGCACCGTGTTGACTGTGGATCAGGTCGCGGCGGTTGCTGATGCAGGCGGGCGGATCATCGTGTCGCCCAATATGAATCCGGATGTCGGGCGCGCGGCTGTCGCTCGGGATCTTTATTGGTGTCCAGGAGTCATGACCCCCTCCGAGGCCTTTACGGCGTTGGATATCGGAGCATCGGTCCTCAAATTCTTTCCGGCGGAAATGGTGCCGCCAGCTGCCATTTCTGCCATGCGCGCCGTATTGCCTGCAGACGCAGTCGTCGCTGCGGTAGGGGGCATAACGCCGGATACGATGGCGCCGTATCATGCCGCGGGTGTAGATGGATATGGGCTGGGATCCGCACTGTTCAAACCGAGCTATACATTGGATGATATCGGCAGGCGCGCGCGCGCCTTCACCAGTGTATTGGAGGAACTTGGATGAAACAGGCCCTTGTAACGGGCGGAACGCGAGGGATTGGTGCGGGTGTTGCACGGTCGTTGGCAGACGCAGGTTGGTCCGTCATTGCCGCATCCGCCTCCCAATCCGAATTGGATGCATTCGAGCCTCAGGACGGGTTAAAGGTGCAGCTCTTGGATGTCACCGACCAGACGTCCATCAATGATGTATTCGGCGAACTCACGGGTCTCGATGCCTTGGTGAACTGCGCAGGTATTCTTTTGCGTGGCGAAGAATATGACATCGACGTCTTCGCCAAGGTGCTCGATGTGAATCTGACAGGCACCATGCGCTGCTGTCTTGCCGCGCATCCATTGTTGGCTGAAGCGAGTGGGGCCATCGTCAACACCGCCTCTATGCTCAGTACCTTTGGTGGGCCTTTGGTTCCGGCGTATTCCGCTTCTAAGGGCGGCGTGGCACAGTTGACCAAGGCGCTCGCAGGTCGCTGGGCCGAAGACGGTATCCGGGTCAATGCCATCGCGCCGGGTTGGATTGAGACAGAGATGACCCAGGGCCTTCGGGAAGACCCTGAAAGAACAGCGGGGATCATGGCGCGTACGCCTATGAAACGCTGGGGGAAACCCGAAGAAGTCGGTGCGCTTGTGCAATGGCTTTTGAGTGAAAACGCCAGCTTTGTGACCGGATCAATCTATCCGGTCGATGGCGGCTATCTCGCTATGTGAGGAAAATCAATGAATGACGATGACACCGCCCGAATGCCATATCAGTTGCCGTTTCCCAAGGATGCGCAAGACGAGATCGTGATCCCGAATGCCATGAGCGAAGACGACAGGCTATGGGTTCCGCAGGCAGAGAACGTCTGGTTCCGACCGCTCTGCTTGAACCGCTCGCAAGGTTATTGGATGAACCTTCTCAAAGTGCGCAAAGCTGGTGTTCTTTCGCGGCACCGCCATCCACAGCCAGTCCACGGTTTTGTCCTGAAAGGGCGCTGGCATTATCTGGAACATGATTGGGTTGCGGAAGAAGGGGGATATGTCTTTGAGCCGCCGGGTGAGACTCATACTTTGGTCGTTCCCGACGATGTCGAAGAGATGGTCACCTATTTCCAGGTCAATGGCGTGATGTGCTATGTTGATCCGTGGGGCAAGGTCACTGGCTACGAAGATGTCTTTACCAAGATTGATCTGTGCCGAAAACATTTCGGGGAAGTCGGTCTTGGAGAAGATTACGTTGAACAATTCATCAGGTGATGCGCCGCGTTTCGCGCTCGTGGCCCATGATGCGCGAAAGGACGAAATCGTTGATTGGGTGGGTCTGCAATTGGCCCGCCTGTCCAGAGTACAAATCTTTTCGACTGGGACCACCGGCAGTCGCATCAAGCAAACCTATCCAGAACTGGATGTGACCTGCCTGAAAAGTGGACCACTCGGAGGCGACCAACAGATCGGCGCTATGATCTGTGAAGAGAAACTGGATGCACTGATTTTCTTTGTCGACCCTCTGTCGCCCATGCCACATGATGTCGACGTTAAGGCTCTGACCCGTCTCGCAACAGTGTATGATCTGCCAATGGCATGTTCGCGCTCAACCGCGGATCTGATCGTCAAGGGGCTGATTGACGAGGGTGACAACGCGCCTGCGTGATACGCCACGCGCCGCAAGCGCCGATCAGCCAGTTCTCAGAAGGTGCTCTGCCAGACCGCCGAGGTTTTCGCTGCCAAGCTGGCTCATGTTGGCCTCAATGTCAGCCTTCAGGATGTGAACGAGATGATCGACCCCTCGTGCTCCGAACGCTGCAACGGCATATTGAAAGGCGCGTCCGACCATGACGAAATCTGCACCTTTCGCCAGTGCGCGCATGATGTCCAATCCCCAGGCCACGCCAGAGTCGTAGATCAGTGGCACATTTGTTCCGACTGCTTCGCGGATGTTCGGGAGTTGGTCAATCACAGCGGGTCCGGCTTCGAATTGACGCCCGGAGTGGTTTGAGACCCAGATGCAATCCACGCCCTCGGCCACCATTTTTTGCGCGTCCTTCGGCCGCAGAACACCCTTGACGATCAGGTGACCCTCCCATTCCTGCCGTAATTCGCGCAGGTAGTCCCAATCTGGAATCCCACGGATCAGAGCGCCTGCATGGGTAAAACTTTCTCGTCCGCGGGTCGGGACGTAATCGTCAAAGAACCGCATACGTGGCATGATGCCCTCGCGAAGATGTGCAAGGCACCAGGCGGGTCGTGACGCCATTTCTGTCAGCGTGCGCAGGTCAGCTTTTGGAGGCACCGTCAGATTGGCGCGGCGTTGTCGTTCGCGCCGACTCTCTTCTGGAACGTCCACCGTGATAATCAGCGTATGAAATCCCGCTGCCTTAATCCTCGGCAGCATGGCGCGACGCAGATCGCCGGAGTTCACCGGGTAATGCTGAAACCATCCGTTTTTTCCAATGTAAGGTGCCACATCTTCCGGTGAAGCAACCGCCACGCTGGACAACGAAAACGGAATATTGTGAGCAACCGCAGCCTTTGCAAGCATCCGCTCTGCTCCTGCCCACATCAGGCCGGACATACCTACCGGTGCTATCCCGAATGGCAGATCGTAAGTTCTACCCATCAATGCAGTATGTAGGTCGGCCTTTGTTCGGCCGCATAGTACACGCGGCATGAATCCGATGGCATCAAGTGCGTCCCGGTTGACCTTCAACCCCAGCTCCCGGCCGGTCGCGCTGTCGAGGTATTCGAAGGCAAACTTCGGAATGCGCATTGCGAGGGTCAATATCCAGTGCTCGCTGTGCCGTGGTCACAACAGCTTCGTATCCCTCGTTACTCGAAAAACCGCCTTCATGGAAAAGCGCCATTGCTCTAAG
The DNA here is from genome assembly GCF_056539905.1 of Ruegeria sp. AP7. Taxonomy (NCBI): domain Bacteria; kingdom Pseudomonadati; phylum Pseudomonadota; class Alphaproteobacteria; order Rhodobacterales; family Roseobacteraceae; genus Ruegeria; species Ruegeria sp. AP7. The sequence continues at coordinate 339,661 of NZ_JBQFVT010000002.1, read as the reverse complement.
CGCAAGATCGTAGGAACTGAACTGAATGTTTCGCTCTCTACTGGCCCGTTCAAGCTCGGCCTGAGTAATTTGCGGTGCAATAGCGCCAACCACGCTGCTGGTGATCTCATCCTGCAATTCAAATATATCTTCAACGCTGCGGTCGTAGCGTTCTGCCCAAATGTGCGTGCATGTCTCGCACTCGATTAACTGAGCTGTGATGCGCACACGGTTCGCAGCACGTCGGAGGCTTCCCTCCAACATGTAGCGGACAGAAAGTTCGCGCGCGATATCGTTATGAGTTATCGTTTTATTCTTAAACGAAAAAGATGAGTTTCGCGCGATCACGAATAGTTCGGGAAACCTGGAAAGCTCAGTAATTATGTCTTCGCTGACACCATCACAAAAATACTCCTGCTCCGAGTCAGCTGACATATTCTGAAATGGCAGCACTGCGATCGAAGGTTTGTCGGAAGAGAACTTCCCCGTTAGTGACAGAGTGGATTCAGCTTTGTCAAACGGACTGATCTTGTAGCAGCGCAAAGCTTCGGGAATGTTCTTTAATTCCAGTTCGCCTAAGTCGACAAATTAAAGATCAGTCTTTCCCCGCGCGTGGCGATAGACGTCGTCAGACGCTATTACGCCACCTGGTTCTGCGAGAGCTTCCAGTCGAGAGGCGACATTAATCCCGTAGCCATAAATATCACCCTCGCCAAGGATCACGTCGCCGACGTGAAGACCAATTCGAACGTCAATTCTACTTTTGTTAGGCTCGTCCGCGAAACTTGTCTGATTCAATCATCGGTTGCTGTTTGGCCATGGTCGCGAATCGTACGGTTGTTGACAAGGAAGATACAACCCTAAGACCATCTGCCGCATGCGCTTTGCAAAAGTCAGCTTCAACGATTTCACAAACAATCGTTACTTGAGTAGCGAACAACCGCTTCCCGCCCTTCGTGGCGAATCCCAGTTCTATTCGCGTGCAAAATTCGTCTTGTGTTACCAAAAATGTCACCCAAAGCCAATTTGGAGTGCATGTGAGTGACGCAGAATTCACGCATCTATCTGATTCATCATGGAAGTTTTGGTAGCGGAGGAGGGACTTGAACCCCCGGCACACGGATTATGATTCAGTCCGGCTTGTCCCGCACCGCGCCACAAGCTGCCCCAGTCAACCACATTAACTATTTGGCTTTGTTAGGATTAAGGTGTGCAGGCGGACACATGCTGCCACAACGCGACACACCCATCCACAGGGTTGTCTGTCACCCATACGCTACCCAGTCCCGAAAGCGGACATTGATGCGCAGCATGGCGAATGACCGCTCCGAGCCCAAAGTGTTCATCGATTTTCAAGGTGAGCTACGATCAATTGCGTAGCCAAAATGCAATAGATTTGGTCCCAATTAGAATACCGTGCTAGCGTCTGAGAAACGCCGATAAAAAAAGGGATAGACAATGTCTGCGACACTTTATGATCGTCTGGGAGGGACGGATGGTATTCGGCGAATAGTTGACACGCTGGTGGACAATCACTCCAAAAACCCAGTTGTCTCTGCTCGATTTGCAGGAAGTGATATTAAGCACCTCAAGCAAATGGCGGGAGACTTCTTTATTACTGGTTCTGGTGGACCTGAGATCTATGCAGGCAAGGATATGGCTAGCGCGCATCGGCACATGAACATCAGCGGAGACGAATTTGTCGCAGTATTGGACGACGCTGTGAACGCACTAAAGGCAAACGACGTTGGTCAACGGGAGCAAGAGGAAGTCTTGTATATTCTATATAGCCTCAAAGGGCATGTCGTTAGGATTTGAGTATTGCGTGAACGGAGTGCACACAGAAAAGTGAAAATTCGGTCATCGGATTATTTTTGTGTGGAGCAGGTATCGCCCGAGTCTTGTTGAACGTCCACAGATGGTACCGATTGACAGTGAGGCTGAGAGCTTTTTCTTGGTCTCATTCTTGCTGTCGTACTGCGTATGATCGCGTTGGAAAAAAGTGGTGTGCTATATGGCAAAACTATCTGCAGGAATTTTCTTACTTGCTGTGGCAGTTTCAGCCACTATCGGTGCGGCAGCCACAGGGGTGGAGTGTAGCAACGCCGGAGGGTTAACCGAAATGATAAATGGAGAAGCGGTATGTTCTTTTCCCAGCAGAACTTGCCCAAGTGAATGGAAAACATATCAGTCGCTCAGACAATGGCGCCCCAAAACTTGTGGAGGCTCGCAATGCACGGGCAAAGATGAATGCACCACGAAGCAGGGTTGGTCAACGAATCCACCAATGTGTGTCTATGAGAGCGGTAGAAATTCTGAAGGCGATTGCACCAAGAGAAACAAATGCGAGGCGGACCGAGTTGTTCGGGTAGCCTGCACCAAATGAGTTTGCGGTGTTGCTCCAGCTACGCCAAGAATTCTTGAAAAATTCATTCGTGCATTGTAGGCAGCACAGATGTTCGCCTTGGGCAAGCGTTGCAAGAGTCAAAAACTTGGCTTCGGGCAAATACTGACGTCAGCTAAGTCCGAAAAGCGCCTCTAATTCGATTAGCTGCCAACCGGTGCTCCAAAGGCAGGGGTGCCGGAATGCTCGGAGAGAAAAAGGTGCATTGTCCGCATTGCTGTCATTCATGATGCCACCAAGCGCAGAGTAACCGACCGAAAGCGTCGGATGTCCGCTTGGAGCCCAAAGCGGCCCTTCATTTAAACGCATCGAACGTTTTGAAAGTGCGTAAGTTCTTTACGTTTGATCCTCCCCCTCTGAAGTGGTCCGCCGTTATGGTTATGAAAACGGAGGAACCACATTGCGAACAAGCGACCGAAGCCGGAAGAGATTGTCTCGAAGTTGCGGCAGGTTGAGATATTGATGGGGCAAGGCATGTCGCGTCCTGAAACAACTCCGATCCACACAGCGAAAGCTGCCGAAAGGTCGAGCTGACGAGAAGCGTCTGGTGGCGGACACGATAGAATTGGCCCGCCAGTATGGCCGCTACGGTTATCGCCGGATCGCGGATTTGTTGAGAGATGCGGGCTGGCAGGTGAATGACAAGCGCGTCGAAAGGCTTTGGCGTCGGGCGGGGCTGAAAGTGCCAATGAAACAACCAAAGAAGGGACGGCTCTGGTTGAATGATGGGTCGTGTGTTCGGCTGCGGCCGGAGCATCGAAACCACGTCTGGAGCTACGACTTCGTGCGTTGTCGAACGGATGACGGAAAGGCGTTCCGCACGCTCAACGTTATCGATGAGTACAGCCGGGAGTGCTTGGCGATCCGCGTGGACCGTAAGCTGAACTCCAGCGATGTCATCGACGTGCTGAGTGACCTGTTCATCATGCGCGGTGTGCCAAGCTACATTCGCTCCGACAATGGCCCTGAGTTCATTGCCGTGGCCGTGCAAGACTGGATCAATTCCGTTGGAGTAAAGACCGCATACATCGAGCCAGGCAGCCCATGGGAGAACGGTTACTGTGAAAGTTTCAATGCGCGGTTCAGGGATGAGTTCCTGAATGGAGAAGTCTTCTACAATCTAAGAGAAGCGCAGATTTTGATTGAAGAGTGGAGGAAACACTACAACACAAAACGCCCGCACAGTGCTCTGGCATATAAACCGCCGGCCCCGGAAACCATCGTTCAAATGGACCAAAGGCCGGTCATGCACTAACAATCAAATTGGAACACACAAGTGGGGCTGATCACTTGGCTTTGCTGAATCACAGTGTAATCTCCGCACGCTTACCTTTTGAGGTAGCTACACTAACTCGAAAAACAGCCTGCTGTGCTCCCGATAGGACAAACAGCAGCATCGTGACGACGTCTTAATGCTAAGTTGCCTTATCAGTTTGACAAGATGTACTAAGGCTTCTCTCCACCACCCCTAAACAAATTCGGATTTTTGACTTTGTTTGATAAGCACGTACAATTGCAACAGCTTTAGGCGCAAAATCCGCAAGTTACGCCACCTTCACAAAGACGAAGAGAGGAACGCGGGCGGCACGGGAGGGGATATGAAGAGATTATTTGTTTGGCTTTTGGCCTTCGTGTTGCTTGCCGGCTGTTGGGAGAAAGAAGAAGAAGCGACCCAAACACTAGTACGTCCTGTCAGAGCCACCGAGATTTCTGACCTATCCAGTTTGCATGACCGCTACTTTGTCGGAACGGCGAGAGCCGCACGCGAAGTGTCGTTGGCGTTTCGCGTGCCGGGCAATGTTGTCGGTGTCGATGTTCAGGTTGGCGACCTTGTGACGAGAGGTGCCGTCATCGCGGCCTTAGACCCAGCCCCGTACCAGGCCGAAGTCGATCGGCTTACTGCTGAACTTGAGAGCGCACAGGCGACGTTTGAAAACGCAAAATTGCAAACAGATCGGCAACGATCACTGGTCGAAAAAGATGTTGCTGCTCAGGCGACACTTGATCGGTTTGTCGCGGGCGAAACATCAGCACAAGCAGCAATCAATTCTGTCCAAGGGGCTTTGGATAGAGCCACTCTGGATTTAACCTACACGAGCTTGGCGGCACCGTTCGATGGACGTGTTGTTGGCAAATACATTGAAGATTTTGAAGAAGTTGCAGCACAGACACCGGTGCTACGCATCCTGGATGCCGAGCACATCGAAGTCGTGATCGATATCCCCGAAAGGTACATTGCCCTGATCCCCCACATTGAAGACATAACCGTTACATTTGACGCTCTGGGGGACGTGGTTCTACCGGCGGAAATCAGCGAGATTGGATCAGAGGCTTCGGCAACGACCCGAACCTTCCCCGTCACGTTGATTATGGAGCAACCAGAAGACGCAAGTGTTCTTCCGGGTATGGCTGGGCGCGTCCGTGGCCAGCCAAAGGAAGGGCACGAACCATTTGATGCGATCATGGTTCCAGCCAGCGCGGTTTTCGTGCCTGAAGGGGAAACAGATCCGCATGTCTGGGTGTTTGACGGCGGCTCAGAAACCGTAACAGCAAGGAAGGTTTCGCTTGGCACACCCCGGTCGCAAGGGGTGGCCGTTAGTGAAGGTCTGGAATTTGGTGACATCGTAGTCACTGCCGGAGCGAACTCTTTGCGAGAGGGCCAGAAAGTTTCGTTACTTTCTGAGGATACAGAGTAATGGGTCTCGCGGCGTTCTCAATTCGCAACGCCAAATTCGTTTGGTTCACGGTTGTCATGCTTACGTTGGGCGGCATTTCGGCTTTCTTTAGTCTGGGGCAGCTAGAAGACCCCGAGTTCACTATCAAAACTGCGGTTGTGACCACCCTTTATCCTGGCGCCAGTCCCGAAGAAGTTGAGCAGGAGGTCACAGAACGGATCGAGCTGAAGCTCCAAGAGATTAAAGAGATTGATTACATCTCGAGCGAAAGCAGGGCGGGTGTGTCGACCATTAAAGTCGAAATCCGCCCAAACTATTGGTCCGACCAGCTGCCACAAATCTGGGACACGCTGCGCCGCAAAGTAAGAGACGTGGAAACAGACCTGCCCCCGGGCGCAGGTCGTCCTGCTATCAACGATGATTTCGGTGATGTCTTTGGTCTGCTTCTGGCTATGACGTCTGATGGGTTCTCCGCTCAGGAGCTTGATAGCTTCGCCGAAGACTTCAAGCGAGAGCTCTCGTTGATCGACGGCGTAGGGCGTGTAGATTTGTGGGGGGAGCGCGACAGGGTCATTTATCTGGAAACACGCGAAGAAGCCTTGGCCGCATTGGGTGTTTCGGCGCAGACTATCCTCGCTACGTTGCAAACCCAAAATGCGATTGTGGATGCAGGTCGCGTGAACATCGGCGACTACCGCATGCGCATTGCGCCAAGCGGTACATTCACCAGCCCAACTGATATCGCGGATTTGGTTGTTCGGCCAAGTGGTCTGGACCAAGCTCAAAGCGGCCAACCTCGAGGGCCAGAGCTGCTAAGGCTGGGCGAAATTGTTGAGGTCAAGGAAGGCTATGCTGACCCACCAACGACCATGATGCGCTATAACGGCCTTCCGTCTATTGGCTTGGCAATATCATTTCAGTCTGGTGTCAACGTTGTCAGTGTTGGGGAGGCTGTCGACGCCAGAGTCGATGAACTAATCGCAGGCCTGCCGGTGGGCATCGAACTTGAACGGGTTCATTGGCAATCTGACGACGTCAACCTGGCAGTCAGCAGTTTCTTAGTAAGCCTTGGCCAAGCCGTCGCGATTGTTCTGATCGTATTGACTTTGGCGATGGGTCTTCGCATGGGGATCATCATCGGCAGCGGATTGATCCTGACGATACTTGCCACTTTCATTCCGTTAGCGATGCTGGGAATAGATCTTCAGCGCATGTCCTTGGGCGCATTGATCATTGCGCTTGGCATGATGGTCGACAACTCGATCGTGGTAGCGGATGGTGCCATGGTTCGCATGTCACAGGGAATGGACCGCGCAAAAGCCGCAATCGATGCCGCAACGCGACCCGCTATGTCTTTGCTAGGGGCAACGTTCGTCGCTGTTATGGCCTTTTATCCAATCTTTGCGTCCGTTGAGAGCGCTGGAGAGTACTGCCGTACGCTCTTCTCCGTTGTTGGGATTGCGCTTCTCGTTAGTTGGTTGCTGTCAATGACCATCACCCCTTTGCAGTGCGTTGCCATGCTGCCGGAACCAAAGGGGGGAACCAGTGAAACCTTTGACACCGGTCTATACGCCGTCTACCGCCGTTTTCTGGCCGCCGCGATCCGCGTTCGCTACCTGACAATCGGAGTGGCTGTTGGTGCTCTTGTTATTGCAGGGGTGGGCTTTGGTTCCGTCACACAGTTGTTCTTTCCAACGTCGTCGATGACCAAGTACATGATCGACTATTACGCACCCGAAGGGACCCGGATAGAAGCCGTATCCGAGGCTATTACCCGCATCGAAGAACAGGTTGGAATGGACGATCGCGTGACGGGTATCGCGAGCTTCATCGGGGCTGGCCCACCGCGTTTCTACCTGCCGGTCGACCCCGAAGGAACAAACCCTTCCTACGCGCAAGTCATTGTGAACGTCGAAGATTACCGCGACATTCCGGAGATGACCAAGGAGATTTCACTTTGGATATCAGCTAATATGCCCGAAGCGACCTCCTTCACACGCCAGTTCGGTGTGGGGCCCAGCAATACTTGGGCTTTCGAAAATCGTATCATTGGTCCAGCAGATGCCGATCCCGAGACATTGCGCGAAATTGGCGACAGAGCAGTTGCGATACTGGATCAGCATCAATGGACGAAAGTGGCGCGCACCGATTGGCGCAACCGTGTCCTGAAAACTGTCCCAGACTATGACCAGGACCGAGCACGGTGGACCGGTATCACCTATGAAGATCTTGGTAATACGACAAAACGTGCATTTGACGGGCGTTCAGTCGGCCTCTACCGCGAAGGTGATGAGTTGTTGCCAATCATCGTCCGGCCTGGCGCGGAAGACGTTGCTGCCGTTGATAACTTTGAACTGCTGCAACTGCAGTCACCGTTTTCTGTTGAGCCTGTCCCATTGGCGCAGGTCGTAAGCGGCGTGAATATCCAGCCCGAAGACCCGACGATCAATCGCCGCGACCGGCGTCGCGTTCTGACTGTGCAAGCCAATCCAATCGATAGTGTAACTCTACCAAGCTATCGCGCCGCAGTTCTTGCCGATTTTGAAGCCTTGGAGGCTGAGTTACCGCCGGGCTACAGCATGGAATGGGGTGGTGAGTACGAGGACACAGTGTCTGCGCAAGCGTCTTTGATTCCGGGTATGATCCCCGCGTTTTCGATCATGGCATTGATTGTAGTTGGGCTGTTTAACTCATACCGCAGACCGCTGGTCATTTTCCTGACTGTACCTTTTGTGCTGATAGGTATTGTTCCGAGCCTGCTCCTCACAAACACACCGTTTGGGTTCGTTGCATTGCTCGGGGGCATGAGCCTGGCGGGCATGATGATCAAAAATGCAATCGTTCTGATCGATCAGATCAACGATAACTTGGCCGAAGGTCAGCAGGGCTACGACGCCGTTTTGAATGCCGGAGCCTCAAGACTGCGCCCCGTCGTACTGGCCGCCGCCACTACAGTCTTGGGCGTGATACCGCTACTGCCAGACGTGTTTTGGGTGGGTCTTGCTATCACGATCATGGGCGGTTTGACGGTGGGTACGATGCTCACAATGATCCTGGTCCCGGTCTTGTTCGCCACGCTGAGTGGCATTCGACAGTCACCGAAAGCCGTTTGACGTCACCTTTTTTAGCGGTCGTTGGATCGTTTTTGTGGAGCATGAAGTGTTGAGTGTAGACAACTCATTCGGGGGTAAAGATGGACAATACAGTACTCTACTTTCTGGTCGGCATCTTCGTGGTTGGCCTAGTCTCATTGGGATATTTTGCCAAAGGTAGCGGAGCACTGCTTGTGATCGTGATATTGGTTGGCGTGTTGTTGGCAATGATCGCATTCTTTGGAGGTTACTTTGGCGAAACACCGAAGTGAGCTTGTAATGGCATGATTAAAGACGCGTCGCTAGTTACAGAAAACGTCAGTTGATCCGAGAACGAGGCTCATTGTATTCGCTTTGTTTTTACTGCTCCGAGGAAAAGGTGGGTTACCCGTTCTAATGGCCGACTTTCATCAGCGAATCCTGAGAATGTTGCCGCTGCGAAACTCTCTCTGCTGAACCGTTGTGGCTTGGCTCGCTGTAAAGCCCTCTCTGGAAAATGCCTGCTTTGGGCTCGAACCAGTCATTGGTTAGAATAGGGCTTAAGTCCAAGTTGCGGATAAAGCTGCCCTTGGCTGCAGACCGGCTCTGAGCGTGTGGAGTGGCCACTAAGCTGACGATGCGGAAACGCGGATGCGCCAAATGACGAGCCCCTAAAACTGTGCCATACATTTGGAACATGCCAATTGGGAGGACTTTCACCATGAAGGAGACAACACGTCGGACGGTGCTCGCGGGAGCGACAGTGATGCTCAGCGCGCCGTTCTATCTTTCGAGCGCGAAAGCCAGCGTAAGCAAAAAACACGTCGTTCTGGTTCACGGAGCATGGCACGGTGCTTGGGCTTGGCAAGAGACGATCCCGCTTCTTACTCAAAGGGGGCTCAACGTGTCAGCCCTCGACCTGTCTGGCATGGGTACAACTGCGCATTTGCAGTCTCTCGAGATAGGATTGCACACCCACGGTGAGGATATTCTGAACCATCTTTTCTTCTTCGACATCCAAGACGCCGTCGTTGTCGCCCACTCATACGGTGGTGGAGCGCTCTCGCAGGCATTGGCAAAAGACACTGAAGAACGGATTTCTCACGGCATCTATCTTGACGCCTTCAGGCTTGGAGAGGGCGAAGCAGTTGCGGATTATCAGAGCCCAGAGGTGCGTGATGGAATGCTTCAATCGTTATCATCTGGCGAATACATTCCAGCTCGGCCACGTGACACCTGGGCAGAGATTTGGGGAATGACCGGCCCGGCAGCAGATCACGCTGAGCCTCGTCTGCGTCCAATGTCTCCAAACTGCTTCCTCGAGAAAGTTGAGGGTGACCCATTTCAGGGTGAGCGTCGCTTGACCTACATGCGCTGTATGCAGAACGGCAATCATGTTTTCAAAGAGTTTCACGAACGGTCCTCCAAAGATAATCGTTTCGATACCGCCGAGGTGGACGGTCATCACAACGTAATGGTCATGAACCCACAGAGCATGGCCGAGGCGATCCTAAAGGCAATCTAAGTCGTCTTCTGATCACGTACTAGACGGCCGCTTTGGGCTCAGTTCGGTAGTTGGCAGCGGGGTGTCAGAATGGTGGTTTTGGACAGTCCGTACAAGGGAGAGTGGTGCGGGGGAATGGACTTTTACCGCGGATCTGGACGTATTAGGCAACGCAAGGAGCGTGCCAACGGATCGAAGACAAATGTTCTGATAGCACGACAGGCTTCACGCCTGTCCTAAGCGGCGCTAGTCTCCCGTCATAACAACGCTGAAAGGAGCCGGCAAATGTCCCTCTTATCTAAACTCTTCGGTGGCGATGAAAAGTCAGAGCCGGATCCGGTCTCTTACAGAGGGTTCGAAATCTTTCCGGACCTGATGCCCGAAGGTGGCAAATACCGCCTTTTAGCCCGTATCGAAAAGACCATCGACGGAGATCGCAAGACCCATACAGTGATCCGCGCGGATGAATTTAAAAACCGGGATCAGGGCGAAAGCTTCAGCATCGCAAAGGCGAAACAGGTGATCGACGAGCAGGGCGAACGCATTTTCGATTAAGCAAACAGACAGCCTAATGTATTCGATGAAATCGACGGGTGTCCCGCAAAGTAGACATCTCCTCGATTTGGCGAAAGAACGCTAAGCAGGCCAAGCGGTCATTGGAAGTCTTAGATACCCGATACATTCAGCTGCAATCTGGGTCCCAATTTCGTCTATTTTACAGCCTGTGCTACCCTGTTGCTTTTATAGTATGCAATTGGGGGCTGAAGATATGTGGAACATGGAACAGTTTGTAGCGGACTGCCGGACCGCAATGGATCAGGATGCGTCTCACAAATCGGTGGCTGAGGTGGTGGACCGGGCGATGCGCGATCCCGCGGGCGTGACGCAAGCCTTGGGAGAGCCGACCGAAAGCGGTATCTTTCCCATTTACAAGTCAGGTGATCTGACAATCGTCAACGTCGTATGGAAGCCAGGAATGACCATAATGCCCCACAATCACGAAATGTGGGCCGTGATCGGTATTTATGGTGGTAGAGAAGATAACATATTTTGGCGGCGTGTAGCAGATGACCCTAACGGACGCATTGAAGCGGCGGGGGCTCGAGCATTGTCGACGGGTGAATATGCTCCGCTTGGTAAGGACCTCATTCACTCAGTTACAAACCCTATCCCCAAGTTGACCGGAGCAATCCACGTATACGGCGGGGATTTTTTTGAAGCTGAGCGAAGCGAATGGGATCCTGAAAACCTGACGGAACATGCGTATGACATGTCAAAGGTTCGCGCATTGTTCGAGGACTAGTTTGCAGTTTGACAATCTGCGCTGACAATGCCTGAGTTATGTTCCGTCTGTACGGCAGGCTTCGGTGATTGCCGATTACTATCTCGTTGAATTGACACGGGGTGATGATCTCGGATTATGGACAGATGAGCAAATTACAACGCCCCCCGAAGCCTCGGCCGCGCCCATTTCTTCCCAATCCGGACCGCTACGACCAAATGGTCTATCGCCGTTGTGGGCAGTCTGGCATAAAGCTACCCGCGATAAGCCTTGGGCTATGGCACAACTTTGGTGGGGATACCCCGCACCAGACAAAGCGCGATCTCTGCTGCACTGCTTTTGACTTGGGTATAACGCACTTTGATTTAGCAAATAACTATGGCCCGCCGCCGGGATCGGCGGAAGAAGCATTCGGTGAAATTTTAAAAACTGATTTCGCAGGCTATCGGGACGAACTCATCATATCTACCAAGGCAGGGTATGATATGTGGCCGGGCCCCTATGGGGAGTGGGGATCACGAAAGTATCTTGTGGCCTCTTGTGATCAATCGCTCAAGCGGATGGGGCTAGAGTACGCAGATATCTTTTATTCCCACCGCTATGATCCAGATACCCCTCTGGAAGAAACTATGGGAGCCTTAGACTATATAGTGCGCTCTGGGCGCGCACTTTACGTCGGAATTTCAAGCTACAACTCGCAACGAACGCGCGAAGCGCTGGCCATCTTGAAAGACCTTGGCACGCCGTGCCTGATTCATCAGCCGTCGTATAACCTACTCAACCGTTGGGTTGAGCGGGACGGGCTGTTGGATACGCTTAACGAATTGAACGTGGGATCGATTGCGTTCACGCCACTTGCCCAGGGTATTTTGACATCGAAGTATCTGAACGGCATTCCCGAAGACAGTCGTGCGACTCAAGGCAAGTCTCTATTGGACGGCATGATCAACGAACGTTCATTGAAGAGTGTCAGGGCTCTAAACGACATAGCCGCGTCACGCGGTCAATCATTAGCTCAGATGGCGCTTGCTTGGGTGCTGAGAGGTGACCGGATTACGACAGCCCTTATTGGCGCTTCGCGACCTGAGCAGATCGTGGATTGCGTAGGTGCGGTCCAAAATTTGGAATTTAACGAAGCGGAACTCGCTAAAATTGACGAGGTCAGCTCGGAAGAGGAAATCAATCTCTGGGCGCGATCCTCGGAAATTGAGTAAGATTGTTGACCACTGATTTTTGGTGCTAGCAGGTTTTTCTACGTAATCGCATGGTGTTTCTGCTTTGTGCTCAGAGCAGTCTTTTCGCTGCGTGGTGCATCAATGACCGCTATGCGGACAAACCAGACCTTCCCAGTTAAGAAACCCAAACAGAGCTTAAAGGTCGAGATTTCGTTGGGCGTCGAAGCTCAACTGATCTTATCAAGCTGGCTTAATCAGTGTTTCCAAGTATGCCCGAGTGTCGGCGTCCCACGAACTGGGGTCCTCTCCATGGGCGACTACCGCGTGCAGTTCCATGAGTTTCCATACTTCGTCCTTAGTCGCTGCAACCACTTTGCCTGGGCAGGCCTCCATGCCCTCGCAATCCTTGCAGGCATATGAATAAACAGTGTTCATCGCTTTCTCCTCCGTTCGCTCGAAAAGTTGGTTAGAACTCAGGAAACGTCGGCAGCCCGTCGTCGAGTTTTATCCATGTCTGCTGATGTGACACGAAGACGTGGGCCTTGGGTTGCGCAATCGATGGGTCGTCCAACGTTACAGCAGAAAACCAAGCGTCAGCACTCCAGTCTTGGCCCTCAACTTCATTTAGTGCGGCATAGGTCAACGTCGTTCCACAGTCCCGACAAAACCCGCGGCGAATACCCGAAGTTTTCTCAATGTGTTGGATTTCGCCTTTGATAACGGCGAAGTCTTCGGCGGCTACCTTAGCCCAAGTTGCAAAGGCGCCACCAAGGGCCATTTGGCATGAACGACAATGGCAATGTCCCGACCAGACAGGTGGTGTCGCGATCTGGTATCGAACAGAACCACAGTAACATCCACCTTGAAGTTTTTCCATCGTATCAAGATCTCCTGGCATGCGGCTAGGTTTACATCGGTACTAAAGCATCCGCTCCAATATTTTATAATGGCAGCGCAGATTTCACTGTGAATAATGTCAACAATGTCGATATCATGCGACTCAAATAGTCTAACCAAACATTAGAAAATCTGCAGTATGGATTGGTTACACCTTCCCCCGATGAACGCTTTGCGTGCCTTCTCAGCGGTTGCGGAAGCAGGGAGTTACACCGTGGCAGCAGAACGCTTGAACGTGACCCAAGCGGCTGTCAGCCAGCAGGTGAAATCGTTGGAAAGGCATTTGGGTGTAGCTCTCGTTGCCAGACGTGGGCGCAGCATCGAATTGACAGAGCTAGGCATCATTCTTTCGCGTGAACTGGGTATCGGCTTTGAAATTATCGGAAGGGGTGTCGAACGACTGGCAGAACACACAGCGCAGCGCCCCGTTCAAGTGACCATGTCACCAGCATTCGCGGTGGAGTGGCTATTGCCGAGAATGGCAGAGTTTCAACGTGAACATCCAGAGATCACTTTGATGCTGAACCCAACCTCGGAACTGGTTCAGATAAGACCAGGTGGTATCGATGTCGCCATTCGGTATCACGACAGACGCATGCCAAGAAAAGAAGAGGATGCTGTCCTTGTTTCCGACATGGTCGTGATCGGGGCACCTTCACTGGTGGAAGGCCAAGATCTGCGTGACCCGGCCTCTTTAACAAAGCTGCCCTGGTTGCAGGAACTGGGCACAAACGAGGCGGCCGACTGGTTCACCTATCATGGGGTCGTACTTCCCGAGCCATTGACCATAAATCACATGCCGGGGAACCTGATCATGACTGCGGTTCGCCGGGGTGACGGTATCACGTATTCTGCCAGAGCTTTTTTCGAGGACGATCTGTCATCTGGTCGGATGATTGAGTTGTTCTCTGAGCCACTCTTCGGCGTCTATTACATCCAGACTCAAGCAGAATTTCAGCGTCCCGAGGCTAAGGTTTTCGTCAACTGGCTAAAATCTCAGTCGCAAGTCGTATCGGCAAACACGTCCGAAGATTGATCTGGTTACAGTTGGAAACCTTCCATCCAGCTAGGCTCGAGGCTGTCGTTCACCTTGTTTGTTCGAAGTAGAAATCTGGTGACAAATAATTTATCCCGCGTCCTCGCCCATGCAGAAAAATAGGCCTGACACTAGACGGTTGTGTAGAGTGACAGGATGACTTGTCTTCTCTTCCGTAAGCTCATTATCTCAATTGGCACCCTCATTGGATGCTGAGGAGGCCGCTACCAATCGAATTTCCATCATATCTTTAGGTCCAGGCGCGGCTTCCAAAAAGGGCGGAAGAGTTCAATCTTGGGGCATCGGTTCATCACGACTTTAAGGCCTGCCGCTTCGGCGAGCTGCGCTGCTTGATCGTCGTACACACCGATTTGACCCCAAAGAACTTTTGCCCCGATTGCGATAGCCTTCTCGGCAAAGCCATACAACTCTTCCTTTGGGCGGAAGACGTCAACCATATCAACATGTTTGTCGATCTCTTCCAGCGAGTGGTAGACCTTGAGTCCTCTAATTTCCGAAACATTCGGGTTAGGATTCACCGGTGCAATATCATAGCCGATTTCACTGAGCTGTCGCAGAACGCCATAACTGAATTTTGTTTTGTCCGCGCTAGCCCCCACCATTGCAATGGTTTTTACCGACTGCAGGATGTCTGCGAGGTATTTGGGGTCGTAATCGTAGATGCGGTCGATATCTGCTTCGGGCATCGGTTAACCTTCCTTCGGCGTCGCAATGTCAGCCTTGAGTTCGTGGGGTTTGAGAGGGTCGAGAAACGGATTGCGGTACAGCTTGTCATGGCTCTCGACCCCGATCTCAAGCGTGATGTCGGATGTCGGACGTGCCACGCAAAGGATCACATAGCCGTTCGCGATTTGCCGATTATTCAGCGCAACCTGTCGGCGTTGATCGATCGCGCCAGTCTTTAGCTTTGCCGCGCATGTAATGCAGCCGCCATACTTGCACCCAAAAGGCAAGTTGACGCCCTGTTCTCTCAGCGTTTCCAGAAGAGGACGCCGCGCATCCACACAGTATTGCGCGCCATCTCTGTTCGCGATCGTCACGGTATACATAGTCATAGCCAGATGTCGCTTGTGCAATCACCGCCCGGATACCGGCTCTCGTGACAGCGCGATGGACCATTCGGTTCTTTGCCGAAGTCCACGATGAAATCCTCGTTGATCTTCATACCACCGTTTTCAGGGTCGCAATCGATCATTACCATAACCCCGCCCTTTTCGCGGATCTCGGGATAGAACTGGTTATCCCAAGTCGAGAACAGCGAGGTCGTGACATAAAGCCTTCGTCCGTCGAGAGAGAGCTGGAACATTTGCGGACCACCCGCGACCTCGACCCCGTTTACGATCGGAGCTTTACCCAAAAGGCCCCCCATAAACACTTGGCCGGTCAGCTTGGGATTATGCGGTTCGGTGATGTCATACTGGCGCATATCTCCATGCAGCCAATTGTTCAGGTACAAGTATTTGTCGTCCATCGAAATCAGGATCGCCGACATAACCCCCGGCAACGGGATCGGCCATTCGGGGTGCATCTCGTTTTCCACGTCGATGATCTTTTCCCACCGCCACTTTTTAGCATCGTCTTGCCACCAATGGATCACATTGGTCGAAAGAGCTGCGCCACAGAACCCATGCGTGCTGTCGGGGTCATGGTGGAACTTGACTTCCAGTGGCAACAGCCCGTCTTCACCCAAATAGAAGCTTTCGACCGGTTTGCGCTTTTCGAAATCCCAAAAATGCAGCTCGCGCCCATATTTCAGATGGCCCACTTCTTCCAGATCGAAGCCCGGCATGAAGGTATTGGGCGCAGCCCATTCGGAACTGACCATCACGTTGTGGCGTGGTTGGTACCAGAAGTCATAGCCGAACTTGATATCGCCCATCGAGGTTTCCCAGCGACCGACGATGTTGAACTCTTTGTCGAGATGCAGATAGCCTCCAGGAGCTTCACCCTTGGCATTTCCAAGGAAGGAAATGATGATTTCCGAGCCCAAACAATGCACCGTATGCGGGCCCGATAAATCTGCCTTGGCCTTGATTTCAGCACCGTCGATGACCTTATGCAACCGCGGCGTACGCGGGTCAGTGGCTGTATCAACGATGTGAAGGTTGTTAGAGCGTACGCCCGGCAGGATCAGGTATTTGCGGGACATCGAGCCGTCGTCGTGACAGGACGAACAGGCGTTCCACCCCATGTGGTGAAGCTCGTCCCCAATCCCCGGCATTTCCAGCCTATGGATTACTTGAGAATAGGTCGAGCTGTCAGGGTCGACATCCACTGTAGCAAGGTAATCAGGTTTCTGGATCCCTGTCCCGGTGTAGATGGCGATCGTGTAGAGTAGCTTTTCTCGGGGGGCTTTGATGGCTTCTTGCGGACTCTTGAAGCCCGGTCCACAGCATTGTCCATCCATCGTATGCTCCTCCCTTGATTCCCTAAATTGTATCGTATATCGAAAACTTGATTATCATAAAGTGAGAAAAATGCATCTCGAACGATTAGCGCTGATTTTGGAAATCGTGGGTCAAAAAGGACGTGCGTCCGTAGCGGATATCTGTGCCCAGTCCGATATACCTAAACCTACGGCCTACAGGCTGGTTCAAGACCTTGTTTTGTCCGGCCTCCTTGAATCACCAACCCGCGGTGAGTTCGCGATTGGGATTAGGCTAAAGCGTATCACGTTGAGCGATCACTCTGACCCCGCTCTTTTGCAAGTGATTGCGCCTGCCCTCTCTGGCGCCGCGAATGACTATGGCGCTGCGTTTTTCTTGTCTCGGCTACGGGGCCATTGGGTTGAGATTATTCATGTGGAGACACCGCAGACGGGCGTGTCTTTTCTTCATCCAGGTATGGGCAAACGACCAATACACGCGTGCTCTTGCGCCAAGGCAATCGCCGCCGTGTCGCCTGAGCTGCTGTCTCAAGACCGATTGGATGGGCAGCTTAAGCGGTACACAGATCGCACGATTACAGACCCTAAGGATCTGGCCGCGGAACTCGATGTCATTCGAGCCAAAGGGTATGCCGTATGTGTTGAAGAGCTCGAGCGCGGGATCAGTTCTGTCGCAACAACGCTGACCAAGACAGGTGTTGGTGCGACGCTTTCAATCGGCGCTACGGCGTCTCTCCGGGTGTTTACACCTTCGAGGCGAGAAAAGATTGGCCATACACTTACCGCAATGTCACACGAACTTGCACGCGCGCTAGGATGGGGTGAAGCAGATAAAGAAAGGATACCCGCTTAGGTTCATGGGTATCGCAGTGCTGTAGGTTAACGCCTTCCAGCAGGACAGGTGTGTTTTGCGACCTTCGCCGCTTTTACGTCACTGAAGGAGACAAATATGGACGATGCAATGTTTGGTGGGTTCTTCGTGATCAACGTAAAACCTGAGTATCGGCAGCCCTTTTTGGACGCCAGCATCTTCCAAGCGCAAAATGTTGTCAGTGAAGAACCAGAAGTTTTCCAGTTTCATATTATGGTTGATGAAACAAACCCAAATCGTTTCTATTTCTACGAAGTGTTCAGGAACGAAGCCGCGGTCCAAGATCATTGGGAATCTGAAACCTTCAATAACTGGTTAAACACTGTCCGAAAGATGCTGGATGGTGAGATCGAACTTGTTGCTAGGATGCGCTCGCTTTTTCCGACGCCAAAAGGTTTCGAGGCGCAAAAAGCAAGCCTGCTACTATGGTAAAATTGACCAACGTTTGAAATTTTCGTCCGTGCGAGAACATTACGGGTTTTGGTGCTGGTCCGCTTTGGACTCGATGCGGTCATGCGATGATATTTCGAGAGCGTCTTCGATGCGCTCGAAGCTGACACTCGACAGATTTGACTGAACAGCTGCCATCCTATTTTAGAGAAAAAGGGAATTTCGTATGAACAGATGGATTTATTTTGGGTTCGCGTTGCTGGTTTCAGCGTGCAGCCCACCTCCTCAGGCTCCATTGGTCACTGACGCGAATGGTCAGACTGCCATCCAAATCAACACAAGCGGGCTTACATGTTACGAGTCAACCTGTCTGGAGATCACAAGGGGCAGCGTTCGCGCGATCGGACACAAGAGAGCGCGGATCCCAAAAGATATCGATGTCAGCAGCGGAACCGTCACCCCAGACGAGTTCAAGCGGATGCGCCAATCAACGATGTTGGCGGGCGGACCCGGTTCTGGCAATCGGTAAAGGAAGGAGAGGTCGCGATATGTTCAACGATGACGTCCAGGCACGATGCCCAGAATGCGGATCGCCGGATACGGTGATTACAGGTGAGAAAGCTGCCTGTAATGCATGTGGGTACGAGGAGCCTTTTCTGCTCGAAGAGGAGGTGCGCGACGGAGCGCATGAGGTTGTGGCCAACGCGCAGAAAATGGCACGGACGAGAGACATTCTCCGGCGATGGGATTTTGCAGGGTAAATGGGTGGCTGAGGGGGCCAGAAATCCCGAAAAGTGAAAACGCGCTGTGCCTGCCTCTCAGGGACGAAACGAGGGCCGCGCCTGTCACGAGATGAAAAAATCCGTTAACCCCTCTATGAATGGGCGTAGAAGGGGTTACTCTGCTGCGACTTGCTCGGTAGGGCTCAAACGCTTCATTCTGCGCGGGCTGCGCTGTAATCCTCGTCTGAGACATGCTCCATCCAATCCGCAGTCTTGCCCTCGACAGAGGTCTGCACAGCCAGATGGGTCATCGCACAGTTTGGCGACGCGCCGTGCCAATGCCGCTCTCCTGGCGAAAACCACACCGTATCACCAGGGCGCAACACCTGCACTGGCTGCCCCTCAGACCCAGCCAGGCCCAAGCCCGACAAAACATGCAGCGTTTGACCGGCAGGGTGCGTGTGCCAAGCTGTCCGTGCGCCGGGCTCAAAAGTCACCGTAAGGATTTTGACCAGCGAGGGATCATTCCCTGTCACAACGGGATCAAAGCGGACCGTACCGGTGAAATACTCATTGCCGGGAAATTGAGAGGGCCGGTCCCCGACGCGGTGAATCTCCATGATGTGCTCCTTCGATGCGCTGCTCTTGGCGACTTAGCAGAGTTCCGATTTCAAACCCAGAGGCGCTCCGGGTCGACGCGGCCATCAGAGCGCCATTGTCGAATGCCCAGAATGCGACTGGAACCGGTCATTATTTTGGAAGACTATTTGGCTAAGTACTGACCTTCATATCCTGAGCCGACTATTCGCCTTTCGGACTTAATGGCCTCTTCCAGTTGAGTTATGCGCTAATTTTCTAAGATTGAAGGCACCTAGTTTTCACGCTGCTTTTTTAGGTCACTCGGTGCCTTACCTGTCCAACCACGAAAGGCATGAGCGAAACTGGTTGCGTCGGAATACCCTAGCACCTCTGCGGCTTCTGCTACGCTGGCCTTATGCTGAGACAGAAGCATTTCTGCATGTTCACATTTCAATTCAGCAATCAACTTGCCCAAGCTTGTGCCTTCCTTGCGAAGTTTGCGTGACAGTTGCTGCTCTGAAAGACCACAGATACCTGCTGCAATTTCATTGTTTAATGGCCGTACGCCAATGTGTGGTTTGAGAGCTTCTCGAACACTGACAATTACTCGCTTCGGAGGTAGCGACGTTCCAGATCGTTCACTTGGTCCTTTGAAAAAGTCATCGGAAGAAAATGGCTCCGTTAGCCAGATTGCTGGGAAAGCAACGCGATGCCCACGTCGATCTCCAGCCAAAACCGAACATCCAAGAAATTCGGACGGAAGTGCGTTTGGGTCGCTTATAGTGACCAACACGTCATCAGGGCTCCATTTTTCGCCGACGGATCGCTTAATAATTTCTCCGAACATCGCCGCAAAGAACCCATCTATCTGGGCTGGTACGAACGGAGTGTCGTAAAATCTGCGACCAAACAGGAAGCCTGATTTGCCGCTTACGTCCAAGTGATGCTCGGTGGAGCTCGAATGGTCTGTTGCCACCACAACCAATTTGGTGAGGAACGATCCCAATGTAACAGCGCAGTCTGCGGCCTCAATCAAAGGGGGCCACTTTGATCCCGCTATCATTTTGCCGATCTTTGCCAAAAAGAATGGGTCTTCAGTCGCGGAGGCTGCCTCCTCAAAGAACTGGTACATGACGATTGCATGAACGAATATTTCCGGATTATCGAAGGACTCTCGGGCCAATCCAATCCGTGTGAGAAATTCGTCAGAGCGATCATAAACGGCATCCAGCGCGGAAAGCGCTGGCTTGCCCGTTGATAGCCGGATCAGGGGTTGCGTTGGGCCGCTCATGCCTGATCCTCGAAATATGCAAGGTCCATGATCCACATAACCATTATGACATCAGAATATGATTTATTGTCGCCGCCCTGATGATTTCCGTCAATAATCGCATTGCCTTGATCGAAATCGTCAGGCTGAGCGCGACCAGAACTGTCATAGTTAACCTTATGATGTGTCTCATTGCGGCTGCTGCCCGCGACCCATCCGGCACCGCGCTTTTCGCTAAACGGAGGAATCACTGTGACCGAGAATCCCACCAATGCAAGCGACAAAAAGGTTCGCTTCCAAGAAATCAACGAGACCCCCGACGCGGATATTCGACCTGACGACGGGGCACCAAGTTCAATTGTTCGTCGCGATATTCTAAAAGCGGGGAGCGCGGCCGCCCTGACAGCCGGATTTGTTGCCGCCACCCGCGACGCTCAAGCCCAGGCGCTGTACACCCCTGACCCACCTGCGGAAGTGCCGGATTGGTACAATACACCCTCGGAACAGCTTACACCTGGAAAACGCACGAGTGATTACTATGTGCCGGACTATACGTCCGGGAAGAACTCAGAAATCGACTGGTGGTTCGGTCGCAATGTTGCTGGAGTAACAATAGGCCTTATCCAGGCCCGAGCTTATCTTCCGATGGCGCCCGGAAATATGGGCAACGCCACAACCTTTGACTTTCCAATGCTCTACCGCGAGGCTGTGCCGCCAAATGTTTACGACATTCTCGCAGATGAGCCTACAGAGTCATTTACTGCCGAAATGGTCAAGGCCGCGAAATGGCTAGAGTTGCAAGGTGTCAGAGCCATCATGGCAAATTGCGGGTTTTACGGAACTTACCAAAAAGCAATCGCTGAGCAGATTGAAACGCCTCTGTACTCCACCAGCCTTTTACAGTTGCCGGCAATGCTTGCGAGTTTGCCAGAGCGGTACAAGATTGGTGTCATTACTGCAAACGGTGAGACCCTGGCTAAGGCACCTGCTATAGAGAACTGTGGAGTTACCCCACAACAGAAGGCTGAGCGCATCGTCATCAGGGGGCTGGAAGACGGCACTGAGATGCAGAAAATTCTCAACCTTACAGGCAATTACAACATGTTGGCCCTAGAGGAAGAGATAGTCGAAGGTGCAAGATCTTTGGTGGCTGAAAACCCGGGCATTCGATCAATTCTCTTGGAATGTACGGAACTTCCGCCTGCCGCCTACAAGGTTCAGGACGCTGTTCGTATGCCTGTCTGGGATTATACAACACTTACAAAGTGGGTTTACGATGGAACGCTTCGCAAGCCTTTCCTCGGTATCATGTAAATACAACAAGATGTGACACTCTCGGCGAGGCTCGTCGCGAGGGGAATCTAGGATTGTGGCAGTGACCAAGCAAAATCCGTTACGCGTATCATTGACGTTGGGGGCAAATCTGAACCGCCGATACACTTACGTTCGCTCTACGTTCATAGCGCTGCTAATAGCGACCGCACCTTGCGTGGCGCACGCCGAACGTACCGACAATCCAGAGGAAGAAGTGACCAACATTCCTATTGGCTCAGCTACGGTTACAGGCACATTGGAAGAAATAGAAACACCTAAGGAAACCGCTTTCGATTTTCCTTCTATCGACCGCGCACTTCAACCTTGGTTCGATTGGAAGGCTGGGCTGGCTGAACGATATGGCTTCAAACTAGGCTTCGACTACAACTTTAACGCCCAGTGGTCCGATAACAGTTTTGATGAAACTGATGCCGTAGGTGGTATTTTCAGAGCCTTCTTTTCTTGGAATTTGTTCAACCGGTCGAATCCATCACGAAAAGGTACTTTGGATTTCAGAATTGAAAACCGCCACAAAATAGGAAGCGAATTACCGCCCGAAGCACTTGCGCTAAATTTCGGATGGGTAGGAACCACTGCGCCGGATTGGTCTGACCAGCAATGGGGTATTACAGTCTTAAAGTGGCGGCAAAGATTAGACGCTGGGGATACTCCGATTGAGGTAAGCGTCGGATACATGAGTGCCTTCTCGCAGTTCGACATTACGCCATACTCCGACAACCTTACGTCGTTTCAGAACAACAGTATTATCTTGAACCCTACTATTGGCTATCCGTCGGCCGGTTCGTTTGGAATCTCGGGGTACATCGGTATTCCACGCACCAACTTCTATGTTTTGGGCATGGTTATGGATGCGAACGGCCAGTACGATAGCTTGAGCTTTGATACTCTTGGTGATGGCGACTACTTCAAAGCTCTTGAGTTTGGGTGGACCGACCAAAGCGTGTCCGATGCTTCGTTTTTGTTCAACAACGTTCACGTAGCTCTTTGGCACACCGACGATGTAAATTACGGTGTGGGCCTAACAGGCAGCTATACGTTCGAAAATTCGCGCATTGGAACTTTTGCCCGACTTGCATGGGCAAACGAAGATGCCAGCACACCGTACCAAAGATACGCAGCCGCGGGTATTACGAAGGGCGTTTTCCGCGCGAGTGAAGTGGGGCTTGGCGCTAGTTGGGGTCGTCCACCGAATTCAGATGAAGACCAAGTCGCAGTCGAAGCTTTCTATCGCTGGAAGGTCGCTCAGAACTTCGCGATTACTCCAAGTATACAGTACTTGGATAATCCAGCATTTAATTCAAGCGACGGTACGGTGACTGTTCTTGGGTTACGAGCGCGGCTGACATTTTGAATTGGTGAAGGCGCCGAAAGCTTTGTCAATTGCGCGCATAAGAGCCGCTTCTCCAAGCGTCACCCAGAGGCGTTGTAGTTCGCCCGTTCCAAATTGTGACTGCCAATTGCTTCACGCCACGATAATGTCGGTCTTCGGGATTGCAGCCCAACATCGCAAAGTCCGGTATGCGCCCATCGCCGCCGCTGATATCAAGTGCAGCATTCGTTGGTATTGGCTCCAAACAGACGTTCTCCGCGCGCAGGATCAATGACTGCTATCCGGCGATTAAATTAATGGTTCGTTTGATCCGCAGGGGAGTTGGCCACTCAACCAGAGATCGCTTCACATAACACCCCTCCAGCGATGTTCGCGGTTCGTTGCGATGTCGACAAACATCCAATGATTGCAAAACTTGCGATTCAACACGAATGTCAACCTTCGCGACCATGCGGAACTAGCCGCAATCCGTTGGGTGCATTGTATAGACTTTTTTCGTTGGATGGTACGATAAGACCTGCGATTTCCGGCTACCAACTCAAAACTACGCCTCGGCCTGCGCCGCCTAACGGGCTGGGTGGCACCCCAGACGGGACATACATTGACGACTACGAGTTTATCGGGACGGGCGATCTGGATGAGTGCAATGGCATGACTGCAGATGGCCAGTACGGATTCTATGTCACGACAAGTTACCCGTGGGTGCTCAACTGTTTGGTCGGAGAGCCTGACAGCTCATTCGACAAAAGGTGATCTTGAGCCCTGACTTCAGAGGCACGGTTTTGACCTGTCCTGGATTGATCCAGACGCTGGGTGCTTCCTCCGGGAAGCAAGCAGTATTGCCAAATTGCTCGCAATTCTGATCTGATTGGGTTTGCCATCTGTTTAAAGCGGTCACGGTGGTTCATTGGATTTGCAATTGCTGCCTTGGCGATCATGTCAGGTGTTCCATACACATGGTCAAAGGTTGAATTCAGGCAGGGCCAGTGATTGCGCTCGCGATACTCTGAAAAAACCAACCACTCAACCAGAGAACGCTTCACATAGCTCCCACAGGACGCTCGTGCTTCGGTGTTATTCAGTAAACAACCAGTGGTTTTGTACCCCGCCAACGAACGCTTCTGTTAAAGGTGATGTCTTTTTTCTATCCAAGCCGTCAACAAGCCAAGGGTTCCTATCGGCCTCTCTGATCATGAGAGTTTGAATACTCGGGTTTCACATGGCTTGGCTCCGGTAAAACTTGAGATGCGACGAAGCGATGAAAACACAATGCTCTCTTCGCCGTACAATATAGTTACTTCAGATAGGTTTTGAACCATTCAATTGTGCGGTCCCAGGCCAGGTTTGCCATCTCCTCGTCATAGCGTGGCGTGCTGTCATTATGAAAACCGTGGTTGGCGTTTTCGTAGATATAGGCCTCGTATACCTTTTCGTTGGCCTGCAGGGCGGCCTCAAAATCTGGCCAGCCCGCATTGATGCGTTCGTCAAGCTCACCCATCTGAACAAGCAACGGCGCCTGAATTTTGGCCACATCCTCAACTGCTGGCTGGCGTCCGTAGAACGGGACACCAGCGGCCAGTTCGGGATAGGCCACAGCAATTGCGCTGACCACACCGCCGCCGTAGCAGAAACCGACAGCGCCGACCTTTCCAGTGCAATCATCTCGGTTCAATAGGTATTCAAATCCATTGAAGAAATCGTTCATCAATTCGACCCGGTCCACTGTCTTTTGCAGCTCGCGCCCATCCGCGTCGTTGCCTGGGTACCCTCCCACTGACGTCAGACCGTCGGGGGCCAGTGCCATAAACCCGGCCTTCGCCAATCGGCGCGCCACATCTTCGATGTAGGGGTTAAGGCCGCGGTTTTCGTGGATTACCAATACCGCGGGCAGGGGCTCTTCAACGCCGGCGGGTCGGACAAGGTAGCCGCGAACATCACCGGTTCCATTCGGTGAAGGGTAGGTGATGTAGTCCGCGTGGATATCGGGATCGTTGAACGACACTTGCTGAGCCATCGCGTAGTTCGGGCTGAGCATGTTCAGCAGCGCGACCGCTGTCACGCCGCCGACCGCGAACTTGCCTGCGCGGTCCAGGAATTGGCGCTTGGTGATCTTGCCGTGCGCGTAAAAGTCATACAGGTCCAGAAGTTCTTGGTCGAAGTCTTTTGCCGTCATGCGAGTCATTGTAGATCTCCTAATGAGTTTGGCAGTCTGAAGGGTGGGTAGTATCCGATCTGAAGGTCTTGATTTGATTGAGCGTCTAGCTGGGCTTCCTAAGATAACGCCGGTGACCGTTCCTTGTTCGCGTACAGTTCGCGCAGCGCGTTCTTTTGAATTTTTCCCATAGTGTTTCGCGGCAACTCCTGGACGAGTTCGTAGCGGCGAGGATGTTTGAATCGCGACAGCTTGTTTCTGATGATTGACTCGATCTGTTCCACCTGAAGCTGTGCTCCAGGCTCGGCAACCAGAGCGGCAATGATTGCTTCACCGAAGTCTTTGTCGGGGACGCCGAAAACCGCCGATTCCTGAACGCCATCGACATCGTTCAAAACGTCTTCAATTTCTTTAGGGTAGACGTTGTAACCACCAGTGATGATCAGGTCTTTTGACCGACCTACAATCGACAGGTAGCCATCCTCGCTGTATTGGCCCAGATCTCCGGTAATGAAAAATCCATTTTCTCGAAGCTCTTCAGCCGTTTTTTCGGGCATTTGCCAATAGCCCTGAAAAACATTGGGGCCACGTACTTCGATCATTCCGATCTCGCACTGGGGCAGCGGTTCTCCAGTTTCAGGGTTGGTTACGATCACCTCAGTGCCGGGTATGGCCATACCAACAGTTCCCGCGCGACGCTCACCGCCATAAGGGTTAGAGGTGTTCATGTTCGTTTCGGTCATACCGTAGCGCTCAAGGATACGGTGGCCCGTGCGCGTTTCGAACGCCACATGGGTCTCTGCCAGCAACGGGGCTGAGCCGGAAACAAACAGACGCATGTTCTCTGTGATCTCATCGGTGAAACCTTCATCGGCCAGCAATCGGGTATAAAAAGTGGGGACTCCCATTAGAAGGGTCGAGTGGGGCAATTCCTCCAAGATCATACCAGTGTCGAATTTTTTCATCAGCCGCACTTTGGAGCCGGCGAGTAGTGATGTGTTCATCGCCACGAAAAGCCCGTGCGTGTGAAAGATGGGTAACGCGTGAATCAAGCGATCAGCGTTGGTGATACCCCACAAATCCACAAGGGCTTGGGCATTGGACAGCAGGTTTCGGTGGCTGAGCATCGCGCCCTTGGACCGGCCCGTGGTACCTGATGTGTAAAGAAGCGCCGCGAGGTCGTCAGGCGCGCGATCCACAGTTTCGAATACACAAGGCTGTGCGTCCGCTTCGCGGCTCAAGCTTGGATTTTCGCCGCCCAAGGTCAGCAGCTTTACACCAGACCGGGTCGCCAATTGTTCGAATTCAACTTTGTCGTGGCTGTCGCAAACGATTAACGCAGGTTGCGCATCAGAGATGAAATAGTCCAACTCCGCCATGGTATAGGCAGTGTTTAGGGGCAGGTAGACAGCACCTGCCTGAACCGAAGCGGCATAGAGCGCAATCGTGTCGGCCTGCTTGGGCGCTTGCACAACGATGCGACTGCCAGGGGAAACTCCGCTGTTCTGCAAGACATGCGCGATTTGCGCGGTGCGCTGCAGAAACTCATCATAAGTGACCACCTGGCCATTATCGAGTTGCAGGAATGGAGCCGTGTTGCCCTCGTGGCGGGCAAACAAACTGTCGTAAAGTGTATTAGTCACGCTGTATTTTCCCTAGGCTTTACCGCAAGCGTCGCAGTTGAAGCCGCGCGAATTGAACGCGAGGCTTGGATCGTGGCACGTGTCGCGAATTCTTCGTGGTAACGTTCTGTTTTGTTCAAATCGTAAAGGTAGTTGACCATCGCGCCTCCGGACTGAGCGCGTCCGTTTGGCGACAGATCTGCTTGAGAATGCAGTTCATGAAGCTCGGCACCATTCCCAAGATGAAACCGCGCTACAGGATCCAGTGGCATTCCATCTTCGCGCTTGGCGAACATCAAGTACCGGGCGGCCATCGCGCGCACGTCCTGCGGTGTCGCTGTTTCTGCAAGCACGGCCTCGGCGGCATGGCCGTGTTCCGGGTTGTCTGTTTCACCAGACAACCACCGGTTTAACCCCGGTATCGGCGACAATGTCACAAAGGTATCAAGCCCGCGAAGCTCCCGCGAAAGCTCGGTCACAACCTGCTTTATCAATAGATTCCCAAAGCTGATGCCCGCCAAACCCTTTTGGCAGTTTGAGATGGAATAGAACGCCGCGACCTTTGCCTGCTCGGTTTCGATCGGTTCTCGTGCTTCGGATAGAAGCGTATCTATTGCATTCGGGATTTCAGCGGTCAGAGCAAACTCAACAAAAATCAGTGGCTCATCTGGCATCGAGGGGTGGAAGAACGCAAAACAACGACGGTCTGGCGGGTAGAGCCTTCGCCGTAAGTCGTCCAGATCGTTGATCTGGTGCACCGCTTCATAGGCGACGATCTTATCCAGAACGCGGGCAGGGGTGTCCCAGCTAATTTGCTTGAGGACCAGAAAGCCTCGGTTGAACCAGCTGCGCAATAGATGGACGAAATCGATATCCGTTCGCTTGAGTTCCGGTTTGGATTTGAGAAAGCGCAGCAGATCAACGCGCATGGCTACAAGTTCCTGCGTCGCACCAGACGGCTGGTTCAGCCGTCGCAATAACTCTTGCCGTCGTGGCTCTGAAGCTTCACTAAGCCTTTGATAAAGTTTGACACTTTTGTCGCTGGCGTAGAGGCGGGCTGCTTCAGAAAGCTGATTTGCGTCCAACTCAAGTTGGTCATTCAAATAGACAAAAAAGTCTAGTTTCTCCGCATCATTCAGAGTGTGGTAGCGCTCAAGGATCGTAGACGCGAGCGTGAATCCTGAAACTTCACCTTCCGCAGATAAAAGCGCCTCACATAGTTCGGAAATGGACCGTTTGTCATCCTTGCCACGCCTTTTGTTGGGACGGTCCAGCAATTGGTTTAGTAGATCACCCAGAAACCAATTCTGCTGCATTTCAGGGCTCCATCTGGCTGCTAAGGTACTCACCTGTTCGGCGGTAGTGATCGATTAGGTGCCGAGTTGCGCCATCTGCGTCGTGATTTAATGCGGCGTCCAAGATTTGCTGATGTTCGGCGGCGATGTCTCGTTTCTTGTAACTCGACCCGCCGGCCGCCAGATAGCGGTAGCGAATGTTCAGGTCGTAAAGCTGCGAGCAATACCGCAGCAGCAACGGCAGTTTCGAATTGTCCAACAAGGCCATATGAAACGCCTTGTGAGCGTCCTCAAAGTCTTGTGCCCCGTTCTGGCTGGCCTTTTTCATATGATGGTGACGCAAGACAAGCCGGTCTTCCCAGGCCGCATCCGCATTGGCGATGGAAGCGCGCAATGCGGTTTCTTCAAGGTTGCATCGAAGCAGAAGGATTTCCTCAAAGTTACACTTGCTGACTGGCGCTGCCCGAAATCCGCGCTGATCAATCCGCTCGACCAACATGTCCGAAGTCAAAAGGCTAAGCGCTTCCCGAACTGGACTAGCGCCAGTGTCCAAAAGCCCGCGAAGCTGTTCGATCTTGAGTTTTTGTCCCGGAGGTAATTCTCCGGTCAGGATCATTTCGCGGAGCCTTCGATACGCTCCATGAGTGGCTGATGTCTCTTTGCCCTCAGTATCAAGCATGGCGTCCATATCCGACTGTTCCTATTTCGCGGCAAATACTCTTGAGTGCACTTAACTGAAGGCACTCGTTCCAGTCGATAGACCAACTGAAAGGTTCAGCGAGCCTTCGTTGATCAACCAGCGCCGAAGTACAAAACTACGTGCCCCACTTTTGTGCATCGGATCGTCTTCGGCCAGCTTCCGGGCGGATTCAAGGCTGTCGGCGCGATAGATGATCAGTCCCATCCCCTGCATATGCTCGCCGGTTTCATCCGACATGGGGCCTGCAAAAGCCAGCTGCCCCAAACGTTCCAGCTGCGTCTGATACGCCAAGTGATCAGGCAGTGACGCCTTTACATCACCCGGCGCTTTGGCTGGCGTGCTCAGCGCGACGTAAAGCTCCAAAGCAAGCGCACCGCGGCTTTTTGCTTCTGATTTGTAGTCTGCCCAAGCAACCATTTGCTGCCTCCAAAAATATCGATATTATTTGACATATGGCAAAATAGTCGGCAAAAATCAAGCGAACTGACATGGATGGTGAAAATGAAATACCTGGTGGGAGAGACTTCGGAAGGCACAGCGGTTTTTGCTGTAGACGGTGAAAACGCAGTGAATCTAACGGCTTTGGACCCTGCCGTCGGTTCGGATTTGATGGGTTTGATAGCCAAGCCTGAACTGGCCGACTCGCTTGCCAGCAAAATTGACGCGGCAGACAGTGTGCCCGTGTCTTCCATCCCTCCGGCATTGCCCGTTGCTGCTCCCGGAACGATCATTTGCATGGGGTTGAACTACACGGACCACATCAAGGAAGGCGGGTATGACATCCCGGAATATCCGACGCTGTTCATGCGCGGGAAGAATTCGATCATGGCGGCAGGGCAACCTATGGTACGGCCTGCCTGTTCCCAGAAGCTCGATTACGAAGCCGAACTTATGCTGATCGTTGGAAAACGCGGCCGCCATATCTCGGAGCAGGACGCACTGGGCTATGTCTTTGGCTACACTGTATTCAACGATGGTTCGCTGCGGGACTATCAGCGCAAAACCGTTCAGTGGACGCCCGGCAAAAACTTTGATGATACGGGCGCGATTGGTCCATTTACCGTAACGCCGGAGGAGTTGCCCGAAGGGGCATCAGGTCTGAAGATCGAAAGCCGTGTGGGTGACGAAATCCTGCAAAGCTCGAACACAGCCAATATGATCTGGGGTGTCCGTCAGGTCATCGCGACGATTTCGGAATATACCACTCTGGAGCCGGGGGATCTGATTGCGCTAGGTACGCCGCCTGGTGTCGGACACGCCAAAAAGCCCAATCCCCGTTGGTTGAAGCCCGGCGAAACCGTTGAGGTCGAGATTGAAGGCATCGGAATCTGCGCCAGCCCAATCATTGACGAAAAGGACGCCAAGTCCAAGGTGGCTGCCGCATGAGCGCACCAACCGGAGCAGAGCTGGAGGCGCTTCGTGCCAAGGCGCAGCAAGATCACCGCGATCTGCGCAAGCGCATTCCACGCTTGTCGGATGACGCGATCGCCTTGATCCTGCGCGAATCCAGATCGCACTACGCGTGGACCAACAAGCCTGTTTCTGACGACATACTTGAAGAGATCTATGACATCACGATCAACGGCGCGACCAGCATGAATACGTTGCCCGCGCGCTTCATTTTCGTGAAAAGTCCCGAAGGGAAAAAGCGGCTTGCAAAGTCTTTGAAGCCGAAGAATGTGCCAAAGATGATGGATGCGCCGGTCACTGCGATCATTGCCTATGACATGGACTTCTGGAAGGAACTGCCCTTTCTTTTCCCGCACGAAGACCGTCGGCCATTGTTCGAAAACAAGCCCGACTACGTGGCAGACACGGCCTTTCGAAATGGCACGCTTCAGGGCGCTTACTTCATGATTGCGGCCCGGGCTGTCGGGTTGGACGTCGGCGCCATGTCAGGTTTTTCGAACAAGATCGTCGATGAGGAGTTCTTCGCCGGCACGACGCTCAAGTCCAATTTTCTTTGCAATCTGGGCTACGCGGACGAGACCGGATTGTTCCAGAAGCTTCCACGTTTTCCATTCGAAAAGGTTTGCTCTTATGCATGAGGAGGTGGCGCTGTGGCTATGAAAGTGAAACCCGTCGTGACTTACCGCACGACAGCTCAATGCCCCACTCATGCGCGGACTGAGATACCAATTCGCGATCTTGATGTTGTTGTCGATGAACCCGTCGAACGCGGTGGGACAAATCTTGGTCCGTCTCCGACCGAAACCGCAATGGCAGCCCTGATCGCCTGTACGAATGTCATCGGGCACAAGAACGCACATCGGTTGGGGGTTGACCTCGGCACTGTGACAATTGACGCGAAATGCAGGTTGGATCGGCGCGGTGTCCTGATGGAAGAGGAGATTGATGTTCCGTTTCCGGAAATCGAACTCACCGTGAATTGTGAGACACCCGCCAGTCAGGAGGAGCTGACACTCGTGGGCGAGGAGACAGCCAAGTATTGCGCCATTGCAAAACTGTTCGAAGCGGCAGGCACTGACCTGACCGTCAACTGGGTCAAAACAAACAAATAAAGACAAAAGACCCAACTTTCTGGGAGGAGAGAAATGAAAAACTGGACCAAACGCAGCCTAGTGGGCGCTGCTCTGGCGGGCGCCATGGCGATGCCCCTCGCGGCAGAAGAGACCATCTCTGCTGTCGTAATTGATGGCTATCCCGACCGCGCGTTGTGGGTGAAAGAATTCACCAACTTCTTCATTCCAGAAGTAGACAAGCGGTTGGCCGATTCCGGCAACTACAAGATGAGCTGGCAAGAGAACTACGGCGGTTCGATCGTCAAGCCCAAGGGTGTTCTGGAAGGTATTCAGCTGGGATTAGGGGACATTGGCATCGTTACCACAATCTTCCATTCTTCGAAGCTTCCCAGCCAAGGAATATCGGGCTCGACACCTTTTGTGGCATCGGATTCCCGCGCCGTCGCCAAGGCTGTTGATGAAATCGCTCGTGAATACCCGGCGATGCAAAACGAGTTCGCCGCACAGAACCAGGTTTATCTTGCTACCGGCGTTGTGCTCGACACCTATCAAATCTTCTGCACGGAACCTGTTTCTTCGGTTGCCGATCTTGAGGGCCGCAAAATCGCGGGAGCAGGCCTGAACCTGCGTTATCTTGAAGGGATCAAGGATGCCGCCGGTGTACGCGGGGGACTAACCGATTTCTACAACATGCTTCAAACCGGCCTCGTCGATTGCGGCATGCTTTGGCCCGAAGCCGCAAAGACGTTCAAGATCGCGGAAGTAGCGCCGTACATGCTCAAGGCTGATCTGGGAGCAGTGAATTCCAAGACCATCACCGTCAATGCCGACTACTGGGCTAGCCTCCCGGACGAAGTCAAAGAAGTGTTAAAGGCCGTCGCCATCGACTACCGTGACCATGTTGCCGGCATCGCGATGGACCGCGCCGCTGCTTCGCGGGATGCGTATGTAGAAGCGGGTGGAACAATCGTTGAGGTTTCGGACGAAGACCGTGCCGCTTGGGCAAACGCCATGCCGAATGTCGCGCAGGAATGGGCCGCGACGCTGAACGATAACGGCGAGCAGGGCACAGAGATGCTGGCCGCTTACCTCGGCAAGCTTCAGGATGCCGGATTCACCGGCGTGCGTGACTGGACGGCTGAATAACTGTCTGGCGATCCACGAAAGGGGCCTTTCATGCTGAAGACCGCAGTTGCTGGCTTGTCTCGGGTCGCCAATTCGCTTGCAATCGCTGCCAACGCTTTGGGTACTATCGTTGTCCTTGCGTTGGTGGTCATTCTGAATATTGACGTCATCGCGCGTGGCCTGTTTTCAGCCCCTCTGCGCGGGACCTACGAGATGGTCCAGTTTTCGGTCGTGATGATCGTTTTCTTGCAGTTGGCCGACGTCGTCAGAGTGGATCGGCTGACGCGCTCAGACGGGTTCCTGAACCTGCTGCACCATCGCCGCCCGGGTCTGACAGCCAGCCTGAGGCGCATCATCAACGCCATATCTGCAATCTTTATGGCTTTGATTGCGTATGTAACCTTCCCAGAATTTCTTCATATGTGGGAGACACAGGACTACTTCGGAGTACCCGGTCTTTTCACATTGCCATGGTGGCCGGTCAAACTGGTCATCGCGTGCGGTACTGCGCTTGCCTGCGTGATCTTCCTGCTTAAGGTCGTCACGGCGCAGGACCGCCCGCAGCTTGTCCGCACCCCTGAACATGACGAGGCCGCAGAATGACGCCGATTGAGATTGGCCTGATCTCGGTCGTTGCCATCGTCTTTTTGATCTACGCAGGCGTCTACATTCCGATTGCTTTGGGCGTGGTCTCCTTCGTGTCGATCTGGCTGATGCGGGATAACTTCACGCTTGCGCTCAATCTGCTGAAGGTTGCGGTGGGCGACAGCGCGATGGAATACAGTTTCGCGACCATCCCGTTGTTTACCTTTATGGGGCTCATCGTTTCAAAAGCGGGACTAGGCAGGGACATTTACGAAGTCATGACCATGCGGTTCCGCAAGGTCAAAGGCGGTATCGGAATGGCGACCGTCGGAGCAAATGCCGTGTTTGCGGCCGTTACCGGGTCGTCCATTGCGTCCGCATCAGTGTTCACAAAGGTCTCGGTCCCGCAGATGATGGCGCAGGCATATAATCCACGTTTTGCGGTTGGGGTTGTGGCCGGGTCGTCGGTTTTGGGGATGATTATTCCGCCCTCAGCGATGCTGATCATCTATTCCTTTGTCGCCGAACAGTCCGTAGGGGACATGTTTTTGGCGGGAGTAATACCCGGTATCATGCTGGCGATAGCCTATGTGGGCGCGATCTGGTTGATGGGCCGCTTCACACCAGCATTTATGGGCGGCCGGGTCGTCGAAGACACCGAATGGATGTCCGGGCGCGAGATCGCATCTAAGACCCTGCCCACATTGTTCATTATCACGGTAGTGCTCGGTGGCATTTACACAGGATGGCTAACCGCTGTCGAGGCGGGGGCCGCCGGGGCACTGGTTGCGCTCGTTATCGCAGTCGTGCGCAAGTCAATGACACCAAGAGCGTTCTGGGACGCGTTGCTGGAAACCGGTCACATTACAGCGGCGATTTTGTTCCTGATTACGGCAGCTTCGATTTACAGCCGCATGCTGGGACTGGCCGGGCTGCCCAATCAGTTGCAGGACTTGCTTGCGGGGAATTCAGCGTCCTTTTGGTCGATCATGCTGCTCTACGTCCTCTTGATGCTTTTTCTGGGAACATTACTCGATACGGCGTCCATCATTCTGATCGTTGTCCCGCTGTTTCTGCCTATGGCCGAAGCACTGGATATGTCGTTGATCTGGTTTGGCATTATCACTGTTGTCGGCGCTGAAATCGGACTTTTGACCCCGCCTTTGGGCATATCTTGCTTCGTCATCAAATCGACGATCAACGATGACCGAATATCGCTCAAGGATGTGTTCATGGGCGCACTTCCCTTTGCGTTCGTGATGCTAATCGTTCTGTTTATTCTGATCGAGTTTCCGATCCTCAGCCTTGCCCTGATTTAAGGAGGCCCAGATGCGCTCTGTCACCAAAGACAATATCACCGACGTGTTCATGGGATACCTGTCCAAGGACACCGATCCGCGGATGAGAGAAATCATGGGGTCTCTGGTCAAACACCTCCACGATTTCGCCCGAGAAACCAAACTGACGCATGACGAATGGCGGGCTGGGATTGCGTTTCTGGAGGGCTGCGCTTCGGTGGAAACTGAGGACAGGCATGAATTCGTGCTCGCCTCGGATGTTCTGGGCCTTTCGTCATTGGTGGACATGTTGCATTCAAGTTCTGATGCAACAAGCTCATCCGTGCTTGGCCCTTTCCATGTCTCTGGCGCGCCGCCTTTGCCATTCGGCGGGGATATGAAGCGCCACTACGGTGGACCTGTGCTGCTTGCTGAAGGCGTGATCCGGGATACAGATGGTAATCCGATTTCCGGTGCAGAGCTGGACATCTGGCAAACCGCACCGAATGGAATGTATGCAAGCCAGGACGAAGAACAGGACACCTATTCTTTTCACGGCCTGATGACTACCGGCGACGACGGTAAGTATGCATTCACGACCGTCAAGCCAGTTGAATACACGGTGCCGTCAGATGGGCCTGTCGGGGATATCCTGCGCGCCTGCGGCCGCCATCCCTGGCGACCTTCGCACCTGCACTATATCGTCAAAGCTCCTGGCTATCGTTCTTTGGTCACTGAGATATTCCCCGACGACGATCCTTATTTGGATCAGGATACAGTGTTTGGTGTTCGGGATGATCTGGTGATGACCTATGTTGAAAGGCCAGTTTCAGAATTTCCTGATGGCATGGAGATTTCTGGTAAGATCACTGAACCTTTCTTGCACGTGAAGTTCGATGTGAAGCTGGCCAAAGTCTGAACGATATTGAGGAGGCTTTAGGTGCTGAAACATATCTTCATATTTGGTGCCGCGCTGATTTGCAGTAGTGCTATCGCAGAAGAGCGCCCGATCTTTGACGCGCATATTCATTACAGCCACGATGCCGTCAAACTGGTTCCTCCCGAACAGGCGGCTAAAATCCTTCGAGATGCGGGCGTTCGTAAAGCCCTGGTCTCCAGCTCTGATGACAACGGTACTCAGCTGTTGTTGGCCGCGGCACCGGACATTGTTGTTCCGGCACTGCGCCCTTACCGGCGTCGCGGTGAAATCAACACCTGGATGCACGATGAAACTGTAATCGACTATCTTGAAGAAAACCTGGCCAGGAACGACTACGAAGCCATCGGTGAGTTTCACGCTTACGGCGAAGATATCAAAACGCCGGTCATCCAACGTATGATTGCACTAGCCAAAGAGCGGAACCTCATCCTGCATCACCATGGTGATCGAGAGGCAGTTGACCTGATCTTCGAAACCTGGCCGGAGGCTCGGGTCTTGTGGGCGCACTCTGGCTTTGATGATCCGGCGAGTGTTGTTGACGCGCTGGACACCTATCCAAGGCTTTGGGCCGACTTGGCATTTCGTTCGGACATGGCCTCGCGAGGCCGTATCGACCCGGATTGGAAGGCGGCTTTCGAAGCCCATCCGGATCGTTTCATGGTCGGTACGGATACATTTGCGCCGGAACGTTGGTATTACGTAGGACCTCATGCCGATTCTTCGCGTGAATGGTTGGATTTGCTGCCGGACCAGATTGCGGACAACATCGCCTATGCCAATGCCGATCGTTTGCTGGCATCAGAATGATCCGCTGCGCTGTCTGGTTTCTGATTTGGTCCAGCGCGGCTTTTGCTTGTGACGTAACTGGGCAACGTATGAATTCGGAAGTTCAAAACGCACCCGAGGTTTATCTGTCTGTTGATGAAATTCCATTGGCTCAACCGTTTTCCTTGCTGGTTTCAGTTTGTAGTGAAACTGCCGTGGGCCAAATGCGCGTGGATGCAATCATGCCCGCTCATCAACATGGTATGAACTATACCCCCAAGGTTACCGCGTTGGACGGTAGAACGTTCCGCGTTGATGATATGCTGTTTCACATGCCGGGTTTGTGGGAGCTGCAGGTTGATGTCGACATCAATGATCAATCAATTTTCTACACGTCAAAAATTGCGTTGAAATGAAGCTGTGGATGACAGCGGCGCTAATGGTCCTGACCGGCGCAGTGCGTGCCGAAGTCTTGCTGTCTGCTGACGAAATTGAACAAACGCTGACTTTTGGACCGTGGCCACCATCCTTCCAGTCGGACCCAAGCAATAGGGTTTCCAAAGACACCCGATCGATCCAGCTCGGACAGGCTATTTTCAACGATCCGGTGTTGTCGGTCGACGGTGCATTTTCGTGCTCCAGTTGTCATGATCCTGAACAGGCCTTTACAACGCCGGAAGCCCGAGCGCACGGCCGTGTTCTGTTAAATCGAAATACACCATCACTACGGAACCTTGCCGGACTCCGTTGGTATGGGTGGGGTGGAAAGAGCGACAATTTTTGGGCGGCAAGCCTGCATCCGATCATCGAAGAGCATGAGATGGCGCATAGTCCCGAAGGTCTGAAAACAGCAATCTCAGAAAGTGCTTACATTGATGACTTTGAAGCAATATTTGGCGATATCCAGGATCAAGGTCCAGAACATGTTCTGGTAAACACTGCAAAAGTCCTTTCGGCTTACTTGGAAACTTTAGTTACCGACCGGACTCAGTTCGACGATTTTCGCGATGCCTTGGAGGATCAAGATTTTGCAGCGGCCGCGTACTACCCCGAAGCAGCCCAGCGAGGTCTTCAGCTGTTTTTAGGGCGCGGGAATTGCGTGTTTTGCCACAACGGCCCGAGGTTTTCCAACAATGAGTTCCACGATGCCGGTGTACCATATTTTCTGAATCAAACCGAGGTTGACGAAGGTCGGTTTGGTGGGTTGAACTTTTTGCTCTCAAGCCCCTATACACTGGACGGCGTCTGGAATGACGATCCAGACAAGCAAGGTGCTTGGGCCGTTCGAAATGTACGCCGGAGCCACGCTGATTTTGGAACCTTCCGCACGCCCAGCCTGCGCGGAGTGGCTGAAACTGCTCCGTACATGCATGACGGCAGCCTAAGTGATCTGAACGCAGTGATCCGGCATTACAGTAAGATTGATACGGAAAGGCTGCACGCCGACGGTGAAGCCATTCTCTCGCAATTGAATTTTTCTGAGCAAGAGATTGCAGACTTAGTTGCGTTTTTGATGACGCTGTCCAAGGCGCCTTACTAAAGCGTTTGTGTTTAAAGCCCGGGAATGGGCTATTTGGCATGCTGGTTCGGCGACTATCGTTAGCAGTGCCGATGAGGGGGTTCTGCTCGCTCTGGGTCAGAAATGGATGACGTGATCGGCCGATTTGTTGAGGTTTTGGATGTCGATTGAGCCAAGTATCACTGACGTTCCACAGTACTTGTTGAACGTCACAAGAACCTGACCCAACCGTCACAGTTGGACCAGAAACGAGGTGAACGATCGACATCGGATGGCACCCCAAGTCAAACATACTTTCCACTATAAAAATCAGATGCCAAGCTGAGATTAGTTGCTGTCAAACATCAGATCGTTTTGATTGCGCGCTACAACTGAACCAAAATCGTTGGAAAGAGCCCATTGCCGCGGTCGGCCAACCTTCGATCTATCGCATGTGCAGTACGTCGCGAACCGCATATTCCAGACATTCAGGTCAAGATTGCGAGAGGCGGATTAGCGGGACAAAACTGACGTTCAACAAATCTAATTGAAGGTCGGCTTGTTTGCGCAAACTAGCACAAATTTCACAGAACAGGTATCAGAGAAAAAACTCTGCCCGTTCAACTACCCAAACCATCGCGACCAGACTTGCGCACGCGGCAACGGCAGCGCGAGAGCTAACCCAGATACGGCCTGGTTGTTTACGCAGCAACAACACCAGGGGCCAGACCAATAGAACGATTATGACTTGTCCAGCCTCTACTCCAACATTGAAGGCCAGCAAGCTGTGCCAAACGTTTGGTGCATCAACTCGTAGAATTTGATGCAACATGAAGGAGAAACCAAACCCGTGCAGCAACCCAATCCCGGACGTGATGGCAAAAGCCTTCAGGTCGCCATGTCCTTTCTCTGGTGGCCAAACCGCCATCGCAGCAGCGTAGATAATTGAAAGTGCTATTGCCAGTTCGACAGTTGGGATGAACCACGCTCCGCTCGGCGCGAAGCCAAAAAACCCCAAAATCAGTGTTATCGTGTGGCCCAATGTAAACCCTGTGACGCGGGCTAATAGGCTGTGTAAGTTCAATGCACCGATGATCATGCAAAGCACAAACAGAACGTGATCGGGACCTTCCAAAATATGCCGAATACCTTCGACAAAGAAGGTCGAAGCGGCTGCGGTTGCAGATCCGGAAACTTCGACCGGGGTATGCATCAGGCCCCGCGCACGAAATGTCCGAACATCCTGCCCGTTATAGTCGAGGATCAGGTTCGCCGTTTCTTCTTGTTCAGGAAGTCCCGGATCAGAAGTGTAGGATAAACTGTATGCTCCAACCTCTCCCGTAAGAAAGCGCAGATGTACGTCAACCATCACCTCGCCAACATAAATCTCCTCGGTTGTTGGAAAAACATCTCTTGGCGCAAGTGCCGAGCGTGCCTCATTGAGCGTAGCAAACCCTGGCTCTTGCCCCAACGGATGTAGTCTTATCGAGACGATTTCTGATGTTTGTCGGTCACCGTCGATAGATAGCTCAAAGCTGTTTTCAGCAATACGAGCCAAGCCGGTTGGGTCTTTGTGAAATGCGGTCTGATCCAAGTAGTGCATAAGCACGCCATCTTCGATCAGATTGTAAGTGTACGGAGCCGGTGCGGGCAAACCGTCCGTACCTTCGGGACCGACGAGTTCTGCAACCAAATAAGGCATCGGAAGGCGCAAATAGACATCTAGGCCATCTTCCGAATGGGCAACATGATGGATGCGGACATTCTGGTTTAGATTGAAATGCGCCTCTGCTCTGCCTGAACACAAAAAGATCATGGCAAACAGGAACGTTGTATAAAACAACCTCACGATAGCCACTGAATTACCCTCCTGTTTTGGCGCTAATAATCGTCAGGTCATCAAGCATCCAATGGTCGCCATGCCGCGAAACATCTAGCAAGCCACGATAAGAAACCGCTTGCCTATGTAGATGCCCCCAATGACCTCCGCTTACACGGGCAGTCCAATTGGCGAGGGCCTGATGCTGATTTCTGTCTTCGCCAGGCGTGAAGCTCTCGACATTCAGGTCTGAAATCGCTTCGACGCGAGCCATAGCACCAGAGGGCAAGGTAACTGACAAGCCACGACGCATTTCTGCTTGAACCTTGTCGCGATTAATTGCTTCGACATATGGCTCCATCGCACCTAAGGCATTATCCTCTCGCGTCTCAAGCATCGTAGTTCCGATGTTGGTCACTAGCCCTTCTATGATTTGACGCGTCACGATCTCATCCGGCTCGGGCGCTGTCGACGGGTTGTTCAGCCAATACGTGACAATCGCAGCGGCACCGAATGCCCCGGTTAGGCCAAGCAAGATCAGACGCTGACTATTTGCACGCTGCAACGAGTAATAGGCGCATATCAAACACAGGAAACCTAAGCCGAACGCAAACGAGGGCACCTGTGTTACACCCGCGACTTTGACGACAACCGGGCTCGTCTTTGGGTTTGTCCAAGTTTTCAAGTGATTATTCCAACTTACAACTGGATCGGATTCATAAATCTGCGAGGGGACTGCCCCTGCCGGATCGGAGATGGTGATCGGAATAATATCCAGACCATCTGGAAAAAGTTCC
This sequence comes from Ruegeria sp. AP7, assembly GCF_056539905.1. NCBI lineage: Bacteria > Pseudomonadati > Pseudomonadota > Alphaproteobacteria > Rhodobacterales > Roseobacteraceae > Ruegeria > Ruegeria sp. AP7. Next base: position 299,676 of record NZ_JBQFVT010000002.1, on the reverse strand, counting down.
CATGCCAGATCGACTCGGTTCGGCAAGGTCTCAACCGGATAAGAAAGGACAACGCCCAGTAACAGCGTCTTTCGGTTTGCCTCCGCCTCATCCGGAAGAACACGCAAGCCTTCGGCCCCAACTTCGATACGTGAGACCTGTACCGTTTCCGGTTTCATCGGCTTGCCGTCTACGGCGAGCGGGTTTCTAGTCGCAAGAAAGTCCGATACGCCAGACTTGATCCTGGCGACATCATCTGGAGTTAATCGCTCTGCGCCTCCCAAGCCCAGATCGGCCCAAGATTCGAAATCTTTCAAACGCAATATGATCTCGTGCCGGACGACACGCGGCTCCATGGCCAGGAACGACATCATAGGGGACTTGTGGTGACGGGTGAGATTTGGGTTTTCAAAATTTGTAAACCACGGATCGTTCCAATCTGGACGCATGGTCTCAGCCTGAGAAAGGTAACGATAGTCTGTCACCGGAACACCCATATGCTCGGCCACAACGCCAAGTGAAGCCAAGGGAATCCCGTCTGAATTTAGCGGGGGTATGAACGTGATCCGTTCAGGCTTGCCATTGAACGGAAACTCCATATCCACGTAAACGACATTTTCGCTGCGCGGTCGCGTTCGATACTGAGCGCTCGCTGCTGTTTGCCGGGTAATTCTAGGGCGCACATCAATCGTATTCGTTGTGCTGGTCAGTTCCTCTTCATCTGCCCAGACTTGAAGGTTTTGCCCCGTACGCTCAGCCAGCGACGCACCTGAACCATCATCTGGAATGACGAAAATGGGATAGTCGCCCAAATCGACCTCAAGGATAACGCGAACATGATCAGGCTGTACCGAAAGCTCAACAAAGTTTGGGGCGGTTTCTCCGCCGTAGGGGGACACGAGGTCAGCAATCGATTGGTTGGCGCCAATCGCCCAACTTGCGAGCGCCGCGCCCACCCAAACCCATGTCTTGCTGCAATCGCCGACCTTAGAAATGAAACGCGACGGCAGCATAGATACCATTCTGGTCAACATCATAGGCAAACTCCCCGCCCGAGCGGTCAGTGGAGTAATCAATTCCATAGAACTGATAGCCAAACCGCAGGGACGTGTTCTCCCAGCCTTTCCAGTCGAACCCAGCCAGAAGCAGGTATTGCAGGTCGTCGCCATTCACGCCGAACCCACTCAGTTCGGCACGGCTAGCGAAACTCCATTTGTCGTTGATTTCCATGATGTAGCGAAGTGCAATCATTGGTTCGAACCATTCCTCTGTCCCACCCAACGTCATACCTGGGCCGGGGCCCGAAAGGTCGATCTCTTGTTTAAGGCGGTTCCACTGAACGCCAATTGCAGCGTCAGCTGCATAGCGTCGACCCGAAGCATTGACCCCGTTCGCAAATCGGTAGGCTCCCTGAACATTTACAAAGGTCTGCCGGACATCAACATCGACGTCTACTCGTCCGCCTGGCAGGGTTCCGTCTTCGCCAAGCCTTACATAGTACACTTCCGAGATGATCCCGAAGTCGCCGTTCCAGCCTTCGTAACGTACCGAAGCTGCGCCCTGTAGCACGTCCAGTACTTCGCTCAGACTCAGGTCCAGATCGACGCTTGTTCCATCTATAGTTGATGTGCCCGTAGTGCTGAGCGGAAGGAACAGATAAGGGGTGATCGAGTGCCGCCAACCACCTTCATCATCTTCAGAACGTGCAAGAGACTGGGCGTTGGCGGCATGAGATATCGCGACAAGCAACCAACCAACACAGACCAAATAGCGAGAAATCAATGAGGTATATCGCATAGAGAGCTCCGATCAGAATTGAAAGAACCGGCGCATGTTAAAGTCGCGCCGGTCAAATTTGATATTAGTTGTCAGCCGGATAGGTAAATTCTTTACCCAGTACTTCTGAAGCTTCCTCATAGATTGGGCGCAGTACATCGTCCACGTCCCAAGTCCCTTCCGCAATAAACTCAGAGTAGTTCATTGCTTCTATGGGAACGCCACTAACTTCAGAAAAGGCTGCGCGATCTTCTTCTAGCTTCGGGGCAATTGCGGGCGATGCCAAGGGCGGTGACCAAGTATGGTGATCTACTATGGCGAGCCGCTCCTTGATGTCGTCTTTCGTGACGTTCCAAACCATGTAGTCTTCGGCGAGGCTCAGCGGTCCATCGTAGGTGGATCGAATACGATCATAGACCTCAGCGGTTGTGTCGTGATCCTTGAAGAAATGATAGGCGACCGCATGGCGGGGTTGGATCGAGCTCATGATCTTGCCGAAAGCCTCTGGCGCCGTGTGGATTTGCGTACCTACTTGCAACGCGGCCTCGGGGGTGAAGCCCATTTTTTCAACTAGGCTAGGCACTGCAATAAAGCACTCATGGATCACGAAGTCAGCGTCCCTAGCGTACTCGTCAAACCACTTGTTGGGATAGGTGTCCGAACTGAAGACGAACTTCAGGTCGTTCCATTCAAGAGCATAGCTTACTGGGCCGTCTATCGAGTGAATTGCAGGGAAAGAGCGAATTACGACCCCGTTCTCCTCGTACACAACTTGGTTTTCAGCCATGTAGTCGAACTCATTGACCTCAATCACAATACCTCTGGTGTCGGTCTGGCCAACGCGACCAGTAATATCCCACAACAGCATTTTTTGCATCGCGTCCATCGCCGCCGCAGTTCCAAGTTCTGGGGTAGGCCCGCTGGGCCCCCAAATACGCAGCGGAACATTTCTTCCCATAATCATCCCGCCAACATACAAGTCGATCAAGTCGCCGAAATGGTCGGTGTGCAGATGCCCAATGAACACCTTGTCGAGGTAGTTGTATGGGATCTGCATTGATGAAATCCGCTCTGCCGAGCCGGAGCCAATGTCGAACAAGAACTTGTCTCCGTTGCCCAGTTCCACAAGGAAACACGCAGCAGCCTGAGCAGCTCGCGTTGTAGGCATTCCAGTTCCACACGCGATGACCCGCATCTCGTCTTCGGCGAGATCTTCAGTATTGGGGTAGTACACATCGCGTGGACGATCACGCACCATTGTCGGAGAAACTTCCTCCGTTTCCTGCGCGTATGCTGCCGAAGGAGCGACTACATCTATTAACGCATCAGTAATCGCTTGAGGAGAAACAGCCCAAGCGCCAAATATCACACCAATTGCGAAGTGCTTGCTAAGTCTTCTGTAGTTCATACGTTGGGCCATGTGTAATCCTCCAGTCGCTTAATAGATTGGCAAGCTGGCACTGCGGAGTTTCGCGCTCCGGCTCGCTGTTTTGGTTACAAGGTTATGGTTTAAGAGATATTCACGTAAGTGACTCACGGTGAATACAGGGTGACTCACGGGCCATTAAATGCAAAAATACGAATGTGGTACGACAATTTGAAAACATCTCGGGCGGTCAGAAGCGCGCTGCCCTCGGCAGGTTGCTTGCCGACGCTCATCTGGATGGATCCGATAGGCTTCAGGCGTTCCTGACGTACATCGTCGAGGAAGAGCTCGCTGGTCGGGGAGATCAAATTCGAAGCAAGACTATCGCTCAAGATGTATATGACCGCGATACTTCAGAGGGGACTGATCCGGAAAACATCGTTCGCGTCGATGCACGGCGGCTTCGTCAGTTCTTGGAACTGCATTACGAGGGTATCGGAAAAGATGATCCGGTACGACTGTGTATCGATAGCGGTGGATATAGGCCGCGGTTCGAAACTGTCTCAGAAACCAGTGCGGTATCAATCTCAACAAAAGCCAAACGCTTTGGACTGCCCATAGGGGCGTTCACCATTGGGGCCGTCATTGGTGCGTTGGTCGCAGTCGGTCTTGCCCAAGATGGACAGGAAACTGCTTCTGCCGAAGTGGGTGGCATAGCTGTAAATGACTCGAACGCGTACATGCAGCGCGTGGCAATTTACGAAAAATCCCCAGCTGCATTACAAGCATTCAATTTGGCGGAACAAGCGCGGACAATGATATTTCCGATCTTCGACCGACAACGCCAGCTACTGGTTCTGTCCGTATTCGAAGGCGTGATTGAGATCGATCCAGAATATTTCGGTGGGTATGCTGGTGCTGCGCAGGCACTCGCGTCCCTTGCGGTGATAACTCCGCCGTCTGACGCCAAGACCGAATATGCTGATGCCGCCATGAAGCTGGCGAAACAAGCGGTTAGCCTAGCCCCAGACCAAGCCTGGAGCCAGTCTGCTAAAAGCTGGGCCTTTTTCGCCAATCGCGACTATGACGCCGCGCTGCAACTCAGTAGACGCGCATCAAAACTTGATCCAAATGATGGTGCGGTACTCGACTTTCTTGGTGCTGTGGCGATGTTCTCGGGCGAATTCGAGGAAGCAATTGCAACGGCTGACAGACTCTCTCTGCTAGGTTCCAGTAACCAACGATTTGCTAACAGAAATATCTCGGGCGCGACTTACTTTCATCTTGATGAATATGAAAAGACCGTAGAGCGCTTTGAGGAGGCTAAGCAACTTGGCGATCCACTCAGCGCTCCTTCACTAGCTTATGTAACGGCAGCGTTGTCAGCCATGGGGCAAGATTATGCGGCTAAAGCCAAACTGGCTGAACTTGAGCGTGCGTGGCCGGATGCGCCAATAGGTACAATGCTCAAAAGCATCCACAAAGATGTCGAGAACGCAGAAGCCGTGCTACGCGAGTTACGAAAACAAGGCTGGGTAAGCCCAGCACGATAGGGTGATGCATAACAGCGGGTAGCAGTGCCAAGGTCAAAATAGACTCTGATGGCGCCGGTACTCAGGTCGACACCCAAATCACCAGCGCGGAGTCGAGTTCGATATCAGAAAGTGAGATAAGGGACGTTCGCTCAGTCTTCGCAAAATCCGCTTTCTACGCGTTCCCGACCTTGGGCGATTGACGTCGAACGACGGATTCGTCCGCGGACTGTGAGTTCGCAAAAGCCCCGAGTTTGCAGTCGCTGCGAATGACGGCTTTGGCGGGCCGCACTGCAGCATCGCTAATCCTCGGACAATGGCGGCAATGGGCCGGGCGTGTAGCCTTAGATTGGAGGTACGGCACGTACGGTGGCCAACTGTCTGGCCGCTACCCTTTCGCGATGTATCATATACAGCCCCGCACTGATAATGATCGCAATGCCAAGCAGGCTAAGCGTGTTCGGGAAGTCGTTGAAGACAAGATAGCCGAACAAGGTCGCGACCGGCAGCTCAAAATACTGCAGCGGTGCCAGCGTGACGGAAGGCGCAAAAGACAGCGCATAGGTCATCATCATGTGGCTCACCGTCGCGAAAAAGCCAGCGCCCAATAGCCACAACAACGCGATGTCTGTCGACCAAAAGGTATCAAACAAATCAGAGCCGGAACCTTGCGCAACAATTAGATTTGGAATGCAAAACAGGCTGGCGATCAGGCCAGTGTGGAATTGCAGGGTCACAGGGCGCACCCGACGCGACAACCCCCGGGTCACAAGAATGTAGAAAGCGAAGGCAACCGCCGTGCCAAGCGGAATAGTGGCAACCACGCCGAAAGCTGCGAAACTGGGCTGGATAACGAACAACACCCCAACAAACCCCACAAGCGCCGCGCTAACGCGACGCGGGCCGACGTCTTCACCAAGATAGAACTTGCCGACCAACAAGACGATGAAAGGGGCAACGAACACGATTGCCAGCGCGTCGGCAAGGGGCATCACCCGGATCGCGGCAATGAAGCAAAATGTTGCGAACACCAGCAGCAATGAGCGGAAAACCAGCACCATCAACTGACCTTTCGCCACGCGCAACGACAGTCCCATTATCCAGATGAAAGGCGCCATTAGCGCGCATTGCACCACAAACCGAGCAGCTGTGATTTGCCCAACCGGCACACTGGTCGACGCGAGTTTCGCAGACACATCCAGCAAAGGAGCAGTAAGGCAAAACCCCAGCATCAGCGCAACGCCAACAAGGGTGCGATCCGCAGATTGAGATATGGGTTCAGCAGAGGTCATCTTTTCATTTAGAGATGTCGCCAAATACGTGTCTGTTCTCAATACGACGACAGGCAAAAATCATGCAATCCACGAGTTCGGGTGGGTTAGGATTTGCACTCGCGACAAATGTCTCCTCGGACGGGCCGAAAAGCCGCATCAGGTGGCCGGGTCAAGGGCAGCTAAGGGCTGGCTTTTCCAAGTTTTCTCTCGACGTTGACTTACTTGAGGTCGGTACCGCCATGGGGATTGGAGGGCATCCTTCTTGCTTGTTTCGAAAGCCGCGTCCTAGTCAGGGCTCAAAATCGAATAAATCAGCTACTACGAAGCGGAGGTGGTAATTCCAAACATGGCCCACGGTACGGATGTGCAGCGTAGTTTTTGCGACCTGGTCGGGCCTTGCGTTGCTGGAGCTTTGCCTGTTTCGGGGTACAGTGAACCATGTGGGGCAGGCCATAGCCGGAATCCCGGCCCTCGCCTCCACCTTGGATTACCTAAGCCCCGAGGCAGCAACCTGATACCGGAGGTATGAATTCTATTCACATTCTTGTGTCAGCCCTATGCAGACAGATGTCCAGCCGTCAGGATTGCGCATCCTCCGCCCGGAGATGCCAATGCGCCGTCTTGTCCTGTTCGCCTTTCTCTTCGTCGCCGGTACAGCGCTCGCCAGCCCCGAACGCTGGGAACTTGAGTGGCCGCAGACCAATTTCAGCCGCAGTGCGGTCACGGATTGGTCCGAGATTCAGTCCGGCGGCCCGCCCAAGGACGGAATCCCCGCGATCAATGATCCAAATTTCTTGCGCACCTCTGACGAAACGAGGCTGGGCAAACGCGAGCCGGTGATCACGCTTGAGATCGACGGGGCCGAGCCTCGAGCCTATCCAATACGCTATCTGATATGGCACGAGATTGTGAATGACAGGGTCGGCGGAATCCCGGTGGCCGTCACCTATTGCCCATTGTGCAATTCCGGCATGAGCTTCGATCGGCGCACCGCTTCGGGCACACTCACATTCGGCGTTTCAGGCAAGCTGCGCCATTCCGACATGGTGATGTATGACCGCGAAACTGAAAGCTGGTGGCAGCAGGCCATCGGCCGTGCCATCGTCGGCGATCTGACAGGCACCGAACTGAAGACCCTGCCCACTTGGATGGAAAGTTGGGAGGAGTTCAGCAACCGTAACCCGGATGGGCTGGTGATGAACGAACCGGCCTATAATCGCGACTATGGGCGCAACCCTTATCGCGGCTACGACACCCTGTCGCGGCCTTTTCTCTATTCCGGTGATAACCCGCCCCATGGTATCAGCCCACTGGCGCGCTTGGTCCGCGTCGGCGACAAAGCCTGGACTCTGGAGAGACTGAGCGCAGAGGGCGAGATCTCTGAGGCCGGGATAACGCTCTCCTGGCGCGCGGGGCAGGCCTCGGCGCTCGACACCGGGCGCATCGCCAAGGGGCGCGATGTAGGTTCCGTCCGGGTGCGTAACGCATCGGGACAGGATATCGCCCATGATGTCATGTTCGCCTTTGCATTCCACGCCTTCTGGCCGGAAGGCAGATGGATGCTGGCCGACGGGGGATGAACGTACCGGGCCCTGCATCGCCAGCGACTTCCCGGTCACTCTTCGCTGGGGGATTGTTAGATAAATCCATCTGATACCAACTGGGAGGGTGTTTTAGAACCAGCCGCCTCCATTAGATTGGCAAGAGTAAATAAAACAAAAGAGTTTAGGATCTATATGTAGCAGTCGGGCGAAGTTCAGGAATCAAATCCGCCCTTTTTCGGTGGGTGTCGCCGCCGCAAGAATCGAAAATCCGAGACGTTTCACACTTTGTGCAGCTAAAGCGTCGGGCGATTTCATTGAGCCTTGTCTAGCCGTAGTATTTGGCGATAGAGGTCCATGATGTCCAAGTTCATTGCGACGATCCATCAGCATATTTGGCGTTGCAGTGAACGACAGGAAAGCAGGCTGCAACCTGAGAAACAGAATGAAGTGAGTAACGGTGGGAAAGGGCCGTCCCCACGCTGCAAGGCTAAACAACAGGATGAATTGCTGCGTTGCATCCGAGGTCCGTAGCGAGCCCAAAGTGGTCATAGCCATTTCGTTACAAACACCTATTGCTCAACTTCGGCATCAGGTTCCAATGGTTTTAAGGACTATTCAAAAAAATGGAAATTTGGGCGGTGGGAATCGCTGAGAACTCTGCCCTCAATTTTATAGCCAACACATGCTCGCGTCTCGCTCAAATACGATATTCTCGACTGGAACCGTCTGATCTGCAATGATGCTCGTACTGCTTATGTTTTGCAGAGGGGGGAATTATGTTTGATTTTTCGTTGAAATTCGCCGCCCTGACAGCAAGCAACACTGCGCTTATTGTTGGTGTGTTGACGGCGAGTTCTCAGGCTCAGGTCCGTGAAGAAAGTCGCGCAATGGTGTTGTTGCGCTCACTACCGACGCTCAGCGCAAGCCACAGCGTGGCTATAGTTGAATTGGATCCAGAGTCCGAAGATTTTGGAAAAATTATCAGTGAAGTAGAGCAGCCGGAACTCGAGCATCCGCTTCACCATCTTTACTACAGCCCGAACGGACGGCTTTATTCCACTGGTCTAGATCCCAAATGTAGTCTTGCAGAGATCGGATTGGCGCGTGACTCAACCGGTGCGCCCGAAGTGACCGGCATTCAGTGCCTCGACACTGCCGGCCAGATGGTGGGCGAAGACATCATGTGGACCCGGTCAAACGGAACTGAGTACATGTTTGTCACTTTCATGGGCGGCCTTGGCCAAGCCGATGGCGGTACGGTTGGCGTGTTCGACGCGCAGACCAATGAGGTCATCAAGGTGATAGAGGCGCGGAAAAGTGAAGTTGGGGAAAACGCGCCTTACATCCTGTATCCACATGGCATCTCGGCCTTTGACGACAGGATGGTTGTAACTTCCACTGTTCACCCAGATCTCGCCACCGGTGTTGGCAATACGGTAACGATCATCGACCTCAACGCGCTCGAACCGGTCCAGACGATTGAGGTGCAAGGCGAGATGCCAGTCGGTTTCCCGTCTTCGCCCGTCGAAGTGTTGTTTGCCCGACCGTCGATCCACGAAGACATCGAACCGGCAGTGCTGGTAAATACCATGTTCGGCTTTGAAACATGGTCAATTCCGTATGACGCTGAAGCTAAAACTTTCGGGCCTGCTGAAGTGGTCTACAGCGGTGTCCAAAACGGAACCGCGGTGCCACTCGAATTCTACGGCAACGACACTGAGTTGTTTATCAGTCACGCGCTTCCGGGCGTGGTGAAACGATATGATCTTTCAAAGCTGCCCAAGCTGGTTTCGTCAGGACCAGACATCGTCGCCGATGCAGGTGCGCACCACATGATCTTTTTCACCACGAAGTCAGGACGTGAGGTGATCGCCATCCAAAACAATCTTCTCAATCTTGGCGACGCGAAAGCAAACGACCCGACAGATGTGGACTTTATCGCCGGCCTCAACGCACACACGATAACCGTCCACGACCTTGCCACCGGCGAACGGCTAGCCACGGTGAATTTCCGTGAGCGCTACAAAAAAGGTGTCGACAATGTCGAAGGACTTTTTGGCGCAGGGTTCGTTCACCACCACTAAAAAGCGCCGAAACATCAAAATGAAACTCGGGATCGCCGGGCTTTGCCTGGCGATCTTTATTGCATTACTGTCTGCGTTTTGGAGCTCACGATCTCCTCCTGTGCCGACAGCCATCGCAGATTTCAAAGCACCATTTGTGTTTGGCCGTTTTTCGATCCCGGAAGATAACCCTCTGACAGAAGAAGCTTTTCAGCTTGGCAGGCGGTTGTTTTATGATCCCATGTTATCCGGCGACAACAGCATGTCTTGTGCAACATGCCATCAACAGGAGCGCGCCTTTACGGATGGCCAACCAGTCGCTTTGGGGCATGGCGGAAAGGAGCTTGCCTTCAACAGCATGAGCCTTGCCAATCTTCTTTGGGGACCGCGCCGGTTTTTCTGGGACGGTCGAAGTCCGACGCTGGAACACCAAGCACTGCAGCCATTGATAAATCCGGATGAAATGCAGCAACCGCTGGACGAACTTGTCCGCGAGCTAAAAAGCGCGCCTGAATATCCCGAGATGTTCTGGAAAGCCTACGGCGAGGTGTCGGAAGAGAACGTCGCCCGCGCGCTGGCAACCTTTATGCGAATGTTGATTTCCGCGAATTCCAAATACGATCGATATTTGCGTGGCGAACTGCGTCTTTCGCCGCAAGAAGAGCACGGGCGCAAACTGTTCATGGCGCATCCAGACGTTAAGGTCTCTTTGCGTGGCGGAAACTGCATCGACTGCCACAGTCAGTTCGTGACAGCTGGGTTTTCGGATGGCTGGGATGGCTTTATCAACAACGGCCTTGATGCCGAACAGAACCTGGGCCGCGGACTTGAGGCGGTGACCGGCGACATCTTGGACCGGGGAAAGTTCAAGACGCCGACACTTCGAAACATAGCGGTTACAGGGCCTTACATGCACGATGGCCGGTTCGCGACCCTTAGCGAGGTGCTCACGCATTACAATTCCGGCATTCGGTTTAGCGATACACTTAGCCCTTTGATCCTTGAAGCGGATAATACCGTCGTAGATCCCATTGCTGCACACGGCCTCGGCCTCGCACCCAAAGAAGTCGATGCAATTATCGCGTTTCTCCACACTTTGACGGATGAGGCATTTCTGACGGAGCCAAAGTTTTCAAGCCCATTTGAGGAAGAGACACAATGAAACGCCTAAACAGACTCAGCGTCGTCGCCGTTTCCACTTTAGTCCTAGCAGCCATAATAGTTTTTGCCTTTGATTTTCGAACGAAACCCAGGCCCCTGAAACTGATTTTTGTAGCCGAAGCAAATGGTGAGCCGATTGAATTCGACACCTTCGCTTACACCAATCCCGGCGGAACAGAGATGTTCCGCCTTCGTGATTTCCGTGTCTACATCTCCAACATCATTCTGGCTGACGGTGACAAGGTACACGTCGTAGAAAACAGCTACCATTTGTTGAGGTTTGACCGCAGCACGCCGCAATTCAAGGTGGTACTACCGAAAGTGCCTTTGCGACAGATATCAAGAATTTCGATGTCCATTGGGATTGATGAAGCCGCAAACGGGTCTATCGAGGTACGAGGCGACCTTGATCCCAATAACCGCATGGCTTGGAACTGGAACATCGGCTACAAATTTGTTCTAGTCGAGGGGGCCATCCAAATGGACGGGGCTGTAATGCCATTGGTCTACCATGTCGGCTTTAACGAAAATCGCCGGGATCTCGACTTTGTGGCGCCAACTTCCGTTGAACGGGATGAAAACAGACCGCTGACATTTTCCGTGGACGTCATGAAACTCTTTTCCGGAGAGGAGGTCATCGACATGACCGAGCTACAAACCGTAAAGATGGACAGGTCCGACGCGGCACTCTTGGCAACGAATTACGCCCAGATGATTAATCCCATCTGGGGTGATTAATGGTGAACTTTGAGGAAAACTCACCAACAGGCGTCCGTCGAGTGGCTAGGTGACTCAGTTATTCGTAATTAGCGGGTCCATCCTGTAAAACGACATGCCCTATGATGTCTGCTTTCTCCGCAAAGCAATCCTTGGCGCCTGATTTGACCACGTCAGCTGCATGCACCCGAGGCTAATTCTGGTTCCGTTATGAATGCCTGCACTCAGCCTGCTTCAGGCACATCGCGAAATGCGTGAAATGTTGGCCTATGCATTTTTTGAATCTCCACAGTATGTGGATAGGGAATGGAAACATCGTTTGCATCAAAGGCCAACTTGACGGCTTTAGTGATTGCGAATTTTAGTTCCCAGTAGTCCTCGGATTTACACCAAAGCCGCGCGGTAAGATCCACAGAGCTTTCGCCTAGGTTTGTCACGCGCACCCACGGCTGCTCCGGGTCATCCAAAACGCGTCCGTCTGCCTTTGCTACTTCGAGAATGATCTCAGCTGCCTTATCAGGGTCATCCCCGTAATCGATACCAAAAACCAAATCGACCCGACGTTTATCAGAGGCTGTGGAATTCAATATCACGTCACCCCAAACCATGGAATTCGGTATTACAATGACCTGATTGTCTGGCGTCAGGACAGTGGTTGAAACAATAGAAACGGACTTGACCGTTCCGGAAGTGTTTCCAGCTGTAACGTAGTCACCTTCATCGAACGGATTGTTAATCATTAGCATTACACCAGCTGCAAGGTTCCCAAGCGTTTCTTGCATTGCAAAGGCGAGGACAAACGAGCCACCTCCGACGATTGCGAATAATGCCGTGATGTCGACGCCCCATGAAGAAAGCACCACGAGGAACCCAATCCCCAAGGTAAGCCAATAGATTACCCTTGCTAAAAACGCGGGCATCAGCTTCGGCATGCCCCGCATCCGCCTAAACACACGCAACGAGAAGGTCGACATAGCTTTGGCCACGACAAAAAGTGCAAATAACGACGCGGAAAGCGAGATCATGCTGATCGCAAACTTGCCGCCACCATCAGTTGATCTTACCCATGTGAGAGCTTTTCTACCCAAGTCTTCCCAACTGGAACTCTGCGTTTCATCTGCGATGATGGCACTTCGGTAAGCACGGTATGTGCCCACTTCCATTTCATCACCATTCTTCTTTTCCAGACTCTCAACAACCGCCGAAAATCGCTTGAATGCCTCATTGCGATCTTCAGAAAGATGTAGGATGCGGTCGAAGTCGGCTTCTGACGTGCCATCACCCTCGTTTGCAGCCGCGATAGTCGCCTCGACCACGGCTTTGGTTTTCTCGCGCGCGATTTCTTGCCAGCGCACAGCAAGAGAAGATAGCTCATCTTTGGTCAATGGTATTAGCTGAAGCTCAAACTCCTCCAATTCGACTCGGGGATCGTCGAACCCCGAAGGATACGGCACTTCTGCCTTCTCAATTTCTGAGGTTGGACTTGCTTCCGGTACTGATTGCTCGTTCGCAAAAATAGGCGTTGGCAATCCTACGGCCAGAGTCAGCAGAAGAGGTGCGAGGAAGCACAAGACTAATCTTGACCAAATTGATGTACCGGAAGATTTCATTAGTACTTATCCAGATTCGATTGTTTTTTCTGGCCGCGAAACAAGGGCCTGCAGCGGTGTGACACCAGATACCGCCAGTAAAGCAGTCTTTGGTCCGCCATGACGGCATAAGTTTTTTCCTAGTCGTTGTGACTATTTCGGTCGTCGCGGCGCTCCTCTGCGCGGTCCTGCGCGTCTTCGAAATTGTCCTTCTTGATCGCGCCGCTCACGGCGCCAACTGCCGCGCCGGCAGCAGCCCCGCCAACGACGTTCTCGCCAGCAATGGCAGCGACGGTGGCACCAACGACCGCGCCTTTGACGGCTTGGTCCGCGACGTAGTCAGCCTGAGCCGTCGCTGCCATTGTGATGAGAATTGCCCCTGAGATAGGAGCAATAACGAACTTCTTTGTAGAGTTTTTCATTGGTTACATCCTTGTTCTACCCAAGCAACCACTTCGGTTGCCTTGTGTTATCGAATTAGGTGGGACCACCGTCTGCTGTCTTTTGCCGTCGGGACAAGGTTTTGCGGATACTGGACACTCTCTGCTATTTGGGGATTTTCAGCTGTATCCACTGAAGTGATATTTGCACTTGCGCGCCTTCGTTTCTTAGATCTGCTGTTTCAAGAAACTGAAGATTTGACATCGAATGGTCCGTTGGTCGTGCTAGCTTAAGATTGCTCACATCATTTGGAGGAGCATTCTAGAATGCGAGTTGTCTTTACGGTTCTAAGTGTTTCAGTGCTTCTTCCTGCCCTGGCTTATTCCGTAATTTGGGGAACTCTCGCTCTATGGTTCAAACTTCCCGGACCCGAGTGGCTGAAGTGGGTCGTTTGCGGTGGTTTCGCAGTCTTCGGCATGGGAACGCTAGTCGCAATGTTTACACGGGCGCGGTGGCGCTGGCTCGTTGTTTTCGCAACAGCTCTTGTTGCACTGAATTTGTGGTGGAACACGCTGGTTCCGCCGTCCGCGGGAAATTGGTCTCCGGAGGTCGCGCAACAGGTAACAGGGTCAATCGACGGGGACATCTTAACACTAGAGAATGTACGGAACTTCGATTGGCGAAGCGAAACCGACGTGACGGAGACATGGGAAACGCGCAGTTACAATCTCTCGCAGATTGAGACAGTGGATCTTTTTATGTCGTATTGGGGCGGGCCATCCATGGCGCATATGATTTTGAGCTTTGGCTTCAAAGACGGGCGGTACCTTGCTTGGTCAAATGAAGTCCGTCGAGAGAAGGGGGTTTCTTTCTCGCCAGTTGCTGACTTTTTCAAAGCGCACTCGATTGCAGTTGTGGCGAGCGAAGAAAAAGATGTTGTCGGCTTACGCTCGAACATTCAGGGCGCTCGCGTTCAGATTTTTAGACTCAGAACAGTGCCTGGGAATCGTAGGAAGCTTCTCGAAGGGTATGTTGCAGCGGCGAACGGGGTCGTAGAAAAACCGCACTGGTTTAATTCCGTGTTCACCAATTGCTCACGTACAGTGGTCCAGATCGCACGGCATATTGGCATCAAAATACCGATGGATTGGAGAATCATTGTCAACGGGTATTTCCCATATTTTCTTTATGATCATGGGGGCATGAACACTGATCTATCGATCGAAGAGATATTTCGATTGGGGGATATCACTGAGAAGGCTGAGGCCTTCGGCTTGGTGGACGGCTATTCGGAGGCCATACGAGTAGGTGTCCCCAAACACTAAAAGATGATATTTACTAGATGCACTTACAATCACATTGGATGCGTCAAATAGGGCTGCTCACATGACCAAAAAAAGCGAAGTGTTAAAGCTCACTCTGCTCATTTTGGGGCTAATGGTTCTGGTTAGTGCGTGTTCACGACCTCCTGAACTGGTCGGGATAGAAAATCCTGAGGTTAGCATTGAAGACCAAGCTGGAGTGAAGAAGCAAAAAATCTTTATGGCGACGACTAGGGCGGCAACAGGTGTGCAGGGTGTTTTTTTCTCCGGAGACAGAGCAAAAGAAGTCGGTTTGGCGTCGGTCGATGTGACAATTCCTCCAACGCATGAGATTGGCGAATTGAAACGCCCCAAGAAGTTGCCCCCTGATCCGAGCAAAGAGTTCACAATAATAGACCCTATTGTCTATTCCAGCGATGCAAGGTTTATTTCCGCGGTAAACAAGGAATTGAACTCTCGCCCACCTTCTAAACGCACAATCCTTTTCTTTGTGCACGGCTACAATAACACTACCACTGATGCACTTTTGAGGCTTGCGCAGTTCGTTGAGGACTCTGGATACGAAGGAGTGCCCGTTTTAATGTCTTGGGCGTCCTCTGCTCAGACAACTGGGTATGTCTACGACTTAAACAGCACGCTGATTGCACGCAGTAAACTTCCTGAAGTTGCGAGTGTTCTTCAACAGACCAACGCTACAAGTGTCAATATCTTCGCTCATTCGATGGGTTGCCTTTTAACTATGGAAGGTATTGTCAACTCCGTCGAGACTGGTCGCGCGCGAGGCATCACGAAAGTTGAAAACATCATGCTTGCTTCGCCAGATATCGATATCGACTTATTCAGAAGCCACATGGAGGCGATCCCCCAGTCGATCACCGAGAAAATCTTCATTTTGACGTCAGAAGATGACAGTGCTTTGAAATTCTCACGCCGATTGGCAGGTGGCATCCCTAGGGTTGGGGCATCTGATGCGGAGGAACTTGAAAAAGAATTCGGAGTTCTTGTCATAGACCTATCCGACATTGTGAACTCCGATTCTGGAAGCCACAGCAAGTTCACTGGGTCGCCGGAGGTCGTGCAGTTGATTGGGTTGGGTCTAAATTCAGCGAGCAGATTTGGAACCAGTTCAGCGCCTCCAATCGAACGGATTATGGCGAACTCACCCATTAGAGTGTTTGACTGACGCTAAAATACTATTTGTTCGCCGATCTGGCGACCTGTGATCAGGTATCTATAGACTTCTTGCAAAGTTGCTCGATCGAGTCATCCGTTAGCCTGAAGCAATTTGCGAAGCATGTCGCCTTCGATCAATGAGGCGTTCACGACAAGGCGAACCATCGGGAGCGGTGGCAGTTTGGATACTAGACTGAAACGCCATCGGGCCAATCAAAGCTCCCGCGCCGACGGAAGCTTGCACACTCGCAGCGCGGGAACGCCCGATTTGCAAAGAGGGCTATGCATACCGGGTACTGGGAATACGGATCAATAGATAGCCCAGACCACAAAAAGCCAGCGCTTTTACTGCAAGGAATGGTAAGAGCGGGCGGCCGTAGGGCATTCAATATTTACGTTGTGTGTCGCTGATCTGATCGACGAAGCTGAGCAACTGACTAAGTGAACCTCCTGGAGGTGCAGCGTGGGCCGCCGCAACGGAGGGATAGGCCAAAGGTTGGACGAACATGGAGGCCGTGCCTGTGCCAGATGGCGGCAAGATTCAGCGATCTACGCTTTCGTACGGCGGCTGGCAGGTGGGACGCGACTATGTTCCAGTTCTGCCGCGATTTGCGAATCTTGAACCATCACGGCGTCGAACCGCCAGACCACGCCATACCGACCGAGCAGGAACTCTGTGGACCACCGGGGCACAGGGGAAACCCGTCAGCAACAGAAGCGAATTAGTCGATTTTAGTCGCTTCCGACTTTCTGAACACCAACAGTGTTACAAAGAGACCGCCTATCAGTAGCATATGCGCCGCCGCTGTTACGCCGAACACGAAGTAACTGCCGACCATAAGCGAGAAAATTGCGCTCCACATCCATGCCAACATTTGCATCAGCAAATGGGCCACGGGTAAGGACTGATTTCTTAGTGGGTTTTTGGTTTCATCCATTACCGAAGCCCATGTGGTTTTCACGTCTAAACTATTGGTGATGATTTTCCTCCCAATTCCAATTAATTCGTGATCTCAGTTCCACTGAGCATAACTGGAGTGTTCGCTGCCAGTGGAGCAGCGGGATCAAATTACAAGACAAACCGTTCGTGATTTGTGATATTGCTAATACGTACAATTCAGACGGTTGGACCGAAAAAAACGGCGCCCGAGGGATGGGTGGTACGCGCAGGTTACAGGTTTGGGGTGCATGTGACAGCCTGCAAAGCCCGGATTGGATTCGCAACTCGCGCCATCAACTGGACCGGAGGGACGGATCGTTAGCAGCGCGGCTAATTCCGAGTGATGGATACATTTTAGTTAGGGTGAGCCTCAATACCGCGATTTTTCCTGATAGCTGCAAGCCAGCGTTGAAGTCACTTCCTCAACTGTAAACTCAAGGCCGGAGCGATTTCGTTGGCCAAGACAAACAGCATGGGGAAGAAGGTCAAAAGACGAGCCCGAAAATCCGCGTAGCACAGGCTATCGGCATTCCTTGGTACGTCGGAAGAAAACATAAAGACACTTAACTTTTTAACCAATTTCTTCGCGGACCCTGCCGCTGAGATCGTCGACGCTGAACAACCAACGTTCCGCTGTTTGGTCCGATTTGACTGGTCCGAATTTACCTGACAGCACCGTTTCCTAAATAGTTGGCCAGACAACAGACAATGCCCCCTTTAGGCAGCACAAGCCAGTACTTCGGAATGAAAAGTGTTCTTTGCTTCAACGACTTCAGCTATGTAAAACGGCAGAGGTGTCTAAGCATGTGTTTCTCATCACAAGCCAGTTTTGTAGCCGGTGCAGCAATCATAGCCTGCAGTGGTCTTACGATACGTTTGGCGTTGCAAATGGGCGAACGATTTCTTCCGCTAGCCAGCTTTCCACTTTTCTTTGGGATTCAGCAATTGTCCGAAGGCTTCTTGTGGGTGTCCATTGACAACCCGTCGGCAAACCCTTCTTCGGCAGCTGCGTTGACGTTTCTCTTCTTTGCCTATTTCTTTTGGCCGTTTTGGGTTCCGCTATCCGCGGCTTCGATTGAACGTAACCGGCGTCGCAGGCTCATATTCCAAGGGATTTGCGGAATTGGTTTTTGCTTAGGCTTGTTGCTTTACTTACCAGTGTTGTTGTCACCAGCAAACCTAGATATTGGCCTAGCTCAACACTCCATTCAGTATGAAAACATAGAAACGTTCCCGTCCGAAACTACGAGGAACTTTGCACGTGTTTTCTACGCTTTGGTGATCTGCGTTCCGCTTGTGGGATCGAGCGATAAAGGCTTACGAGGTTTCGGGTATCTAATTGTCGTTTCCGTTGCTTTGGGGTTCTTTTTTGCTTCTCATGCCTTCACGTCAATCTGGTGCTTCGTTGCGGCAGGTTTGTCTGCCTACATCTACTTCGTTCTAAAGTTTCACTATTGGGAGGTAGACCGCTTAGGTGGGGCTGCCAAAGGTTGAGGGACATTTTGAAAAATGCGTATAAGTGCGGGAAGGGGGTTTCGCTGGAAAGCCGTCATCCGACAGTTTTTGTCAGATGACCGCGTTGAGCTCATAGCGAACGACGCTTAGGTTGCCATCAACGTCAGCGATGAGCAGAAAGCGGACTTTTCAAACTTTGAAGAACGATCATTGCGAATCTTTGCCGAGACCTTTTGGAGCAACCGCTATTGGGAACTGGCTGGATATGTTTTTGATCTAATTTGCTGTTCTGCCGAAATCTCGCGCCTGTTGCAGGTTGCTTTGATTGCAAAGTCAGGCGATGGTCACTGTCCTGAATTGATTTCCGCGATACTGCAAAGCAGATCAACATGTCGATCCAACCAATCCTCGTCCAGTGCTTCGTGACGTATGAGCTTGCGGAAATAAGGTGCCGCGACTGCTAGTTCTATAAGCTGTTCAACCGGAACATCCGCGGCGATCTCACCGCGGTCTATTGCGGCTGCAAATACTGCTTCAACACTTGCGAACCTGTCTTTCATGAATTCAGTGATCACCAACCGCGCTTCTTCGTCGGTGGACGCAGCAGCGACCACCTGAGGCGCGATTTGGCCCCATGGTGTGTCATTCAAGGCTCCCATCAGTACGCCGAGTAACCAGCGCAGGTCAGATCGCAGCGGGCCATCGGTTTTGGGCGGTATGTTCGGCGGTGTTGCGATGCGCCTGAACGCTGCATCACGCAGACAACGCGCATCTGGCCAGTGCCTGTAAAGTGTGCTGCGCGAAATGCCAGTTGCCTTCGAAACTGCACCATGAGTTACGTGCAGTACGCCCTCTTCCCTCAGTATCCTTTGCGCCGCATCAAGCGCGGCCTGCCGTGTGGCGATCAGCCTAGGATCTTCTTTCAATCACCCCTCCTATAGAACATTTTGTTGCACAATAGAACATTTTGTTCTATAAGCATGGCCAGCTAAAAGCTAAAGCTCAATACTCGATTTCGCGAACACGTCTTTTCAAAATAGGAGCGTATCAATGTTCAAAGTGGCAGCAACCCCGCTGGCGGTACTCTTAACGATGGGCGCGACAACCGCATTGTCCGAGAGTGGCAACTACGAGCTGGATCCTGGACACAGCCAGGTATTGTTCAGCTACGACCACATCGGTTTCTCAGAAACGTTTGGAATGTTCTCAGGTTTTAGCGGCGAGATAGAGTTCAACGAAGATGATCCGTCTGCGTCATCTGTCACAGTGTCTATGCCTGTAAAATCCATGATCACGGGCTGGGATGCCCGTTTGCAACACTTCATGTCCGATGACTTTTTTAGCGCGAGTGACGGTGACGTGGTCACATTCGCCTCAACCAGCATTGAAGTGACCGGGGAAAACACCGCGGATATTTCTGGCGACCTGACCATGAATGGCGTCACCAAACCTGTTGTTCTGGAAACAACGCTTAACAAGTCAGCGCCATACCCGTTTGGTCCGAAAGAGGGCACGCCGACCTTGGGGCTGGCTGCCACGGCGACTATCGTGCGGTCTGAATTCGGACTTGGGGCATTTGCGCCAGCGGTGAGCGACGAAATAGAGCTCTTGATCAATATCGAAGCATTAAAGGCTGAGTAATGTGTGCAAGGGCGCTGATACTGCGCTGAGCGCTCATTCTCAACTTTTGACGGGCTGGCAACAAAATGAATGTGTTCCTTAGACTACTGGCGGTTGCTGCGATAGCGGTGGCGTTGACGTGCCCGTTGGCATTCGCACAAGAGCGCTCCTTGCCGGAGCGCACCTCACCCCGCCCTGAAACGACAAGCGGAGTACCGCATACTCAGATTGGTGTCGAAATTGATGCCGATTTGGCCAAGCTATTGCTGGAGCGTGTTGCGCAATTACCAGGGGTCACGCTTGGCCCGACACGCATATCGCTTCCTGGCGCGATTGGCTTTCAGCTTGAACCCGACATGTTGTTGTCCCAACCGAACTCTATCGTCGGTGGGTTTGAGTTTGCGCACATGCATCCTGATGGCAGCTTGCACGCCTCGCTCGACCCAGAAATGGCTCGAAGGGCAATTGAGGCTGGCTGGGCCGTAGCTCACCCTTGGGCCAAGCAACGTCCTGGGTGGAGCGGCTTTGTCATGATCTATACTCCAACCACACCCGAAGAGCTGGATGTCGTCATCGATCTGGTTGAAAGCTCGTACACCTTCATCACCGGCATCACTCTGGGCTAAACACCAACCTGCTGACCTTTCCGTTGCTGACTAATGCGCAGGTCAGTCAAAATTCAGTTTTACCGGAATTTCAGATGATTCATGTACCACCGCTCTAGACGGGCCGGATCCAGAGTTGTGGGGCAACTTCAATGGATGCAACTAGGATCGTTTGCTTCGACACATCCTCGTAACTTGTCAAAACTACATACCCCCAGTAGATATTTGGTATGTTTCGCTTGATCCTGTCGATACTTCTTGTTGTTGCATTCTCTGGCGCATCCGCAGCGTCCGTGAAGCATGGCTTGATCCATGGATCGGATCATTCTGGTCATCATGCTCAAATGGCGGACGACGATCCGTTGGCTAATGCCGAGAAAGCTGTTGCGGATTGTTGCGACACCACCAGCGGCATGGGTTCAGCATTCTGTTTTAGTGATCTTGTCGCCACGGCGGGGATTTCGCCGATTGCTCCATTGGTGATCTCAGAGGGTGGTGTGATGCACGCTGATTCCGATTTTTCGGGCCTCGCAATGGGCGTCCCCACCGGTCCTCCGAAAGCCTGAACGGCAACGGGCGCCCGCCCGCAATCCGTTCAAATTTCACATCAAAGGACCGACAGACATGATCACACGTCGTCACTTCACCACACTGTCCGCAACTGCTCTCATCGCGACCGCTCTTCCCGTCCGTGCAGGCACTCCAATGCACGTGCTCAGCTCACCAGGTTGCGGATGTTGTCACGCATGGGCCGACTTGGCTCGCGCACGTGGCTACGCCGTAACCGTTGAGGAACTGACCGCCCCCGAGGCACAGAAGTCAGCGCGGGGTATCCCGTTGAACCTCGCATCCTGTCACACCATTGAAGCCGATGGTTATGTCTTTGAAGGCCATGTGCCGTTCGAAGCACTGGAAACCGTGTTGAAGGATCGGCCTGACATCACAGGGCTAGCTGTTCCTGGCATGCCAATGGGCTCTCCTGGTATGGGCGACGATCCGTCCGCCCGCTACGACATCATCGCATTTGGGGGAGAGGCTGGGACCGGAACGGTGTACTACCGCGCGGGCACAGCTCAGCCGTTCGACACCTGATGGTAGGGCGCACAACACTCTTGGCTACCGGTGGGCTTGCGCTCGCCGGTTTCACAGTAGCGTTCGTTCTGGCCCAAGCCTCTGAAGCGGTCGGTCTTTTGACACCTGATGACGGGGAAGTTGTCGCCAATGGCCAAGATATTTACGCGGACCAATGTGCTGTCTGCCACGGTGAGAACCTTGAAGGACAGCCAAACTGGCGGAAACGCGGCGAGGATGGTTTGCTACCAGCACCGCCGCATGACGCCACAGGGCATACGTGGCACCACGATGATGAAACGCTCTTCACCTTGACCAAATTTGGCCTGGCCGGACTGATGGAAAATGCGCCCCCAACCGGGATGCCGGTCTATGAAGGTGTGCTCAGCGATGACGAAATCATAGCGGTCCTTTCTTATATCAAGTCAACCTGGCCCAATGACCTTCGTGAATACCACGACGAGCTGAATGCCCATTCCGAATAGAGGAAAACTCAGATGATCAAACAAACTCTTATCGGCTTGGTCGTAGCAATGGCTCCAATACTTGCGGCCGCGCATTCCAAGTCCGAAGAAACGACGCCGGCTGACGGCGCGACTGTCACGGACGTGCCGGAGCTTACCATGCGGTTCGATGATCCGATGCGCATCATCTCGGTCACGCTGACCTCACCAGATGGCGACGTCGAAATTGACCGCGAAACGGGTATGGACCCCGCTACAGAATTCCGGGCTGTGCCGTTGGAAGAGCTTGCACCCGGAAGCTACCGCTTCGACTGGCGCGGTATGGCTTCCGACGGTCACCCGATGCAGGGCAGCTTCTCTTTCACAGTCGCTAAATGACTGGACTGGCCCCCATTGACGGTGTTGTTGTCTTGGCCATTTTGGCGAAAGCACTTGGCTACGGTGCGGTGTTGCTAGCGATGGGTGGCGTCCTGTTCACGGCCCTCTTTGCCAAGCGCGCTGAAGAGTCTGTTCTACGCCTTGCGCGGCACCTCGCGGTCGGAGCTGCGATTGTCGGTTTGGCCGTACTTGCTCTACGTTTTGGCATCAGAGCAACGCGGATATCCGGGATGGGCTTTGAGGGCGCGACGGACCCAATGATGCTTGGTTTTGTTTGGGATAGTCCGCTTGGCACCGCCGCGATTTGGCGAGGGGTGGGTGAACTCGCGATATTGGCAATCCTGCTCCCCCGCGTAGGTCAGTGGGTCGCTTTGGTGGGTTGCCTCGCCATTGCGATTTCATTTGCCCAGGTGGGGCACTCGCTCGGAGAGCCTAGAGCGGCTCTCGCGGTCTTGCTGGTTCTTCATCTGCTGGCTGCCGCGTTTTGGGTCGGTGCTCTCCTGCCCTTGCGCAAAGCAGCTCTCACTCCCACTGGGGCCGATCTACTGCACCACTTTGGCAGTGTCGCTGCTTATGGAGTTGCCGTCCTGATTGTTGCGGGCGCAGCGCTCGCGTGGTTGCTTTCGGGCTCCATAGCCGCCTTGTTTGGGACGGCATATGGATTGGGGCTTTTGATCAAGGTCGTGATCGTTTCTGCCCTTCTTGGCCTCGCGGCGCTGAACAAGCTGAGATTTGTTCCGGCTCTCAGGGCTGAGAAGCGCGGCGCGGAAATTGCTCTCCGGAGGTCGATTTCAATGGAGATGTTGGCTGTTGTCCTGATCCTGTTTGCAACGGCGACGCTAACCAGTGTGACGACACCTCCCATCAATCTCTGATGGCTTATAGTCCGAAGCCGGAACTGCAAAGCCTTGTTACGAATGTCCGCTTAGGGCTGGAACAGTCGTCGCCGATTGAAGCAATGAGCGATTGCTTAGAACCTTTCGAGAACATTGCGCCAAAATTGGATCTGCCTTTAGCACGTTTTGTCTGCGGCAGTTTACGAGCTTTGGCATTTGGACCAACTCTACGGCTTAACACCAGCTTTCTTTAGGCCTTCGACTAAAAGCGCGTTGTGTTCGGGTAGGCGCCCAGATCCCAGTAACCGGTATCATCAGAGACAATAAGAATTATGTTAGGCTTCGATCCAAAAGTCGAAAGCGATGACGGATCAAAGTCTTGTGCTTCAGTGGGGGTAGAGATCGTAAAAGTAATTGCGGTAGCAAGTGCTGTCGGCAACATTAACCTCTGCATAAGTTATCCTCCCTAGGCATCGAATCATATTTTCAAATTTAGATGTTTGAAAGGATAGCGCAGAAACACAGACCAGCTGGCATACGGGCATTGGGTTAGGGCGACTACCCGGTCGTATCGTATTGATCTCTGACCAACGCTGACAGTTCAATTCGACAGCTGTCTAATGACAAGTCCAATTGACAATACCAAGCCATTCAGAAATTCCGTTCAACTTGAATGACCGGAATAGTTCGCGTTGCAGACATTCACTGAATTCTGCTGAACATCTCCATCGAGCCCAAAGCAGAAATTGCATTTCGGAAGCAAAGTCTGCCTTTCTGAACGTTAGATTTGACTTTAACTGATCGCCTCCGCCACTACTGCAGTTGTAAAATATCCGGAACGCAAAGTTTTCTTTTTACCGGCATTTTGTCCGCACCATCCGATCGTTTCAGTCTTTTTGGCCCGTCTTTGACCTTAACCTTCGGCTTAGCCAGCGGGCCCTTTAAAGTCACTGGCCAGGGGCTTTTCGAAAGAGGTTCTCCGATTTTGCGGGGTTGTAGATTTAAGTCCAAGGCCTTGCCAGTCAAATCAACAGCGCCAAAGACGACAACCTGGACGTGATCTGTTTCCAATGTGGTTTGTTTCGTCGAGAGGTTTCCATTAGAAATAATAATCGGCGCTCGCAAACATACAATTGGAGCTACCTTTTGTTTGTCCTTGGTAAACACCCAAGGTAGCACCCCAAGCCCCGCCAGATCTAAAAGCTGAGTCTCGATCGAGCCATCACGCAGTGAGACTGTGGCATTGCCGCTCATGCTGTTAGCAAAATGCTTGGGTGAATCGGTTCCGCCTGTAATCGAAAAATCTGCATAGACTGTACCGCTTGCGCCCTTTTTGAAGTTCAGGTTGTGAAGAATATCATCCAGCTGCCAGCCACCTGCATTGCCGGTCAAAGTGAGTAGATGCGCGTCGTTTGATAGATCCATTTGCCCGCTAACGTCGAAGCTTGCGCCTCCGTATTCAAACTTCAAAGGCCCAGCCTTAAGCTCGTTTTTGTTGAGCGTCAGTTCGCTCTGCAAACTGCTGATGCCTTTCGCACCCTCTATGTGACGAAGGTCTACGTCGACATCCATATCTATACCGGACAAGAGAATTGAACGTCCGATAGGTTTAAGCGTTACATCTCTCAACGCACCTTGATCGCCTTCGTCTTCTTGCTTAGACCCTTTCTCCTCTGGCTCTGGACCGCCTATTTTCCGCAACTGTGCAGCGGCCTGTACGATAGTTCGGATCTGATCTATCTTTATCAGGTCACTCTCAATGGAACCCCGCAGCACCGGCTCACTTGTTGCATCATCTAGATCGGCCAATATCTGTAAGACAGAGTCGGCGACCTCAACATTGGCACTAGCGTTCCAATCGGTGCCTTCGCTAACAAGGTCGATTTCAAGGCGTGCCTGTCCGGTTTCGACGCGTTCAAGCGACAGGGCTTCCAAAAGGTCCGCTCCGGATGGGACTGAGACATCAATTCCCAAATCCAGGTCCTCGAATTTGAGTACATTCTTGACAGTGCCATGCACTTCAAGGTTCCAGACGTCCGTATCGCTTGTCTTCCCATCCAAATTCGTCAGCGAAAGCTGATTGATGTCACCGTTCAAGTGGAAGTCACCGGAAAACCTGCCAAGCTGGTCGTCTGGTCCCAACAATTCTGGCGAGATCAAACTGCTTGCCGGTATATCGATTAGGCCTTCTGCTGATATGTCTTGCAACTGAAGCGCGTCATCGACCGAACCGTTCAAAATGATAAACGGATCGGCGGGGTTTCCAATTCTCAGGTTGATGTTTCCGACCTTTAAGGCGCCTTCTGGTGTTTTGGAAAGCTCGGAGAACTTAATCGGTGGCGGGCCTTCGCCGGACGTGTCCAACGTGAAGCCGTTGGTCTTAATGACCATTTGTCGCTGCGGCACCTGCCCGGGTACGCTGTCAATAACCATGTCGACCGCGATAAGTTTAAGATCATATCGCGAGGCGGCTGGCGCTGGTTCCGCATCTTCTGGGTACAACCTAATTCGGGTTGTCAGCGATACGTCTTCCGGGTTGCCCAGTTCCCCGATCTGCCCAGTCAGCGAAAGGCTTTGCCCGCCATCCAACTCAGCCAATACAGATAGGCCGTCAATCCGCGCTACGCCGTCGACTGATTTGAACGTTGCACCTATATTCCCCGTACCGTCCAAGACTTGGTTAAGCTTCAGGATATCGAGAAGCTGGCCAAGTTCTGCAATCTCTATGCTCGTCTTCACTTGTAGGCCGTTTTCTTGAGGGACTTCATCTGCGGCAATCGCAATCTGTTCAAAGTTCAACGCCACTTGAAACGGGTCTTTCGCGGGAAATGTCGCGTTCAGTTCAAACCTCTCTCCGTTTAGCGAACCGGCCCCGACTGCCGTCGCAACATCGGTTTCCGTATCACGCTTTAAGAGCAGCTCAGGAAGCTGCAGATCCAACTCAAGTCCGTTTAAATCGTTCTGATAAAAAATGGCGAGATCAGTCAGATCAATTTTGCGGTCCGTCAGAATTCCGGCTAACGGCGGCGTCGGGGAATTTGCAGGTTTTCCGGCTTCAGCTTCCGTTTGGGAAATGGACTGCCAGTTTCCGAAGCCGTCTTTGTCTGTGATTAGGTTAAGATGAACACCTGAGAGCGAAAGACCACTTAGTGACAGTTTACTGTTCCAAAGGTCGCGCGCGGAAACTTCAAACTCGATCTCATCGATTGCTGCAAGTTTCACATCAGCATTCTGAGAACCGGGTAGTTCCAGCCCTGTCGCTGACACTTGCAATTGCCAACCAAGTCCCAGACGCACTTCATCTTCAATTCTAACGTCCTGACCAAGTTTCTTAGAGATCAGATTTTCGACGAAAGTAGTCCTGATCGAAGAAAACAACGCAGAAGACAGAAAAAGCCAAGCTGCCAACATAGTGACACACGCGACAACGAAACAAATCAATATACCTTTTGCAACGTATCGCACGTACTTCTCCTAAATTTCCGATTCATCTAGTGGGTAGCCTAGACCATTTAATCATTAAGTTAATGGAATATATGGTCAGTAAATGTTCTGAAATCTGAATGATCTTGCCTATATAGCCGTTATTCTCGCCTATTTAGTCGAACCGCTAAGAAGCGAGTAATTGATAGACGTTCGACTAGTGCTTCACGCCCGGTTTCTAAACGGCAGGCTTGAGCGTTGCATGAGTGCTGACTAAATCGGTCCGACTATCCCTCCAACCGAAAGAAAGCAGGATTCTTTCGATACCCTTCATTTATTCAGTAACTGCTACTAATGAATTCATAAAACAATGATGACACGACGAGCTCACTAGCCAGAAAACAAGAGGGTCAGGCTGCGTTTTGTTCCAGAGCAGGGGCCGTTACGAGGCAGATTGTTCACAATGTCCGGCTCCTTAGTCGAGGTCAATGTCGGTCTATTGCATCCCTTGGGTGGGGGCCTTTGGATCAAAGAGCGCTTTATGAGGCCTTGCGTTGGAAATGCTTTCCGTGTTGCTGCAGCTTGGCTTGGTGCCGTGTCATCACTAATGCTGGCACTTGGCTTATCAGATACAAATCTGTCCGCGTGAACAGAATAACTCCCTCCCGCTTAGGATCGGGCGCCCCAGCATGCGAAGAGTTGGCAATTCGCCGCTCGGGGCAGTTTGCGTCAACAAGTGAAGTTCGACTGAATGCTAGCTTTGTCCCGCACTGCCGCCGTTGACCAGTTCGGGACAGCTCATATCCCCAACCAAAACTGTCAGATGACCACTGTGAGCCCAAAGCAGTCGGGGTCAGTCGCTAAATCAGAACATCATTTTGACTTAGAAACTTGGCCCGCAATCCAAGATCGGCATTAATTTTCCTTTCTGCCTTAGATCATCTCGATGCTAGGCTCAGACAAATATCGTCTTACTGAGCATCGAAAAATTATGACCAAATTGAATGTTACCCGCCGCACTGCAATGACCATCCTTGGCAGCGCGTCAATGATCGCTATTTCTCATGCCACGTCTGCTCAAGCGGCTTCGTCATTGCAGGATTTTGGAAGCCAGCTTCAAACACTGCCCGAAATCACTGTTTACACAGCGCAGCGCGTCATCACCATGGAGGACAACGACCCTGCTATCAACGCGGTTGCCGTGGTCGGAGACCGTATTCTGGCCGCCGGTCCGCGCGACACACTCGTTGACCGGATTGGTTCGCAGCCGTTTCGACTGGACGATCAATTCTCCGAGAAAGTCATTATCGCCGGTTTGATAGACCAGCACGTGCATCCTTTCCTCGCCGGATTGACCCTGACCTCCGAGATCATATCCATCGAGGATTGGAACATTCCGACTGGCTTTTCGAAGGCCGCCGAGGATGAGGCGGATTATAAGTCTCGTTTGCAAGCCGCCGAAGCGGTAATGGATGATCCCGACGCTTTGTTGCTGACATGGGGGTATCACCACTTCTTTCATGGCGAGATCAGGCGCGCGCAACTCGACGAGATCAGCAGCACGCGCCCAATCATTATAGTCCACCGATCTGCGCACGAGTTGATCCTTAACACTCCCGCATTGGAGTTGCTGGGCATCACCGAAGACTTTGTTAATGGCTTTGCGGGGCTCGCGCTTGAGCAATCGAGCTTTGAAGACGGGTATTTCTTTGAGGCAGGAATGTTCGCCGTTCTTCCGGCGGTCGCACCCGTATTGGCAACTCCTGAACGCTTGGGCGCGGGCCTTAGACTGGCCCGAGAGTACATGCACCGTTCTGGCGTCACTGTTGCCGCAGAACCGGGAGGTGTGCTGTCTCGACCTCTGCAGGATGCAACCAACGCGGTTTTTTCAGGACCCGATACCCAACTCAGGACCTATTTCATACCTGACGGGAAATCCCTGGCTGCCTTGCACTTTCAAAATGGTTCGATGGTTGAAGAGACCGAAAAACTGCTGGACTGGGGTGTAGGTAAGACGGCGTTCATGCCGAAGCAGGTGAAACTCTTCGCGGATGGCGCGGTCTACAGTTTGGCCATGCAGGTCTCGGAGCCTTATGTGGGTGGCGATTTCCACGGCGAGTGGATCATGCAACCCGACGAGTTCAATCCCGTATTCGATGCATATTGGGAC
This sequence comes from Ruegeria sp. AP7, assembly GCF_056539905.1. Taxonomy (NCBI): domain Bacteria; kingdom Pseudomonadati; phylum Pseudomonadota; class Alphaproteobacteria; order Rhodobacterales; family Roseobacteraceae; genus Ruegeria; species Ruegeria sp. AP7. The sequence continues at coordinate 270,837 of NZ_JBQFVT010000002.1, read as the reverse complement.
GCGGGTTACCAAATACATGTTCATCAGACCGGCGACCTTGCTGTCGATTTGATTTTGGACGCCGTCGAGCGAAACATGCGCCGGATGCCGCGAGCTGATCACCGCACGACATTGGTTCACTTTGGTTATGCGAGAGAAGATCAAACAAAACGGATCGCTGAGTTGGGCTGCATCGTCAGCGGCAATCCATACTACGTAACCGCGCTGTCAGATCGATATAGCGAGCTTGGACTTGGTCCAGAACGTGCAGATGACATCGTGCCCCTTGGGCCAATTAAGGCCAACGGCATTCCCATCTCATTCCATTCTGATGTACCAATGGCTCCTGGTGAACCGCTATTCCTTGTTTGGGCTGGCGTAAACCGAACGACCTTCTCCGGCCGTGTCGCAGGCCCAGAACACCGCCTGTCGGTCGAAGGCGCTTTGCGGGCTGTGACTATTGATGCAGCCCAGTCCTTGCGATTGGAGGATGAGGTTGGCTCTATCGCTCCCGGCAAGTTGGCAAACTTCACCATCCTTGAAGAAGACCCATTCGAGGTGGAAACCTACAAGATTAAGGACATCGGTATCTGGGGTACCGTACTTGAGGGTGACATTTTTCCAGTGTCAGACGACTTCGATCTCGACCGCGCTTCATTATCGCCAACCCGGGATACAATAAATCCGCCAACAAAGCCGCTGTATGCGCTTGCTGATGTATCGGGCATCGCCCAGAAAGGCATGCTTGCCGGATGCTCGTGTTGCGCTTCACCCGTATCTCAGTCGTGCACGACATCTGCGGCGGGGCAAATCTCTGCAGTTAGCTGTTGCGGGACCAATGCGTTGGGGTGGGCCGTCGTGTCCGAATGGGCCTCCAAAGTTTAGATTAGAGCCAAGTTGAGATCGCGTAATCAAGTGTCCGGAATGTCCGCAACTCTGCCGTTCAGCAGATTTCGGCGAAAGTCCGCTGCCGTTCAAATACAGAACTTCGGGCGAAATTTCTCGGAATGACCACCAATAATGACCGCTATCCTTTCCTAAACCGTCATCTGACTGAAAGACTCAGATGACTGTATTGAGCCCATAGCAGCCGTTGCCAGGGAAACTGGATGCTGCGATTGCATTTTGCAGCTCCGGGCCTTTTAATGACGACCGTATGTCTCGCGGCGACCGGCCGGTTCGTGTAAGGACTGCGATCTTAGCGAGTCATAGTCCATCAAGAAATTTTTCGATTTCCGCTAGGGCTTTGGGCCACGCGGGATCGTATTCCGGCATTGTGTTGTTCGTGGTTTCGATACCAACAAAGCGAGCATTCTCAATGCCTGAGGCCAGCATCCTGCCTTGATCAACACTATGCATCCTGTCTCTTCTGGCGTGAAGAACCAGAGCAGGACAAGAGATTTGTGGCAACATATCGGTGATGTCGACCCCTGCGACCAGAGGGCCAATTCGCTGCCAATCCTGGTGATCCATCGCCAACTTCATGAATTCTGCATAGGACCGCTGATCGTGAGGACTAGCAGCCGGAGAAAATGACTGGGCCATCAAGTCTCTCGCTGACGGGTAATCATCATTCCAACCCTCTAAGCTCATATCCATCATTGCTTGCCCAAGGGCGGCAATGCCCGGTTGGGAGCGCACTTCCAACCCTTGCGCGAAACCACCCAACAACACCAGACCTGAAACACGATCGGGACGTAGCGCAGCAAAGGCTGCGGCCACAGTAGCCCCGAAAGAAATGCCGAACAAAGGCAAGCGTTCAATTTTGGTGTCGTTAAGTACGGCCTCTACATCTTCCACTATCCGGCTCAACGAGACATCCTGCACACCTCTCTCGGACAAACCGTTATTGCGGCCATCAAAACGGTAAAGGCAGTAGCTTTGAGACAGCAATGGTAGCCAGCCGGCAATGGTGTTCATTGTCCAGTCATATTCCAGATGCCTGAGCCAGTTCGGCGCCACCAGCAGCTTTCTTCCTTCGCCGGCTGAGGTCCAGGCCAGAGTCGTTCCATCCTTTGACTTTGCAAACCTGATGTTTTGGGACGCGGCTTGACGCTTTTTCTTCGCTCGTTTGATGTCGCCTTCAAAGTCGATAGAAAAGGCTTCGATGGGATTTGGTACCCCCTTAAATCGCAAAGAACTTTCAGGCCGCAATGCGATGCTAAGCGAGGTCCCTGCGACATCAGCAGTTGTCTTGCTGACAAGACAATTCCCGGGCTGAGCAGTTGCCTGAAGGCGCGAGGCCACATTTACGGCATCCCCAAACAAATCGGTGCCGTTGGGCATGACATCACCAACATGAATACCGGCGCGTAGTGAAAGATCTTCACTTCGCATTTGCTTTAGAATATCGCTTGCCGCATTGATTGCATCGGTGGCTGCATCAAACTTGACCAGAGCTCCGTCACCCAGAAATTTGAAAATTCGTCCAGAGTTGCCTTTCACCGCCGGCTTGATGATTTCGACCAAAATGCGTTGCAATGCAAGGAAGGTAGCATCAGCATCCTCCGACATACGTCGCGTGTAATCGACCACGTCCAGACACAAGACTGCTGAGGTTTTCCTTTTCATCCGTCTGTGCGACCTCACGTTGCTAAAACTAATCCAAACTCTGGTTAATCAAACGTAATCTCCTTTGGTATTATTACTCCGGCTGCCGATGTCGGTCCATCATTCGAATTGGGTAACCAAGGTTGGGCCCAGCTGAATTACCGCTTCGTCGCGGTCTTTATCGAGTGATTGTGGGGAGCGGAGGCTTTGGCGGGCCGGGCCGCGGCATCATCACCAAGTATTCAATGACAAGAAAGGGCTGAGAATTGCCGTTTGCAATGCAGCGATCAACGGCGGTTTACTCTGCGAGGCAGCCTTTCTTACTTGTTCCGCAGAACGGCCATCAGTCAACCAGAGATCGCTTCACATAAAACCGCTTCAGCGATGTTCACGGTTTGCTATGGCGCTTGCAATCATCCGATGGTTTCGAAAACTTGCCATTTGATGCGCTGCTTACTTATAACTGGGATACGCAACACGTGGACCAAGGAAAAGGTTTTGCTTACCAGTTTTTGTTAAAAATGCCGCGGTGAATTTCGTTTGCAGTTTGCCTGCAAACAAAAACAAAAAACATCCAGACAAATACGAAAATGATGATCGTGCTTTCGGTTTCTCCAATCGGCTTTGGGCATCGATAACTTGGCCTCTTCATCCCAGGGACTAACTCGCATTCGAAACCTCTAAACCTCCCCCTTTCACAAGCAGATCCACAATTTCGTCGACCCCGCTTCTGTGGCGAAGTGACGAGAACAAGAAAGGCCGTCCTTTACGCATCATTTTCGCATCACGTTCCATAACCTGCAGCGAAGCGCCAACATGCGGCGCAAGGTCGGTCTTGTTGATTACAAGGATGTCCGATTTCGTAATCGCCGGCCCGCCTTTCCTGGGGATTTCCTCACCTGCGGCGACATCGATCACGTAGATGGTCAGATCCGCCAGTTCCGGGCTGAATGTGGCCGATAGATTGTCGCCTCCGCTTTCGATCAAAACAACGTCGAGATCCGGATGGCGTGTCTGCATTTCCGCGACAGCGGCCAAATTGATCGAGGCGTCTTCGCGAATTGCTGTATGCGGGCAACCACCCGTTTCGACGCCGATGATCCTATCCTGCGGCAGGATCTGCATGCGCATCAGCGCTTCCGCATCCTCCTGTGTATAAATGTCATTGGTAATAACACCCACCGAGCAGACATCGCGCAACGCCTCAGACAAGGCGGCGGTTAAAGTGGTTTTCCCGGCGCCTACCGGACCACCAATACCTACGCGAAGCGGGCCGTTCATACTTGTCATGTGCGGAATATCCTCGAATATTGTGTTTCGTGTTTCATGGACGCGATGTCCGCCAAAAACGTGGTAGAGCTTAACTCGTCCAAACTTGTCTTTTGTGCTCTTTCAGCAATCTGGGAACACAGCGGCGTCAGTTGGCGGATCAGCCTTTGAGCATCAGTCTGTCCCAGTGGCACAAGGCGCGTCGCACATGCGACAAGGTTGCTTGCGAATGCTTGCAGAAACATCTTGGTCGTCAGCAGCAAGGGAAGGTTTTGTAGTCTTGCGGCCCGTCCAATTGAGACAGGGTAGGTGAACTGTCCAAGGTCCAATTCCCAGACACCTTTGGTGATATTTCCGAAGGCCTGTCCCAGCAAATCGGTTTCCATGAGCCTTTCGGATGTCGCGCAAAAGGCCCGTGCCGTGACATCGACGTCGATCAGTTCATCTTTGTCCCGCGCATTGTAGGCCGCCACGACGAACAGAACATCATTCCACCCAGAGCCATGTTCCAGCACATCTGAAATCCAGGCATCGGTGTCCTGAGAATTCGCGACAGCTCCGTGGTCAATCGCTGCCTCAAGCCCGTGAGAGTAGGCAAATCCCCCCACAGGATAGGCGGGTGACAGCCATTGGATCAGTGTCAGGACATCGGCGTCAGTGGGTGTGGCCATGGGTCCTGCCGTGGCCATAGGCTCCGCCTTCGGGGGTAAACGGCTCGTGCACCTCTCGCACGGTAGCCCCTATTCTGAGAAGCATGTCTCGGATAACGTGATCGACCTGGATCAACAGGCGATCCCTTTCGACCTGGCAAGGCGTATGGCGATTGCCGATATGCCATGCGATGCGCGTCAGGTCCGGGGCAGTTACCTCCAGCAAAGCTTCGGGTGCAGCCTGTATTTCCACTTCGCGACCGTCATCCAAGATTAACGCGCCGCCGTGGTTCAATGAGGTTGTTTGCGCCAGATCGATAAGGATCTGCTCGCCACTTTCACAGGTAAGAACCTTGCGGCGCAAAAAGCGGTCATCATAAGTCAAAGACAAGCAGTCTGTCGGATCGCCGTGTGAGTGATCCGAATATTGGCGGGCAGTGCAGAGCAGGGCGGTCATACCATCGCCTCCTCTGCATTGGGAACGATCAGAGCCAGATCGAATCCGCAAAGACCCGGTGCACGATCCGTTCGCGCGTCAGACCACGGTTTTTCAGCTCTTCGTCGCTGAGCGATTGCAGAAATTCGACTTGCCTGACACGCGATTGGGCTTGGGCCAAGCTGATCAAAGCCGAGTAGATGGATGACCCGATGGATGCGATCAGACCGGGCAGCGAAAAGCGTGAGTTTGTCTGTGTTGCTGAGTGTGCCATTTGAACCCTCGTAAACGGTGGTCCTCCCATGGGGTTTAATATTTGTCATGTCGGCCTCACTTAGTAGAGCGTGTTTGGTCATTTCTGCCTTGCATGTGCCGCAACGCAGCACACTTTTTGATCAGAATAAAAAGTATCGCTGTGCCATGGGCAGCGTATCGGCGGGTTGGCAGGTTAGCAGTTCGCCATCTGCCCGGACCTCGTAGGTTTCGGGGTTAACTTCGACATGCGGCGTCGCGTTGTTCAGCAGAAGATCCTGCTTGCCAATTTCTCGTGTGTTTTGGACGGCGACGGTCTGCTTTGCCAATCCCAGTGTATCACCGATCCCATCCGCATGGGCCGCCTGCGAGACAAATGTGGTCGCCGAGTTTTCCACCGACCGTCCGTAAGCGCCAAACATTGGGCGACTATAAACCGGCTGCGGTGTTGGGATCGACGCGTTGGGATCGCCCATCTGCGCGCAGGCTATGGTGCCGCCCAGCAGAACCATCTCGGGCTTCACACCGAAAAAGGCCGGGTTCCAAAGAACGAGGTCGGCGCGTTTGCCTTCTTCGATACTGCCAATCTCGTGGCTCAGGCCATGTGCAATGGCCGGGTTGATGGTGTATTTCGCAATATAGCGGCGGACGCGAAAGTTGTCGTTCTCACCGGTTTCCTCGGGCAGGCGCCCGCGCTGTTTCTTCATCTTGTCCGCGGTTTGCCACGTGCGGATCAAAACCTCTCCGACCCGACCCATGGCCTGACTGTCTGACGCGATAATGCTGAATGCGCCCATGTCATGCAGGATATCCTCGGCCGCAATCGTCTCGCGCCGGATACGGCTTTCGGCAAAGGCCACGTCCTCAGGGATGGATTTATCGAGGTGGTGACAGACCATCAGCATATCCAAATGTTCCTCGACCGTGTTCACGGTGAAGGGCCGCGTCGGGTTCGTCGAAGACGGCAGAACGTGGTTCTCGCCGCAGATCTTGATGATATCCGGGGCGTGGCCACCGCCCGCACCTTCGGTGTGGAAGGCGTGGATTGTGCGACCCTTTATGGCCGCCACGGTGTTTTCGACAAAGCCTGATTCATTGAGTGTGTCGGTGTGGATCATAACCTGTACATCCATCGCGTCTGCCACCGACAGGCAGCAGTCGATGGCGGCAGGGGTGGTGCCCCAATCCTCGTGCAGCTTCAGAGCGCAGGCACCGGCTTTGACCTGCTCTTCAAGAGCTGCGGGCAGCGAGGCATTGCCCTTGCCTGCAAACGCTAGATTCATCGGAAAAGCATCAGCCGCTTGCATCATCCGCCCGATATGCCATGGGCCAGGGGTGCAGGTGGTCGCCAACGTTCCATGCGCCGGACCGGTGCCGCCACCCAGCATAGTGGTCAAGCCGGAATGCAACGCGTCTTCGATCTGTTGCGGGCAAATGAAGTGGATATGACTGTCGAACCCACCTGCGGTCAGAATGCGACCTTCGCCTGCAATGATCTCGGTACCGGGACCGATGATGATGTCCACGCCGGGTTGAGTGTCGGGGTTCCCGGCCTTGCCGATCCTGGCGATACGCCCGTCTTTCAACCCCACATCCGCTTTGTAGATGCCGGAGTGATCGACGATCAGCGCGTTGGTGATCACCGTATCCACCGCCCCTTCGGCTCGCGTGAACTGAGATTGCCCCATCCCATCACGAATGACTTTGCCACCGCCGAACTTGACCTCTTCCCCGTAAACGTCTTCGCGGTGGCCGGTTTCGCTGAAACGGGCTGCCGTTGCGCGCTCAACAATCAGATCTTTCTCGACCTCGATTATCAGATCCGTATCTGCCAATCGTACTTTGTCGCCGACCGTGGGGCCGAACATGGAGGCATAGTCACTCCGGCTGATCTTGCCCGGCATCTTTCAAAGCCCCCATGATGTGCATATTGAAACCGTAGATGTGACGGCGCCCGTCATATGGCACCAGAATAACCTCGCGAGTCTGACCCGGCTCAAATCGCACGGCAGTACCTGCAGGGATGTCTAATCGCATCCCCAAGGCCGCATAGCGATCGAAATCCAAGGCGGAGTTCGCTTCGGCGAAATGGTAATGGCTACCGACCTGCACGGGTCGATCACCGGTATTGGCGACAACAACAAGACGACTGCTGCGTCCTGCGTTGAGCGTCAGTGAACCCTCGGCGGGTATGATCTCACCGGGGGTCATTTTGGCAGCTTCATTATCACCGTGATGGCGATGACCGCTATCAATGCTAGCCCTGCTGCAAGCAGGGCATAGTCACTGCTATGAGCGTGAACATGGGTGTCCGAATGGGCCACGGCCGGACTAGCCAGAATAAGAGCGGGAAACAGCATGCGGTACATGGGAAACTCCTCTGAAGTTTAACGAATAGGGTTATGAACAGTCACAAGCTTGGTGCCGTCCGGGAAAGTGGCTTCGACCTGCACCTCGTGGATCATCTCGGGCACGCCTTCCATGCATTGGTCGCGGGTGATCACTTCAGCCCCGGACTGCATCATGTCGGCGACTGAACGGCCGTCGCGCGCGCCCTCGACCACGGCGTCGGTGATCAGGGCGATAGCCTCGGGGTGGTTCAGTTTGACGCCGCGGTCCAGCCGTTTGCGGGCGACCTCGGCGGCCATGGCGACCAGCAGTTTGTCTTTTTCACGAGGTGTCAGGTTCATGTCAGAGCATCCAGCATCGGGGGAGGGTGTCTTTGTTCAGTTTGCGAAGAACCGGAATTAACGTCCGGCGAAGGGTAAAGCTGTTTTCGGCCAGAACCCGCGTGACGAGCAGGTCACTGCCGAGCAGGGTTGCCCCGGCGTCCTCGGGCAGCAATTGGCGAACAGAATCCAGATGACCCTCGGCTGCCTTCGACGCAAAGACGATCAGCGCCATCGCTCCCGCGCCATTCGCAATATGCGGCCGGGACAAATGCTTATGCCAGTCACCAGAGAACCGGATCGCATCCAAAAAAACCGGCGTCCCTGCGCGCCGAATCTCAATCCGATCGCGCAAACGAATGTCGGTCAGCGTCTCACCCATGGCGGCGCGTCCGAAGATCAGCGGCTCGACCATCAGCATCTCGGCATCCGGTGCAATATCAATCCTGAGGCGTCGATCCAATGCGCTGCCATTGAACAGAATGGTCTCTTGCGGCAACCAGTTCAAACGGGCCCCAACTCCGGCCGTCAAAAGATTGGTAATCTGGCCACATTCGGCGGGTTGGGCCCTATAGGCCCGCTCGCAGGCTTGAGTTGTCAAGGTCAGCGCCGTACCTTCCGCTGCCTTGCCAGAAAATCGGAACGAATCCCCTCCGGTTACGCCGCCTGCAGTATTTAGGAGAACCGCATCAAGATCAGATGTCGTGGTTCTTGGAAACAGGCATTTAAATGACCCGGACTGGTGAAACGTGTCCAGCACCGTCTTTTTGCCCAGTTTCTTGGTGCTCAGGCTGACGGCACCTGCAGCACGTGGCGGCACCGCGCTGTGCGTGGGCAATATGACTGCAGCTTGTGTAATAGGGCACCTTTAGAGCGTCGGATCGTGCCACTTGTTTCTCTGTTGAGGCGTCGGAACTCTAATCTACAGTGTCGAAATCTGAATATTTCCATGTCGTGTGGCTAAATTTTAGACAGTGGTGTCAGCGTGAGATCAAAAAATGGGCACATCTCACTGATTCCCAGAATTGAGGCAAACGTACGTTGCCAAGCATGCTGCAATGCAGAAACCGTATGGGTGCCACCGCGGAAAGAATTCGTAGGGTGTGTGACGGCTGCGCGAATTGGACCTCGATCACAACCGCCACACGGAACGCAACAACAGTTGCGGGGATCAGGTAGATGAAGAATGCGCAATTGCGCAAGCCTTCTCTGCTGGCCTCGCCAGGAGAATTAGATGAAATCGCTCAAATCCACGCTCGCCGGATCAGTAGTATTTGCTGCCATGGCCACCGCTGCGCTGTCGGCCGAAGACACTATTAAGGTCGGAGTACTGCATTCGCTCTCGGGTACGATGGCAATCTCGGAAACGACGCTGAAAGACACAATGCTAATGCTGATCGATCAACAAAATGCCAAGGGCGGTTTGTTGGGCAAGCAGCTTGAGGCCGTTGTAGTGGATCCCGCATCGGACTGGCCTTTGTTCGCGGAAAAAGCGCGTGAGCTTCTCACTGTGCATGAAGTTGATGTGATTTTTGGCAACTGGACTTCGGTCAGTCGTAAGTCAGTCCTGCCGGTGATCGAAGAACTGAACGGCCTTCTATTCTATCCGGTACAGTATGAGGGTGAAGAAAGCTCGAAAAACGTCTTCTACACCGGAGCGGCCCCGAACCAGCAGGCGATCCCTGCGACCGACTATTTCCTGGAGGAACTGGGGGTCGAGAAATTCGCTCTGCTCGGCACAGACTATGTCTACCCCAGGACTACCAACAATATCCTTGAAAGCTATCTGAAGCAGAAGGGTATTGCTGATGACGATATCTTCGTCAACTACACGCCTTTCGGCCATTCCGACTGGTCCAAGATCGTGGCTGACGTGGTCGCGCTGGGCGCGGATGGCAAGAAAGTCGGTGTGATCTCGACCATCAATGGTGACGCCAATATCGGGTTTTACAAGGAACTGGCAGCGGCTGGTGTGTCGGCAGATGACATTCCGGTCGTGGCCTTCTCGGTCGGTGAGGAAGAACTGTCCGGTCTGGATACCACGAACCTCGTCGGTCACCTTGCCGCTTGGAACTACTTCCAATCGGCCGACACTGACGTCAACGCAGAGTTCGTTGAGACATGGAAAGCCACCATGGGTAATGAACGCGTGACCAACGATCCGATGGAAGCGCATTACATCGGCTTCAACATGTGGGTAAACGCCGCGACCGAGGCCGGCACGACCGAAGTCGATGCTGTACGCGCGGCGATGTACGGGCAGGAGTTCCCGAACCTGACCGGTGGCACTGCTGTGATGTTGCCGAACCACCACCTCGCCAAACCGGTTCTGATCGGCGAGATTCAGGAAGACGGCCAGTTCGATATCATCAGTGAGACTGATGTCGTGCCGGGTGACGCGTGGACTGATTTCCTTCCGGAGTCGGCGGTGCTGGTCTCGGATTGGAAAGAGCTGGGCTGCGGTATGTACAACACCGAGACCAAAACCTGCGTTCAGACCCTGTCGAACTACTAACCGACACGCAAGGCGGGTTTGTTCGCCCGCCTTGCCACAAGAGACATTCGGGTTTCACCACATGGTACGACTATTCCTTGCGGGCCTCGCAATTCTGTGCGCCTGCCTGACCGCCAACGCGCAAGAGGCCGGTCTGCAACCGATCCTGCAAGAACATCAGGAGATCATCGCCAAAAGCTCGCGCAAGACGATCAAACCAGCGATCGATGCAATTGCATCGAGCGGCTTGCCTCAGGCGCAAGTGATGCTTGAGACGTGGGCCGCCAAGAATATGTGGATGCGCCAGTCTGACGGTCTGTTCTTTTCTGGCCAGAAAGGTGAGGGGCGGTCGTATGAATTGACCGACTTCGACACCGGAGAAGTCGTCGGCACGTTCGAGAAAACCGAGCTTAAGCAGTTGAAACCCAACAGCGGTATCCGCGCGATGATCGGAACGGCTTTGGTGCAGTTCCAGTTGACCGATCCGGATCGCGCGAAACGTCTGGCGGCCCTGCAATCCATCCAGCGCGATCCCGAAGGTGCTCTGCTAGAACCCCTGCGCGCGTCCATTGAAGCTGAACCAGACGCGGCGTTGAAAGCGCAAAAACAGCGGCTGGAACGGTTGCTGACCATTAGATACGACGCGGATATTTCGGCCCGAGTGGCCGCTATTGAAGAGATGTCCGATGATCTAGGGGTCGATGTCCGCGCGGCGCTGAACCCTCTGGTCGTGACCAAACTGCAAACGGCGGCAGACCTGCCGTCCGACGTGAATATCGCCAATCTCCTGCAACCCGGATCGCATGACCTATCGCGTGATGCGGCCTATGATCTGCTGGTTGCCATCGACCTGGCCGCGCCGCGTGTATCAACCGATGACATTCGCGCGGCATTGGCCGCCAATATCGACGGAGGTCGCGTGGGAGGTATTCCGGTCGTGCAACTGAACACCGACGCCGCCCGCGTGCAGGCGTATGCGGAATTAGCTGAAGCCCGAACCGTTCCGGCGTTGATCACGCAAACTGATGTCGACATCGCGCTGGACTCCCATGTGTTCTTTGAAATCTATGCAGAGCCGTCGTCCGAAGTGACCGCAGCAGCCAAGAAGGCACTGGAGCAGATCGAGCTGAAGGTCGGCCTGAACCAGACGCTCGACCTGACGCTGGACGCGATCTCACTGGCGTCGATCTATTTCCTTGCCGCCATTGGTCTGGCCATCACCTTCGGCGTGATGGGCGTGATCAACATGGCCCATGGCGAGTTCATCATGATGGGCGCATATACCGGCTACGTGGTGCAGCAGTTCATTCCCAACCATACGCTGTCGGTCATCGTCGCCATTCCGATGGCCTTTGCCGTAACCTTCGCCATGGGCGTCGCGATGGAGCGGCTGGTGATCCGCTGGCTTTATGCCCGTCCTCTCGAGACGCTGCTGGCGACGTTCGGTATCTCGATTGCGCTGCAACAACTGGCCAAGAACATCTTTGGAACGCAGGCCCGCCCACTGACCGCACCCGGATGGCTGGATGGGGCGTGGGTGCTGAACGATGTGGTCTCGATCAGCTACATCCGCATCGCGATCTTTGTGCTTGCGATGATCTTTCTGGGACTGTTCCTCTACATTATTAAGCGCACGCGGCTCGGGCTTGAGATGCGCGCGGTGACGCAGAACCCGCGCATGGCGGGGTCGATGGGGATCAATCCGGGGCGCGTGAATATGCTGACCTTCGGGTTGGGCTCGGGTATCGCCGGGATCGCCGGGGTTGCGATTGGTCTGTTCGCTAAGGTCACCTCGGACTTGGGCAGCGACTATATCGTTCAAAGCTTCATGACCGTGGTTGTCGGCGGCGTCGGCAATATTTGGGGTGCGCTGGCGGGTGCCGGAATGATCGGCTTTCTGCAAAAAGGGATCGAGTGGATGAACCCGTCGAACACTCTCGCGGCCCAAACCTACATGATCATCTTCATCATCATTTTCATCCAATTCCGGCCGCGGGGCATCATCGCCCTCAAAGGCCGCGCCGCGGGGGATTGAGCCATGGATCGTAGCTTTGTCGCCAAGAACCCTTCGGTGCTGGTCTTTCTAACGATCCTGTCTATGTTTACCCTGGGCGTGACGATCCTGTCCGAAGGGTTCGGGATCGGCGTAATCTCGACCAGTTTCGTCAAAACGCTAGGCAAGACCCTGTGCCTCTGCCTGATCGCAGTGGCGATGGATCTGGTCTGGGGCTTCACCGGCATCCTGTCGCTAGGTCACTTCGCCTTCTTCGGGCTGGGGGGCTACATGATCGGCATGTGGTTGATGTACGAACGCACCCGCCTGATCGTGGTCGACTCGCTGGCACAGGCCGAAATTCCACCGACTTCAGCCGAGGTGGTGGACGCCATCGGAGCGCAGATTTTTGGCGTGGTCGGATCGTCGGAATTTCCGTTGATCTGGGCGTTTTCCCATAGCCTGACACTGCAACTGATCCTGATTGTGCTAGTCCCCGGTCTTCTGGCGCTGATCTTCGGATGGTTGGCTTTCCGGAGCCGTGTCACCGGTGTGTACCTATCGATCCTGACACAAGCGATGACGTTGGCACTGGCTCTGTATCTGTTTCAGAACGACAGCGGATTACGTGGCAATAACGGCTTGTCCGGCCTGCAGAACCTGCCCGGTGTCTCCGCCTCGCAGGACGTGGTGTCGATCTGGTTCCTCTGGGCTTCGTCACTGGCACTGGGGTTAGGTTATTTGCTCGCTGCGTGGATCGTGTCGGGCAAATTCGGCTCGGTAATTCGCGGCATCCGCGATAACGAGGCGCGGGTGCGGTTCCTTGGATACTCGGTCGAAGTCTACAAGCTGGCCGTCTTCACCCTGACCGCCTGTATCGCGGCCATTGCTGGCGCGCTTTATTACCCGCAAGCGGGCATCATCAACCCCGAGGAGATGGCCCCAATCGCCTCGATATATCTGGCCGTCTGGATCGCCATCGGCGGGCGTGGTCGCCTGTACGGCGCCGTCATCGGCGCGGCGCTCGTCAGCCTGCTCAGCACATGGTTCACGGGCGGGCAGGCACCAGATATCCCGCTGGGGTTCTACACGATCAAATGGGTCGACTGGTGGCAGGTGCTGCTGGGCGTGTCCTTCGTGCTGGTCACGCTGTTTGCTCCGCAAGGGATAGGAGGGCTGTTCGACCTCTGGACCAACCGCCGCGCACCACAGCGCCACGGCGCGGCCCTGGGGCCTGATGAAAGCGCGTTGCGTGAAAAGGAGGCCACGGAATGAGCACTCTGCTAGAGGTCAGCGGCGTGTCGGTTACCTTCGACGGGTTCCGCGCCATCAACAACCTGTCCTTCCAGATCGGCAACGTCGAGCTGCGCGCGGTGATCGGACCGAACGGGGCGGGCAAAACCACCTTTATGGATATCGTCACCGGCAAGACCCGACCCGACGAAGGCCGCGTGATCTGGGGTGAGAAATCCGTTTCCCTGTTGCGAATGAGCGAGGCCAAGATCGCGCAAGCTGGCATCGGGCGTAAGTTCCAAAAACCCACCGTGTTCGAAGATCAAACCGTGCAGGAAAACCTGCTGATGTCGCTCAGGGACAACCGCGGCTGGACAGGCGTCCTATTTTATCGCCCGACTGATAGAGATCTGGCCAAGGTCAATGATCTGGCAGCGGAGATTGGCCTTTATGATGAATTGCTCCGCAAGGCTGGGGAACTGAGTCACGGACAAAAGCAATGGCTTGAGATTGGTATGCTGTTGGCACAGGAGCCGCGGCTTTTGCTGGTGGATGAACCTGCCGCCGGTATGACACCGCAGGAGCGCGAACATACAACAGATTTGCTGGTTCAAGCCGCCAAAACCCGCGCCGTCGTCGTGGTGGAACACGATATGGAGTTTGTCAGGCGTCTGAATTGCAAAGTCACGGTTTTGCACGAAGGGTCTGTCTTGGCTGAAGGCAGTCTTGATCACGTGACTTCCAATCAGGACGTCATCGACGTTTATCTGGGGCGCTAAGCAATGCTGAAACTGACCGATCTTACTTTGCACTATGGGCATTCGCAAATCCTCAACGGGATTTCCATGGAAGCCAGACAAGGTGAAGTGACTTGCATCATGGGGACCAATGGTGTCGGGAAAACCAGCCTGATGAAAGCAATCTCGGGGACGCATCCACGCTCGGGTGGCAATCTGGAGCTGGATGGGGAACCTTTGGGTGTCCTGCTTGCTCATCAAATGGCTTGGAAAGGTGTGGCTTATGTTCCACAAGGTCGGGAAATATTTCCTTTGCTCACAGTTCGCGAAAACCTTGAAACGGGGTACGCCTGTCTGCCAGCCAGCGAGCATTTCATTCCAAATGAAATTTTTGACATGTTCCCGGTTCTCAAGCAGATGCAAAACCGTCGCGGAGGTGACCTTTCTGGCGGTCAGCAGCAACAGCTGGCGATCGCGCGGGCACTGATAACGCGACCACGCCTGCTTCTGTTGGACGAGCCGACCGAAGGTATTCAACCCAACATCATCCAACAGATAGGCGAAGTGATCCGGCACCTCAGAACCACGAGCGGAATGGCAATCATTCTAGTGGAGCAATACTTTGACTTTGCCTATGACCTTGCCGACAGATTTGTCGCGTTGCGACGTGGAGAAGTCTTGATCAACGGCACTAGGGAAGACGTGACACGCGATGAGTTGTTGCAGGCCGTTACAGTCTAGCGCTGATACTTGAAATTAGTTTCAGGATTGAAGAATGAAACGCAAAACTTGGCTTAATTTACGCTCGAGATATGGTCTGATCCTCTGAACACGTTCAATCGAAACTGTATTTTCTTCTGAAATCCCGTCGTTCGATGTCTCCTGCCTTGTCTACCCGTCCCTGTTGGACCGAGAGCTAACTGATACCTGGGAGAAAGCAGGTCGTCAGGACATGTTCGAACGTAGCCGATCCGTTGTGGATGACATTCTGTCCAATCACTACCCGAATTACTTTGGTAGCAAGGCAGATGAAGAGGTTCGGGCTAGGTTCCCGATCAAATTGCCCCGTGAGGTAATGCGCGCTGGGTAAGCGCTGCTAAAGGAAGGGCAGGCTTCGCGGTTGTGCCTAAGATTTGAATACGCCTTCGCAGTTTTAATTGGCGTTCAGACCGCGGCGCAATGTGTCAAGCATCCGAGATTATTAGATCGCTTGCCTTTTCGCCAATCATGATCGCAGGCGCATTGGTGTTGCCACTGACGATTTCCGGCATGATCGAACAATCTGCTACACGTAGGTTTGCTATGCCGTGGACCTTCAGTTTCGCGTCCACTACAGACGTCTCTGATTGTCCCATCACGCAGGTACCGGTGGGGTGATAGATTGAGGTGGTGTTTGATCTGGCCCAATCCAGTGTGCCTTCGTGATCGTCGATGCTAAGATCTGCCGTCGGTCGAAACTCCTCTGAAATCTTCGAGGCGAGAGGATTTTGTTTAGAAATTCTGCGCGCGATGTTCACACCGTCGACGATGGTTCGGCAATCTGTTTCCGTAGAAAGGTAGTTCGGAATGATTTTAACATGTTTGGACGGATCAGGACCGTTCAGGCGCAGCTCGCCTCGACTTTCCGGGCGCAGCTGACAGACCGACATCGTGAAGGCAGAAAACGGATGCACACCTTCACCAGGGCTGTCGGCGGACCAGGGTTGCACGTGGAACTGAATGTCCGGCGTTTCAACATCGGGCCGGGTTTTCATGAATCCTGTGGCTAGGCTTGCAGCCATGGTCATTGGACCTGCGCGGAACAACGCATATTTCAACGCGATGCGGGCTTGATTGAGCAGGCTGCGGACTTCATCATTCAGTGTTGGTTCATTGCATTTGAACACAAGTCGTGCCTGCAAGTGATCCTGCAAACCCTTACCGACGCCACGCAGGACATGAAGCGGTTCTATTCCATTTTCTTTGAGATGGTCCGCGTCTCCAATCCCCGACAACATCAGGATCTGGGGCGAATTGATCGCGCCGCCAGACAGGATGATCTCACGCCGGACCTTCAGAGTTTGCTCAACCCCCGACCTGTCCCGGTAAACCAACCCAGTCGCCTTTTTCCCGTCCAAAACAACGCGTGTCACCAATGCTTTGGTGATGATGTTCAAATTCTGACGATTTCGAATAGGTTTGAGATATGCCACAGCCGCGCTGCAGCGACGGCCGTTGCGGGTGGTTAATTGAAAATAACCCACGCCTTCTTGTTCAGCGCCGTTATAGTCGGGGTTGTACGGGTAGCCTGCGGCCTGTGCTGCCGCTACCCAAGCGTCGCAGATTGGGCGTTGAATGCGCATGTTTGACACCGACAAAGGCCCACCAACGCCGTGAAACTCATCTTCACCGCGTTCTTGATCTTCACAGCGTTTGAACAGGGGCAAGACATCGTCCCACCCCCAACCTTCATTGCCCATTTGCCGCCAGCGGTCGTAATCTTCTTTCTGGCCACGTACATAAAGCAACCCGTTCAGCGAGGAGGAGCCGCCCAGCACTTTACCTCGTGGCCAGTCGATGGACCGGCCATTTAGGCCTGGGTCGGGTTCGGTCCGATAACACCAATCAACCGACGGGTTATGCATCGTTTTGAAATAACCGACGGGGATGTGAATCCACGGGTTCGTGTCGCGGCCGCCGGCTTCAAGAAGCGCGACCGATGTATTGGGATCAGCACTTAGTCGATTAGCAATGACACAGCCCGAAGACCCCGCGCCGACAACCGCATAATCCACCTCCATGACCGCCTCCTTCCAACGTCGCTGAAAAAAACTCTATGCAAGATGCAAGAATTATACTAGCCTTTTTTGATACAAAACGTCTCAATAATTGCGATCAGGGAGGTAAGCAATGGAGATCGGTAAGAAACTAAGTGGCATTTCCCGGCGAGATTTTTTTCGCGTAGCCGGGCGTTATGGCATGAGTTCGACACTGCTGGCGGCAGGCGGGTTTGGTGGCGCGATGAGCCTGGCGAATCTGGCGCAGGCGGCCGAATCGACCTATGAAAAGCGCTTTTCTAAGGAGCCGAAGCACACGTTGAAATTTGGTGCTTCAGGTTTCAACACCCGCAATCTGCTAATCGAGCGCGCCGGCGCGATCGAATTCGCTCGGGATCTGGAAGAACGCACTGATGGTGAGATTCGGATCGAGTTCATCGGCGACAATCAGATCTGTGGTCAGCTGAGCTGCGTGGAAAAAACCCAACAGGGAATCGTCGATATTTACGCGGCCTCGACCCAGAATTCGGCAGGTGGCGCACCCTACCTGAACGTGCTGGACTATGCTTACATGTTCCCTAGCCGGGCAGCGCAATATCACTTCTTTTATAGCCCCGCGAGCCAGCGCATCCTGCGTGATCCGTTGGAGAAACGTCATGGTCTGAAGTTCCTGTTCACGCACTGCGAATTGCGCGGGCTGCAGATGGGTTCGACCTTTGCAGACAAACCAACCGTGACCAAGCTGGAAGAGCTGTTTGGCACCAAGAACCGCGTGACAGGCACACAACTGGGCCGGATTGCGATGCAGTTACTGAACTTGAATCCGGTGCCGGTGGCATGGGAGGAAACGCTGGATGCGCTAAAAACTGGCCTGATCGACGGTGCCGAAACATGGGCGTCGGCCGTTGCATACGCCAATATGGCGCCCGTGGTTTCGCAGTCGGTCAACCTGAAGTTCTTCTGCGGCACAGAACATACCTCAATGTCTGCAAAGGTCTTCGACAGCCTCGGTAGTGAGCTGCAAGACGCTGTGATGGAGTCTTCCTACTTCACTCAGGCGTTGATTCAGGGTGCAAATGAAGCCGCATTGCTGAACACGGTCGGTTTCTCGGAGCCGCAGCTACCTGATACTATCTTTGCCGAAAATGGAGTACGCCCGGCCTTCCTGGCTGACGATCAGATCAAGCTGGCCGAAGAGATGTGCGCCCCGAACTACAACCCAGAACCTTGGGCCCAGTGGCGCGAACGTCTGAACAAATGGGCGGGCGGCATCGATACCTATCAGGAGATCTTCGACATCGCGCGCGAGATCCCGGCAGACACCCTGCCGGAGAACGTTGAACCTCGTCGTTGGTGGAAGGGCGAAGCCTGATACAAAAGACGAACCGGCCCCAAGGGGGCCGGTTCTAATACACACCGACTGGGAGGACGGAGTTCATGTCGTTTTGGGCAGACATCGGCGCGATTTTCAGCGCCTTTCTCAGCCAGGATTCGTTCGAGATTCAATCTGCACTCGAATCCGACGCCACTTGGGTGTTGGGCGCAGTAGTCTCGGCAATTGGCGGGTTCGTGATCATGCTGATTTATCGGGCAGTGCCATTTGTCGAACGCCATCTGGAACGGTCGGTGATGGTGTATTCCTACCTCGCGATTGCGTTGATAATCTTCTGGGGTGTGATCGACCGGTTTGTGTTCAACGACCAAGAGCCGTGGTCAACCACCATTCCCCCCCTTTTGTTCATGGTGATGGCGTGGTTCGGAGCGTCCTACAATGTCCGCCTGCGCACACATCTGAGCTTTAGCGAGTTTCGCACCGCCATGCCGCGCGGCGGGCAACTGGCCTGCCTGATCCTCGATGCGGTGCTGTGGTTCATCTTCGCGGTTATCGTCATCGTGACGACGACGCGACTGGTCGCGCTTTCGGCGTCCAATTTCCAGATCGTACTCGGTACTGACAATATCATGCAGTGGTGGTTCCTTCTGGCCGCGCCGCTGTCTTTCTTTCTGATGGTCGGACGCGTGTTTCAGAACCTCGCTGACGATCTGCACAACTGGAAAACAGGCGAGCCGCTGATCAAGCAGGCCGTGATCGGAGCAGACTGATGGCAGATGGAACTTTGGTTACACTGATCTCGCTTGGGGTCACGTTTCTGTTCATGCTGGGCGTACCTGTTTTTTTGGTCATCGGATATTGGGTGATCGGTTGCTCGTTCGTCCTTGGTTTGACGCTGGATAACATGGGTGCCGAACTGTTGAATGTGTTCAATAAAGGCTTTGCCCTGCTGGCGATGCCGCTCTTTATCCTGACCGGAGATCTGATCAACAAGTCCGGCATTGCCCGGAGGCTCAGCGATTTCGCCTATGCCTGTTTGGGCTGGATACGCGGGGGGTTGGCCATGGCGTCTCTGGGCGCTTGTGGACTTTTCGCCGCGATCTCTGGTTCGAACTCCGCAACGACTGCAACCATCGGGTCGATGCTTCATCCCGAGATGGTCAAAGGTGGTTATGACGAACGCTTCAGCGCGGCGACCGCTGCCGCGGGCGGAACGGTGGGGATTATCATCCCTCCGTCGATTATCTTCATCGTCTATGGCTTCCTGATGAACCTGCCGATTTCCGAGCTGTTCGTCGCGGGTATCCTTCCGGGCGCGCTGATGGTCTTTGGTATGCAATTTGCGTGCTGGATCATCTGCCGCATGAACGGTTGGGGTCATCTGATACCGCTGCAATTGAACCGGGTGCTGAAGACCGCATTTGGAGCATGGCTTGGGTTTTTCGCCATCGGCTTGGTTCTGTGGGGCATCTACACCGGCAAGTTCTCCCCGACCGAGGCAGCAGGCGTGACGGTTGGCTTTTGCGTGATCGCAGGGTTGGTCAGCTATCCGATCAACCGGATCATGGGCGCGCGGAACGACATACTGCCAACCGAAAAGAGCTTTGCTGAGATGTTCGTCGTCGAAGGTTTTACGATACCTGAAATACCCTCCATCGTGATCCGCTCGGCCCAGATCACCGGCATCCTCGCGCCATTGATCGCCATTTCGGTGGTGATGCAGCAGATCCTGTCTCTGCTAGGGGCACAGCAAACCATCGGGGATTTTGTAACCTCGATGGGCGGGTACTACGCGGTGTTGTTCACATCAATGGTGATCGTATTCTTCTCGGGCATGGTACTGGAAAGCCTGCCTGTCACGATAATCCTGGCTCCGATCCTTGCGCCGATTGCGGCCTCTGTTGGGATCGATCCAATCCATTTCTCAGTGATATTCCTTGTGGGGGCGTCCATCGGGTTCATCACGCCGCCCTACGGGCTGAACCTCTATGTGGCCTCGGGAGTGACAGGTGTGCCCTATTTCCGGTTGCTTCGGTATACAGTGCCCTATCTGGTAGCGCTTCTTTCGGTCTGGATATTAGTGTCGCTTGTGCCCGATCTGGCCTTGATCCTGCTGCCAAATAGCTAGACTGTTGCGGGATGGCTGAGACGGAAACACAAGACAAAGAAACTCAAATCCCGACCAACCTGCGCCTCCTTCTGATCCTCGAGGAGGTGGCGCGACGTGGTGTTGCTGTCAAACCCTCAGACTTGGTTGAGGCACTTGGTCTGGCCAAGCCGACCGTCCACCGCCTCCTGCATACCGCAGAAACCGAAGGCTTCCTGCAACGCGATCTTGATGGGCGTTCTTATGGCCCAGGGCGCCGGTTACGACTGCTTTCGGTCAATACCATGTCTTCAGAGCACCTGCGTACGGCCCGATTGGCAATCATACGCAGCGTTGCAGATGAAGTTGGTGAGACCTGCAATCTCGCCATCCCTGACCGAGAAGGTATGATCTATCTAGACCGGGTGGAAACGAAGTGGCCGCTAAGAATTCAGCTGCCTGTCGGTACAAAAGTACCTTTTCACTGCACCGCAAGTGGCAAGATGTACCTGTCCACACTGCGGCAGAAAACGTTGGATGGTGTCCTTTCAGCAGGAAACCTGCAACCAAATACCGAACGTTCTCTGACTGATCCCAAAGTCTTGCGAGCAGAGATCCAAAACATCGCCGTGAATCGTTTTTCCACGGATGATGAGGAATTTATGGCCGGAATGACGGCGCTTGCTGTGCCCGTTCTGGACGGGCAGGGCAGGTTGGTTGGCACACTCTCAGTTCACGCTCCGACCCAACGTCATGACGTCAACAGCCTAATGTCGTTTCTTGGAATTCTGCAAAAAGGGGCGGATGAACTTTCGGCGCTATTAAATGAGTGATTAGGGTCTGAGATGGTACCTAAATCGAGACCAATTCTGAGCAGCAAAAACTTCAATTTTCGGCTGGTTTCGGGGAATTTTGATCGAAAGCCGATGCGTGCGTAATCAAAATCCAGTGTGGACGTTTGCTCAGCTTGAAGAGTTAAATTTCTGAACAACACGATCTACGCAAAGACAAGCCCGCGGCAAAATAATAGATGCGTTCTTGGTGAACGAAAAATACACCGATTTATCCTACGCCATGAATTACGCCCTCACTGTATCCACAAATAAACTTTGATTGAACAATGGGTTACATATAGAAGTGGTGCCGGGGGCGGAATCCCATTTAATCTGCAAGTACTTCAAATTGCTTACTGAAATCATACTAAACATCACTCCACACCCCAAAAAATACCCCCAAGAGGTTTCTCATATCATTTCAAGCATTTGATTTATTTATATGATTCCTCGTTTAGGAATCGCACTAGGCGTCCTTCTGCGTCCATTTTTGTCCTATTCAATGCAGGCTAGTCCAACCGATAAACGTCGTCCAGTTAGCTTAAATCTCTTTCGAAAATACGCCCATCTGTATGGTGAACCCGTTTACGCTTCGCCAACTCCGAGCCGCTGATCCACTTGCAGGTTGAGATCTAAGTTGCCGTTCGCGTCGAGCCCCGTGAACAACTACTTCACTGGCCGAGCTGCCGTTAGTCCATTCTCACTGAAGGACTGCTTACGGACCACCAAGAGAAACCCTAAGCAAAGTGCCGACCCTCTGATACAGACTTGAAAGAATACTCATCTGCTCATTGACAAGGGCAACGCCATCAGACGCATGATTTATGCTGCTACGAAATTCGGATAGTCTGCTAATTCTATTCGAATACACTTCGAGCTGAGACCGTAGGTCCCTGAGCAGTGCCAACTTTTCTTCAAACTTGTTTGATCTTGTGAGCAGCGGAATATCAGAAACCGCCAACTTAGATATCTGGAGGCAGCGCTTAGACATTTCCGTTAAGTTCTTTTGAAGCGCAAGCGTTCTCGAGTCGCGAAATGCTCTTTCAGCCATGCCAGCATCGACAAGGTGAGGAGCAATGTTGGCCGGAAATCTCATTGACTCAATACTGAGCTTTAGGTTCTCAATAATCCCCTCATCCAAGGAGTATTTGGCACGAAGTTCCTCTAGCAGACGAACCGAAGCAGACTTTAGACGGTCTAGATTTGCTTCGTGAGTTTTAAATTGATCAACCCTTCGCTTAAGTTCGACTATTTCGAAATTTGTGTTTGCCACCACCTTAAGTCTAGAAAATAAAAGATCGTCGTATGTCAGCCTAATGTCTGAAATTAACTTTAGAATCTGATCGTTACTTTCGATTGAAGGAATCGGAATCCCTAAGGGTTTCTCTAGTCCTTTGAGATAGAGCACTACCGCGGGTAGTTGACTCCGCGAGAGGCCAGCCCGGTCTCGTACCTCATCCACGTTCTGAATTGTTTTGGAGACGAACGCACTTCGTTGCTCTTCATCGAGTTCGTCCCAAAGCTCTCCGGACCGCAAAAATGGAAAGTCCGCACCAGTCGTTGCTCCTTGCACCGCGATGTGAGGACCGGAAACGCCCAAAACCCAATCTCTGGCATCAGGACTGGGATACTCCTTGGTTTCCAGCGCGTTACTTCTTGCATCAGGTCCGAAAAGCACGAGTGTGATTTCGGCAGACAGCATGGTATCAACCGATGCCCAATTGGTAATGAGGTATTCGATTTTAGATCGAAATTCGGGTGTGTGAGCACAGATAAAAGCAAGAACTGTGCTTTCAGTCTGCTTGTGGTCAAACCATTCCAGCACCGATCCAACGTCGGTCGCGGTTCCTTGCATTTTGGTCCCTTGCTTTGTCCCGGCTACAATTGGCAGAAAAAAGTCTTTTCCTTTGATCCCATCCAATTTGGTTTTTGCTTAGCAAACATACCTGAGTGGAGCAATGTGCCGGATGTTAGATAGCTGCCTTTCGATCCACGTGCAGCGATCAACACCATGGATTTGAAGAAGACATTCGCCACACCAGACGTGATTAACTGCTCTTAAGACAAAGCTCCAATTCGCTACCTAGCAGCATCTCGGCTGTAGAAAGTCAAAAATGCGCTTAGAGCAGGCTTTTGCAAAGTCCTCGGTGTAAGGCGGCTCCGAATAGTGAAAACAGACACGGACAAAACCTTTCTTGCGGCGCGGCCGTCTCTTATCCGGTAGGTGGTACAAAGACACGTGCATCTGGCATAGGAGGGAGGGGACGGCGGCTGCGCCTGACACTTTCCGATAGCTCTCCACCTGGGCGTAAACCGTGCGAAGGCGATTAACAGCCAGAATGGTATCCAATGAGGGCAGACGCGCAGAGGCATCTTATGCCTACTTTTCGACTTGGCTTCTCCGCACTGTCATTTAATGTCCGATTTCAACAACAAGGGGTTGAGTGATTGGACAACTTTATTCTTCATGGTTTTCTCATCAAAGGCTTGATCGACGTCGGTGGAGATGACGCCAAGCTGGAAAAACTATCACAGGCAGCTAAAGACCTCGCGAGCGCTTTGAAAAAGAAGCCGTCGAAAGCACTAAGCTATTCTCTAATCGCTTTCGACCCTGAAGCGCCGGAAAACGATCCTGTAGTCCAAGAGGCTCTTGCCGCGCTCCAAAAGAGGTGGGCGACATATCGCAACACCTTCGCTACTATGCCTATCTCTGTAGTTCGCGCTATTCTTCTCGACGCAATCGTCGAAGCAGCTAGTAATGACGATCGGGTAGGCGTTTGTTTTGTGGCGTCAGCACGCAACGCGCTGCCGCTTCTCCCCGTCGATAACGAGCGTGATATCTGGATTGATATCGTCAAACAGATTGAGAGCCGCGTCGATACTCGGGCTGTGAAAGAATGGGCGACGCCAGAGAGCATCTCGGTCCAGCCTATAAAGTATACAAAACCGGATATTGACGGTCCAAAGATCTCAATGTCCGAGGTATCAGAGGAACACCTGCAGAAATCTATGAAGGCCGCCGCAGGACCGCAAGCATCAGCTGGCCCGACACAAGGTAATCAGTTTTGGCCTAACTCAAATGCGCAATGGAATGAAGAATTCGGAAATCGATCAGGGACTGCGATTGCCGGTGTGATCAATTCCGCATTGTCCAATATCAATGTCAGTCAAGCAGACTTGTCTACTCCCTTTAATGGCATGGCCGAGGCGATTTCCGACTTTGTCGGTGAGACACTAAAATCCTTCAGTGCAGCCACTGCTGGCCTTCAGCGGCGAACTAATCTTCTTTGGTGGCGTGAGGCTTTGTATTCTCCATCTGCCGCAAAGAGCTATCGCGAACTTTCCCCGACAACGGCCGCCGCGCTCATGGCGCTCGACCTTTTCGAAACAGTTCCACTTTTCACGCCAGCTAGTGTGTCAGCTTTTTTAGGGGAGACGGTTCTGAGCCTGAACACACCGGATGTCGGAGCCAAGAAGAATGTTCGCGAACTCGTGGAAGAAGCGCAGGACCATGTTGATCTCGCGGCGCTCCGCGCCGTCGCTGCAAAAATCGCGGAAGCACCGGAAGGACGTGGGCCACTGCTGTCCTTGATTGGCCATCCGGAGCACGCCAATGCACGAAACGCGGATGATTTCCAACGACTGACCGGGTTTTCGCCCAGTTCCGAACTTGATGCGGTGTCGTGGGCGAGCTGGATCTTCCGCGAGCTCCAGGCGTCGCAAGCCGCAAATGACGCGTTGCCTACAAAGCGTCGCTCCCCGGGTAAGTCCTGATCATGGAAAAATGCTCGAACGATACGTGCTTCGCACCTGATACCGGGTGTGCCTTGGGCCATACTGACCTTTCGAAGTGTAATATTTGGAATGGCTCCAAGGTGTCCGAAGAGTCTGAGGAGAGCACTTCAGGAGAGATGCTATTGCCATGGTCAGGTAGTGCATTTGGTCTTACTGACTTGGGCTTTGTTGCCGGGCGCGGGAAACCAATTGTTGTCGGCGTCATCGGACCGCAAAACGCAGGCAAAACTACTTTGCTTGCAGCGTGGTATCTCCTTCTCGGAAGAGGACTGATAGGTACCAGAGACTTGCTATTCGCAGGTTCCTATACCCTTTCGGGGTGGGAGGCGGCCGCAGGCTCACTCCGTTGGGCGCCCGGTCAGCCTCCGCAGTTTCCAGCCCACACAACCAGCCGAAGTGGGCGGGCACCCGGCCTCCTTCACCTCAGATTTCAAAGCGAAAACGGTGATCAACCGATGGACTATTTATTTACGGACGCGCCTGGAGAATGGTTCCAACGGTGGGCAGTAAATACGAAATCCGACCTAGGTGAAGGTGCGCGCTGGGTATCGGATTACGCTGACGCCTTCATCATTGTGGCCGACCGCGAAGCGCTGGCTGGCGAGTCTAAGGGCGCTGCACGTGGGTCGTTGCAGCGACTCGCAATGCGACTGGGTTCTGAACGAGATGGTCGGCCCGTTGCTCTCGCTTGGACCAAGTCTGACGTCGAAATTTCTGAACAAATGGAGGAAGCTGTGCGCGGCGCTGTAACCCGTGCCATGCCCGATACTGTCGAACATTCCGTCAGCGTGATCGGTGCTACTGACGGTGATGCGTCGTCGAACACCGGTACAGGATTGGTTGAACTCCTTGTATGGGCGTTGGGCGTGAAGAGACCTGGCGTTCGGCTGCCGCCACCCACGTCAGTCTCGCTCGACCCCCTGTTTATGTGCGGGAGGGAGAAGTATTGAACGCAACATCGAACTCAATTCTCCTCGTTGGCGAAAGCGGCGTCGGGAAAACCCACTACGGTGCTCAGTTGCTCCGCCGTCTCATGCAGGCCCCAGGAGCATTGCAAATGAACGGCGCCGCCACGAACCTCGAGGCATTTGAGGCAGCTTTGGAGCAGCTTGATGAGGGGCGTGCGGCTGGTCACACCGCCCGCGCCGTTAGCGTCGACAGTGTCTGGCCCGTCATTGATTCTAATGGGTACGAGGCAGACATAGTGTGGCCTGAATACGGTGGCGAGCAAATCAAGTCCATGATCGAAAGCCGACGGCTCACGGAAAACTGGCAAAAGCGTGTCGATCAAGCGGACGCGTGGCTACTGCTTGTTCGACTTCAACAGACCAGAGTTGGCGACGATATCTTCTCTAAACCGCTATCTGATCTGAGAGACCTTCGGATCGACAATCACGCAGTCGAGTTTTCTGACCAAGCGAGGCTAGTTGAGTTGTTACAGATGCTTATCTTCACGCATCGGTCTACGACCAAGGCGCAGCACCTCCCTCGTTTCGGCATACTCCTCACCTGTTGGGACGAAACCCAGATCGTAACTACACCCTCGGAGGCACTGGAAGAGCGACTTCCATTGGTTTCGGCGTTCATTCGTTCGAACTGGAAGCACGCGCTTATCATGGGTCTTTCCTCTCTGGAACGTCCTCTCAGCCCGACGACAGGCGACGGGGATTATGCGAGCTTGGGGCCAGAGCATTTTGGCTATGTGATCAAGCCTGATGGCAAAAAAGATCGAGACCTTACGTTGCCAATCCACCAGCTGCTCACAGCTGGCGCTTGATCAAACGTGGAGATTAGCATGCGCGTCGATCAAGCCTTCTTCGGTAACACAAAGCATGGTTTCGCTCTCAGATGCGCGAGCGGCGACCAAAAGTTTGCGGCCGTACTTGCACAGCGCTTGGATCTTCCCGATACTGAACCGCCTGGCTCCGACTGGTCGCCGGTTACGTCGGGCTTTCCTATCGGTGACCGGTATGTAATCGCGCGGATGTTCAGGGATCTGACGGCTGAACGTGCAGGTATGGCTGTCACTCACGCGTTGGTTTGTGACTTAAATGAGATTGAGGTTGTCGATAACCTTCAACCGCTCCTTGAATACCTCCTCACTTCCTGTGACGCGCTGCCTACAGCGGTTGCACCGTTGGAAGTGAACTTTGGATCTGGAAAACCTATTGTGACTCCTGACTTGGCGGCCACCGCGAGGGCTCTGGTCTCGCGCGGTACCGGTCCTGTGGTGCGCATAGGAACAGAGGGATTTGAGGAGCTAATGGTGGCCCTTTGGGCTCGACTTTGGCCTTCCTTGCGCAGATCATTCTACTTTCGACTGAGCTTCGGTCCCAGGGACGTGGCGGATACTCCGGCACCAGATATTGTCTGCACTCCCGAAGCTCTAAGAGGGCGGTGGCAGCAGAAGCGGCTTGTCGGTCAGTGTGGGGATGATCGGTCTCAAGCCGCATCTATGTTGGCAGGATCCGATGAGGGGGCTGAACTACGCGCATTCGGTGATAGGATCCGTGCAAGTCTTGACAGCTTTCAAGATCTCCAACTGCTCGAGCAGGCGTTCGCTTTGGTGGTCAGGACACCTGATGCTGTTGAAAGCCTTATTTCTGCTGCCCGGCTCATTGAGCGCTTATCGCCGAACCCTAAGTTGGGGAAGGTTGAGAAACGTTCCATAGTTGACCGTCTCGTGAGAGCATTCCCCAACGCCCGACCTTCGGACATTTTGGCACTTCGAAATCTGCCGTTATCAAGTTTCGATACCTGCGATCGTGTCTGGCGGGCCATGGAGAGTTGGCTGGAACGGAACAAGTTCGCCTCAACAGACGATGCAGACTTGGTAACGATCGTCTCCGAAGCATTGGTTGGCGATAGTGCTGTCGCTCCATGGCGTGAAGCAACAAGAAAGGGTTTAGAGCAATCGAGTTCTGCAACTCGCGGTCAGTTTGCTGCCGGATTTTGGCGTTGGGTGAGTTCTGAGCCAAGCTTGGTTCCCCCTTTAATCACTCTTGTCTCAAAGGACAAAAGCCGGTTGGCTGCGCTAGAAGCCGCGGCCCCGAGAAGCCTTGGCACCCAGACAGCGAAACCGATCATGAACGTCGCCGCGAAGCGGCGGCTTTTCCGGCTTCATGCCATCGCAGCGGGCGCGAGCATGGAACCAGTTGAGGCGGCCCGAATTCAATGTGACTTAGAGCCCGGTGAAGACACCGCCGGGATGGAACTCGCTATGCGACGTGCGACGCCCGCTGAGATCCTCGACGTGGTGGAAAGCGTGCCCGATGGTCGTGTACTGGCGATCGCAGGCGAGAAGGTTGCCAAAGATCCGTCGCTATTAGAGATGCGTGATATGGATATCGCTAGCAACCAGATTATATGGTCTGCGGCGTTAAAGATTGACCGGGACGCATGGCGTGGACCCAAAGACCCAAAGAAGATTTTAGAAGGTTTGCTTGAAAAACAGATCAACGGCATTAGGCCGTCTGTAGATATCTTACATCTGCTATCCGAAACGCCGCTAGCGGATCTCTCGAATTATCCGCGGAGGGCCGAGGTTTGGAGAAAATTGCCCCACGCGACACGAGAACGCATGCTAATGGCAACGGCAGATGCCTGGTTTGATAGAGATGGGTCCGTCGAACCAAACGCAATGATCGAAACCGAACTCGCCAAATGCATCGTGATTGACCCGAGGTTCAACCAGCTCATGAAGCGTCTTCAGGTTGGGAGGATTGCAGAGGGTCTGGATATCATTAATTCTCTGGACAGCCTCGACGATGCATGGATCCGCGGCTGGGTTCGTGATGCTGCCAACGCGACCAACCCGATCTTGAGTGCAGATGCGGATCTGCTAGGACGTACCTTGTCATTGAGGAAGCTACGCTACGCTGTCGATGACATGATTTTAATCTATCGATCTGGCCGTAAAGACGTTGAGCCTACTCTTCGCCAATGCGTCGCTCTGATGGGTTTTTTTGATCGTCTTGTGCTGGGGATGTCGCCACCTAGTTCCGAAGAGAAGTGGGAAATGCTTATAGAAGTGGCAGCCGAACTCTTTCCCAACGGCCCAGATCAAGATTCTATGTGGGAACGTGCGGGTGGTCGGACTGCTGATCTGCTAAACCATGGAACTGGCCAAGAGCGATGGCGTCATGCTATCCGCGCCGTAAAGAGTGGGAAGCCTCCACTTGCGCAGAAGCTGATCAAGCAGATGCAGATTGACTATCCTGGAAATCGGAAACTGAGCCTTCTGGCCGCAGATCCGCTGTTTCGGGATTCGGCTGGCTCACAATTTTCTCAATGGAGATGGCAATGAAGTTCATTCAGGGACGTGCGTTGGTCATCGGTGTCGCTAGGTACGAGACTGTTAGCAGCCTTCCGATCGCGGTGCACAACGACGCAGTCGACACTGCTGACATGTTAAAGTCGCCCGCTTACTGCGGTTATCCGGAGGAGAACGTTACTGTCCTTGCCGACCACGAAGCTACACTGGACAACATCCGAAGTGCGCTGGCTGATCTTGCGGCGACGGCGACAAGCGACGACACAGTCGCAGTTTTCTTTTCTGGTCATGGCGCACGACTGGGTAGTGCAGCCGACCTGACAAGCGCGCTGATCCCCTACGATTGCGACCCAGTGGATCTTGCCGGGACGTCACTCGGAGAAACCGAGCTGTCTGCGGCGATCGCCGCAATCAATGCGCCGCGCGTCGTCATAGCGATTGATGCATGTCATGCTGCGGGTTCCACCTCGCTGAAGTCTGGCTTGAGCGAGGCTGGCCTTGATGTTGTAGGCGATGGGTTCGACGAGAAGTCACTGCAGGAATTGGCACAAGGGGCTGGTCGTGTCGTTTTCGCGTCGTCACGCGCAACCGAGACGTCTCTGGTGCTTGGTGGCGAGCGAAACAGCGTTTTTACGACTGCGATGCTATCGGGTCTCAAGGGTGCAGCAGCAGCTTCTAACGACGGAACAGTGCGGGTTTTTGACCTTTTCAACTACGTGGCTGAGCAGGTCAGACGGGCTGTCCCAGGGCAACAGCATCCAGTGTTCAAGGCGAGCGGGCTGGAGGAGAATTTCCCTGTTGCGCTCGCATTTGGCGGTGCCAAAACGATGTCGTCGGCAGCTTTTCAACGTCATCGCGATCTTGAGCAGATCATGCCGGATCTATTTCCGTTTGGGCCGTCGGATCAAGATATTTGGCTGCGGGCTGGTGGCGATATTTCACGACTGAGACTGAACGGCAATGGAAGGGCGCAGTGGTTCGCCGCGCTCCGATTGATTTCCTTGGGTGGTGGCGGTGCGGGCATCTCGCGCGAAAGCTTGATTAAAGCGGCACTGGAAGAATTTCCCTCACACCGTGAACTAGAAGCAATGCGATAGGCATTCTGCACAGGTCCACTAGTGCAGAACGGCGTGTCCGCTGCCTGCTTTCTGCGACGTGGTTAGTACCTAGCGTGGCGAAAATCTGCTGCCGGCCCTCCATCTAGGAAGGTTTCGATGCTGCGATAGCGCAACGCATATCCTGTTCCGACTGCGACCGGAGAATGAACCTATAGTCAATTGATGAGTGCTGAAGTCGTCTTGGTTTTCGGAGCATTTACCTTCAAGCATTATTCGGCTGAAGAGAAGAGTCGGTTTGTGCTGGACGACCTGTGGAGCGAAGGCGCCAAACGGCTCACGTGTTGCTGGAAAATCAATAGTACAAACACATTTGGGCAAGGCTGTAGACACAGGAAGATTGGCAGAAAATCACAAAAGAATGTCCGATCACAAAATGCATAAAGATCTAACGGCCCACAATTAGTTTGTGTAACTGTGTAGATTGTCGGAGCACGTTCATATGAATAACTTATTTGCTTGTTTTAGCGCTGTAGCCATTCTATTTGCGGTTCCGGCTTATGCCAGACAGACGGTTGAACCGAAGTTCTCAACTACAGAAGATATAGAGCATAGCGGCGGGTGCCGTAAAAACAGCCCGCCTGGCCAGTGCTGCCACGCCGGAAAAAAACCCTACCATTGCCACTAAAATAATTGAGTTCATCCATGTTTGAGGTGTTCGACCTGAAGAGTTGGTTTTACGGGATACTTGCGGTAGCGGCTACGGCAGCCAGCATAGCATCAGCAGGCCAGAAAATTGAGGGCAAAGCCCGTGTTATTGATGGTGACACAATCATTGTTGCAGGCATCAAAGTACGTCTAAATGGTGTTGATGCCATGGAGCTTGGTACTGAGGCTGGACAGCAAGCAAAGGCTGAGATGTTGAAGATGGTGCATCGAAAGACTGTGACCTGTGAGCTCAATGGAGAGCGATCATACGATCGAATGATTGGAATCTGCTATGTGAACGGCAATGATGTGGCTGCGGTTTTGATTGCCAACGGATTTGCTTTGGATTGCGCGCGGTATTCAGGTGGTCGATACAAACAATATGAGGTTCGAGCAGCTCGTTCGAAACTCAAACAGGCCGGCTACTGCAGAAACTGAGGCAATTGAGCGAAGTTTGCAATGGAAAGCCGGTTTCTCTTTGCGCTCAGCAGTCAAAGGTCGCGGTGCGCTGTTTTAGCAGGTGGATGAATTTGATTTTGCTGATCAATCTTGCAGCTAAGTATCAGTGTGATAGCGTCCGCCATGGACGATTCATCAGGGCTGATGCGCGGCTATTCCGAGCGTTTCTGTTGTATCAAAATCAGTTACTTCGCGGACGCGGTTTGCCTGGATCAAGCCACTCTTGCGACATTTCGATAAGCCCAATGGCGAGTTAGGTAAGAGGGAACTCCTTTGCTGAAATCATTGTCAGAAATTTTTAAGTCGGACGAGTTTCTACCGACAGCAGCAGTGTTTCCCGACATTGATAAAGATCGGTTGGCGACAGACTTAGATCTAAAGTCTGAGGGAGCATCTAGGGGTTCGGCAAATCAACCCGAACCGAATGCGAAGACACTTGATCATGTTGAACTCAAAGCGATCGCGCGTGTAGAGGATCTCCGGCGGCGAGGACTTGAGAACTACGAAACCAATCGCCGAGTTTACGCTGAACGTCTGAACAAGGCAGTATCTGCCCGAATGCTCGTGGAAACAGAAGCAAGTGACTCAAAGGCAAAATTTGCTGAGGAGGTGACAAAATGGAAATCCATGATGGTCACCCCCAGAGAGCGGGTTCAAGAGACCTTCCGATGGCGCAACAAGTTTAGAGAAATCAACCAACTGGAGAGGCCTGCAAAAAACGCCTCAAGTTGGGTAGCTTTGATCGGATTGTCGCTCGTACTGGTCATTTTAGAATCTGGTGGAAACGCTTACCTTTTTGCTCAGAAGAACACTTTAGGTCTTTTGGGCGGGCTACTCGCGGCTCTTCTCGTTTCAGTGGGCAACGTATCCCTAAGCACCCTTTTTGGAGTGGGTACTAGATACATAAACTGTCAGGGTATCGCTAATCTCGTAAAAAAACTTTGCGGCCTCGTTTTCTTTCTTTCCTGGGTTGTGTTTGCCCTGACATATAACGCGGGCGTCGCACATTTCAGGGATGCCGTGGAACGTATTGGTGATTGGCGCCAAGCTGGTAGTGCAGCCGTGCAGACCATGGTGGCAAACCCAATCGTTTTGCACACCATGGAGTCCTACGTACTATTTACTTTGGGATTGTTCATTTCGATACTGTCATTCCTTAAAGGTTACAATCATTCAGACCCATACCCTGGATATTCGAAAGTCTCTCAGGATGTGATTGACGCTAGGGATGACTATGTCGCTAATCTTGAGGAATCCATTGAGACGCTAGCGGAGCATCGAGACGATGCTGTGAACGGTTTGCGCGCTGCCAATGATGAGGTTCGCAGAAACATCAATGATTCAATCGATGCGCTTTATGGTCAAAAAGCTCTTCAATCAAATCTGAAGCCGTTCTTGGAACAGTGCGACATAGCCGCCAACTACCTTCTTTCGATGTATCGGGACGCGAACAGAGCCGCAAGGAATGAAGGGCCGCCTGAGTACTTCAACGAACCCTACGCCTTTGAGAAATTCGAAACCACTCAAGAAGATTTAACCAGACGCAAGGAGGCAGAAGAGCAGGCGAAAGAAGTCTCAGAAATGGTGACGAAGTCGATCCATGAAATTTTTGCAGTTTTTCATGAAGCCGTGAAATCACACTATGAAATTGACGAATTAGAAGGCACATTTATCGACCGGTCCAAAAAATCTTCATTGGGAAGTTTCGACGTCGACGGAGAGCCCCCTCTCAAGGTGGTTTCTGATGAGAGGCTTGGATCGGCATAATGGCCAAAAAACGTGGTTATTCAAAACGCCGCCGTACACAACGTCGAAAGGGCGCCGAGGCAAACAACCTCGTTTGGGGAATAGTTATCGTTGCCTGTATCGGATTGATGGCGGGCATAGGTTTCGTTTCCCAAAAGCTTATTTCAAAAGCTGAAGTTGACGAGGTAACGCTATGTCACACTGGAGGCGTTCACAATGTAGTCTCAATTCTTCTTGATTTGACTGATCCATTGAGTGAAACGCAGCAAGCTCGACTAAAGACAATTATCGCCCGCGAAGTGCGTGAAGCATCTGTTGATACCATGATTGCTTTAGGTGTGGTGAGTGAATCGAGCGTCAACTGGGGTGCCAAATTCGCAAAATGCAAGCCCGCGACTGGTGTTGATGCCAATGGACTCTATGAGAACCCAACAATAATCGCGGAACGTTACGAGCGCGAGTTCACTGTTCCTATTGAGGCCACCCTGGAATCAATGATGTCTGGTAAGAAAGAGAATCAATCTCCAATCATGGAAGCGCTTCAGTCCCTTGTTTCCGAAACCCCCTACTTTGCAGACACATCTGGCAACCGAAAAATAATCGTAGTGTCCGACATGCTCCAACACAGTGACAATTTGAGCTTTTACCGGAACCAAGGATGGGATTACTTTGTGCAACAAGGTGGTCCGCAAAGGCTAGCTGGAAACCTCTCAGGTGTTTCCATTCAAATCCTGCGCGTTCCAAGGCTGACTTCAAACGCTCCTTCAAATACTGCTGTTGAAGATTTTTGGACGAGGTACTTCGACAAACAAGGCAGTAGCCCTCCCAGTGTTACTTCCTTGGGGGACCTTTAAGATGGGATCAAGAACTTCCAAATTTCATGATGTGGCACCACGTGAAAACCTAGACCGAGTAGCATTTATGCTAGCCTTCGTTCTTGGGGTCTTCGGAGGAGTTATTCTCAAACTCATGGGTGTCCACCCGTTCGTTGCAGCGGGGTATTCTGCCGCAGTTTTGTCAGCTTATGCACTTGTCGCTTGGGCCGGTGGCCGCCTTAAAATTGAGCCCGAAGCGATTGGTGATAACTGCTATTACCTTGGGTTTCTGTTTACCTTGGCTAGCTTGGCGTTCACTCTCTATCAGATGGCTGATCCAGCGGCCAATCAAGGCAAGCCTATAGCGATCCCGGAAGTTATCTCTGGCTTTGGAGTGGCATTGTCATCGACGATTTTTGGCGTATTTTTGCGGGTTCTACTTATGCAAATGCGCCCTGATTTCGTTGCGAAGGATCGAGCGGTTCGTGCAGACCTCAATCGGGCATATGCGGAGTTTCGCAAAGATCTCTCCGGTACGATGTCGCAGATGAAAGCGTTTTCCACAGAGTCGATTCAGATGGCAACGGAACGGGACAATAGGCTCAGAGAAGCAACTGAAGACTTTGTGAAGGATCATCGGGAAGCGTTACAACAATCGGCTAGCACATTGGCGGAAAACATCGAGAAGTCCTTCTCAGAGGCGTCCAAGAGAGCAATAACTGAGATTACGGCGTCAATTCTGCAAGCAAACAAAGAAAACCAAGCGGCACTCGTTGAACTGGTGTCCGAAATACAGAATCTAAAAAACCGTTTGCAAGAGCAAGAAAGCCAGTCCTTCGAAGAAATTCAAAACCGCCGGAAGCGATTAAATGCTGAATTAGAGACCGCTGAAAATCGGCTTAAGGCTCAGGATGAAGCGATGTTGAATTACATCAAAATCACTCGACGAGCCGCAGATGCAATGGAAAAGAGGATTGTCCCAGCGTTGGACCGTTTCAAAGAAAGGTTGGACGAGTTGCCTAAGGACGCAGTTTTTGAGCATGGAGTGCCTGAGCAAAACGCGTCGGCGGAAGATCTTGGGGCGGCTGTAGAAGAGCCATTCACTGTCACTCCCCAAAGGCCTCGTTTTTGGGGTGCCAAGAGGTCTGATACTTAGTGACTAGTGTGCAACAGTCAGATCGAAACTACCGTCGCGGTGCTATCATGGGGCTCACGATGGCGGAAGCGTTTATCCTGATTGCATTTGCGCTTCTTCTCTTATTTGCGTTTTGGCAATGGGAGGAAGAAAAGAAAAACACACCAGATGTAACTGCATTCAGGCAACTCACAGAGGTGCAAAGGCAGACCGTGCTGACCTCTATCAATGATGGATCAATTGAAGCATTCGTAGCGCTCAAAGAAAACGGCATGGATTTTTCTACGCCGGACAGCGTTGAAAATCCTCAAGAAAAGTGGCGCTTCATCGACGAAGACGAATTGAGGCGCCTGACAGATGCTGCAGCAAGCCTGCCTGAAGATATCCAACGAAATCTTGCTGACCTTGTCGAAGCGGGGCAGGCAAAAAAACTTCTGCGCGAAATGGCCGCTCTTGACGACCTGATAAAAGCTGGGCGGACGTTGGAGGGAATATCCGGAAAAATCCAGGATGCTGAAGCCCAAGAAGCTGCTCTCGTTGGCGCGTTGAAGTCGGAGCTTGGCGGTATAGTTGCCACCATTGGTGGCCATATAGATGACGCCGGTGCAATAATCCTGCCTGACAGGGTGCTATTTGATCAAGGGAAAGCAAACATTACTCCTAGCCTCGCTAAGTTCCTAGCGGATGCTTGCCAGCCGTGGCTGTCTACACTTCGCAATTCAGGGGTCGATATCGCTGAGGTAAAAATCGAAGGTCACGCTTCGTCAGAGTGGCGAAGAAATTCATCCCCGCGGGAGGCCTTTTTAGGAAACTTGGACCTTAGTCAACGAAGGTCACAAGCTGTCTTACGTACCTGCCTGGACTTCGTTACAGACACCAAGCTTCTGGAATGGTCGAGGAAGCACCTAATTGCAGTTGGCTACTCGTCCGTTCGCCCCGTACTTAGTGAAGACGGACAAGAGGACCAAATTTCTTCGCGCAGGGTGGTGTTCAGTGCAACACCAAACAGACAATCCTTAATCGAAGAGATCGAGACGGAGGCAAAAATTGCCCGCTACGACCGCTCGCTGTTCGGTGGCTGGTCCGACAATGATGGCGACTGCCAAAACACTCGGCAAGAAGTTTTGCAGGAGATGTCTACAGGAGACGTAACCTTATCGCAGAGCAATTGTACGGTCGTTCGAGGAAGGTGGCTCGATCCTTATACTGGCAATGTCAAGACTATTGCTCAGGATGTAGAGATCGATCATTTGGTTCCGTTAAAGTGGGCGTGGGACCGAGGTGCTCACTCTTGGCCTGCCGAAAAAAGAGCCAGTTTTGCCAATGACCCGACCAACTTGTTTGTAGTATCGAGCAACGTCAATCAAGACAAAGGAGCCAAAGGGCCTCTTGATTGGGTTCCACCATCAGGTGGGTTTCAATGTGAATACGTAACTAGGTTTGTTCGTGTGACACGGAAGTACAACCTAGAGATTTCTGAGATTGAACGAAAAGAAATTGAAGCGATGCGAGCGAGTTTGTGTGAGTAGGCAAAAAAATTTGGCGCGTTGGCAGCCTGGTTTGGAAGCTCAAGCGCCTGTCTAACTCGCTGTATGTATTTTGCTTGTTACTGGGAACAAATAGCCGTTGCTTTTTTGCTTGAGGCCAAAAACAATATCGCGTCCGGTCGAACCTGTTTCATGCAGGATTCTCAGATAGACGCCAATATATTAATAAGGTTAAATTTTTTCCTTGAAACCAGTTGACCTCATTGCCGCCGCTTCTTGGAGCCGCGCAGCGTTCACGACATACGCTCTTAGCCTCTCGTTCTTTGAGGCGGTAATTTTGGACGCTTTGGTACGCGGGCGCAGCTCGACTTCTCTGATACTCTCCGATCCTGAAGGTATTCGCGCCGCGCTGAGCGAGGAAGGCGCGCGGCGTGTTGGCCGTGACTACGAAGTTGCGCCGGTCGTCCGGAAAGGTTCTGGCGTTTTTCACCCCAAAGTTAGTGTTCTATCGCGAGAAGATGACGCACATTTGCTTGTGGGTTCAGGAAACCTAACATTCTCTGGCTGGGGCGGGAACCTTGAGTTTGTGGAACATCTTCACCCGAGCTTCGCCGCTGATGCTTTTGAAGATACCGCAGCATTTTTTGAAGCACTTGGCTCTTCGAACGAAGTCGCAACCTCAGCTGGGGATGCAAGCAACGAGATCGCCGAGGATCTGCGCAAAGCGGCTAAAAGAGGTATTCGTGATGGTCGGGTTCGACTGCTTCACAGTCTGGATGCGCCTATTGCTGAACAAATCGCACTATATGCCGACGACCTCGGCGGCGCGACACAGATCATAATCGTTTCACCCTACTTTGATCTGGACGGAAAGGGGCTGACAAGGTTGGCTGCCGAAACGGGCTGCGACAACATCCAGATCCACGCACACCCGGCAGGAAGCGTTTGGGGTGACTCAACGCCTGACTGGCCAATTGATGCGCTGCAGGCATGG
The DNA here is from genome assembly GCF_056539905.1 of Ruegeria sp. AP7. Classification (NCBI taxonomy): domain Bacteria; kingdom Pseudomonadati; phylum Pseudomonadota; class Alphaproteobacteria; order Rhodobacterales; family Roseobacteraceae; genus Ruegeria; species Ruegeria sp. AP7. The sequence continues at coordinate 233,100 of NZ_JBQFVT010000002.1, read as the reverse complement.
AAAGCGATTGGTGTTCAACACCTTGCCAGTGACGAGCGACGGCTACATGGAAAAGCAATCGAAGTTGTTTGTCGGCGAGGGCGACTTCTCCTTTCAGGCAGTGCAAACGCTACTGAAGCCGGATTGCATGGGCGTAACGTCGAGGCCAACGTGCTTCGCGTACAACGAGACGCAAAATCGTACTGGCAAACCTCTCCTGGCGTACCTCCCGCGATTTTGCCAGCCGACGACAATGAGGCGGATACCGTTTACTCAGATGGAGTTGGTATGCTCTCCGCGAAGCTTGATGGTGATATCATTGTCGGCAATGTGTTGACGCATATTAGAGCGGGGACAACTGAGGCGCATCTCAGAAGCCCTCGGCGAGCTGACGAACTTGGCGAAGTTTATGTAGATAAAAAAGGTCAGTTCTGCATCAATGTGAGCAGTGTCGAATTGGATTCATTCCAAACCGGACGCCATATTCTTCGGTTGCAACAAGGACCACAAATTTGGGAGGGATTTTTATCAGTCACTATCGCGCTGGAGCTGATCCGGCGCTCCGGTGCCCTGGCAACCCAGCTCATCGCAATGCTCACAGGCACCGATACCCCAGAAGATGTTGCCGCAATACTCGCGTGGTTCAACGAGGACCCCACGCGATTACCCAATGCTCCAATGAATGGACTGAGCGGACAATCGACCGAGGGCGCTGTTCGGAAAGCAACTACAATAACAGTTGGCGATCTCAGCTCCGTGTCGGAATCCATGCACGCTTCAATAGCAATGCAGGATGCAGGCCAAAACTATGCATGGCGAAGATCGATGGATCTACTTCGAGCAGCATTCGCGCAAAACCGAGGGCCATGGCCAAGTGGCGATACCATGGACGACGATAGCGAGGAGGAGGATACGGCGGCGCGCTCCAAGCAGGTTTCAAAAGACGATAAGAACAATGACAAGTCGCGGAAGTTTTTTGGTCAACTACTTGAAAAGATGCTCGATCCTGCTTCTGAGGGACGAAATGCTCCGATTGCCTTGTCGCTCGCCCATTTTCTAACAGATCGCATCCGACCTGAATCAACAGAAGTTCAATCTTGGGTCTGGAGGATCCTGAGCCAGATTGTTGCAGTGGAGGGACCGGAGGCCGACATCATCATTGCCACAGCACTTCTCTTTCATAGCTTACCTCATCACCGCTCAGGAGAAATAACTGCGCGACGCTTCTTGCTCAAACGCGGGTTGGACCCCGAGAAACTGACAGTCGATCCATCTTGCATTTCCGCTTTTGTTGACGTGTTAAACCCCAAAGCCGATCTGTTATCGGAACTCTCGAAAGTATGCGCAGCCAAAACGATGGGGGAACAGATTCGCGCTTACATTGCCGCTGCGACCGCATCTGGTCCCGAAAGTGGATTCGACAGCTTAAAGGCCTCTAAGTTTTGGCCAAAACTACGTCGTGCGATCGAGGACCCGGACGAATTCGCCAAGTTCACTATTGTCGAAGCGCCAACAGACTACTGTCCGCTCAAAAGTATCCGTCTCCCCGCGATAGCGCGCTCGGATCTGCGCACAAATGGTGTCACCCGCTGCGATTGCTGCGCGCGCATCATACTCAACAAGGATTGCTAAGGTATGCAGACACTTGAGTTCCTACTGGAAGAGGCCCAACAGCAAAGCGAGCCATGCATCGTGGCACCATCAAAAACCGAGCTCGGCGGCGTTGACCCTCTTGGTTTGAGACAGATTAACTTTGGCCTTATGGATCGAGTATTTCCCGACCTAAATAACGTAGCTAGGCATATCCGCCCCTACGTTGTTATGGCTTGGGCTTGGCGACGCGTCAGGACGATAGTCGAAACTGAAAATGCAATCCGTGCGAGCGACGCTGAGATGCGCGATTTCGTTGATCGCATCGAAGCGATCTATGCATGGTCGCAGTTCCTTAACGACCCCAATGCAGATCTTCCCGGACGGCAAGCTATGCAAACCCTGATATCGGAGAAAAGTTACATTTTCGGCGGTAGCGAGTGGGAAGCCAGAAGGAATATGCGCCGCTATTCAACAGGATTCATTTCCCCTTTGAACTACGGCCCAAGCCTCCGCACTCTCGGATGGCTGATCCCAATTGAAAAAGGATTGGGGGTGTTTCAGCCCGACCCACGGCTAGCTCCTCTCCTTGATGAATTCGAGAACGCAATTCGCGATGAACTGGGGCACGAAGCGTTCAACAAATTTGGTGAGGTGAAAGTCAATCGGAATGACGCCAGCCGATGGGGCGCACTTTGGGGCATGAACGATATTTCAAAAACAGAGAAGAAAACGATGTTTCGCCGGCTCGGCGGCAGGGATGCAAACAACATCCGGCGTGATGGGATTGCACTGCTGGCCGCGGCTTATTCGGATCTCCAGAAGCCCGATCCTTCACCAGAGGCTATTCGTACGCGAATGGCGGATTTGCCGCATTCGTGGAGAAACGCGTCTAGCAGGCCTGCAGCTTCGGATGAATGGCGTACGTTGCAAGTTCGTCAGTTGTTCCGTCTTGCATTGGAAAGTCTGCTTTTCTGGGCCATTGGTTTGCTGTTTCAAGGACCGATGAGAAGCGGTCAAATCGCACGGGCTTTTCTGGATGAGTTGGAGCCGGCAGCGGAAATTCCAAAAACAGCAAACGAATGGATGCGGTCCGTGAATGTGGAAGGAAACCCCGTCGATTTCCTTCGCCAATTACAAGTCGAGTTGCACAGAAAACCTTGCAACGGCAATCGACTTACCAGCGCAATTTTCCGCGCTCTGGTATTCTGTCTCAGTGAAGCCCCTGAACAATCCAATACCTTCGAAAGCGCGGATAGGCTCCCGCTTCGCAGCGCAAAGCAGAACGCCGAAGCATGGAATGCCTTGAGACCAGCTGAATTCCTAACTCGGATCTTTGACGTTTGGATTATGGCCCAGCATGCCTATTGGGCAGTGGGTCGCGGACTCGCGGACGCAAGAACGCGTGGAAAACAAATACTAAGATTGAAGGTCGTAATGGATGAAGGTGGATGGACACTTACCCCGGGCACCACAAAGCAAGGCAATCCGCCCGAACCGACACCGGATCGGTTGGAGACCGCGATTTGTTTGCTGAAAGAGTGTGAGAAGCTCACCTAAGAAATTATCAATATCGGGCCTTAACTGACAGTTGCAGTTATGCACGAGGCTCGACATTCATCGCTCATTGGATGCGGCTCTCTTGTCGTAACTCGAGACCCAACGCGAATGGATGAGATGACGGAATACGTCGCTGTATACCCTTTTGAGAGCTGTATCTGATCGTCCGATCGTGGCAAGCAGCGGTACATCTGTATGAGTGGCAAAGCTCTGGTTTGGACGGTGCGTCACGAGTTTCCTTCGACGGATGACTAGCTGCGGCTTTGGATTGGTATAGCAAGAAGGAGTATCTTGGGCGCAGCGAGAACGAGTCCGTCGCTTTTACCCCAGTGAAACCTAACTCTCACGGTTGTTAGCCATTCTACGCCGAGATTAATTCAAAGAGATTTTGACATGTTTAATGCACCCGGTTCCAACCCGTAAGCTTGATCTTGCCTGACTGGCTAGACGATACTTCTATGGCAGCTGGAATAACACTTATCTGAAATTTGGATTCGCCTTCCCTACTGGAAATCTTGAACAAATCACCTTCACTCGCTCCAAAAGCTTTAAAAAACTTGGTCATGTGCGTAATTCGGTACTCGTCTCTCGTTCCCTTCGGATCGTGAAACTTGTTGTTATAAAATACATACCTGAACGACCATTCCCTACCATCCACGTCAACGCAGCTGAGCCAAGCGTCCGGGTTCTTTACACTCGGGTCTAACTTGGGAAGAAATGCAATCAGTTCCTTTTCTCCTTTAGGAACGTGAATACCCGCCTGATGGGCTCCTGACTCCCCAGTGTCATTAGCTGTAAGTTGTTTGGTGAATGTTGTTTCAGTCATTTGTTCTGTCCGGTGTAATTTCCAGCGCGCGCTTCAGGTCTAATTCGTCCCGTGTTGCTATCGGTATGGCTTCATTCCCCAGTTCCCTCTTCCACCTGGAGCGATCCAACATCACAGCTTCAACTGTGTCCTCATAGTATAACCGGTATACTGTCACCGGTTCGGTTTGCCCTCGTCTATGTGCTCTGGCACTTGCCTGAGCTTCTAAGGCGGGATTCCAAACTTGCGTAAAATGTATAACTACAGTTGCAGCAGTGATGTTTAAGCCTGCGCCGGCAGCTTTCGGATTCAGAATGAGGCATGCAGGGCCATCGTGAGCAGTGTAGTCGTCAACAATAACCTGACGATCCTCTTGCAAGGTTGAGCCATTAATTGCGGACCAGAACACTTCGGATGCGGGTTGGAGAGCTTGCCTGATCAGGTTTCCACATCGGTTGTAAGAAGCGAAAACCAGAACTTTGCGACCGTTGGAGAACGCCTCCTGTATCAGTGCGACAGTTCGCTCTAACTTCGGTGTGATAAGAGCTTCGGAACTGCCCCAGTCGATCTGTGCATTTTCCTCGTATAGCTCTTCAAATGACGTCTGCGACCGCAACCAGGGATGAGCACAAAACATTTGAAGCTGACCTGTGGCAACAAGAGCGCCGGCAGACGGATATTTTTCAAGTGTCTCGGACCTGATACGTTCATACTCGGCAGCAAGTGAATTACCTAATTCTATCGGAAGATCAATGTCGACGCGCTCAGGCAAGTCACCTGCAACGTCGCCTACAAGTCTTCTCAGTATTATTGGCTCAGTTATTTTTTTCAGCTCCTTCGCCGCGGCCACCCCATCCGGAAATTCCACTTCAAATTCTGACTGCGTCCCAAGCAGTCCAGGTATTGCGAAGTCGGCAATCGACCAAAGATCTAAAAGGCTATTCTCAACCGGCGTTCCGGTCATTGGGATACACCGCTTACGCGGAACTGACGCCAGCTCGCTCCTTCGGGCCGATGCCGGATTCTTAAGAGCCTGTGCCTCATCGCAAATCACCCAACCCCACTCAAAGGCGCTGATGATTGAGATGTCGTTGACCGCAGTTTCATAGGTAGTGATCACAACCTGCGCCACCTGAAGATCTCGAAAAATCCCCGCCCGATGAGCCCCCCTGTGGACCATAACGGACAATTCCGGTGCGAATGTATGGATCTCTCTGCGCCAGTTTGCAATGAGGCTCGTTGGACACACGATTAGAGCCGGTGCAGTCTCTGTAGGCGGGTCGAGCAACAGAAGTGAAATAATCTGTATTGTTTTGCCCAAGCCCATTTCGTCTGCAAGGATCAACCCACCAGTGTGAGAAAGCGTTTCCTTCATCCAGGCTACTCCATTGGCCTGGTATCCGAACAACGTCGCATTTAAGCCCGGGATCGAAGCATCTACAGGACGCTCTCCAGCCTGATCACGAGCAGGTTTGAGAACATCATTGTCGAGTTCAACTGAGATGAGTTCCTGAGAAAACCGTCGCAAAGCCAGAACTTCTGGGAACGAAAGATCTTCGAGGTCATAACCGGAAAAAAGGCGCTCAATGGTCTCTGCTACGTCGTGAGGTAGGGGCCGAATTGCACTTCCTTCAACATACCAGTTGTGCTTGAGCGAAGGCGCCAGTCCGGAGACAATTTCTCCTTTCACCTTACGCCGGCCCTCGAGGCTAGCCTTGTAGCCAATGCTCGATTTTTCAATTAGCAACGTCGGGTCTCCGACACGTTCGGACAAAGTGAACCCGGCCGGAGGATTTTCTTTCAGAGCAAAGAAGTCATTCGGAAACGCTGATACGTCAGTCTTCTTCATTGGCCATCATCTCCGAAACCTCACTTGGGGTCCAGGGAACCGGACGACGTGTGTGCACGACGCGATGACATGTCGGACACAATGGGATCAGGTCCGATACCGGATCGTAAGCACTTGGCTTATCCAGGCTCGCCAGTGGCTGAAGGTGGTGCACTTCAATGACCTCACCTGCCTCGCCGTAGGTTTCTCGCGGATCCATGCCACATATTCCGCAACGATGCCCATGAAGACGAATTGCCAGAAGACGGTTTCTTGGATTGCGCTCTCTTCGTTTGACGGTACTCAGAGATACTGCACCTTCGAAGATTTCGGCGTCGCCGCGCTCAAAGTCCCGGGGCACTTCATCATATCCGATTAGTTCAGCTACCGCGGCCAAAATAGGCACAACAATTTCTTCGCAGGTTTGAGATACCTCCGCATCGTCAACGACGGAGTTTATCCCTCGTCTCTCAGCCGTAATTGAAAAGCTGATGTCATCAACCGCCCAGTTCTCTGAGGTCATCCCTTCCGGAAAATAGAGGTCAATTTCTGATCCGATACTTCCCGTCAGGCTGAATGCAAGTTTTTTGGCTTCGTTATCCGCTTGATTCATCTGCAAAATAACTGCCTCACATGCAGATCCGAAGCTCAGCACAACGCGGTGCCGACGCAAGCCAGAGGGCCCCAATGACACAACTGGCCCATTACGCCGACCCAGGTCCGCAAACCAGATCTGAAGAGATGTCTGAAGTCCTGACTTGTCGGACTTTAGGCTGATTTCAGCACCGGTCCCGACGGCCAGTGTTCTTCGGACGAGTTCTGCCTTGTCGTTAAACATCTAGTTCTGATTGCGCGTCGCCCAATTCGTGATCCGCCGGCAATGACACTTCTCTTAGTAACCGCTTCAGATTAAGTGCAACTTCTTCGCGAAAGTCTTCGAAAACAGCTTCGAGCTCTGGGTTTTTGTGATCCAGCTCAGCCGTGGCCAGAGCCCACAACAGCAAGTCCATACCTTCAACGGAGTAGCCGGAGTCTTTAGCCCTGAGATAAATCTTCTGATAAAAGTCGTGGAACTTATTGATCCTGACCGAGACGACGTGGTCTTTGTCCGTTGAACTTCTCAGTGCCGGCTCCCACAACCCGCCAGAGTGCATATCCTCTACTGCTTCAATGTAGACGCTCTCCGCGTTTACATCGTTCTGAACCGGAGCTTTCAACTTGATTGTCGGACCAAACGTGTTGGATACGACTGCGGTACCGCCTTCGACGTTTGCAGAAACCACTGATGGTTTTTTAACATTAGGGGTTTTCTGAACACTCTTGTTTGAACTGGAGTGGTCGATCCCGCGTTTTGCAGTAGCCGCCTTTGAAATCCTGCGGTTTCTGGCATCGGCTTCTCTTCTGACCGGAGTGATCAGTGATTTGACCCGTGTCTCAAGAGCAGGATCAAGCAAAATACGAGACTTTTTCACATCTACTCTGAACGCTTCATCGAGCTCATGGGAGAAGTCGAGCTCTACCCGAAGCAAAGACATGTGTGGCTCCATCGCGCTCCAGCCATGAATTCCAAGCCACCCGCCGGTTTGTATCAGCCGGTTTTCTCTGAAGACGTAAAAACCCTGACCCTTGTTAGAATGCCGGATTTTTCTTTTTTGCTCGTCGGTGCAATCGCTGCTGTGGGGTAGAATCCAGGCTTTCAGTATTGCTGTTTCAACGGAGCCATCTTCCAGAATGCACTCCAGTTTTTGCTGCTTTGGCCCAAGAACCTGCTCTGACCCTTCAGGATAAAACGGGTTCCATCCTTCGAGGTTGTCACCATTTACAAAGATCGACACATTCGGAACCGTTGCATCGTCAGGATCCAGAAAACGATGGTGAACCAGCGACAGATGAGAAGCGAGATTTTCTGTTACACGCTTCACCGCGGCCTTCTCTTTCGCTCCCCCCGGTTCTTCGTAGTTTCTTTGCAGCAGTCGATCGCAATTCGACCAAATCACCAGCGTACCAGTATCGCCGCAATATTCTTCAAATGCTTCATGCTCTTCCGCGGTAATGTCTTCCTTTAACATATCCCAGGAGTTCACTTCAGAAACATGGAGAAGATCCCAGGTCAGCTTCGCCAGCTCGTCTGCAGGACTACGCCTCGATATAACTGTAAACCGCAAGCAGACCGAGCTTGATGCTGTCTTCAGACCCAGCCCGAACTTTCCGAGGCTGGCGAGGTTCGGTCGTGCTTTCGCACCATAACGCATAGCATCATAAAGCTCTTCGAAGTTCATACCATCGCCATCATCCCCGAAGTAAACGAACTTCCTGCCTTCAGGAGTGAGCACCACTTCGATGTTAATGTTCGAAGCGTGCGCTGCGATCGAGTTATCCACGATGTCGGCCGCAGCGGTATTGAAATCATAGCCCGTGTCTCGCAGGCCGTGTATCAGGCGAGGAGCATCAGGTGGGTTTGTCAGATCTATCATCTGTTATTCTAACCTTGCGGAAATAATTGACAATTCGAAGCTACAACTATGAAGGGTATACCCGCAATCGGATCAGCGTCATGTTTCCTCTCCGCTGATGCTTAACATTTCTTTCTCCGATTGCAGCCATTGAACCAGACGATCCATTGTTTCCTCCAGGGGCAGTCGCCGTTTTCCTTTAACCGCACATTCCCAGACCAGCGCAATGCGCCACCCAGCCTCACCTAGTGCTGAATACGTTTTGCGATCTCGCTCCATATTCCCAGAGATTTTTTTTCTCCAGAACTCTTCCCGAGTCCCAGGCCACTTGAAAAGGTTGCATCCATGCCCATGCCAAAAACACCCGTTCACAAAGATGACCGCGCGATGTTTGCGTAAAGTCAGGTCAGGCTTTCCGGAAAGGCTTTTGTTATGCAGCCGGAAACGGAAGCCGCGTGCATGAAGTGCACGGCGGATTATCATTTCCGGTTTTGTATCTGACCCACGTATCGCCGCCATGTTCCGGCTACGGGTTTTGATGTCATGAATATCAACCAACTTGGATAGCCACTTCCGCCCTATAATTTGTCAAACTCAGGATATGTGGCCTCATAAGGCGCGCAACATCTGAGAATACCGGCACAGCCACAGAGTTTCCGAACTGCTTGTAGGCCTGAGTGTCTGATACCGGAATCCGAAAGTCTTCGTCGTATCCCATCAGGCGGGCACATTCCCGCGGCGTCAGGCGCCTCGGATTCCGACCCTTCCCTCGATTGACAAGTATCTCTGAGCCATCCTTGTAGTAGCGAGCGGATAGGGTCCGGGATATGCTGTCTCCCTGCACCAAACCAAACCCAAACCCGTTACCTTTTGCGCGGTGCTTAGCCGCATAATTTTGCAAGTACTGCCAAAGCTTGTCGCTCAGGGTATATTTATCGCTGACGACAGCATTGGAACCCACCGTGTAGTGGCGCTCCGGTACCTCCAGCCCATTCTCCGGATGAAGAATGTCCCCCATTACAAAACGACCCCGTCTTGGCAGATCGATATCATCAAACGAGAATGGCACGTCTTCCCTGAACCCGACCATTACGATCCGCTCGCGATGCTGGGGCACATAGTGTGCCGCATCAATTACCCGTGTCTGAAGCTTGTACCCAAGCTCATCCTCTAACTTGCGCTTGATCACCTCAAACGTCCGGCCCCGATCGTGGCTTCTGAGATTCTTGACGTTTTCCAACAGGAAAGCTGCCGGGCGGTGCGCCATCAGGATTCTTAGAACGTCGAAGAATAACGTGCCCTGTGTCTCGTCATCAAAGCCGTGTCGCCGGCCAAGCGCATTCTTCTTTGAAACACCTGCAATTGAAAAAGGCTGACAGGGGAAACCCGCAACCAGGACGTCATGCTCAGGGATTGCTGCTGCATCCACCTCCCGGATATCGCCCGCGATCGGCCGGTTGTCGGGAAAGTTCGCAAGATAGGTCTGTTGGGCGAATTTATCCCATTCGGAGGTAAACACACATCGCCCACCTGCGCCCTCCATAGCTTTGCGCAAGCCACCAATCCCTGCAAACAGATCGATAAAGGTGAAGCCACCTTTGTTTTTCGGTGGGCTCCGTCGATCGACTTCCAACTCCAGCAAACGAACGACACCGTCCCTGGGTTTTTCTTCACCTCTGACCCAGCGATAAATGTGGCTCTCAGAATAGTCGAGGTGTTCTGCTGCCTGGGGTACCGAATAGCCCGCCTTCCTGAGAAGGATCTCAAAGTCCGTCATCTCTGCTCGCTTCGCTGGGAATTTTTCTGTCATTATGGCTGGGAGCTACCCTAGCCGCAAGAACATTATGAGCACATTTGGTGGATTTCTCGTTATCGCACACCTGATCCAGGCTTTTGCCACCAATTGCCTGTGCTTTGCGACAGCACATTTCTATTGCCGTCGTATGCGAACTTCCCGTCAGAAATAGCACGCTAAAGCAATTCAGAACAGGTCCGGGACGTTACCTACACGGACATCTTATACTGCTGTCAGGCGACACCAGGGAGATGTCAGCGAAACACCTGCAAACGGGTGTCTCTTAGGCCAGAAGAAAAACTCTCAAAAGCCGAGCTCCGCGCTGACCGCGGTGAGCGTAACACGACCGAAGGGACCCGTTTTTTGAGCGATAACTCCGTCGTTAACCTGTTCTGTGGGTGCCCCGCAGACCTGACAACAGGGACACCCCTAAAAGGGGGGTGTCCTGTCTGTCCGTCATGCGAGGGGCCGGCTAACTGCAGACAGACAGGACAATCGGCAGACTTTGTCTTTCTGTCCGCTCAGTCTCCTCCACTATCCTGATCCTCTTCGATGTCATCCCAATCATCGTTTTCCAGTATACGTGGAACGAACATCAAACCGTTCTCGACAGCAATCCTCCCTTTCTTCACAAGCCCTGAAAGAGCCCTGGATACCGCCTTTTGTCTGCTGGCGCGGTTCTCACTGCCTGATACGGTCAAACCATCCGTAGCGGCCTTTCGCCAGTCAGTTATGTTCAGCTCAACCCCGTCCGACATTTCCATGTAAATCGTGAAAGCCGCTGCCTCAGCGGAGGTGAGTATCGGATTGTCCTCTGGATCCCCCGGGCTGCAGGGCAGACAGATCGGTGCATCCACGGGTTCGCGGTCTATGTCGTAGCCAAGGTGACGAGAACCGATTCTGAACACAAAGTCGAGGTCAGGTGATCCGTTTCGGTTCTTCCGGATTTTGCCCCGCACAATTCCGTTCCGGTCGGCAGACCTGACCATTATTGAAAAGTCCAGGGCTCCGTTAAATACAGAGTGCCCCCTGGGTGTATTGCCCTCAGCTTTGGTTCCGTGATGGACAAAGATGACCGCCGTCCCGGTTTGTGCCAGGCGTTTTCCAATCTGCACAACGCGGTTCATACCTGCCGCGTCATTTTCCTCCAGTCCGGGCATCGCCATGGCAAGTGTGTCGATCACAATAAGGGAAGGCCGGGCCAATCTGACCTGTTTCATCAGAACCTCCAGGTCAGGGCTGCCCTTTCCCTCCACCTGACCTTTGGAAAACAGATCTCCGCAACCCTGAACCAGTAGGAAACGATCTGTTACGCCAAGATCACCACAGAGAGCCGCGACGCGTCCGGCCATACCATCTTCATCCTCGCAAGCGATGTAAAACACCTGCCCCTGCTTAGTTCGCAAACCAAAGACATCCTCACCACGAGCAACAGCGTAGCCAAGCCGCGGAGCAAACAGAGACTTGCCGGCCCCTGGCTCGCCAAAAATGCATCCTATCTGCCCGGGTGCGATCAACATCTTGATAACGTAGTCACGGATGGGCAGATCAGCACACTGGTCAGGGGTGAGAAACGTCAGCCCGCCGGTATCAGCTGATTTGGAAGCCTCCTCACCAAGCAGGAAGTCGATGCCTGGCAACTCTTCCGGGTCGTCATCAAAATCGTTTGGCGAAACTGCCAGCCAGCCAAAGTTTCTCGCTTCTGCAAACAGCGTATCAGCAGTCACAGCAGGAGCATCGGCTTTTCCGAAACTACGCCACTTCCTTGCTACTTCCTTACAGTCGTAGCCGGTGTAGTCAGCACTCCAGGCCTGTACGAGACTGAGCCCGGGCCTGGATCCGGCCGTCGCATGATGAACTGCCATCAGAATTCTTACCCACTGAGCATACGGCAAGTCATTCGGGATCCTGAAGAGCGCTTCCGCAAGCTCCGCCAGCTTATAATGATAATGAATGGACTCACTGTTCTGAGGGCTGCTGACAGACCGTTTGAGCGCCTGCGGGAAGGCGGTCAGGAGCAGCTGAGCAACTCTTGGGTCACCTTTTTCCACCGTATAAGAACCGATTTTGCTGACTGCGCCCGGAGCTATGACATAGCCCCCCTCTCCTCGGACATCTATACCGGCGCTGCTCGTCGAGTTTCGGATATCATCCGCGTTTTCGAAATAGAGATGCTTACCGCCGCCGGCGGTCCGAACAACCATTGCTGCGTCTTCGACATCAAGACCAAGATCCAGATATGCTGCGACTCCGTCTTTGTGCTCCCGCACGTCGAGGTCGACGACGGCTACTCCATTGACTGATCCGGTCGGCAGTCCGGGAAGTGCATCAGGCCATTTTGCCCACCAGGCCTCAATCTGCCGCACATCAGAAGTGGCAACCTGTTTCCATTTCACGCCGTATTTCGGCGCCTTATTGTTAGGGTTGCACGGGAATATTTTGTATCCGGACTCAGCAAGCTGTAACGCAGCTTTTTCATTGGCGGATCGTGTTCGGCCTGCAGAACTAACTGTGGATCCCTGCATTTGTCTTTCCTGTCTAATTCTCCGGACATAAACGCGAACCGCAATCGGGTGGCCGAATTCGACCGCCACCATTGTCCAAAAGCACAATTTGAAGAAAAAGCACCGAGAGGCCGAAGCAAGTCGGCCCCGGCCTTTCTATGCCAACGTCTCAGTTTCGAAAACCACCGAACATCTTGCCCCAAAACCCTTCGGGTGGTGGGTCATACCGGACAGAACAGTACCAACTACGCTTTCCTTCAAATTCGTGAACAAGATTTGAGAGCAAGGCTCGCTGAGGGCCAATAATTCTCGAGAGCTGCTTCTTTTTTTCGATTTCCAGTCGCGCGAACAGGTCCGCACTCCGCTCATCTGCGCCGTTGCCGGTCAATTCTACTATCCTCGCCCAGCGAAGGTCTTCGAGGGTATTGAAATACAGTTTTTCCATATCATCGGGATGCATCGGGACTATGCGGCTCATTTCTTGTGCCCCTGCCCGATAGCGTTCCTTGCACAATGTTCCACGAATGCACCCAACCAAGACTCTGGCAACGCGGCCGCACGTTCACTGAGTTTTATAAACGGCGGAAACCGCCCTTCGGAAATCATCTGATAAATCTGGCTCCGGGAAAGCCCAACGCGCGACACAACCTCCTGTGGGCGAAGCATTTTACCGCTTGGCGCAACGTTGCTCCAGGGCTGCTTAGTGTCGGGGGAACTGATCTGCATTATTTGTCTCCTGTCGTTCAGGACCGGGGCACTCCGGTCAGCTGTGGAGATCATTCTGCAGGAACGTGCGAACTAAAAAAAATCACCGGGATCAAAGGTTTTGGAAATTTGGTGTTTATTGACAGCCTTGCCAAAGCAGGGACTCATAGAACTTTGAGTTCTCCTCCCACAGATTCAACTCGCTGGTGCCTGAGACTTTGTTTTTTAGCCAGCTGTTTATCTTGTTGCGGAGTGCTTCCTCGGAATGAAACTGCCACTCTTCCATGTCCAATCCTTCAATCTCAGAGACAAAGAACAGGGTCCCCGCATTCCTCGACAGTTTTACTTCGTATATGATTTCTCTCACAAACACGAAGGCTGCACCGGGCAGCGTGTTAGAATCCCGATTGAACGTCGCCGTAGGTTTTTCCCGAAACAAAGCCGCATACAGACCAAGTATCTCCGGATAAAAACTCGCCTCCCACCACTGACGCGGAAGTCGTCCTGTTGCATCTTCTACACGTTCATGCCTTGCAATCGTCTCTTCGAGTTGCTGTCTGAGTTCGTAATCAGCGGTGTTGTACTCAAAGCCGAGCTTGTTGCACCTGTCGATTACATCGAAGTACCTGAGTGCAGCCGCAGCGTCCGCAACGAATTTACTCTCATCCAGCCCTAATGCTTGTCTGAATTGCCCCTGCAGAGAAATTGCTATGGTTTCGTTTAGGGCCTGACGCGCCCATCCTAGGACATTCGGGTCAAACCAAGCGGGGGAAACTTCTCTTGGCGATCGGCGACGATTCCTGACGACTTGACAGGTCTTTTCCAGAATGCGCTCAAAAGCCTCGCCTGTGATCCAGTTATCGGCCGTAATCAGATCTGCAATCAGAACCACGTCACTGCCCCTCTGCATCAGTTCGAAGCTGATCGAGTTTTTGAGCCCACCAATCCGCCATCCGTATACGCTCTTCCCAGTGTTCTCCCCGAACATAGGCGCGGCGCACGTCGTTGCCCTCAACATGGGCCAGAGCGCGTTCAACCGCGTCTGCAGCCCAAAGACCGCTCTCGTTTGCGAAGGTGCTGAACGTTGCTCTGAACCCATGTGCGGTTATCTGATCGGACGAGTACCCCATCCGTCGGAGTGCAGCGTTCAGAGTGTTTTCCGACATGGGTTTCTTCCAGGAACGCGCGGAGGGAAAAAGATAATCACTTGTTCCCGTATGCCGGTGCAACTCTTTCAGCTGATCCAGCGCCTGCTGCGGCAACGGAACACGGTGTGGGCGGCGCATTTTCATTCGTTCCGCCGGGACACGCCATGTCGCCTCCTGACACTCAAATTCATCCCATGTCGCCAGTCTGAGCTCTCCGGGGCGCGGGGCCAGAAGGGCAAGCAGATGCAGCGCATGTTTTGTCGCAGGCTGACCCGAGAAAGCATCGATCCTGTTCAGAAGCAGGCCAAGTTCTTTCGGATCAAGTATCGCTGATCTGGAACGCACCTGCGGACGGATAAGCGCGCCTTTAAGTGCCTCTGTCGGATCCTTATGCGCGCGCCCGGTCGCAATTGCATAGCGGAACACTGACCCGATCGTGCTCCTGAGCCGGCTGGTTGTTTCATAGGTTCCTTTGCTCTCAACCTGCCGCAGCAGGCGCAGAACATCCGGGGTCTCTATCTGCGCAACGGGGCGTTCTGAAAGCATCGGCTCAGTCTGACTGATGAGCCAGTTCAGCTTCTTCAGAGTAGCAGGCGCCCGCCCTTCTTTTTCGAGCTTTGAAACATACTCCCGGGCCACGACGCCAAAGGTCACTGCACGTTCCCGTTCGGCCTCAATCCGTGCCAGTTTCCGCTCCTCTCCCGGGTCTTTATCTTCCAGCAAAAGCAACTTCGCCGCATCGCGTTTTTCGCGTGCAAGTTTGAGGCTGACGAGCGGGTAAGGACCCAGAGAAAGGAGCTTTTCTCTACCCCCAAACCGGTACTTGAGCCGCCAGAGCCTGGACCCGCCGGGATTGATCAGCAGGTGCAGACCACCCCCATCGAATATTTTGTAAGGTTTTTCGCGGCTTGCGGTGTTTCGGATGGCTGTATCGGTCAACGGCATGGGAACAGGAATCGAATTAATGTGGTTTTGAAAATACCCCCGGAAATACCCCCAGATCGTCTGGCTGCCCCCGGAATCACCTGAACGACGCTGGACTCAGAATGCAGCAAAATCATGGCGTTACCGAAAATATCGGACAGTGCTGGATGCTGCTGAAAGTATAAATGGTGCCCGGGGGCGGAATCGAACCACCGACACGAGGATTTTCAATCCACTGCTCTACCCCTGAGCTACCCGGGCACGGGAATGGCGTTTGCCATTGGGTGGAGGCCTTCTATGACTTGCCACAGGCAGTGTCCAGAGGCTTTTTGACATTTTTTCAATGCGGGCGGGGCGTGGGGCTTTCGGTTGGTTCCGAAGTCGACTCGGCGTCTTCTTCACGTTGTGATGGCACCGCATAGGAGCCGTTCAGCCACTTTGCCAAATCGATATCCGCGCAGCGTTTCGAGCAGAATGGGCGAAAGGCTTGCAGCGTGTTTTCTCCGCAGATCGGGCAGCTCATTTCAGGATCTCCGTCAATGGGATACGACCACGTTTGCGCTGAAGTTCGAAATGGCCCAGCGGTGTCCAACCGGCCAAGATCGTCTCATCTGGATCAGATTTGAACGCCGACCGTAAGGCAGATTCGAAACCTCTTCGGTCTTTCTTGGGCATCGGTGCCAGGTCCAGGGTGATTTGACCTCCCAATCCGCGCACGCGCAGGGCGCGCGGCAGGGTTTTGGCGCAGGCGAAGTTGGCCTTGGTCCCAGCGGCCAGAGACGTGTCGGCGCCGGTGTTTACATCAACCGCAACCAGGGCGCGGGTCGGTTGGATATAGAGGTGTCCCCCACCGGGCAGCGCTTCGGAAATACCCTGTGCGGTGTCAAGCGCGTCCAGCACGCCGTGGTCTTCGAAACCACCAGATGCGGTCACGACCTCAGCCGGATCCGTCCAATCGCGCCAGGCCAGGATATGTGGGCCATCGCCCTCACTGAGCAATTCGGGTTCTGTGCCTGAGTCACTTAGCACCTGCTCGGCCAGCGCAAGCATGGCCGAGATATCCTCGGCGATCTCTTCGGCCTCGGCTCCTTGGCAGCAGGAGCGTAAGATCAGGCCATGCGGGCAGTCGCCCATCTGTTCATGAGCAATTTCGAGCAGTTGGTCGCGCACATCTTCATCCCGAATACGGCGCGAGATGTTCAGGCCGGGCGCGTCGGGCGTCACGATTGCATAGCGGCTTTTGAACAGGATGCGGTTCGTGACGGGGATGGCTTTGCCGGGCTCGGCATATCCAGTCACCTGCACCAAAAGCAGTGCGCTGGGGGGCAACCCTTTGACTTGTCTCAGAAACGCGGGGCCATCGGGAGTGGTCAGAAACATTCCACCCTGACCTTTGACCGGGCGATCCGCACGGGCGCGGTAGATTGTGCCGGGTGCCGGGGCATCTGCGGCGATAAGGAAATCGTCGAGGATGCCATCTACCATCAGGGCTGCAGCTTCGTGTCCCTGAATGTGATCCAGAATGATGGTACGGCCCTTCATGATGCCTCGCGATATAGGGGATAGCCCATGCCCTGCAGCAGTGCGGCAGTTTCGGACAAAGGCAGGCCGACGATACCGGTGAACGAGCCTGAAATCCATGGGATGAAAGCACCAGCAGGGCCCTGAATTGCATAGGCTCCGGCCTTGCCCTGCCAGTCATCCGTCGCAAGATAGGCATTGATTTCGGTATCTGACAGCCGCTTCACCTTGACCTGAGAAACCACGTCGCGCTGGAGAATTTTGTCGCCGCGCCGCACCGCGACCGAGGTGATCACCCGATGGCGTCGGCCGGACAGTGCGTGCAGAAATTCGGCAGCCTGTCCTGCATCTTCGGGTTTGCCAAGAATACGGCGGCCCAGTGCGACCGTTGTGTCGGCGCATAGGGTGATATCATCACTATCTGCCTGGACGGCCTGAACTTTTTGCCGTGTGATGCGGCCGCAATAGGGGGCTGGCAGCTCGCCTTTCAGCGGCGTTTCATCGATATCCGGCGCACGGATCGCATCGGGCTGAACGCCAAGCTGCGCCAGCAGGTCCAGCCGCCTTGGGCTGCCCGATCCGAGGATAAACGCCATGTGCTAGGCGTTACTTGAAGCGATAATTGATCCGACCCTTGGTCAGATCATAAGGGGTCATCTCGACCTGAACTTTGTCGCCGGCCAGAACACGGATGCGGTTCTTGCGCATCTTGCCTGCCGTATGTGCGATGATCTCATGGCCGTTTTCCAGCTCGACCCGAAACGTCGCATTAGGCAGGAGTTCCTTCACGACACCGGGAAATTCGAGCGTATCTTCCTTGGCCATGTTGTCTCCATCATTACGTTGCACCTGCAGAATCTGCAGTTCGTGCGCTTAAATGAGCCTATTCCGGCCTTATTTCAAGGGCGAAGTCACCTAAAGAGGTGATATTGTGACTGAATCGACTCGGGCATCTTGCTCGGCCCAATGTGTGCGGTTCAACACACGACCGTCCGCACGGACGTTTGCGATTGCGGACAGGTCGACCTCGGCATAGGTCCAGCCGGCTGTATTCAGAGTGCCTTCGGCAAGCACACCCGTCGGCGGGAACCCGATATCGGGCGGGCCAAACACGCCGCCCATACCGGTATTCATGTCTACCGCTTCAGACCATTCATTGCCGCCAACCAATGATGACATTACCGTAACGCATTGATTCTCAAGAGCGCGGGACATGGCGCCAATCCGCACGCGCCAATAACCGGACAGGGCTTCGGTACAGGATGGAACGAGGATCAGATCGGCCTCGCTCAGCGCGCGACCCAAGAGCGGGAACTCACTGTCATAGCAGATGAGAACGCCGATTTTACCCAATGCGGTATCGAACAGTTTCAACGGACCACCTGGGGCGATGTCCCAGACCTCGCGCTCAAACCGTGTCATGATCTGCTTGTCCTGATGGTCGCGGCGACCATCAGGAGCGTAGAGGACTGCGCGGTTCACTGGACGGCCTGATCCGTCGATCACCGGGGCTGACGCACCCAGAATGTATGCATTGTACGTCGTCGCCAAGCGGGAATGTATGTCTTGTACATCTTCCATCCGGTCGGAAACGGCGTGAATAGAACGTTCAAGATCACCTGCCACCTTGGGGCCATCGAGTGTCGACAACTCCATCGCACCATACTCGGGGAACACGAGAATATTGGAACCATGACTTACGGCTTCGGAAACCCACGCCTCAACTTTGTCTTCATATTGCGCCCAACTGTCGAGCCAATTCAGGTTGTAAGCAGCAGTTGCGATTTTCATTCATTTTTCCCGTTTTGCAGCGTGTCGGATCTCTGGGCCGCAAATTACGCCGGACCAATACAAGCATTATGTTGCTCGTTACGGATCATCAAATCTCGGGAGCCTCGAGGCCAGACCCGGATCGAAGCATTCCCTACTAGATCGTAGAACCGGCCGCCAACATCCCACGAGCTGGATTATCGATACTCTGGCTATCTTCGAGTAGGCCCGATCTTGGCACCAAGATGGAGTGGACAGTCAGCTTTGGTGGGCATCGAACACATCAATTGTAAAGTAAAGGCAAATTTTGAACCTAAATTCGTTCAACTTTGACCGAGTCTTCGGGATAAAACGCCAGATGGTTCTTAATTTCGGCGATGGTATCGAGTGGGTTCTCATAGCTCCACGCCGCGTTTTTAGTGACTGATGATTTGTTCACGATCGAGAAATGCGTGGCCTCCCCTTTGCCTTCGCATTGGGTCACTTTGTCGGTGCGATCCAGAAAAGCCATAGCGATATCCGTGCGCGGGAAATAGATGACAGGGTCTTTATCACCCTCAAGCAATTCCAGCGCAGCTGTGGTTTCACCTAGAATTGCGCCGCCTGAACGCACGCTCCATTTACCCGGCGCTTTGCGAATTGTGATGGTGTCTGTCATTCCTGTTCCTTCCCTTGCCGGTTCGGGGCTTCTCCTCTGCCCAATCTATGTAACATGCCGGTGTCAAACCGGCGCAGTTGCGGCATCCAACCACAGTTGAGCGTCGTCGCCCAGCCTTGGTCGGATTTTTTCCACCACATCGAAGTGATAGGCGTTTAGCCAAGTACGTTCCTCTCGTGTCAGCATATCTATTACAATCAAACGCCTGTCGATTGGGACATAAGTCAGCGTACGCCAGTTCAGCATGGCGCGTTCGTCGTCACCACCGGGCAGGGCGGGGGCCTCCTCCACGACGACGAGATTTTCCAGACGGATACCAAAGGTGCCCTCGCGATAATATCCCGGCTCGTTCGACAGGATCATTCCCGGCTCAAGCGGGACGTGGCTGACCCGTGACAGGCGCTGAGGACCTTCGTGCACACTGAGATAGGTACCGACCCCATGCCCGACCCCGTGGTTGAAATCCTGCCCGGCCAGCCACAGAGGCAGCCGTGCGACGCATTCGATATCACGCCCGGCCAGACCAACAGGCCAGCGCAGCATCGACATGGCGATCATGCCTTTGAGGACGCGGGTGAAGCATGCTTTTTCCTCATCCCCCACATCACCGATCGCAATCGTGCGGGTGATATCGGTGGTGCCGTCCAGATATTGCCCACCGCTGTCCAGCACCAGCAGGTGACCGTTTTCCAACCGACTGTCTGTTTCTTCAGTCACCCGGTAATGCATGATGGCGCCGTTTGGTCCAGTGCCCGCGATGGTGTCGAATGAGATATCCTGCAGCGCGTTGTCCCGACGGCGGCTCTCTTCCAGCTTTGTCACCACTTCTGTCTCGGTCAGGCTGCCCGGGGTCTGCGCGTCCAGCCAGCATAGCAGTTCCACCACCGCTGCAGCATCGCGTAGATGCGCCTCGGCGGTGCCAGCGATTTCGGCTGGATTCTTGCGGGCTTTGGGCAAGGCGCAGGGATCGCCGCCGTCTACCAAACGGTCCCCCAACGTATCCGCCACGATTTGCGGAACCGTATTTGGATCAACCTGCACCTTGCCTTCTAGCGCCTCGACTGCCGTCAGGAATGTGTCGGGCTCGTGCTGGGTAACCTTGTTGCCCAAATGATCCTTTATCTCGGCCAGCTTGCCAGCGGCCATGAACAGATCAACCCGGCCATCGCCGTGCAGGATGGCGAATCCATGAGCCACCGGATTATACGCGATGTCCGAGCCGCGAATGTTCAGCAGCCACATGATCGAATCCGGCAGAGTGATCACTGCAGCCGCGCGATCCGCTGTTCTTAGCTCATCGGCGAGGCGATGGATCTTGCTCTCGGCGCTTTCGCCGGCAAATTCAATCGGATGCACCCTAACCGGATTCATCGGAGGAGCAGGCTGATCCGCCCAAACACGGTCCACAAGATTGTCGCAGCGCACCAGTTCGATCCCGCTGCCTTCAAGATCTTTCTGTGCTGCAGAAATCTGCCCTGCCGCGTGGAGCCACGGATCAAATCCCACCTTGCCGCCATCTGGCAGTTGCTCTTTCAACCACGTGCTCATGCTGACATCCGGCCACGGGACTGGTGTGTAATCTTCGGCGACCTGCGCCTTTACCTGTGTGCGATAGCGTCCATCGATGAAAACCCCGGCAGTATCCGCGAGTGCCGCGCAGAACCCCGCAGACCCTGTGAATCCGGTGAGCCAGGACAGACGTTCATCCCGAGGGGCCACATATTCCCCTTGATGGGCGTCTGCGCGGGGGACCAGAAAACCTTGCAAACCTTCGCGCGCCAATTCTTCACGCAGGGCGGCCAGTCGCGGGGGGCCTTGTTCCGGGCGGGCGGTCACTTCGAAACTTTGGAACATGGGCGGCCTCTTCGGGTGGATTTGGATGCGGTGAAACCTGAGGGCTGCGCCAAAGAATGTCCAGCGCCAGATCAGCTATCCGAGGGCGCTCCAAGAAATTCGATGAGACTTTGCATGTAGATCTCGTAGGCGGGGTTTCCGGGCAGCGGAATCTGATTGGCGGTTTCAAGGATCACGAGCGAGGCGTTTGTAATGCCTGCAGCCAGATTTCGTGCCTCAGTCAGAGGGTGAACTTCGGTGTGGCGTCCGTGCAGGATCAGGGTTGGGCAAGTGATCTCGGATAGCAAATGCAGGGCGGATGTGCTGTTTCCGATGTCTCGATACAAAAGCTTTTGCTCACGCGAATAAAGCGCCTGCATCTCTTGCACCATGTGCCGAACATCATCGAGCGGACCGTCGGGAAAGTAACTGAGCGTTGAGCCCATTGCGTATCCGCCGCCCGGTGTTTGCCAACCTTCTGCAATGAGTGTTCGGATCGAATCAGGTTGTTTCGTATCACCCCGGTGGTCTCGCCCTTCGGCCCAGCCGCCAGCGATCACCAGCTTATCAACTCGATCCGGATGCCGCGCTGCGAAATGCAGGGCTGGGAAGGTTCCCCCAAACTCGCCGATGATCGAGAAACGCTCGAACCCGGCGGCATTGGTCACGGCCAGAATTTCCTGGATCCTGAGGTCAAAGACGGCTTGATGGTCCGAGTTGGAGCTTACTCCGTGATCCTTGTTGTAGCGCAGCAGGCGGAATTGCTTGGCCATATCCATCAACCGGGTGCGTTCAGAAGACAAGCGCCATTCGGCTTCCAGATCATGAATGACCGAGCCGATGCGAAGAACGGGGTGACCACTGCCCGATAGCGAATAGGGGATTGGCCGGCCATCGCTGCCTTGGGCATAACGCAGTTTCTGGGTCGGGCTGTTCTCGTCCGAGTTTGAACCAGCGTCGCTTTTGACCACGGCTGTCATCTGCAATCCGCGTCGAACGATTGTTCGGATGATCCGTTGTGACTTGCCATCATCACCAACGGCGCGACGGGCTGCCGCAATGCGTGCACTGATCGTTGAATCCGAGACAAACCGGCCGTTCCAGACCCGATCGATGATCTCTTCTCGGACAACCAGTTTACCGGGGCTTTCAGCCAGCAATTCCAGCAGATCAAAGACCTGCGGTTCGACCCGCACGGCCTCGCCGCCCCGCAGCAATACGTGGCGGTCCACATCAAGAACACAGTCTGCAAACTCATATCGCATGGGCTGAATACACTCTGTTTCGGCGCAGGCCTCAAGTTTCAATGATTATCCCAAGGAATTCTCGGGGGTTTCTCAGGATCGCCTTCAAGCGGGCGCGCGGCATAGTGACCACATTGGAAGCAACAGACAGGAGATCAAGATGATGCTTCCCTTCGATACCGTGTTATTGCACCACCCGGCTGCCCGCCATCGGCCAAGCCTATCCCGCCCGCGCGCTGAACCCTCGGGCAGGGCAATATCCATGCCCAATTGGCTGGTAAATCTGGTGCTTCGCCTGACGGCGCAGGAGCGGCGGGCTTAGCTGGCCCGCTTCATCCCCATGACACGCGCCCGTGCGCGGGGATCGCTGTCGAAGAGCGCTGCCAATTGCTCGGTCATGGCTCCGGCCAGTTGTTCTACATCGGTGATGGTCACGGCGCGGTCGTAATACCGCGTCACGTCGTGGCCGATGCCGATGGCCAGCAATTCGACCATCTTGCGTTTTTCGACCATGGCGATCACGTCGCGCAGGTGCTTTTCAAGATAGTTCGCCGGGTTCACGCTGAGCGTGGAATCATCGACCGGAGCGCCGTCCGAGATGACCATCAGGATCTTGCGGGCCTCGCGCCGCGCCAGCATCCGGCGATGGGCCCATTCCAGAGCTTCACCGTCGATGTTTTCCTTGAGCAGGCCTTCTTTCATCATCAGCCCCAGATTGGGCCGCGCACGCCGCCATGGGGCATCGGCACCTTTGTAGATGATGTGGCGCAGATCGTTCAGTCGCCCCGGTTGCTGTGGGCGGCCATCGTTCAGCCATGCCTCACGCGCCTGGCCGCCTTTCCACGCACGGGTGGTGAAGCCTAGAATTTCAACCTTCACGTTGCAACGCTCCAGCGTCCGCGCCAGAACATCGGCGCAGATGGCGGCGATCGAGATTGGACGCCCGCGCATCGAGCCCGAATTGTCCAGCAGCAGCGTCACCACGGTATCGCGGAACTCGGTATCTTTTTCGACTTTGAAGCTCAGCGGAGTGGTCGGGTTGGCCACGACACGCGCCAGACGTCCGGCATCCAGAATGCCTTCCTCGCGGTCGAACTCCCAAGACCGGTTCTGCTGTGCCTGCAAGCGGCGTTGCAACTTGTTGGCTAGACGGCTTACCGCGCCCTTCAGCGGTTCCAGTTGCTGGTCCAGATAGGCGCGCAACCGTTCCAGTTCGGCTGGTTCTGCCAAATCTTCAGCCGCGATTTCTTCATCATGGGTGTTCAGATAGACCTTGTAGTCCGGATCCGCCTCGGACGCAGGCGGCGGGGCAGGGGGCTCCAAAGGGGCCTCGCCTTCGGGCATTTCAGCCTCGTCACCCATCTCATCTTCGGCCATCTCGTCCATCGAGACCTGGGCCTGAGACTGATCTTGCTGTTCTTCCTGAGTTTGCTCAGGCGTCGCGTCGGCGTCCTGTTCGTCCTGATCGTCCTGACCGGTGCTATCGGGATCGGGCTGTTCTTCGGCGTCTTCTTCGGCCTGATCTTCCTGTTCGTCGTCCAGTTCGTCCGGGTCATCGCCCAACTGGTCGCCATAGCCCAGATCCTTGATCATCTGCCGGGCGAACTTGGCAAATTCAGCCTGATCCGAGAGCACCTCATCAAGGTTCTCCAGTACGCCGCCGGCCTGTTCCTCGATAAATCCGCGCCACAGGTTCATGACATTCTCAGCCGCAGGCGGCATGTCGCGCCCGGTGGCCAGATGTCGGATCAGATAACCTGCCGCCACCGCCAGAGGTGCGTCCGCAGGCTGCTTGCATTGGTCATAGCCACGCCGGATCGCCTCATGCCCGATCTTGACGTCGATATTTGACGCGGTTCCGGGCATGTCCCGTGCGCCCATCGCCTCGCAGCGGGCCGTTTCCATCGCCTCATAAAGATCCCGCGCCATATCTCCTGGAGGCGCGTAGCGCGCGTGCGTCGCGTCGTCATGGTACTTGCGCTGCAGGGCCAGAGCATCTGCCGTGCCGCGCGCCAACAACACCTCTTCGCGCGTCATCCGGCGTGAGACCTGCGGCAGCCGCATGGACTCGCCCGACAGACCTGAGGGGTCGACCGTATAGCTTACCGAAAGCTCAGGGTCATCGGCCATGACCTTGGTGGCTTCGGCCAGCGCCTTTTTAAAAGGATCAGCAGGGTTGTCGTTTGGTTTACTCATCTGTCCGCCCCTGCTTCTTCAAGCGTCATTTCATCACTCGCCAGACGCGCCAGCATATCCACATGCACATCCAGCGCATCAACAACTCTATAGCCGGGATCTCGCCCGTCAAAGGCGAGGTTCAGATCTGTCCCGGCCAAAACGATGGCATCGGCATTCAAATCATCCACCATACGGCGACCTGCGTCCAGAAACAGCGCGCGATCCTGATTGGAGCAAACCCCGGCGACCGCCATGTCCTGATAGGTTTGTCCCAACACTTCGATCTCATCTTCCAACGCAACCGCCCGGGTCTGCCCAAGCTGACCATAAATTTTGGTCTGCATCACAACACGCGTTCCCAGCAACCCAACAGTGCCAAACCCCTGTGAGGCGAAATACGCATCCAGAGGCTTTACGGCCGAAACAAGGGATAACGAAGACAATGGCACGGTCTCATCATAGCAGAAATGCCCACCCAGCGACGTGATTGCGGCGCAATCCGCACCTGCCGCCTTCAGGCGATCAATGAGCTCTGCGTAGACCTGCGCCTGTGCATCCCGTTCGCCCGCCAGATTGTTGCGGATCAATTCCTGCACATCCGCATGCACGATGGTCAGTTCCATCGGCTTTCCACGCGCCGCCATCGCCGCACTCAGGCGCTGATAATAAACCACCGTTGCAGCAACACCGATCCCGCCAATCAATCCGATATGCATGGCGGCCCCCCTGTCACCCCAGGCTGGCGCTCGCCGCGCTTTCCGGCAGTTCCTCATCAAAACAACGCTGATAGAACTCAGCTACGGTCTGGCGTTCCAGTTCGTCGCATTTGTTCAGGAAGGACAGGCGGAAGGCATAGCCGATGTTGCGGAAAATCTCGGCGTTTTGCGCCCAGTTGATCACGGTCCGGGGGCTCATGACGGTGGACAGATCGCCGTTCATGAAGGCAGTCCGGGTCAGGTCGGCGACGGTGACCATCTGGCTGACGGTCTTGCGGCCTTCGGCAGTGTTGTAATGGGGGGCTTTGGACAGCACGATCATGGTCTCGGCATCGTGGCTGAGGTAGTTCAGTGTCGAAACCAGCGACCAGCGGTCCATCTGCGCCTGGTTGATCTGTTGCGTGCCATGATAGAGGCCGGTGGTGTCGCCCAGACCCACGGTGTTTGCAGTCGCAAACAGGCGGAAGTTCGGGTTCGGCGTGATGATTTCGTTCTGGTCCAGCAGAGTCAGCTTGCCGTCATGCTCCAGAACGCGTTGGATCACGAACATCACATCCGCACGGCCCGCATCGTATTCGTCGAACACGATGGCAACCGGGTTGCGCAGCGCCCAGGGCAGGATGCCTTCGTGGAACTCGGTGACCTGCTTGCCGTCGCGCAGCTTGATCGCATCCTTACCGATCAGGTCGATCCGGCTGATGTGGCTGTCGAGGTTCACACGCACGGCGGGCCAGTTCAGACGGGCTGCGACCTGTTCGATATGGGTCGATTTCCCGGTGCCGTGATAGCCCTGAATCATCACCCGGCGGTTATGGGTAAAGCCGGCAAGAATCGCCAATGTGGTTTCGGGGTCGAACTTGTAGGTCGGGTCGATGACCGGCACGCGGTCGCTGCGCTCGGCAAAGCCTTTGACTGCCATATCGCTGTCAATGCCAAACACCTCGCGAACCGAAATGTCCTCGGTGGGTTTTGCGTTGATGTCGATTGATCCGTCAGCCATGCGCCTTGTCCTTATCCTTTGGCCCGTTCACCGGGTTTGAACCCGTGTGTGGTGCAACATATTACGGGCAAGGGCAAGGGAAAGAGGCGGTCGGATCACGTTAGCCGGATGTTTCTTTGAAACTGGCCTTATGGCGGTGCGGGTTCTAGTGAAAATCCCGGCTTGGAAACAGCCGTTTGGCCTGTTCACGCGGATGGCGGGCGCTTGGGCCGTTCTGCCGGGGGCGCGGGGTGTCATCAGCTTGCGGTTGGGTGATGCCGATGGCTTCGTCTAGAGGATGCCCAAGCTCGGACAGTTTGTGCGACATATCGGTGATCTCTTGCGCGATCAGATGCACGACGATCCCCTCGCGCTGCAGATACCCGCGGACCTGCAACAGGCGCCCTCCCATCACGATGCGGCGAAACCGTTCATAGACCTTGGGCCAGACAACCACATTGCTGACGCCGGTTTCATCCTCAAGCGTCAGAAAGATCACGCCCGAGGCGGTTCCCGGCCGTTGGCGTGTGATCACCAGCCCGCACACGCTGTAGCGGCCCAGCGGGATGTCCTGCAGCGTGGCATGGGGCACAAGGCCGGGGATGGACGGGCGCAACAGCTCCATCGGGTGTGAACGTAGGGTCAGGCGAGTCGAGACATAGTCTTCGACCACTTCCTCGCCCAGATGCATGACCGGCAGGTTCACCGGTGGCTCGTTGATGCTTTCGCCATCGATGGGGTCATTGAACAGCGGCAGAGCGGTTCGGCTGCGGATGGCTTTGACATGCCACAGGGCGTCGCGCCGGGTCAGGTCCATGCCGGAGAACGCATCCGCCTCGGCCAGACGCGTCAGAACATCGGGGCGCAGCCCGGCCCGCAACCACAGCGTTTCGGGGTCCGGATACCCATTACCCCGCGCGGCCACGATCCAATCCGCATCCTCCTGCTTGAACCCTTTGATCTGGCGAAAACCTAGCCGCAGGGCCAGCGCCCCGTCGGCGCGGCGTTCCAGCAGATTGTCCCAGGTCGAGGTGTTAACGCAGACCGGGCGGATCTCAACCCCGTGCTCGCGCGCGTCTCGCACGATCTGGGCGGGGGCATAAAACCCCATGGGCTGCGAGTTCAGCAACGCACAGGCAAAGATCGCCGGGTGGTGGCATTTCATCCAGGCCGAGACATAGGCCAGCATGGCAAAAGCCGCCGCGTGGCTTTCGGGAAAGCCGTAATCGGCAAAGCCTTCAATCTGGCCAAAGCAGCGGTCGGCGACCTCGGGCGTATAGCCATTGTTCAGCATCCCCGCGATGAACTTGTCACGATATGTGCCAATCGTCCCCATGCGCCGGAACGAGGCCAAGGAGCGGCGCAGATGGTCAGCCTCTTCCGCCGAAAAACCTGCGCCTACCACGGCGATTTGCAGGGCCTGTTCCTGAAACAGCGGCACGCCCAGCGTGCGCCGCGTCACCTCTTCCAAAGCGGGGCCGAAGGGTTCGGATTTTTCCAGCCCGTTGCGTCGCCGGATATAGGGTTGCACCATATCGCCCTGAATGGGGCCGGGGCGGACGATAGCAACCTCGATCACCAGATCGTAGAATTCACGCGGTCGCATCCGGGGCAGGAAATTCATCTGTGCCCGGCTTTCAACCTGAAACACGCCCACCGCATCAGCGGCACACAGCATGTCATAGGTCGCCGTGTCCTCTTGCGGGACGGTGGCGATGCTGAGGGTTTCGCTGTTGTGCTGTTGCATCAGGTCAAACGCCTTGCGGATGCAACTGAGCATCCCCAGCCCCAATATATCCACCTTCAGAATGCCAAGCGCATCGATGTCGTCCTTGTCCCACTCGATCACGGTGCGGTCTTCCATCGCGGCGTTTTCGATCGGGCAGAGCTCATCCAGCCGCCCTTTGGTGATGACGAACCCGCCCACATGTTGCGACAGGTGGCGCGGGAAGCCGATTATCTCGCCAATCAGGCGAACCGTCTGCATCAGGCGTCGGTCCTTGAGGTCGAGGCCCAGTTCCTGCAGCCGCTCGGCATCAACGCCGCCATTGCTCATCCCCCAGATCTGGCCGGACAGGCCTGCGGTGACGTCCTGAGACAGGCCCATCACCTTGCCCACCTCGCGGATTGCCGCGCGGGATCGGAAATGGATGACCGTGGCACAGAGGCCCGCGCGGTGGCGGCCATATTTCTCGTAAATCCACTGGATCACCTCTTCGCGCCGCTCGTGTTCGAAATCCACGTCGATATCCGGCGGCTCGCCCCGGTATTTCGAGACAAAACGCTCGAACACCATGGCGATCATGTCGGGGCTGACATCGGTGATGCCCAGCAGATAACACAGGATCGAATTGGCGGCTGATCCACGCCCCTGGCACAGAATGCCCTGCGAGCGGGCGAATTGCACAATGTCATGCACGGTCAGGAAATAGGCCGGGAAATCCAGATCGGCGACCAGGGCCAGTTCCTTTTTCATCAGGCTGATGGCCCTCTCAGACGGCCCATCGGGATAGCGCCGTTTCAACCCCTCGCGCGCCAGACGTTCCAGCCGCGCCAGAGGGGTTTCAGTGCTGGCGATCTCGTCTGGGTATTCGTAAGACAGCTCGCTCAGGTCAAAGCTGCAGCGGTCGGCGATTTCCAACGTGCGGCGCAGCGCGCCGGGGTGATCCTGAAACAGCCGGGCCATATCCGCATAGCCTTTCAGCCGCCGTTCGGCATTGGGCAGGGCGCGGGTGCCGATCTGGTCAATCGTGATGTGCTCGCGCATACAGGTCAGCACATCGGCCAATTGGCGACGGTTGCCACGGTGCATCAGCACATCGCCCACCGCCACCATCGGGGCCGAGGCCCGCAGAGCTGCCTGCGCACAGGCCGCCAGATAGGCCCGATCACTGCCGTCATAACGGGGCACGGCCCCCAGAAAGACCGAATTGGGGAACTGCCGCCGGACGGTCTGAATATCGGGGATGGCCTGTTTCAACCCGGCCTGAGGCAGCGCGATCAGGATCATCCCCTGACAGGCCGCCAGCATGTCTTTCAGGTCCAGATGGCATTCCCCTTTCTCGGCCCGTCGTTTGCCCAGCGTCAGCAGCCGGGTCAGTCGCTGATAGGCTGCGCGGTCGCGGGGCAGGGCCAGCCAGTGCACCGCGCTGTCGCGCAGAACCAGACGGCAGCCAACGATCAGCTTAGGCAGGGCGGGCACATCCGGTTTATCGATCGGCTGCACATGCCCGACCTCTTGCCGGGACGAGGAATCGAGCCGGTGTTGCGAGCGGATTTGAACCGCGCCTTCCGCCTCGCGCCGCAGTTCTTTCAACGCGCTCCAGCCCCGGACCACCCCGGCCAAGGAGTTCTGGTCGGTGATCGCGATGGCCTTCAGGCCCAGCTCTGCCGCGCGGGTCACCAGCTCTTCGGGGTGCGAGGCTCCGGTCAGGAAGGTGAAATTTGTGGTCACGCCCAGCTCGGCATAGCCGGGGTCCTGCGCGTGTGAGCTGGGCGGGTTCGGTTTGCTCATGCGAATTCCCCATGCACGAACCATCCCGGATTTTGCGGCGTGTAATACAGCCACAACCGCCGCCCCTGCCGGGTTTCGACCTGCCAGTAATCGCGCAAGCCCGTGCGCCAGTTCTCATCTTCCAGCCACCATTCGGGGCAGATGCGTTCGGGGCCGGTTGAGCGGCCTGTGGTCAGTGACATGCGCCGCCAGCGAAAGCGGCGCGGCGGGTGCGGGCCTGATCCGGCGATGGGTTCCGGCGGAAACAGTTGCAGGGGGCGGGGGCGTATTGCGACCCACCCGCCTGCAGGGTCGGAATAGGCGGCGGGCGAGATGATAAAGCTGCGTTCGGGGATATGGCTTTGCGCGGGCAGCAGGCGGTGGACCTGCTCCAACCCGATGCGGGTGCCGATGCGGGTGATCAGGTCGTCCAACTGATCTTTGTCCCGGCTTGCGGCGCGGCTGATCTGGCGCACGGGCAGGGGTTCCACCAGCGTGGCCTCGAGCCGCAGCTGATCGACGCCAAAGCCTGCATCCACCTCGGCCAGCCCGCGTTCGAACAGGGGCAGGATGCGGTACGGGTCACGCAGAGGGCGAGCCAGGCGCAGCTCGACCTGCTGGTGGTCCTGATCCACCCGGCGCAAGGTCATGCACAGCTTGCGCGCGCCCATTTCCTGCGCTTTCAGCTTGTCGCAGAGCCGTTCCAGCAGCCGTTCCGCCCCGGCCATCATGTCGGACAGCAGCCCAATGGGCTCGGGCAGAGTCATGCGCACGCCGTAATGGGGCGGATTGGCCAGCGGTGTGATCTGTTCGGGTTGGTCCCCCAGTGCCTGATCCAGACGCATCAGCACCTCGGGGCCAAACCGGCGCGTCAATGGCGCGCGCGGGGTTTGCGCCAGCTCGCCAATCCGGCGCAGTCCCAGCCGTTGCAGCGCGACCGAGGTATCCTCATCCAGCCGCAGCGCTGCCACCGGCAAGGTGCGGATCGCTTTCAGCGTATCCTGGGTCGCGACCCCTTCGCCGTAATGCGCCAGGGCCCAGGCCGCGCCGCGTGTTGGGGCCAGACCGATCTGAACCGCCAGCCCGGCCCGGGCCAGACGCCTGCGCATATCGGTCAGCATCATCTCTTCCCCGCCCGCAAGATGAGCCGATCCTGTGATGTCCAGAACCAGCCCATCCTCACCCTCGAGCCCGACCCAAGGGCAATAGCGGGTGGCCCAGCGGCGCAGGGCGTGCAGAAACCGTTGATCCCCTTGCGGGTCGGCAGGATGGCTTTGCAGATCGGGGCAAAAGGCGCGGGCATCGGAATAGGGCATGCCGCTGTGCAGGCCTTGCCGCTGGGCCTGCACATTCAGGCAATACACCCGGTTTGCATTATTCTGTTTCAGCGTCAGAACAAACGGGCCATCCACCGGGCGCAGGCGCAAAGCCCGGTCGCTTGCCAGCCGGGGAAACCAGAGTGAAACGATGCGGCGCTGCATCCCGCCGAACATATAAAACCCCCAAATGTTCTATATTTGTTCTTATATGTTCTAGGCCCTCAAAGAGTCGAGTCCTTGAGGGCCAGATCGTCAGGGATTCAGAGCCCGGGCGCTTACTTCAACGCCCGCGCCAAAAAGGCCTGCGTGGTCTGGTGCGAGGGGTGGTCGAACACCGCTTCGGGCGGGCCTTCTTCGATGATCCGACCGCTGTCGAGGAAACAGATCTTATCGGCGGCCTCGCGGGCAAAGCCCATCTCATGCGTGGCCATCATCATCGTCATGCCCTGTTTTTTCAGCATCAGCAGAACATCCAGCACCTCGCCCACCAGTTGCGGGTCGAGGGCCGATGTGATCTCATCAAACAGCATGACCTCGGGCTGCATGGCCAGGGCGCGCACGATGGCGACGCGCTGCTGCTGACCGCCCGACAACTGGTCAGGATAATTATGCATCCGGTCGGCCAGTCCGAACCGGGCGAACAGCGCCTCGACCTCGGGGTGCAATTCGGCGCGCGTCAGCCCGCGCACCCGGCGCGGGGCAAGCATGACATTTTCCAGCGCGGTCATATGCGGAAACAGGTTGAAGCTTTGAAAAACGATCCCGATGCGGGCGCGAACCGATTGCGGGTTCAGACCGGGGATCGAGATATCCTCGCCATCCAGAAAGATTGCGCCGTCTTCGATGGGTTCCAGCAGGTTGATACAACGCAGCAGAGTCGACTTGCCCGACCCGGATGCGCCGATCAGGCAGACCATCTGGCCCTCATCCACGGTCAGATTGATACCATCACAGACTGTGCGGTCGCCAAAGCGTTTCACTACGCCCTGAAGTTCCAGTTTTGGCATCAGCGCCTCTCTCGCATTTGGCGGGCCATCAGGTGATCGGCATAGCGGGTGGCCGGAATGGTGACGATCAGGAAGATAATCGCGGCCCCCACATAAGGGGTGAAATTCGCCAGCAGTGATTTGAACACCCCGGCCTGACGGAAGATTTCGACCGGACCGATGAAGCTGAGCAGCGAGACATCCTTTTGCAGTGCAATCAGCATGTTCATCTGTGATGGCACCACGTTGCGGATGGCCTGCGGCAACACCACGTCGCGCATCACTTGCCGCTCTGACAGGCCCAGCGACAAAGCTGCGGCGCGCTGGCTGTGATGAACGCTGTCGATGCCGGAACGGAAGATTTCGGCCACATAGGCCGAATAGGTCAGGATCAGCGCCAGCGAGCCCCAGATGTAAGGCGAATTCCATGGACGCGGCAGGCCTAGCCCCGGAATACCGAAGCCGATCAGATAGACCGTCAGGATCACTGGCACGCCGCGGAAAATGTCGGTGAACGCCGCGCCAAAGATGCGCAGAGGAAACAGGGCGGGGGATTTGGCATCCCGCGCCAATGCGATCAGCAGCCCAAGCACCGCGATGGCCGGTGCGGACCACAAAAAGATCATCACGTTGATCCGAAATGCCTCAAGCAGTTTTGGGAAGGTTTTGACCAATGTCTCGCCGTTGAAAAAGCTCTGCTGAACCTTCGACCAGCCCGGCGCCAACGGCACCAGAAAGTAAATCGCGGCCACAACTGTGACCGTACTTATCGTGGCGATCACCAACGACCTGCGCCGTTGGTGCGCCTCGTACCGTTCGCGGCGGGTCATCCCCGCCGCCTTGTGATCTGCCATGTTACTTGATCAGAGGGACACCGGTGGTGTCCTGCAGCCATACGGCTTCGATCTCGGCTAATTTGCCGTTTGCTGCGAGTGCTGCCAGCGCCTCGTCCACGCAGGCTTTTAGCGGGTTGCCTTCTTCCATCAGCATGCCGAAATGATCGGGGTTGTCATTTTCATCCGCCGGGAACTGACCGATGACTTTCGAGCCTTCGATCATAACCGCGCTGAGGAACAGGGCGGTGGGCAGGTCGAACAGGGCCGCATCGATTTGGTTGGCCGACATGGCGGCGTTGACATCCGCATTGTCGCCATAAAGCAGCGGATCGCTGTCGGGTTGGATGATGCTGGCCAGTTTTGGAACCGCTGTGGTCGAGCCGACGGCCCCCCATTGCAGGCCTTTCAACGCTTCGAGCGTTGGGGCAGTTTCGGTTGAATTGGGGCTGACCAGAACCGCCATCGGGGCGGTGTAGTAAGGGGCAGAGAAATCAACCACCTGATCCCGTTCGGGCGTGATCGAATATTGCTGCATGTTGACGTCGAATTCCTTGGCGCCAGGCTGGATCGCCTCGTCGAAGGACGAGCGGACCCAAACGACATCATCAGCTGCGAACCCCATTTCTTCAGCCACGGCATAAGCAACGGCTGCCTCGAACCCCTCGCCACTTTCGGGCGCGTCATCAAGTACCCAAGGGTAATAGGCAGGGTTGCCTGTTGCGATGGTGAATTTGCCGTCTGTCAGTGTCTTGCCAGCGGCGCATTGGTCCTGCGCATATGCTGCCGTCGAGAGAAACAGAACTGTACTTGCCGCGATCGTGAGTGTCTTGGACATCCGAGTGAATCCTCCTGTTGGATCATTTTTCCGCTACGGTAGTTCTGCCGGTCGGGCCTGTCCAGCAGATGCGTAGCTATTGGGCTTCGACTGGATTCGATTTCTATCTTATTTCAGATGATCGAAAGCCCGCCTACACAGCAGCAACAAAATTTGGGAATGAGCTCCAAAGTGACTGCTGCAGTGTCGAGGCCGAATGTCAGTTTTGGCAAAACTGGTATCGACGATATCAGATGTTGATTGCCTCGCGGAGGTAGTTATGGACGAAAGATTTTGCCCTCTTGCATGCTAAAATAAGATCGTTCCACTGGATCAGGCCGCAGGCGATCGCCGTGGCCATTGCGCAGCCTGTGCCGCGCATCGTTGCTACTTCTAGCCTCGGTGCCGTCAGTATATTCTGCTCTGTAAGTGTGTACAGATGATCGTCGGAGGTTTCACCCGATGCATGGCCTCCCTTGATCAACACGGCCTGCGCTCCTTGGTACAAAAACCAATCTGCCTGCGCCGCGATCTGATCGTCGGTCTCCGCCACGGGATATCCTGAGAGCGCTGCCGCTTCGAGTAGGTTCGGGGTGACAAGCTGGGCCTGCGACAGCAACGTTCTGGGAAACTGCCCTGACATGAGCTGACGCCCCGAGCTGGATTTTAGCACCGGGTCCAGGACAATGGGGCACGATTGCCTTTGGATGGCGTTGTCAACCGCATCAGCAATTTCTTCATTGCCAAGCATGCCGATCTTGATGGCAGCAGGAGCGGTTGTGGCCAATGCGGCTTTGATCTGGCTGGCGATCATTTCCGTCGATATGAACTGGGTATTGAACACCATATCATCTGATTGAGCGGTCACCGCCGTGACAATGGGAAGGACCTGACATCCAAGTTTTTGGGCCACCCAGGCATCTCGGATCAGGCCTGCGCCCCCGCTACTGTCGGTTCCGCCGATTATCATGATCGGCTTCATTTACTGGCCCTCGCAGCCAACAAAGCGAGGTTGGTTTCACCCTGCGCCTGCAAGCCTTTTGCCGCCCGCCAAGCTCGTAATCCGCTTTGGCAGCACAAGACTACCCTTTGCCTTGAAAACGGAAACTGATTGCGCAATTCGGCTTCGGAAATGCGCTCAGCTTCTGGGCGGATTTTCTTAGGTGCTTCGTGATGGCTCCTCAGTTCAATGATCAGGTCAGAACATTGCAACATCGGTTCTGCGATGAAAGGGATTGCAGTTTCGGGTTCTGGGTTACCCAGAAAGCTGAACCCACCAAAATGCATTCCAGAAAGATCTGCTGTTATCATCTGCCCTAATGCTGGCTGTGCACCCAAAAGGACTTTGATCGCGATCTGTGCCTGCAATGCGCCGATGACGCCTACCACGGGCCCCAGCACACCTGCAGTTGCGCAGGTCGCTCCGGTTGCGGGCAATTCAGGGAACACGGCACGTAGAGACGGTGCGCCCCCGCAAAACCCGCCGACATATCCGGTTTGCCCCAGAACGCTTGCTGAGACGAGCGGCGTATCTTCAGCCAAACAGGCATCTGACAAGATATATGAGGCCGCGAAACTGTCCGCCGCGTCGATCACTAGATCCGCCTTGGCTGCGATCTCTGGTGCTCTAGTTGGGCCGATCGACTCTACATTTGCTGAAACTTCCACCTGTGGATTGAGCGCGCGCAGAGCATCGCGCGCGGCAAGTGCTTTAGGCTTGCCGATATCCGGCATGCCATAAAGTGGTTGGCGGTGCAGGTTGCTTTCTTCGACCTCATCCGGATCAAAGATCGAGATCTTCCCAATGCCTGCGCCCACCAGGTATTGCAGGACAGGGCAGCCTAACCCGCCAGCCCCGACGACCGCGACATGTGCTTTGCCCAATTTGGTCTGACCGGCCTCGCCGATTTCGGGCAACTGCATCTGGCGGGCATACCTGCTCATGTGTTGCACACCCGCAACCATTCGCGCGTGCGGGCTTCGGGGTCGGCGGACCTTTGAATGTCTGTCACCACGGCGGCACTATCCGCACCGGCGGCAAAAACACCGGGCGCACGCTCTGGGGTCAGCCCGCCAATTGCGACTAACGGGACGGTTCCGGCCCTTGTTTTCCATCGGGTCACACGGTCCAATCCCTGCGGCTTCCATTCCATTTTTTTCAGTAGAGTCGAATAGACCGGGCCAAGCGCCACATAGGCTGGATCGGAGGATAAGGCACGTTCAAGTTCGGCTCCGTCATGAGTGGAGATTCCAATACGCACGCCCGCACGACGAAGGGCTGCAAAATCGGCAGTGTCCATATCCTCCTGCCCTAGGTGGACAAAGTTACAATTGAGATCCAACGCCACCTGCCAGTAGTCATTCACCACAAGTTGGGCTTGATGGACGGCACAGATGTCGCGGGCTCGGGCGATCTGACGACGAACTTCGGGCTCTGGCATATCCTTGATGCGCAATTGCACAAGCTTCACACCCTGAGGCACCAACAGTTCCAACCGCCCCACATGGCCGGTGATCAGATAGAACCGTTCCATCACATCAACTCCGCGAGGCCGAGTACGGGAGTGGAAGGCACGGCCGCATCTCTCCGATCAATTGGATCAGAGATAAAACCCGCACGCCCGGCCTCGACCGCCAGGGCCATGGCTCGTGCCATGCCGACGGGATCACCCGCCTTGGCCACCGCGGTATTGAGCAGGATCGCATCCATACCCAATTCCATGGCCTGTACCGCATCAGAGGGCCGTCCGATTCCGGCATCGACGATCAGAGGAACATCCGGAAAATGCGCACGCATCGTCCGCAAAGCATCAGGCGTGCGCAACCCTTGGCCTGAACCGATGGGCGCTCCCCAAGGCATTAGGACTTCGCATCCCGCTTCCAGCAGCTTCTCACCCACAATCAGGTCATCCGTCATGTATGGGAAAACTTTGAAACCATCGGTAGTCAGAATACGTGCGGCTTCGACCAAGGCGAAGACATCCGGCTGAAGATTATCCGCGTGGCCAATCACCTCCAGCTTGATCCAATCGGTTGCAAAAAGTTCACGAGCCATTTGTGCGGTTGTCACGGCCTCTTGCACCGAATGGCACCCGGCAGTGTTGGGCAGGATGTGGGCACCCGTTGCGCGTAGCATGTCCCAGAACCCTGCACCTGTCCCATCCGCTGTTTCGCGACGCAGGCTGACAGTGACCACCTCGCAACCGCTGGCGCGGATCGCTTGGTGCAAAATCGCGGGTGACGGGTATTGCGCTGTGCCTAGAAACAAAGGCACTGAAACATCGACATCGTAGATTTTCATGTCAGCCCCCTTGCATCGGGGCCAGAACTTCCAGCCGGTCGCCTATGTTCAACACGGTTACGCTGCGCGCAGACGCCGGTACAAACTGGCCATTTAGCGCCGTTGCGATGGCGGGACTGATAAAGCCAAGCTCGACAAGCGCCGCGTCCAGCGTTTCGGCAGATACTTCATGCGTTTTGGCATTCACTATGATGTGCATGTTTCGTCTCCGGAATGAGATGTTGGACCACCCTTGCCGCCATTGCCGGGGCCAGAAGGAAGCCGTGACGATAAAGACCGTTCAGATGCAGAGTGTCGCCACACTGAACAAGGCGAGGAAGGTTGTCGGGAAAGGCCGGGCGTAACCCGCTACCGGTCTCTATGACGCTGGCTTCGGCGAAACCAGGGTGGATGGCAAATGCCGCAGCAAGTAGTTCGGAAAGCGAACGCAGGGTTACCGGACGCTCGGACGAGCTTTCGATCATTGTGCCGCCGATCATAAAGTGGTTGTCCCCACGCGGGACGAGGTAGAGCGGAATGCGCGGATGCAATAGGCGGATGGTTCGGCTGATCGTGACCTCCGGGCAATGCAGTATCGCCATCTCACCGCGCACTGGGCGCAGATCGGACAGAGCGGCTTGAATACCTGTGCAATCCAGATCGACATGCCCCGGTGCTTTGGTTCCAAGAAGGATCTCAACACCCAGAGCCTGCGCTGCCTCGGCCAGATCCCGCAGGGCGCGTCGCGGATCCAGGTGGGCCTCGGATTCATAAAACAACCCGTGCGAAAACCGGCCTGCTAAAGACGGTTCCAAGGCGCTGATGTCAGCGACGTCCATCTCACGATACCCGAAGGTGCGCCGGGCAAAGCGCGTCAACTCTGCCCTGTCGCGGGCCGGGGCGACCACCAACGTACCAAGACGGGTGACGGGTGTGATGTCCGCCCACCAATCAGCCGCCCCCGCACCAAGAGTGATTACTTCTTCCTCGGCATTTTCACGCTCGCACCACGGAGCCAACATGCCACCGGCGAACCGGGAAACGCTCCCATCTCCGATCTCAGTGCGGGCTTCGTACACGCGTACCCGGACCCCCGCCCGCGCAAGCTCCAAGGCTGAGGTGAGGCCGGCGAGACCGGCCCCCGCGATGGTAATCATTCGCTCGGTTCCTGGACGGGCATATAAAGATCGCCCCCCTCGCGGTATTTTGCAGCCATGGCCTCCATCCCCTCTCTTTGCGCTTCGGCACGGATGTCATGGGAAATCCGCATCGAGCAGAACTTAGGCCCGCACATGGAGCAGAAATGCGCTACTTTATGGGCCTGTTTGGGCAAGGTCTGGTCATGAAAATCGCGTGCAGTGTCAGGATCAAGCGACAGGTTGAACTGGTCCTCCCAGCGGAATTCGAACCGCGCCCGGCTTAGCGCATCATCGCGTCGCTGTGCGCCAGGCAGCCCTTTGGCCAGATCGGCGGCATGCGCGGCGATTTTGTATGTGATCACTCCAGTTTTGACGTCATCGCGGTCTGGTAGGCCCAGATGCTCTTTGGGCGTGACGTAGCATAGCATGGCGCAACCGAACCAACCGATCATCGCAGCGCCAATACCGCTCGTGATGTGATCATAACCCGGCGCGATATCGGTGGTAAGCGGCCCAAGCGTATAGAAAGGCGCTTCGTGGCAGCATTCCAACTGCTTATCCATGTTCTCCTTGATCTTGTGCATGGCCACATGGCCCGGCCCTTCGATCATCACCTGGCAGTCTTTGGCCCAGGCAATTTTCGTCAGCTCACCCAAGGTCTCTAGCTCAGCAAATTGCGCCTCATCATTGGCGTCGGCGATCGAGCCAGGGCGCAACCCGTCACCCAAGCTGAAGGCCACATCATACCGACTGCAGATGTCGCAAATCTCTTCGAAGTGTTCATAAAGAAACGACTCCTTGTGGTGATGCAGGCACCACTTGGCCATGATCGAGCCGCCGCGCGAGACAATGCCAGTCACACGGTTGACCGTCATGGGGACCATATGCAGGCGTACACCCGCGTGGATGGTGAAATAGTCCACGCCCTGTTCGGCCTGCTCGATCAGAGTATCGCGAAAGACTTCCCAGGTCAGATCCTCGGCAATACCGTTCACCTTTTCCAGCGCCTGATACATCGGGACAGTCCCGATCGGCACTGGGGAATTGCGAATGATCCATTCGCGGGTGTTATGGATGTTGCGCCCGGTTGAGAGATCCATAACCGTATCGGCACCCCAGCGGATGGCCCAGACCATCTTGTCGACCTCTTCCTCCATGCTGGAGGTCACGGCGGACGTTCCCATATTGGCATTCACCTTTACCAAAAAGTTTCGACCGATGATCATCGGTTCGGTTTCTGGGTGGTTGATATTGGCCGGGATGATCGCACGCCCTGCGGCAATTTCAGAGCGGACAAATTCAGGCGTCACATAGTCGGGGATATTGGCCCCAAAGTCGTTCCCGTCCCGATGGCAAGGTGACGTTTCGCGCAGCTGGTTTTCGCGGATCGCCGCAAACTCCATTTCTGGGGTGACGATCCCGGCCCGTGCATAGGCCAATTGAGTCGGAGCCAACCCATCCTTACCACGCAGCGGTCGTGTCTTGACTGGAAATTCAGGTGTCAGCTTGTCCTTGTGAACAAAGCCGTTATCGGCATCAGTGATCTCGCGCCCTTCATATTTTTCGACATCACCGCGCGCCTTGATCCATTCGGCGCGCACTGGTGCCAGACCCTGCCTAATGTCCGTCAGCACTCTCGGATCGGTGTAAGGGCCTGAACTGTCATAGACAGGCAGCGGAGCTTCACCGGCTGTCGGATGAGTCGAAATTTCGCGCATCGGTACGCGGATGTCGGAATGCAACTCGCCAGCGACGTAGATTTTGCGCGATGCGGGCATTTCATCGGTGGTGATTTTTGGGTTTGGTACGTTCACTTTGGCGCTCCTCAAGCTCAGGTCTCAAAAAGACACCAGAAGAGTTTGGGAGGAGGCAAAGGCAAAACGTGCCTTGTGTTCCGGTTGCGCAAGCCAGAATGGGCTGTGCGACCTTAGCTTCCTACGCCAGTGTCAACTGGGTCAGGTTCAAAGGGTCGCATCACCGGGTTCTCACCCAATCAGCCTCTCAGTCCCTTGGGCGGGACTCCCCTGCGTAGGTTTGCGATAGGATGGAACAGCCGGTTTGTAAAGTCTCAAGAAACAACCTTTCGCGCAATCGCGGTGAAAGCACACTTTGTCCGCATAGCGGGCAATCAGGCGGGTTGGTCTGACGACAGTTTCAGTTGGGATTGAAGCGCTCAATCAACACTACCGGAAACCGTATTGGCTAAATCGAGAATAGTGTCGATGCTCTACACCGACCCGAGCGGCCTTTACCCACGGAGATGTCCGAAAAAGAAACCCGCCAAAATTTGGCGGGTTTCGGTGCTCTAGTGGGTAGCTTGTATTGTAGGATCAGCCGAAGACACGCCCCAACGCGCCGTCTACGGCGTCTGTGATCTGGTCGATATCGTCCGCTGTTGCGATCAGCGCTGGCGAGAAGCACAGCGTGTTGTTGCGGCTGGGGATCGAACGGTTGGTAACACCGATGATAACACCCTGCGCCATACAGTCAGCCACGACGGCCTGTGCCTGCTTTTCGTCCACCGGCTCTTTGGAACCGCGATCCGCAACCAGTTCGGCACCCAGGAACAGGCCTTTGCCACGCACGTCGCCGATAACCTTGTGCTTTTCCATCAGTGCCTGCAGGTTGCCCATCATGCGATCACCCATGTCGATGCAGTTCTGCAGCAGGTTTTCGTCCTGAATAATGCGCATGTTCTCAACCGCCGCAGCCGGACCCGCGGTGCAGCCGCCAAAGGTCGAGATATCGCGGAAATAGCTCATCGGGTCTGACGCGTCGTCCTTGAACATGTCAAAGACTTCCTCGGTGGTTACCATGCAGGCAATCGCGGCATAACCCGAGGCAACGCCCTTGGCCATGGTCACGAAGTCAGGTTTGATGCCGTATTGCTGGTATCCGAACCAAGTGCCGGTCCGGCCAACGCCGCAGACAACCTCGTCAATGTGCAGCAGCACGTCGTATTTCTTGCAGATTTCCTGCACGCGGGGCCAATAGCCTTCGGGCGCTTCGATGACGCCACCGCCTGCGGTCACCGGCTCAAGGCACAGGGCGCCAACGGTGTCGGGGCCTTCGCGCAGGATGACCTCTTCGATCTGATCTGCGGCCCATTCGCCGAAGTTCTCGACCGGTGCGCCGTCCAACTCATGCTTGCGGTATTCCATGCAATGGGGAACGCGCACGAAATCGGGCGCGAAGGGGCCGTATTGCGCGGTGCGCTCGTCTTGACCGCCAGCCGACATGGTCGCCAGGGTCGAGCCGTGGTAGTCGCGGTCGCGATACAGGATTTTGGTTTTCTTGCCGCCATATTTCTTGTGCGCGATCTGGCGGATCATCTTGAACGCCTTCTCGTTCGCCTCGGAGCCCGAGTTGGTGTAGTACACGCGGCTCATGCCCGGCATCTTGTCGATCAGCTGTTCAGCAAAGATCGAACCGGGGATCGAACCCGCGGAATTGGCAAAATAGCACAGCTTCATCAGCTGGTTGTAAACCGCCTTGCAGATGGTTTCGCGGCCATAGCCCACGTTCACCGTCCAGACCCCGCCCGAGACGGCATCCAGATGCTCTTTGCCGTTCTGATCCCAGACGCGCATTCCCTTGCCTTCGACAATGATACGGGGATCGTTGGTCTCAAACGGCTTGTGCTGGATCAGGTGATGCCAGATGTGGGCGCGGTCGGCTTCGACTACGCGGGAAAGATCGTTTTCGTTGAACGTGCCGTCCATGACATGTCCTTTCAAAGTAAGGCGCGCGGGAATCAGTGAAAGCCCTGCGGGCGCAAAGTGACGTGATACTGCAGATCAACGCGAATGGTGCGCGTGAAGTAGGGCCAGATTAGCCCAGAGAATATCTCCAGTGTACCAGAATCGCGTATTAATACGGGTTTGTTCTGGCGTAAACTTTGTGCTCAATACGCCAATCTGTCGAGTTTGGGAGGATCGCCGGATGACAGCCACACCAATCTACCAGCAACATCTGGATAAAACCCCTGCGAATTTCGCGCCTTTGTCCCCGCTCAGCTATCTTGAGCGGACGGCGGCAGTGTATCCGGACTACCCATCCGTGGTGTATGGTGAGCGCCGGTATTCCTGGGCTGAAACCTATGCGCGGAGCCGAAGTCTGGCCAGCGCGCTGACTGCGCGTGGCGTGGGCGTGGGCGACACAGTGTCGATCATCGCGGCTAATATCCCTGAGTTGTATGAGGCGCATTTTGGCGTGCCCATGGCTGGTGCGGTGCTGAATGCGATCAACACACGGTTGGATGCACCGATCATCGCCTTCATTCTGAACCATGCCGAAGCCAAGGTTCTCCTGGTCGATCCCGAGTTTTCAGGCGTCGTGAAACAGGCGTTAGGGCAGGTGGATCACAACATTCTGGTGATCGACATCGAAGACGCCAGTTTTGACGGTGGCGAGCGATTGGGCGATTTGACCTATGAGGGGCTGCTGGCCGAGGGCGATCCGGAGTTCGATTGGTCTTTGCCCGCAGATGAATGGGATGCGATCACGCTGAACTATACCTCGGGCACCACAGGCAACCCCAAGGGTGTGGTCTATCACCACCGCGGCGCGGCGCTGAACGCGACGTCGAACATTCTGACTTGGGGCATGCCGCAGCATTCGGTCTATTTGTGGACGCTGCCGATGTTTCACTGCAACGGCTGGTGCTTCCCGTGGACCATGGCGGCCAATGCGGGCACGTCCGTTTGCCTGCGCGCCGTGCGGGATGAACCTATTTATCACGCGTTCCGGGAAGAGGGTGTAACCCATTTCTGCGGCGCGCCGATTGTGCTGAACATGCTGGCCAACGCGCCGGATAACCTCAAGGATTTCACGCAGCAGATTAAGGCGATGACCGCTGGCGCCCCACCGCCTGCCAAGGTGATCGAAGCGATGGAGGGGATGGGCGTTGAGGTTACCCATGTCTATGGCCTGACTGAGACCTATGGCCCGTCTGTTGTCTGCGCTTGGAAGGACGAGTGGAACGAGAAGGGCGCGGAAGAGCGCGCTGCGCTGAAGGTGCGTCAGGGGGTGAAATACGTGGCACTCTCGGGCCTGATGGTTGCTGACCCCGAGACGAGGGAGCCTGTGCCTTCGGATGGCGAAACCATGGGCGAGATCTTCATGCAGGGTAACATCGTGATGAAGGGCTATCTCAAGAACGCCGAGGCGACGGACAAGGCCTTCAAAGGCGGTTGGTTTGCTTCAGGCGATCTGGGCGTGATGCACCCGGACGGATATATCGCGCTGAAGGATCGGTCTAAGGATATCATCATCTCGGGCGGCGAGAATATCTCATCCGTTGAGGTCGAAGACACGCTTTATAAACACCCGGCCGTGATGGAAGCAGCGGTGGTGGCCCGCCCGGATGAGAAATGGGGTGAAACGCCGTGCGCATTTGTTGAATTGAAACCGCAGGCAGAGGCGAATGAGGCGGATATCATCACTTTCTGCCGGGATCATATGGCCCACTTCAAAGCGCCCAAGACGGTTGTTTTCGGGGCGTTGCCGAAAACGTCGACGGGGAAAATTCAGAAGTTCATCTTGCGCGACCGGGCGCGGGAGCTGGGTTAATCGAAGATCGACAGATCAAGTTCCAGCATCTCGCCCATCCAAATGGCGCGATCCCGGTGATCGGCCAAGTGATCGCCGGTTTCTGGATGGGTAAAGATGGTCAGCCCTTTCCGGTTCAGGATCAGCCAGGGAAAGACCTGATCAAAGGCTTCGGCGGGAAAGCCCAGCTGGCAACTCCAACGCGGATGAGGGCCAACGTTGCGCGCATGCATGCGGCCCATCTGCACGGCGGGAAACAGGCGCGCGGCTTCTTCGCACACTTGCTGTGCCGTGTCCTGTGTGTTGGCGTCGAAATAGACATGGGCGTGGTAGCCGGTGATCTCGGGCATGGGGGTCTCCGTCTGACGTTGTACAGAAACCTAAGGGTGGCGCGAGGATTTGTGCACCCACACTGCCAAACAGACCCTGTGCACCGGTTCAGAGCGGAGTGTGCAGATCGGGATGGGCTGCGGCAAAGGCGGAATGCTCTGCGCAAACGTCCTCGACTGCTGTCAGGCGTGGCATGTCGGATAGATCAACTTCCCACCGGCGCGCATTATAAAGCTGTGGGATCAGGCAGATATCGGCCAGACCGGGGGTGTCTCCGGTGCAGAACGGGGATTGATCAAAGCCGCTCAGCAGCGATTCAAACGCCAGCAAACCCGGTCGGATGAAGTGGCGCATCCAGTCGCCGGGCATGTCGCCAGCGCCATTGCTAAGCGCGGTGGCATGTTTGGCAACCGACAGGTTGCAGACCGGATGGATATCCACCGCGATGCTGTGCGCCAATGCCCGCGCCGCGGCTCGCTTGGCCGGATCGGTTGGCAGCAGGCCCAGGTCGCGGGTCTCATCCAGATAATCGATGATCGCCAGCGATTGGGTCAATCGAACCCCATCGATATCCAGCACCGGGACCAGACCCTGCGGGTTGCGTTCCAAATGATCCGAGGCGCGATGCGCCCCGTCCACCAGATCAACGATGACCGGGCGATAGGTGATCCCGGCTAAATTGAGCGCAATCCGCACCCGGTAACTGGCGGACGAGCGCCAGTAGTCAAACAGAACCACTTCGGACATATGTTGGTCAGCCTTTGCTTAGTTCCTTGGCATGCAGCCAGTCGGCATGCTGAGGGGCTCGTTTGGTGCGCGACCATTCTTCGAGCATATCCCATTTCACCGAATCCAGCCGGGCCAGCATGGCCTCTTCCTCGGGGTCGGGGCAAGCCAGTTCAACGCGGTGGCCGTTTGGGTCGAAGAAATAGATCGAGTGAAAGATCGAATGATCCGTGACACCCAGAACTTCGACCCCGTTGGCTTCGAGGTGGTCCTTGAACGCGATCAACTCAT
This sequence comes from Ruegeria sp. AP7, assembly GCF_056539905.1. Taxonomy (NCBI): domain Bacteria; kingdom Pseudomonadati; phylum Pseudomonadota; class Alphaproteobacteria; order Rhodobacterales; family Roseobacteraceae; genus Ruegeria; species Ruegeria sp. AP7. The sequence goes on along the minus strand of NZ_JBQFVT010000002.1, from coordinate 188,146 downwards.
CGCGGTCCTTCACCTTGAAGGCGATGTGCTGCACCCAAATCGGCGTGTTGGGATCGCGCCCCATCTCCGGCTTGGTTGGCAGTTCAAAAAACGCCAGCACGTTTCCGTTTCCAGCATCCAGAAACAGGTGCATGTAAGGGTCGGGCTCGTGGGTCGAGGGCACATGGTCTTCGGCAATCGCCAGAATGAAGTCCATGTTCAGCATCTTGCCGTACCATTCCACCGTCTCTTTCGCATCCTTGCAGCGATAGGCGACGTGGTGAATTTGATCGATTTTCATGAGGCTTACTCCTGTTTCAGCGTTGCGGCCTCAAGCGCCTGCTTCAAGATTGCATTGTCGCCAATGTGGTTCGCCAGTACCAGCACGAGGCGTGCGTTGAACGCATCGCTTTCGGATTTCTCAAGCCCTTCATGGGCCGCCACCAAATCGGCATAGAATTCGTCGGCCTGGGTCAGGTTGGGTGAGAGGATCAGATCGGCCATGTCGCTTACTCCTTGCCTGTGGCGCGGCGCACCGCGTGCCGGAATGCGTTTTCTTCGTAAGTGTCGCGGCGGGCGGCCACGTGCTGATCGGGACGGATCAGGTAGACTGCTCCGGTCGCATCGCCCAGATAGCGGCGCTTCAGCGTCAGGGTCGGGTCGTCTTTGACCGAGAGTGCCAGGCGTTTGACGGTGATCCCATCGACCTCGATCTCATCCGGCGCATCGGCGTCGATGGTCAACAGCGTGAACTGTCCAGCCAGTTTAGGCAGCAGAAAGTCATCACCCAAAGGCGCATCGGGACAGGACGCTCCGGGGCGCGTCTGCGATGGTCCGTTCAATGCGTCCGCCGAATTCAGTGGCGAGCCGTCATAGACGCAAGGCACGCTGAGCCGACCTGAATTCACCATCGGTCGGGCAAAATCATAATGTTCACTCAGGTCCAATACCGCATCGCGCAGGATGCGGGACATCTGCGATTTCGGGGTGATGAAATCGGTCGAGCGGGTCGAGTTCAGGATATTCTCGTCCGCGCCGTGAATGCGTTCCTGATCGTAGCTGTCCAGCAGCGACTCTGGCGCTTTGCCGTCAATCACCAGTTTCAGCTTCCAGCACAGGTTGTCGGTGTCCTGAACGCCAGAGTTTGCACCCCGTGCACCAAACGGGCTGACCTGATGCGCGCTGTCGCCTGCAAAGATCACTCGGCCGTGGCGGAATTGCTCCATCCGGCGGCACTGGAAGGTGTAGATGCTGACCCATTCCAGTTGGAAATTGACGTCCTCACCCAGCATGGCCTTGAGGCGCGGGATTACGTTTTCCGGGCGCTTTTCGCGCTCTTTGTCGATATCCCAACCCAGTTGCAGATCAATGCGCCAGACGCCATCGGGTTGCTTGTGCAGCAGCGCCGATTGGCCTTTGTTGAAGGGCGGATCGAACCAGAACCAGCGTTCCGAGGGGAAATCGGCCTCCATGATCACATCGGCGATCAGGAAGTTGTCCTCGAACACGCGGCCCACGAAATCCTTGCCCATCATGGCGCGCATAGGTGAGCCCGCGCCGTCGCAGGCGATCACCCAATCCGCCTCGATGGTGTACGAACCCTCGGGCGTTTCGACCTCAAGCTTGACGTGATCAGGGTGGGTTCCGACTGCTTCAACCTTGTTGCGGCCGCGGATTTCGATCGGAGCGCCCTGCGCCTGCAATTCGCGCACGCGGTCGACCAGAAACTGCTCGAAATAGTATTGCTGCAGGTTGATGAAGGCCGGGCGCTGATCGCCGCTGTCGGGCTGCAGGTCGAACTCATAGACCTGACGTTCGTCGAAGAACACTTTGCCCTTATTCCAAAGAACACCCTTGTCCACCATCGGCTGTCCGCAGCCCAGACGGTCGAGGATTTCCAGCGGGCGTTTGGCAAAGCAAATGGCGCGGCTGCCGAAGCTGACTTTGTCATTGTCGTCCAGCACCAGCACCTCGACGCCTTGCTGGGCCAGATCAATGGCGGCGGCCAGACCCACTGGACCGGCCCCGACAACGATGACCTTGTGGCGCACGGGCGCGGGCGCGGATTGGTCCGGGCTGGCCTCGTAAGCATAAAGTGGAACTTCAAAGATCTTGTTCACTCTCTCTCTCCCATTTCTGGCGCATCGGGCGCACCGCATCTGTTCTCCGGCACAGTTGCGCCGGAGGTCTCGCGTTAGAGTTTCACCGTCAAATCCGGGCTGCCACGATCTGGATCAAATTCGGCCCGGAAATCTTAGCCCTGCAGGGCCTCCCACATCTCCAGATCGCGCTGGGCGGTCCAGATACGGGGTGTGTCGATGCCGCGGGCCTCGTCATAGGCGCGGGCGACATTGAAGGGCAGGCAGTGTTCGTAGATCGCGTAGTCGGCGAATTTGGGATCGCATTCGGCGCGAACTGCGTCCCATGCTTCTTTCAGGCTGCCACCGCGCGCCGCGACCTTGGCCGCCGGGCGATAGGTGCTTTCGACGAAATTGCGGGTGTTTTCGATGGCCGCATTGACCATGTCCTTACCGACCAATGCGTCGCCGCGTCCCGGAGCGATAGCGTCCACGTCAAACCACTTGATCTCATCCAGCGTATCTCCCCAGTCGCTGAAATGCCCGTCGCCGCAATAGCAGGCCGAGTGGTATTCGACGATGTCTCCGGTGAACATGACATTCTGATCGGGCACATGGATGACGATATCGCCTGCCGTATGGGCGCGGCCCAGATGCATCAGGTCGATCCGGCGGTTGCCCAGATAAACGGTCATGGTGTCGCTGAATGTGGTGGTGGGCCATGTGAGGCCCGGGATGCTCTCATGCCCTTCGAACAGGCGGGGGAAGCGTTGGAATTCGCTGTCCCAATCCTCCTGACCCCGTTCAACAACCATGGCGCGAGCCATGTCCGACATCAGGATTTGCTGCGCGCCAAAAGCGCTGGCGCCGAGCACACGAACTGCGTGGTAATGCGTTAGCGCCACATGGGTGATCGGCTTGTCCGTGACCGAGCGCACGCATTCGATCACCTTGTTGGCCAGACGCGGGGTCGCCTGCGCCTCGACAATCATCACGCTGTCATCGCCGATGATCACGCCCGAGTTTGGGTCGCCTTCGGCGGTGAAGGCGTAAAGCCCTTCGCCCACCTCGGTAAAGCTGATTTTCTTTTCCGACATGTCCCCCTGGGACGCGAATGCCTTGGCCATCTCTCAATCCTTTTGCAAAAACTCGAGCCGGTTTCCAAAGGGGTTTTCGGTGAAAAACCGGCGGCGGTCATTTAGTGTTGTGTCCCAGCGCAATTTCTGACCGTAACTTTCGATCTGAGCGGCGATCGCATCCAGATCATCGACGGCGAAACCCGGATGGGCTTTGCGGGCTGGTGAGAAGTCTTTCTCGACACCCAAGTGAAGTTCGCACTGACCCAGCGCCAGCCAGAGGCCACCACGCGCGCGCAGGGCTTCGGGCTTTTGCAATTCGTTCAACCCCAATGCATCACACCAGAAAATCCGCGCGGTGGATTCGCCACCTTCGGGAAGCGCGATCTGGATATGGTCGAGCCCAAACATCAATCAGCGCGCATAAGGGTCGCTTAACGCTGGCAGCACAGTGCCCACGCAATCGCCGAAGCCGATGGTGTAGCCGTCGCCCTTGGCCGCGCCGGTCAGAGTCATGGTGTCACCATCTTCGATAAAACTGCGGGTTTCGCCGGTGTCTAGCGTCAGCGGTTCTTTCCCGCCCCAGCTGAGTTCCAGCAATGAGCCGCGTTCCGGTTTGGTTGGGCCCGAAATGGTGCCGGATCCCAGCAGGTCGCCTGTGTTCATGGGGCAGCCAGACGTTGAGTGATGCGCCAACTGCTGTGCCGCTGAGTAGTACATCTCGCGGTAATTGGTTCGCGCGATGGTCGTGGCGTCTTTGCCTTCGGGTGCCATGGTCACGGCCAGATCAATGTCATACAGCATCGGTCCACAATCTTTCAGGTGATCCAACAGGGCAAACTCACGATCCGACGTGTCGCAGCGAAATGGCTCCAGCGCCGCTTTGGTCACGATCCACGGGCTGATCGAGGTCGCTGTCGCCTTGGCCTGAAACGGCCCCAGCGGTTGGTATTCCCACGCCTGAATATCGCGCGCGGACCAGTCATTCAGCAGGACGTATCCAAAGATGTTGTCATCGGCTTCCTGCACAGAAATCGGGCCGTCAGACGGTGTGCCGACGATCGCACCCATCTCAAGCTCGATATCAAAGCGGCGGCAGGGCAGGAAGGCGGGCAGGTCTTGATCGGGGGATTTCAGTTGACCCCAAGGGCGGCGGATATCGGTGCCCGAAACAACCACCGAAGAGGCGCGCCCGTTATAGCCGATGGGGATGTGCAGCCAGTTCGGTGGCAGCGCATTTTCAGCGCCACGGAACATGGTGCCTACGTTCTGGGCGTGATGGCGTCCCGCGTAGAAATCGGTGTATTCGCTGACGGCAAAGGGCATATGCATCTCGGCCTCGTCCTGCGGGATCAGCAGGCCTTCGATCTTGTGCTGCGCGTCTGAGCCTTCGGCCAGCAGAGCGATCAGGCGGTCGCGCAAGGCGGCCCATACGGCAGGGCCTTCTTCCATCAACGGATTCCAAAACGGCAGATCAAAGAGCGGCTCGTCCGAGAGTGCGATTAGCCCATCGACCTCGGCGGCGGTGACGTCAAAGATCATGTCACCGATAGCCACCCCACAGCGGGGCTCGGTGCTTTCTGTAGAGAATACGCCATAAGGCAGGTTGTTCAGTGGAAATGGGTGATCGGCGGAATTGGCCGATGAGACCCAGGATTTGATTAAAGGCATCTTGTCTCCAAACCTTTGTTCGAGGCCAAGATTTTTCGACGAAAAATCTTAGGACTTGAGCGGTACTTACTTCTTGCCGGGGGTTCCGTCGAATTTCTTTTCGATGTCGCTCCAGCAATCGATGTAATCGTCCTGCAGCGGGGCCTCGGTTGCGGCAAAACCGGTCAGGTGCTGTGGGAAGCGGGTTTCGAACATGAAAGACATGGTGTTTTCCAACTTATCCGGGCCGAGGTTCGAATTCGACGCCTTTTCAAAAGCTTCCTTGTCGGGCCCGTGTGGGATCATCATGTTATGCAGGCTCATGCCGCCCGGGATGAACCCTTGCGGTTTGGCGTCGTACTGACCGTAGATGTTGCCCATCAGTTCGGACATGATGTTTTTGTGATACCAGGGTGGGCGGAACGTGTCTTCCATAACCATCCAGCGCTCGCGGAACAGCACAAAGTCGATATTGGCAGTGCCCGGCTGGCCTGAGGGTGCGGTGAGGACGGTAAAGATCGACGGATCGGGATGGTCGAACAGGATCGCTCCGACCGGGCAATAGGTGCTCAGATCGTATTTGTAAGGCGTGTAATTGCCATGCCATGCAACCACATCCAGCGGGCTGTGACCGATCTTGGTGGTGTGGAACTGCCCGCACCATTTGATCGTCACGGTCGAGGGCACCTCGCGATCCTCAAACGCTGCCACCGGAGCTTTGAAGTCGCGTGGGTTCGCCATGCAGTTGGCCCCAATCGGTCCGCGCCCGGGTAGTTCGAACTTCTGTCCGTAATTCTCGCAAACAAAACCGCGCGCGGGGCCTTCCAGCACCTCGACGCGATAGAGCAGCCCACGTGGGATAATCGCGATCTCCTTCGGTTCCAGATCGATGATACCCATTTCAGTGGCAAATCGAAGCCGACCCTCCTGCGGGACGACTAGCAATTCTGAATCTGCCGAGAAAAAGTACTCGTCCACCATCGATTCTGTGACCAGATAGATGTGGCTGGCCATGCCAACTTGGGTATTCACGTCCCCGGCCGTGGTCATGGTGCGCATGCCGGTCAACCAGGTCAGGCCTTCATCCGAATGTGGCACTGGATCCCAGCGGTATTGGCCCAGAGAGATCACGTCCGGATCAACGCAGGGAGCTGATTTCCAGTAAGGCAGGTCGATTTTCACATACCGATGCGAATGCTTCACCGATGGCCGGATGCGATAGCACCACGTGCGTTCGGGCGGGTTGGCAGTGAAGGCGGTGCCGCTCAGTTGTTCACCATATAACCCATAGTTACATTTCTGCGGGCTGTTCATGCCCTGCGGCAGCGCGCCGGGCAAGGCTTCGGTCTCAAAGTCATTGCCAAAGCCGGGCATATAGCCGGGATGGGTTCCGACAGGGGTGCTAGCCTGGGTCATCTTATGCGGATCGGTGGGGCGATTCATCGGGCGCTCCTTCAAGTTGCTGCTTGTCGGATAATAGTTGATTTTGTAACTAACAAGGATGACACAACAGAATAATGACGAAAAAGATGAGTTTGATTTGCGAAATTTCCTGCCATTCCTGTTGAATCAGGCGGCCGAGGAAAGCTCGCTCGAATTTCAGCGCGTCTACAAGAATCGATATGGGATGTTGCGTACCGAATGGCGGGTGCTGTTTCACCTTGGGAATTATGGTGAGATGACGGCCAAGGAAATCGGCTTGCGCGCGAAGATCCATAAGACCAAAGTCAGCCGCGCTGTGCGCAAGCTTGAACAGCGCCGATATCTGAAACGGACGCGGGACGAAAACGACCGCAGAGTTGAAAGACTGACGCTGACGACCTCTGGCCAGAGTGTGTATCGTGAACTACGCGGAATTGCGCGCGATTATGACGCCAAGCTTGCAGCCCATTTTACGACCGGCGAAGCCGCATTGCTGCGTATGATGCTGCGACGTCTAGCTGGAATGGAATAGCACTCTGGTAATCTGGGATCATGATCCCCAGATCAACGTCATAACAAACACAGGACTGTGAAATGACCAAGCCGGAGTCCCCAACGGCAAAATCCCATAATCTGATCGATTGGCTTGTCGCCCGAGGTTTGGAAGGGGCCGACAAAGAAGAGTTGCTGGACGGTTACTGCAACCGGCTGGTCGATCTTGGCGTGCCTTTGATGCGGTTCCACGCAGCGCAACCGGCATTGCATCCGGTCTACGGTGGCACTGGATACAGCTGGTATCAGGATCGGGGCGGTGATTTCCAAACTTTCGAATACTCCGAGGAGCCCAGCGAGGTTTGGACCAAAAGCCCGCTCTACGTCATTCTCAACGAGGACGTCGACGCGATCCGCGAACGTCTGATCGATCAGAATGAGCCCAGTCGATTTCCATTGCTGAATGAATTGCGGGAAAACGGTGCCACGGACTATTACGCGACTGGTATTAGCTTTGACGTGCCCAGCCAAACCAACCCGCACGATGCAAAGATGTCAATTGATGGCGTGCTGATGTCCTGGGCCAGCAACGCGCCCGAAGGGTTCGGCGACGATGATCTGGAAGTGATCGAAACTGCGCTGCCACATCTGGGTTTAGCCTTGAAGTCGGCTTCGAATGCACGGGTGTCTAAGGACTTGATGCGTGTCTACCTGGGACGTGATGCCGGGCGGCGGGTCTTGTCCGGCGAAATCCGCCGGGGGTCTTTGCAGCAGATCGACGCGGTAATTTGGAATTTTGACCTCGAAGGTTTCACCAGCCTGTCGGAAGAGCTTCCGGGGATTGAAGTCATCGACATGCTGAATGACTACCTCGCTGCGGTGGTGGATGTGGTTCATCAATGTGATGGCAATATCCTGAAATTCATGGGCGACGGGGTTATGGCGATGTTTGATGTGGGCGAAATTGATGCCGACGCCCGTGCTGCTCTGGCTGCCGCGACCATGCTTCAGGAGCGTATGGCCGAGCTGAACACCCTGCGCAAAGAGCGTGGGCAGCCGGTTTCGAACTATACGCTGGCCCTGCATGCGGGCGAGATTCTTTATGGCAATATCGGTGCCGACAGCCGTCTTGATTTTACCGTCATCGGCCCGACCGTGAACCAGACATCCCGTATCGCCGGGATGCATCGCTCGTTGGGGCAGCGAATATTGATCTCGGATGATGTGGCTCGTGCGGCTCAACCTTGCGATCAGGATCTGATTTCAGTTGGGCGCTATATGCTGCGAGGTGTGGCAGAGCCGAAAGAGCTGTTTACGGTCTACCATGCAGCGAACTAGATCGTGATAGGCGATAAAATATCCCGGGTGTAGGCTTCCGATGCAGAGTCGGTTGACGTTGGGGCAACCGAAAATCTATCATTGTACCGGAACTGAGCTTTTCTTCAGTTCTTGATACAACATTGAACTATCGCAATTTAAAAAAATGCAACTCCTTAGTTTTGGTATTGATCAGTTGGGAACCTGTACGAGTGATGGCACTAAAAATTCCAAAATTCTCAGTGGATTATGCCCCGAGCGATAAGGTTTATGGTGGCAGAGCCGCGATCTCTACTCTTACATCGACCTGCCTAAATCGAGGGCAGAGTGCAAGCAAAAGCGATTGTGTGATCGTTGATGAATTCAATACAAACTGGAATGTGCGCGACTTCATCAAAATATCAGATGTTACCGCCGCTGTTTCCAGCCTTGATGTCAAAAAGATCGAACGAATGCGATCAGTCGATTCCATACTCAAAGAGCTCAAGCTCACGGGTATACTTGAACTTGCGGATTACGCGGAACTGAACTCGCAGCGGTGGGTTCGTGGCCACTTATTAGCGCAAAAACTGGGTGGGTCTGGAAAATCCGAAAACTTGGTGCCGCTGGATCGCAACAAAAATGCTGTTATGGAGAAGTTTGAAACCTCTTTATACAATTTTTTCAAAGCCGCAAAAAACGCTGAGAAAATGTCGGCTAGTAAACACTATGTTCGTGTTGAGCTGAAAATCAAAGCCGAAGGCAATATGTCACCCTGGTTCAGCAATTGTTCGGATAGAGTAAAAAGAAAGTTAAGAAAACTCCCAGAAAAAATCACCTACAAGATCAAAACAGAGTACGTTGAGGCGAGCACGGGCAAAGCTCAATCAACCCCACCCAGCAAGAACTACCCTAGACCTTTGAAGGCTCCTCCACCGTTGAGCCTCTAAAAATCGATCTCAACCCCCGGCAGGTTCAATTCTTTCATCATGTCGCGCAATTCCTGCCGCGCGGCGATGTTCGAGATATTGAGCTGTTTGACGCCAATATCCTTGAGGTCGAGCAGGGTCAGCCCGCGCGGAAAAAGTTCGCGAAAGATAACCCGTTCAGAGAAACCAGATGCCACCCGGAAACCGATGCGCTGCGACAGCATCTCGATGGCGCGTTGCATCTTTTCCTTGTTGACCATGCGCTGCGTCCCGACCCGGTTTCGCACCACCACCCAGTCGATCGGTTTCAAGCCGGCCTGAGCACGCAATTGGCGCGCGTTCCAAACCATTTCGGAATAGACCGACGGACCAAGGATTTTCTCACCCTTGGAATCGATCCGCGCCAGCAGGTCGAAATCGATGAAACTGTCGTTCAGCGGCGTAACAAGCGTATCGGCCAGTGAATGGGCCACCTGGCTGAGGCGTGTATGCGATCCGGGGCAATCGATCAGGATAAAATCGCTGTCACTTTCCAGCTCTGCGACGGCAGCCGACAGGCGGTGGTCATATATATTCTCGCCGGGTTTCAGCGCGCTGGCGTCAATCTCGGGCAGGTCGTGATGACGCGGACTGGGCAGAGACAGGTCCGAGCCGTTGAGGAAGTTCAGGCGATTCTCAAAATACCGGCCCAGACTGCGCTGCCGCAAGTCGAGATCAAGCGTGCTGACCTTATGCCCCAGTCGGGCCAGGGCAGTGGCAACATGCATTGACACGGTCGATTTACCTGCGCCGCCTTTTTCGTTCCCGACCACGATGATATGTGCCATGCCTGTATTCCCAAGTCCCGCCGTGTTTATCTACACGTTGTGGCAGCCACTATATGTTGTGTGAGCGTGGAAGGGAAGAACCTCGGGCCGTCCCGAGTAGCTTTATCAGGCTCTATTTTGGAAAAACGCGTGATGGGTTGGGTTTAGGGTAACTCCTTGCCAAACAGACGCCCGTATTTCACTGTCGGGATCGAGGAATTGTGATTAAGGACAGCAATTGGACCATCTGTTTTTGAACGTCCTGAACGTGGTTCTGCCCGTCCTGATTTGTGCTGGAATCGGTTATTTTCTGGCACTAATCCGTGCTCCGTTCGACAATAAGGTCATTGGTGGAATCGTATCGAGGGTCGGGTATCCAACCCTGATCATCTCGCACTTGTCGACCACCAAAATCGCGGTCGGCACGTTTCTTGACGTGATGACAGCAGCCGCTTTGGCGATCGCAGGATTTGGAGTGTTGGGGTCTGTCGCGCTCAAGCTGATGCGGTTGCCAGCGCGGGCGTTTCTAACGCCGCTTATGCACGGCAATGTCGGCAATATCGGTCTTCCCATAACCTTACTGGCGTTGGGGGATGCCGGCATGGCTTATACGATGGGTTTTGTGGTTGTTGTGCTGATCAGTATTTTCACGATCGGTATGTGGATTCCGGCTGGGGAGTTCTCACCCCGAAAACTTGCCACATCTCCGATCATCTACGCGGTAGCGTTGTCTCTGGCGCTGATGGCCACGGGCTATAGCCTTCCACAACCGGTCGCCAAATCCTTTGACATACTGGGTGGTCTCTCGATTCCGCTGATGCTGCTAACGTTGGGGCACACGCTTGCGACGCTGCGGATATCAAGCCTTGGACGCGCTGTATTGCTGACCGCGTTGCACCTGGTGATGGCCATGGTGATTGCAAGCGCGCTGGTCTGGGCTTTCGACTTCACGGGGGCCGAGCGGGGGGCGGTGATCCTGTGCTGCCTGATGCCGTCTTCCGTCGCAACATATCTATTCATTGATCAACATGTACCGGAATACGGGCCCGACGTGGCCGGGTTCATTCTTGTTTCAACCCTGACCACGATTTTGGTGTTGCCGGTGGCACTGTCTTACTGGGTCTGAAGTGGGCAAAGCTCGCCTTGCGGAAAAACTATACGCACCAACGAAAAACCGTTTAATAATAGGAACAACACAGCGCTAAGCTATGCGCCTGGAAGACCAGCAGGCTATTCCTGAACGAGGAGTACACAGATGCCAGCAAGCGTCACTGATGACAATTCAGGCTCCGGTGGGGGGCGCCTGGTTCTCATAATGACGGCGCTGTGCATGATGGTGGTTGGGTTCAATTCGACCGCCGTTGCGACGATCCTGCCCAACCTGAAAACCGAATTTGATCTGTCACCATCCAGCCTGCAATGGGTGATGGCAATCTATACGGTGGTGAGCGCCACACTTGTTTCCATCGTTAGCCGGCTGGGTGATATTACCGGCAAGGTCGGCGTATTCTTTGCCGGGATGATTGTGTTTGCCCTTGGCTCTGCCCTGGTGCTGTTTTCGCAGGATGCTGCCATGTTGTTGATAGGCCGAGGGGCTCAGGGCGCAGGGGCTGCGGCGTTGTTTGGCACCTCTCTGTCATTGTTGACGGCGGCGACGCCAGAAGATCAGCGGGCCAGCGTAACCGGCGCCTGGGGTGCGATCGTTGGGTTGGCGATCGGTGTGGGTCCGATCTTGGGCGGCGCGTTCGCGCATTACCTCAGTTGGCGGGGCGTGTTTGCCACCGATCTCGCGCTGCTGCTGGTTGCATTTTTGGTTGGGTTACGGGTGAGCAAGGAACATTATGTCCCTGACACGCGGCTTGCTGGTGCGAAGTTTGATCTGGCTGGTGCCGTTGCTTTGGTCCTGCTGCTCGGTTCGCTGTCCTTCGCTCTTAGCAATGGCGAAAGCCAGGGCTGGACCTCTAGTTCGACACTTATCCCGCTCTGCGTTTCAGCGATTGCGGTGATTGCGTTGATTATCACCTCGCGCCGAAGCGCAGACCCTCTGATCGAGCTGCGTTATTTCCGTCATCCCCGCTATTTCATGGCAGCGGCGGGGATGTTCATCACCGGCTTCGCGCTGTTTAGCTTCTTTGTCTATTTCAACGTGTTTGTGCAGTCGCCCGATGCATTTGGCTTATCGGCCGTCGGTGCAGGTGTGGCGATCCTGCCGTTGAGCCTCAGCATGTTCGTTGTGTCCGTGATCGCGCCGCGCTTTCTGGCACCCTATAGCTTCCAATGGCCCGTGATACTTGGCATGGGTTTCATGGCGTGTGGTTTTTTGCTGTTGACCATGACGACGAACACGACCGGCATGGGCGGGATCTGGTGGAAGCTGCTGATCATAGGGACCGGGCTTGGCATCGGGTTTTCATTGCTGCCTCGTCTCGGGCTGCGTTTGTTGCCAGAAGAGCATATGGGGCAGGGCTCGGGTGTGGTGAACGCGTTCCTCTATTTTGGTGCGACCCTTGGTGCCGTGGTCGGTGGGCTGGCCGAGGCGATCACCACCCGTCGGGGTCTGTCCGAAGTGATCGCCACATTACCCGCTGGATCAGAGCAACGGGCAGATCTGGCTCATGCGTTGACCCATGGTACAGCCAGTCAGGTACAGCAGCTTATCGCTGGGCTTGATCCGGATACTGGCGCGACACTGGCACGTGCTCTGCGTGATCTTCAGGATGATGCTTTTGACAGTGTGATGCTGATCGCTGCCGGTGTCGCACTGGCTGGGATGCTGCTGGCATTGCTGCTGCTCAGAGGGCCCGTTCCGCCTGTGCATAGCGCGGTGAACCTGACCCGATAGCGCACGGTTTCAAGTGCGATTCTGGGTTTGGGGCTTACTTCATGCTCTGAGTTGAGCATAGCGAAAACACAACTGGTACGTCCGGGAGCACAACTTTTGTGAATAGCGGCTACCGGAACTGAGGTTATGATGTGGTTGTATTGGTATTGGAAAAGTTAATGAGTCTATTTGGTATCACGAAACGGTTTCTGTATGTCCTTTTATCACTGTGTACCTTGCCCGTATGCACTTTGGCACAAGAATCCTCGGCTTCGGACAAATGGCCAATAGATAGGGTGCTGTCCTATGCACCGACTCCTGACCTGAGTTGGCTCAATCATAAACCTGCCGGGTTTCACGGAAAAATTCTAGCGCAAGACGGTGCATTGGTGTTTGAGGATGGGACGCCAGTCCGTTTTTGGGGCGTTAATCTACAGGCATATGCGTTATTTCACACCAACCTGAATTCAGTCGAACTGCATGCCCAAAGGATGGCGCGGTTGGGGGTTAACCTTGTCAGAATTCACCACCACGATTCTCATTGGGTGGGTCCTAACGTCTTCGGATCAGATCCCTCTGATACGCTTAACCTCGACCCAGCGTCGATACAAAAGCTTGACGCTTGGATTGCAGCGCTAAAGCGGTAAGGAATTTACGTATGGCTTGATCTCCATGTAGGTCGAAGGTTTACGCCGCAGGACGGAATTTCCGGGTTCGATGAGATTGCTGGGGATGACGATATCGCCGATGTCAGAGGCTTTAACTACATCTCGCCCAGCATTGAGGCGCGAATGGTCGAATTCCAGAACGCCTATTTGCGTCACGAAAATTCTTTGACGGGTCTTACGTATGCCGAGGACCCGGCAGTCGTCGCTGTGATGTTGACGAACGAAAACGACCTTACACATCACTTCGGCAACGCTCTCCTCCCGAATAAGAATGTACCTATGCATAGTGAACTATTCATCGCTCTGGCAGATGAATTTGCGCGCGGCAACGGGCTTGATCCCAATGAAACCTGGCGGACATGGGAGTACGGCGACTCGAAGATTTTTCTGAACGATCTTGAACGCCGTTTTAACGAACAACTGATCCCCGCTGTTCGCGACACTGGATTTGAAGGTCTGATCTCGACAACGAGCCTTTGGGGCGGGATGACAATCGCGGGTCTGCCATCGCTGACCGTTGGGTCCATAATCGACGCGCATAGTTATGGAGCAGTTGGTGAAATCGGTTTTGACCCGCGCCAACAGAGTGGTTTTTTGGAATGGATCGCGATCGCGCAGGTTGAGGGTATGCCTCTTAGCGTTTCAGAGTGGAATATCGGGGAGTTCCCCGCTGAGGACCGTTTCATCACACCGCTCCGTGTGGCGACAAGTGCGGCGCATCAAGGCTGGGATGCCATGATGATCTATGGCTACTCACAGCAATCTCTGAACCGACCTACATCGCCAACCAATTGGAGTATGGCCGAAGATCCCGGGATGATATGGATGATGCCCGCCGCAGCCCTTCTGTTCCGGGAAGGCCATGTCAAGCAAGCCGAGAATACGTACGCGATTTGCTTGGATGAGGACACGTTCTTTGGCCGTCCTGTGTCTCCGGAAACATCAGTTGCCATACGGACAGTGTTTGAACAAAGCAGGTTGGTAACATGTATGCCCGAGACTCGTGCATTGCCGTGGCTCGCGGCGACCAAATTGAACCGCGACGAATACGGCCCGCTTGATCTCGACAGATCATATTTGGCAGAGGATGCCACTGTTGTTGCCGCAGATACGGGCGAGTTTCAGCGCGACTTTGGCAATGCCCGGTTCACGGTGGACACGGGAAAGAGTCAGATCGCGGCAGGCTTTTTCCATGACGAGGTAATCACGACCAGAAATGTTGTATTCGACATCACGACACCCATGGCGGCGGTAGCAGTTCAAAGTCTGGATGGCAATGACATTGCACAATCGCGTCAGATTTTGATTTCGATTTCAGGGCGAAGTGTTCCTGTCGAACCTCAATCAGCTGCCTTCCGGGTCGAACCGGTTACGGGCATTTTGCAGATTACCGCCTCCGCTGACCTCAAACTGAGGTCCGTTGATCCGGGCCGGGCCCTTCCTCCAATGGCGCATCAATATGAAAATGGCAGGCACATAGTTGACCTGACAGAACTTAATGGTGCGCGCTGGCTTTATCTTGATCTGTTGCAATAAAAAAGACCGCCCCAAGGGACGGTCTTTTGAATTCGAGCGGTTTGGGATTAGAAGCCCAGACCTTCGTATTTCTTCTTGAACTTCGACACGCGGCCGCCAGCGTCCAACAGGCGCGACGAGCCACCGGTCCATGCCGGGTGCACGGAGGGGTCGATTTCCAAGGCCAGCTGGTCGCCTTCGGCACCCCAGGTGGATTTCATCTGAACCACGGTGCCATCGGTCATTTTGACGTCGATGAGGTGATAATCGGGATGGATGTCTTTTTTCATCTTTCCGCTCCTTACGCCTCGGCGCCAGCCTTGGGCTTGTAGTTGGTGACCTCTGCGATACGCGCGGATTTACCACGGCGCGAGCGCAGGTAGTACAGTTTGGCGCGACGAACGCGGCCACGGCGGACAACGGTGATGCTGTCGATGTTGGTCGAATGCAGCGGGAACACACGTTCCACACCTTCGCCAAACGAGATTTTGCGAACGGTGAACGAACCGGCGATGCCGTTGCCACCTTTACGTGCGATGCAGACGCCTTCGTAGTTCTGCACACGGGTACGTGACCCTTCGGTCACTTTAAAGCCGACACGAATGGTGTCACCGGCTTTGAAATCGGGGATGTCTTTCCCCAGGGCGGCAATCTGTTCCGCCTCAAGCTGTGCGATTAGGTCCATCGCAGTTACTCCTATCTGCTCGTGGTTGGTCCACGAAGTTTGGGCACGGGCTGAGAGCTCTTGGTCTTCACCGGGTCCTGCGTACAGCCCGCCAGAGGTCAGATCGAATGTTCCTTTTGGTCCGGTCCGCCCTGTCGCGCCGGGGCCGAAGAAAGCCGGGCGTCACGTCAGGATGCAAACCAAAACACCGGAGTCGCGTAATGCGGCACCGGATTGCGCTGCTTTAAGGGCTTTGTGTGCAGGGATCAAGCCTAAACTGGCACGATTCACTGCGGATGCCGGTGTGTTTTCGCCATCGGTCAAATACATCGTTGCCTTGGCGGCCAGATCAGGCATTCTGGGTTCAATTATCAGAGCAGAAATTTGATACAGGACCAAAAGATGCGCAAAGCACTCCTGCTGGCCGTTATAGCGCTTGCACTCGTCTCATGTGGCCGCCGAGGCCCGCAACCTCAGGCGGTTGAACCACAGGCCTTTGCGGACACGACTCCGCCTTCGATCATCTATCCCGCTTTTGGTGATGCCGACCCGCATGAATGGGAGGGTCGCCACCCCGGCCATTACCCGGTGCACGGGCTTGATGTATCGCGCTGGCAGGGACCGATTGATTGGCGTACCGCCCAGAAATCCGGTGTCAGTTTCGCATTCATCAAAGCCACCGAGGGCGGAGATTTCGCCGACCCGATGTTTGACGAACACCGGCGCGGTGCGCAGGGTGCCGGGGTGCCCTGGGGCGCTTACCACTATTACTATTTCTGCCGCCCGGCCCACGAACAGGCCCGCTGGTTCATCCAGAACGTGCCCAAAGGGGCCGATCTGCCGCACGTGCTGGACATGGAATGGACGCCGCATTCCAAAACCTGCACCTTGCGCCCCGATGGGCGAACCGTCCGGGCCGAGGCAAAAAAATTCCTGGATATTCTAGAACGCCATTATGGGCGCCGCCCGATCGTCTATACCACGGTCGACTTTTACCGCGACACCGACATTGGCCGGCTGCCCAAGACCGAGTTCTGGCTGCGTTCGGTCGCCGGGCATCCTCGCAATGTTTATCCAAGCGCGATCTGGCGGTTCTGGCAATATACCGGCACAGGACTGGTGCCGGGGGTTCAGGGTAAGGTCGACATCAATACCTTTAATGGTACGCCCGAGACCTGGGCGCTCTGGAAAGCGACCCGCTAGTCTTAGTCGTTGTCCTTGGATTTCTGATATGCGTCCCAAAGATCGGGCCGCCGTTCGCGGGTGATCTCTTCCGACATCTCATGACGCCAGTCCGCGATGCGACCGTGGTGGCCCGACATCAGAATGTCCGGGATCGGACGGCCTTTCCAGTCTGCGGGGCGGGTGTATTGCGGATGCTCCAGCAAGCCCGAGGAAAAGCTCTCTTCCTCGGCTGAGGCCTGATTGCCCAACACGCCGGGGATCAGTCGCACCGTGGCATCGATCAGCGCCTGCGCTGCAATCTCGCCCCCGGTCATGACGAAATCACCCAAGCTGACCTCTTGCACGCCGTAATGCTCCAGCACCCGCTCATCGACGCCTTCGAACCGCCCGCACAGCAGGGTCATGCCATCGCAGCGCGCCAGATTCTGCATCATCTGCTGGTCCATCCGACGCCCGCGTGGGCTTAGGTAGATCAGTGGCCAGTTGCCCCGGATGCCTGCCATCGTGTGCTCGATGGCATTGCTCAGCACATCGGCACGCAGGACCATGCCCGCACCGCCACCTGCAGGGGTGTCATCCACATTGCGATGCTTGCCAACCCCGAACTGGCGCAGATCGACGGTTTCCAATTGCCACAGCCCTTCCTGCAGGGCCTTGCCAGTTAGGCTTTCACCCAGCACTCCGGGAAAGGCCGAAGGGAAAAGGGTGATGATCTTGGCCTTCCACACCCCGTGGAGATCGGGCGTCGGCGTCATCAACTCGCTCGGCTTCAGCGTCGGGCGGATGGCTTTGCGGCCATGGGACTTTCCGGGTTTCTCTGTCATTTTGAGCCGATCAGGTCATTTTGGACGCGTTGAACCAGAGCCGCTTTTTGGTCGATCAGCGCCGCGTCGTCCAGAGCCGAGCGGTTCATCTCCAACATCTGCAGCAAGATATCTTCGGGCAGGCGCGGGTTTGATCGGGTTGGGCCTACCAATTCCGCTGTTTTGTCCTTGGGCAGATCGAGAAATTCGGCAAAGATATGTCCAAGCCCATAGCGCAGGCCTTGGAGATCCTCCAACCATTCGGTTCGGACTGATACCGAGGGTAGACGATCACGCACTGCCTCTGCCGCGACCTGCGGTGAGGGCACCGTTTCAAGCCGTGCGCGGAAGGTCTCAAAATCCTGAATCAGGCGCGAGCGTTGCAGATCATGTGCCCACAGGCTGCGCAGCCAGCTTCCACGCTGCCGCAGCGAGTAGTAGAGTGTGATATGCACATCTTCGCCCGCGAACCGGTCGCGGATCAGGCCAACAAGACAAGAGGCAAGCTCGGGCGCGGCTTCATATCCCACCGCGACATTGCGGCTGGGGCGCAGGCCCGAAAAGTTTTCTTCGCTCAAGACCAGCCCGCGTTTCTGGCCGAATTCCAGCGAATTCAGAAAGTGCCGCATCTGATCCTTGAAATCACTCATCGCGCCGGGTGTGCCATAGACAGAATAGCGTGTGGCTGCTTCGGACAGGCCGGTTTTGCGGGTCCGATAGGGCAGAACCAGCGCATGGTGCGGCCAGATCAATGAGCGGTTTTCGAACAGAAAGGACTGCGCCGCCGTCGTCCCGGTTTTGTGAAGACCCAGATGCAGCAGCACACGGCGCATTACAGCAGGCCCTCGGGCGGATCAGCAATGATGCGGCCTTTGTCCAGATCAACTGTAGGTACCGACTCCAGCGTAAAGGGCAGCAGCACGGTGGTTTTCAGACCAGGACCGTGCAGTTCCAACAGGTCCGCAGCGCCGTGGTTCTGAACTGACTTCACCAGGCCCAACAAGGTGCCGCCGGTGTCATAGACCTCAAGCCCGATCAGATCGGTGTGGTAGAACTCATCATCCGGCAGCGACGGCAATTGATCGCGTCGCGCATAGAGGCGCAGTCCGTTCAGCGCATCCGCCTCTTCTTTGGACTCAATCCCACCCAGCCGTGCGGCGAAACCATTCTTGATTGCGCGGGTCAGGACCACCGGATAGCGCTCCTTTCCAGCCTCATCGGTCAGCGGCGAATAGCCCTCGATATCCTCAGGGACGGCGCAGAAGCTTTTCAGCCGCACCTCCCCGCGCACCCCATACGAGCCCGCGATACTGCCCACGCAGATCAGATCACTCATTTTGACCATCCGTCACACATAGCCCGTCCCGCCATTGCCCGATCACCTCGCACGCCTCGCGCTGGTTCGAGCGT
Organism: Ruegeria sp. AP7; assembly: GCF_056539905.1. Lineage (NCBI taxonomy): Bacteria > Pseudomonadati > Pseudomonadota > Alphaproteobacteria > Rhodobacterales > Roseobacteraceae > Ruegeria > Ruegeria sp. AP7. The sequence continues at coordinate 169,352 of NZ_JBQFVT010000002.1, read as the reverse complement.
TCGAAGAATACGCCCACAATAAAGGCGATCGCCAGCAGTATGGGAAGCCGTAACAATCCGAACATGCCTAGCGCACCTCGATGGGCAAAGTGTCATTGCGGTTTTCCCAGCCGACCTGTTCCAATTCAGGCGTATCCGAAACGCATTCGGGTCGGCCAACACAGAAATAACCGATCAGCCGCCAGTCCGCGGGCACATCCAGATCGCGTGCCATCTGGTCCGGGTCGAGGATCGAGACCCAGCCTAGACCCAACCCTTCTGCCCGCAAGGCAAGCCAGAACAAGGTGATGGCAGAGACCACAGAATAGCGCCGCATCTCGGGCATAGTACCCGCGCCCAGTCCTTGGCCTTTGTCGGTGGCATCGTCGCAAAACACGGCCAGCTGCACCGGGGCTTCTTTCATCCCGGACAGTTTCAACTGGCTATAAAGCTGCGCCTTTTCGCCGGAATACCCGGCCAGCGCCTGTTCGTTTGCGGTTTGGAAATTCTTCAGCGCCGCGTCACGCGCCGCCTGAGTTTCGACGCGGATCACACGCCAGGGTTCGCTCAGCCCCACTGAAGGGGCCAGCCGAAACGCGTCGAGGCAGCGCATAAGCACTGCCTCGTCTACCGCGTCCATGCGGAACCGGCGCACATCGCGCCGGAGCCGCATCAACAGATCGAACTGCGTGCGAAAATCGTCGGTAAAAGCCTGATCCCGCACGCGCCCGCCTGCTTATTCTTCTGCCGCAGCTTCTTCAGCCGGTGCAGCAGCAGCTTCAGTCGCCTCAGCAGCTTTGGCCGCTTTTTCTTCTGCGCGTTCCTGAGCTTTCTTGCCCGGAGTACCTTTGTTGGGGTTGTTGCGCTCGGCCTTGTCGCGTGCGCCAGCAGCTTCCAGCATGCGTGCGATACGGTCGGTGGGCTGTGCGCCCTGATCCAGCCAGTACTGGATGCGCTCCATGTTCATTTTCACGCGCTCTTCGCTGTCTTTCGGCAGCAGCGGGTTGTAGGTGCCCAGCTTTTCGATGAAACGGCCATCGCGAGGCATGCGGCTGTCAGCAGCCACGATGCGGTAGAAGGGACGCTTTTTCGAGCCGCCGCGGGCGAGACGAATTTTCATTGCCATGGTGGTATCTCCTTTGAATGGCGTATCCGGCGTAGGTGCCGGTTAGTTCTGATGTTTCTTGTGGTGTCGGATGACTTCCTGAATGATGAAATTCAGGAAAGCCTTGGCGAAATCGGGGTCCAGATCGGCCTCTTTCGCCAGGTCTTCTAACCGTGCGATCTGCGCAGCCTCGCGCGAAGGATCGGACGGGGGAAGGTCGTGTGCGGCCTTGAGCTTGCCAACAGCCTGCGTGTGCTTGAACCGCTCGCCCAGCGTATAGACAAGGATCGCATCCAACCGGTCGATGCTTTCGCGGTGATCCTTCAACAGCGCGGCAGCTTGTGTCACGGGGTTGTTCATTGGCCGGTCCTCTCGGTGGTCAAATCAATCTGCGGATGGCGCCAGATCTGAGCGTGCCTGCCCAGAAGTTCGGCCCTCTCAATCTCCAGCGTTGCGCCCAGCCGTTCGGCCAGCGCGCGCGAGCGCTCATTGGCATGGGCAATGTATGAAATCACCCCGTTAAGGCCTTGATGCCGGGCGGCGTAGTCGCGTGCAGCGGCTGCGGCCTCAAAGCCCAGGCCTTTGCCTTCGGCCTCTGCCATCAGCGTCCAGCCCAGCTCGGGCTCGGCCCAGCCGGGGACGTAGATCATGCCGGCCCAGCCGACAAATGCGCTGCTGGCCTTTTCGGTCAGATGCCATAGGCCATAACCACGTAGCGCCCAATGACCCAACCGGTTCGACAGAGAGCTCCAGCTTTCCAGCGCGTCCTTGGGACCACCGACCATATGGCTGCGCTCGGTTGCGAAGAATTCGGACATCGCAGGCAGATCGTCCAGATGCGGCGCGCGCAGGATCAGTCGTTCGGTCTCGACGGTGGGGATGGTAAACGTGGTCATGCGTATGCCTCCACGCCGCCATTGACCAGATCACCTGGCGAAGGATGCCGCCAGATTTCCGAAGTACCGTATTTAGGGTGCTCATAATGATATTCGAACTGTGCACCCATCCGCTTGGCCACGGCCTTGCTGGCGGTATTGTCCAGATCGATCAGAGAGATCGCGGTCGCCCACCCCAGAACATCATAGGCATAGGATCGGACGGTCAAAGCGGCCTCGGTCGCATATCCTTTGCCGGTGGCGTGGTTCAGCAGGGTCCAGCCGACCTCGGGCTCGGGCCAGCCTTCGGGGAACCAAAGTCCGATACGGCCAACATAGGTACCGGTATCTTTCTCATCGACGCTCCAATAGCCATAGCCGCGCACGGCCCAATGGCCCAGAAGCGAGGCGAACACCCGCCACACTTCATCCCGGCGCAAAGGTCCGCCGACGAACCGCGCGGCGTCGGTGGCAAAGAACGCCGTATCCGCGTCCAGGTCAGCCTCGGACGGTGCGCGCATGATCAGGCGTTCGGTTTCGAGCGTCGGGATCGGCAGAGCGAAATTCATGCCTGCACCTCGCCGTACCGCCAGACATGCTGTGTTGGACCAATGGCGCTTTCGGCAACAGCGTCGCGAGTCGCACCCAGACGCTGCGCCAATGCGTTCGAACGTGTGTTGGACTGCGAAACATAGCTTACGAACCGGCCCGTCCCCAGCAGATCGAAGCCAAAATCGCGAACAGCGCTGCACGCTTCAGTCGCGTAACCTTGCATGCGGAACTTGCTTCCGAACATATAGCCAAGCTCGGGCTCGTGGTCGTCCCATTCGAGGCCCAGAACGACGAAGCCAATGACCTGATCGTCGTCCTTTAGCGAGACCGTGAACAGGCCATGCCCATGCAAAAGCCAGCCCGATGTGTAGTAGGAAAACTCAGTCCAGGCGTCCTGTTCGGTATCGCCAAAGCTGTCCTTGCAGATCAACGTCCATACCGGCAGGTCGTCCAGAGTAGGCGCGCGCAGAACCAGCCGCCGGGTCCGAATGACCGGCAGGGCTGCGCGATACTGCGCTGCTGCCATCGCCGCCTTTCCGGACGGGGGCTGGGTGCAGCGTGCTGACGTCACTTTTTCTTACCAAAACCACTTAGCCCCGGGGGTAGACCCATGCCGCCACCCAGTCCGGGCAGACCGCCGGGCATTTTGCCGCCCATTGCCTTGGCGGCCTGTTCCAGCGCCTTGGGGTCCATACCTGCAGCCATTTCCTCGGGTGAGGGACCACCTTTGCCGAACATGCCTTTCATGGCCTGTTTCAGCATCTTACCTTTGCCCATCTTACCCATTTTCTTCATCATGTCCGACATTTGCCGGTGCATTTTGAGCAGTTTGTTGAGGTCGCTGACTTCCATCCCCGAACCCGCCGCGATGCGTTTCTTGCGGCTTGCCTGCAGCAGTTGCGGGTTCGCGCGTTCGCGTTTGGTCATGGATTGGATCATGGCGATCTGCTGGCGCAGGATCTTGTCATCCAGACCGGCCTGATCCATCTGCTTGGCCATCTTGTTCATACCCGGCATCATGCCCATCATGCCCTGCATGCCGCCCATCTGGATCATCTGCTCCAGCTGCATTTTCAGGTCGTTCATGTTGAACTGACCTTTGACCATGCGCTTCATCATGCGCTCGGTCTGTTCCATCTCCATCGTTTCCTGGGCTTTTTCGACCAGAGCAACGATGTCGCCCATGCCCAGAATACGACCGGCGATCCGGTCCGGCTCGAAGGTTTCGAGCGCGTCCATCTTCTCGCCCAGACCAACAAAGCGGATCGGCTTGCCAGTGACCGCGCGCATCGACAGAGCAGCACCGCCACGGCCATCACCGTCCATACGGGTCAGGACCACGCCTGAGATGCCGACCTTGGCGTCGAACTCCTCGGCTACCTCAACGGCGACCTGACCGGTCAGACCGTCAACCACCAGCAGGGTCTCGCGCGGGTCAACCGCGTTGCGGACCTGCTCGACCTCGTCCATCAGGACTTCGTCGATATGCAGACGGCCCGCGGTGTCGAGCATGTAGACGTCATAGCCGCCCAGCGTCGCCTGCTGTTTGGCGCGCTTGGCGATGTCGACCGGTTTCTGGCCAGGTACGATCGGCAGCGTATCGACGCCGACCTGCGTGCCCAGAACGGCCAACTGATCCATCGCCGCCGGGCGATAGACATCGAGCGAGGCCATCAGGACCTTCTTGCCCTCTTTCTCTTTCAGGCGTTTCGCCAGCTTACCGGTGGTGGTCGTCTTACCCGAGCCTTGCAGGCCGACCATCAGGATCGGCGCGGGCGGGTTGTCGATTTTCAGCGCGCCGGGGTCTTCTTCGCCACGCAGTGTATCGACCAACGCGTCGTGCACGATCTTGACGACCTGCTGGCCGGGGGTGATCGACTTGGTGACTGCCTGACCGGTCGCTTGCTCCTGTACTTTCTTGACGAATTCGCGGGCCACCGGCAGCGAAACGTCAGCCTCAAGCAGGGCAACGCGGACTTCGCGCAGGGCGGTTTTGACGTCTTCTTCGGACAGGGCACCCTGTTTGGTCAGCCGATCAAAGACGCCGGAAAGGCGTTCGGATAGATTTTCAAACATGCCTTCGGCCTCCTTAGCCGGTTATCTGGTGGCGTGCCCTAGATAGGACGCGTCGGTTAAATGCACAAACGCCCCCACGGGCGAAACTCGCTGGTGGGGGGCGATCCCTGAACGACTCAAGGGACCGGAAGATCAAACGCTTCCGGATGTTGGCGGCGATTTAGGCCGATTGGCTGGCAGAGTCAACCTTGCGTGCCGGAAGCCAGTCATTGACCGCATCCACCAACCGATGCGCACCGCGCCCGCTGGAATAGGCCTCAACAATGGGATGGCGTCCGGCGCTCATGCCTTCATCCAGTATCAGGACAGGGCGATAAAGGGTCGAGGTGCCATTGTCGCTACGTGAGGTCGTGCTTTCGGTTTCCGCGTGCGAAAGGTTTGAAAGAACGTGTTCCACTTGTTCGTACCCAAAGACCGACTGCCTGCGAATAGTGATGCTGTTCTTATCGCGGTCCAGAATGACCTGCACACGCCGGACGAAAGCGCAGAAGGCGCCAAACCCCAGTCCCCCGCCGAATAGTGCGAAGAAAATGCCGAACAAGATACCCTCGCCACCTTCACTGGCCATGAAGACGCCCGCGCCGACAAATGCCAGAATGAATAAAACCAGCGTGATGCCGATGAACCATGGCGTATTCGACAGGATCAGTTGGCTCTGAGTGTTGCGCGTGACTTTCATGGCGGCACGCTAGCACCGAAAACAGCGCCTGTCGTGTCTTGAATTTACCCGTCTGTTGAGCGATGAGCGCGCTATACGAGGAGGTTCCCATGGACGCATCATCCGGATTTCAGGATACATTACCGCTTAGCTCGGATGCGCTTTTGGCGCAGCTAGATGAGTGGGGGCTGTCCTATCGGTTGCATACTCATATCCCACTGCGCACGGTCGAGGACGCCAAAGGGGTCGAGGGCCAGTTCATAGTGCCGGGCGAAAACACGCTGCGGCTTAAGAACCTGTATCTGCGCGACAAGAAAAAGCGGAACTATCTGGTGACGCTGGAACAGAGCCGCGAGATCGACCTTAAGGCGCTGGGCGCGGAGTTGGGGATTGGCAACCTGTCCTTCGGCTCGGCGGATCGACTGTATCAGAACCTCGGTATTCGCCCCGGCGCGGTCAGTCCGCTGGCGATGATCAACGGCGTTGAGAACAACGTTAATTTCTTCATGGACGCCGCGGCGGAACAGGCCGATGTCATCAACATGCACCCTTTGGTCAACGACCGAACCGTCGTTTTGTCGCGCGAAGACCTGATGGTGTTCTTCGATAAAATCGGGTGCGAAGTGACCTGGCTGCCCTGATCACCCCTCAAGCGCTTCTTTCAAAGCGGCAGCGACATGGGCGGCAGACGGGTTGATGAACAAGTGGCCATCCGCCTCGAACACCGGATCGTCCAGATGGTCGGGGAACGCCAGAGGCAACTCAGTGCAGGCCAACAAAATCGCAGTTCCAGGCGCGGCATGCTTGTTGCAGAACGCCAGCAGGCGCGCATGTGCGGTGTCAGACGCACCGCCGTAGAAATCACTGTCGATCATCGCCTGCATCTCGGCAATCTCGGGCTCGGGCAGGCGGGCGTTTGCGGTGATGTTTTCGGCGGCCAGTCGGTCGGCGTAGTTACGGGCTTGCATGGTGACTGTCGTGCCAAGGACCAAAGCTTTGGTCGCGCCGGTCGAGGCGGTCGCGTCGGCAGTTGCGTCAAAAATGCTGAGAATGGGCATCGAGACACCCTCGCGGATCGCATGAAGACGCGCATGGGGAGTATTTGAGGCGATGATGCCGAAATCACAGCCTGCGTTTTGCAACGTCAGCAGGGCCTCACGGAACACCGCGTCGAAGGCGGACCAGCTTTCCTCATCACCGGCCACGCCGCGCAAGGCGCGGGTTTTGGCTTGGGTGACGGATTCGATGGTCATGGGTGGGATGGGCAGCGGCGATCCGTGGCCGCGTTCAGCGAAATATCGACCCGCGCCTTCAGCAATCGCCCGGTAGTAGTCGACGGTTGAGGCCCAGCCAACACCGCCCAATATTCCAATCTTCTTCATGTGAAACACCCAGTCTGCTGAATTGCCTCGGCGCAGACTGGACGGTTCAGGGGGGTCAGGTCAATCAGGCCGCCAGTTCAGTGACAGCTTTCTGCGCATTGGACAGGGTTGTTTCGGGGTCCAGTGCCATGCGATCAGCGGCGATGACCTCCACATCATGGATGCCGATGAAGCCCAGAACATGGCGCGCATAGGTGGTGGCAAAGTCAATCTCGGACCCGACAGCGGTACCACCCGAGGCTACGGCGAGGATGGCGCGTTTGCCTTCCAGCAGGCCTTTCGGCCCTTCCTCGGAATAGGCGAATGTCAGACCCGCGCGGGCCACAAGATCGATCCAGGCTTTGAATGCGGCCGGAACTGAGAAGTTGTAGATCGGTAGGCCGATGACAATGGTGTCTGCCTTTTGCAGTTCCGACACCAGCTCGTCCGACAACGACAGAACGTCCTGCTGGACAACGTCGCGCTGATCGGCGGGGGTGAAATTGGCAGCGATCCAGTCTTCGGTGATAAGGGGCAGGGGAGAGGCGAGATCGCGGCGGATAATACGCCCGGCGTTCAGGTGGCGAACCACGCGTTCGGACAGATCGCGGGTGGCTGAACCGGTGCGGCGGGCTGAGGCGTCGATGTGCAGGATGGTTTTGGTCATTTCGGAGGTCCTAAACTGTGGAATTAGCTTCTGTCGCCCCAATATGGCTGTTGCGAATGTGAACAAAACTCGGATATATCAACAAGCATTGTTAGAATTTGCACAGTGGAACGGATGCAATGGACAATTGGGATGAAGTAAGAACCGCCTATCAGGTGGCGCGCATGGGAACGGTCAGCGGTGCGGCGGATGTATTGGGCGTACACCACGCCACCGTGATCCGCCATATCGACGCGATCGAGGCGCGGCTGGGCGTCAAACTGTTTCAGCGTCATGCGCGCGGCTATACCCCGACCGAAGCAGGTAAGGATCTGTTGCGTGTCGCGCAGGCGACCGAAGATCAGTTCAACCAGTTGGTTGGCCGCATGAAGGGGCGCGGAGATGATGTCTCGGGCGAACTGGTGGTGACCTCGCTGGCCTCGCTTGCGCCTTTGATCGTGCCGACCTTGAGCGAATTTCAGCAAGCCCATCCGGGTCTCATTGTGCGCTATCTGACCGGCGACCGCCTGTTTCGACTGGAATATGGCGAAGCGCATGTGGCTATTCGCGCAGGGGCCGCACCGGATCAGCCGGACAACGTGGTGCAGCCTTTCATCGCGCAAGAAGTCGGACTGTTCGCGAGCAAAGGCTATATCGCACGCCACGGTAAACCTTCGAGCGTCGAGGATTTCGCCAATCACCATTTCGTCGGCAATGACGACGAAAACAGCCGCGCGCCGTTTTCCCGCTGGCTGCGTGCCAATGCACCGGAACAGGCGATCACCTTCCGCTGCACCAACAATTTTTGCATGCGCGAGGCGGTTCTGGCCGGGGCCGGTATCGGTTTCATGGCCCGGTGGGAGGCCATGCGCGACCCCGATCTGGTTGAGGTGATGGAGCCTCTGCCCGAATGGTCGGGCAAGCTGTGGTTGGTGACCCATGTGGATTTGCACCGCACAACTAAAGTCCAGGCGTTTTTGTCCTTCCTGAAAGAACAATCCAAAGGTTGGCTGCCGTGACACCACAAGCGCGCGGCCATCTGGCCATGCTGACATTTTCTGCCCTGGTTGCGGGCAGTTTTTCGCTGGGTTCAATGGCAGCGAATGAAATCGCGCCCTCGGCAATCACTGCGGCACGCTTTGCCATTGCGGCAGTGGTGATCGGCATCGCCGCCCTTGCCACAACAGGCATATCGCGCAGCGCAACACAGGCCCCCTGGCGCTATCTGGTCCTGGGCGGGTTGTTTGGGTCGTATTTCGTCTTGATGTTCTACGGCCTCAAAACCGCGCCACCGGTCAGTGCGGCTGCGGTATTTACCTTGACGCCGGTCATGTCGGCTCTGGCTGGCTGGGTGCTGCTGCGTCAGATCACTACCGCGCGCATGGCGCTGGCCCTGACCGTTGGCGCGGTCGGCGCGCTTTGGGTAATCTTCCGGGCTGATTGGCAGGCCTTTCAAGCCTTCGAAATCGGAGGCGGAGAGATCATCTATTTCTGGGGATGCGCTGCCCACGCCGTCTATACCCCGATGGTGCGTCGCCTGAACCGGGGAGAGCCTGCGGTAGTGTTTACCTTTGGAACACTGGTGGCCGGGTGCCTTATCCTGACGCTGTGGGGCTGGTCCGATATCCGCGCGACCGATTGGGCGAACCTACCCAGGATTGTCTGGGTAACGCTGCTCTACATTTCGCTATTCGCGACGGCGGCCAGCTTTGTACTTGTTCAGTTTGCGGCGCTGTGTCTGCCCGCAGCCAAGGTCATGGCTTATACGTATCTGATTCCCAGCTGGGTCATCTTGTGGGAGATCGGGCTCGGGCGTCCTGCGCCAACAGCCTTGGTATTGGTCGGAGCGGCTTTGACAGCCGTTGCGTTGCTGATGCTGCTGAAGGGAGAAGACACTTCTTCCAAACCTGTTCTGACAATGGATTGAATCTTGCCTTCTGAATCGGGTCTGGCAAGTTGGCCGGTACTAAGAGCTATTTGAGTGCGGAGTTTCGCTATGAAATCACCCCTCCTTGTTCCTGTGTTGTTTGCCTTGTCCGCTTGTGCAACCGGAGGAGCGAACGACGCCGCGCAGGCTGACCTGCAGGCAAGCTGCGAGGCTCTGGTAGGTGCTGAAACCGGGACCGGGCCAAGTGGTGTCAAAGCAATCTCGACGCAATCCGGACCGACTGGCTCGGTCACCAGTGTTTTCGTGGCAGGGGCAGAGGCGCCATGGCTTTGCCGGGCCGATGCGACCGGCGTCGTGACCGGGGTCGAATACAGCCGAGAAGGTTAGGCTAACAGCTCCCAGCGCCTTTGAGGCAGGTCAAAGTGGTTATATGCGAATTTCTCTATGCTTTTTGGCGAGGAGGAAGACGCAATGTTCAAACATATTATGGTCCCAGTCGACCTGCACCTGCCACCCGAGGTCAAGAAGGCGACTGAAGTTGCTGCACAATTGGCCAGTTGGCAAGCCGCCAAAGTGACCGTCGTAAGTGTCACGGGCACCCAGCTCGGGGATGTTAATCTATCGAAAGACGCAATTGAGCAAAAGCTGCAGGACTGCGCTAGTGAGATTGCAGAACAATGCGGCGCTCCGGTTGCCACACGCAACATACACTCGGTCGATGTCGCTGCCGAAGTCGATGGCGATCTGACCCGCGCGGCAGAAGATATTGGTGCTGATCTGATTGTGGTCGGGACTCACGCCCCAAGGATCACAGACTATATCTTTTCCAGTCATGCTGGTTATTTGGCCAAACACGCCAGCATGTCAGTTTTTGTGGTGCGTTGAAACTCAGGCCTCGTCCGAGGGCAGTTCGACCTCGAGGAACCGCTCGAACGCATCCAGATTGACCGGTTCGAACTGTCCGAAACCCTGCATCCAGACCGACGCCGCACGCAGGGCGTCAGGCTCTAGCTTGCACCACTTAACCCGCCCTCGTTTTTCCTGAGAAATCAGCCCGGCCTTGGTCAGGATCACCAAGTGTTTCGAGATCGCAGCCAATGACATGTCGAACGGTTCAGCCACGTCGGTGACGGCCATATCGTCCTCCAGCAGCATCGCAAGGATGGTGCGGCGGGTTGGGTCGCCGAGGGCCGCAAAAACAGTGTCGAGGTCGTTGGACATGGCTCATTCCTAAAGCTCAAGAACCGGTTTGACAATTTTCGCTGCAACGACAAGGTGCCAGCAAACAAAAAAGGTTTGGGAATGGCACTGAAATACTGGTTAGTGATTTGCATACTTGGCATCGGCTGGGGCATGTCATTCATGTTCAATGCCATTCTGCTGCGCGAGCTTGGGCCACTGTCGGTATCGATGGGGAGGGTGGGTTTTGGTGCGTTGGGGTGCTGGGTCTATGTGTTGGGCGCCCGTTTACAAGTCAATCTGACCTTCGGTCGTGCAGCCGGGTTGCTGGGATTTGGCGTGCTCAGCTATGCTGCTCCATTTGCCTTTTATGCCCTGGGTCAACAGCATATTGGCGCGGGTGTCGCAGGGATCGTGAATGCCACGACGCCTGCTTTTGCGGTTGTTGTATCGCATTTCTGGCCCGGAGGAGAGCGGGCGACGCTATTGAAATCCCTGGGCGTGGTCTGTGGTTTTGCGGGTATCGTAGTATTGTCGTTGCCGGTGCTAAACTCAGGCGCAAAATCCGAGTTCTGGGCAATTCTTCTCACCTTGTGCGCCCCTGTCTGCTATGCCTTTTCGGTCAACATCGCGCGCGCCTTCCGGGACATGCCGCCGGTTGTTCTGGTCGCGCTGGCCCTGACGGGCGCGACACTGGCAATAGCTCCACTAGCCTTGTGGAGCGAAGGCGTGCCCCATATCACCCGGATCGAAACCTGGGCTTCGCTGGCCATGATCGGCGTTGTACTGACCTCCGCAGCCTTTATCGCATTCTACTGGCTTCTTCCCAAAGTGGGACCAACGAATATATCGACGGTCACCCTGATCGCTCCGGTCTCTGCGCTGGTGCTGGGAACATGGGTGCTGAATGAGACGCTTCGGCCCGAGCACCTGTTGGGCATGGGGGCAATTCTTGTCGGGCTTTTGCTTATCGACGGGCGGATCGTCAGGCGCAGGCAGCGGGATGCAGTTGGAAAAGATCAACCGAAAGGTTGAATATGCAGAATTCGCCCAATTCGCCCGTTTGGCCTGTTTTAACGAATGGGATGAATTGAGTGAAGTTAGATTAATATTATATAAATCAATTGGTTAACGATGTTCTGGGCGGGCGGTTAACAGCGTTGACTCTGCGCCCTCAGACCCTTAGCACCCTACCCAAGACTGTGCGAGGGAAACGCCCGTGACCGATGATGACCAAAAGCAGCGTATGGCGCAGCTGGAGGCCAAGATCGACGCGGCAAAAAAGGCCAAAGCGCCCAAGCCTCGCGCAGATGCTGACGTGTCCGGGGGTGAGCTTGCCTGGAGGATGGTCATCGAAATGGTATCCGGTCTGGGGATCGGATTTGGCATCGGATACGGGCTTGATAGCCTGCTCGGGACGACCCCGATCTTTCTGGTGCTATTTACATTGCTGGGCCTTGTCGCGGGCGTGAAGGTTATGCTCCGCAGCGCGAAAGAGGTTCAAGAGAAACAAACGGCTGCAAATGCGGCCGAGAAGGACGAGAGGGACTGAACGTGGCGACCGAGACCACCGCAGCAGAAGGCAGCAGCCTGGTATTCCACCCGATGGACCAGTTCATCGTCAAGCCGTTGTTCGGCGACGGTGCGGTTGGCATGTTCACGGTCACCAATGTGACTCTGTGGCTGTTCTTTGCCGTATTGGCCGTGGTGGCTCTGTTGGTTCTGCCAACGTCCAAGCGCGCGATCGTCCCAAGCCGCATGCAGTCGATTGCAGAACTGGCCTATGGCTTCATCTACAAGATGCTTGAAGACATTTGCGGCAAGGAAGGCGTCAAGTTCTTCCCCTATGTCATGACCTTGTTCATGTTCATCGTAACCGCGAACTTCTTGGGCCTGATCCCGACCTCGTTCACCACCACATCGCATTTTGCAGTCACCATCCCGCTGGCTTTGGCCGTGTTCCTGACCGTGACCATTCTGGGTTTTGTCAAGAACGGTGCAGGGTTCCTCGGTCTGTTCTGGGTCTCCAGCGCGCCTTTGGCGCTGCGTCCGATCCTGGCGATCATCGAGCTGATTTCGTACTTTGTACGCCCCGTCAGCCACTCTATTCGTCTTGCTGGTAACGTCATGGCTGGCCACGCGGTTATCAAGGTTTTCGCAGGCTTCGCCGCGATTGCCGTGATCTCGCCCGTGTCGGTTCTTGCGATTACAGCAATGTATGGTCTTGAGGTCCTAGTGGCCTTCATTCAGGCCTACGTATTCACCATTCTGACCTGTGTTTATCTGAAAGATGCACTGCATCCGTCGCACTAAGGTCCGAACACCCAACATCGAAACTTCCAATTCGTAAGGAGACACATCATGGAAGGCGATCTCGCACACATCGGCGCAGGCCTGGCAGCAATCGGTTCCGGCGCAGCCGCAATCGGGGTGGGCAACGTTGCAGGCAACTTCCTGGCCGGCGCCCTGCGCAATCCTTCGGCAGCTGCATCGCAGACTGCAACCCTGTTCATCGGTATCGCGTTCGCAGAAGCCCTGGGGATCTTCGCATTCCTGGTCTCGCTGCTGCTGATGTTCGCCGTATAATCTGCGGAACCTGATCCTTACGCGCAGATGGGCCCAAGCCATAGCGGCCCATCTGTTGTAAAGACTACGTTCCGACGGAGGATATCATGGCGACAGAACCTATTGCCGAAGAAGTAGCCGGCTCGTGCGTCGACTCCTATGGCTCTGCCATCGGGATGCCGCAGCTCTGCTTCGATTGGTTCCCCAACCAGATTTTCTGGCTGGTCATTACGCTGGTCGTCATCTTTCTGGTCCTGTCCCGCGTGGCCCTGCCGCGCATCGCGGCAATCCTGGCGGAGCGTCAGGGGACCATTACAAATGACCTGGCTGCGGCCGAAGATCTGAAGGCCAAAGCGGTCGAGGCCGAAGAGGCCTATAACAAGGCGCTGGCCGATGCCCGTTCTGAGGCACAGCGTATCGCAGCGGAAGCGCGCGCGGAAATCCAGTCTGGTCTGGATGATGCGATTGCCAAGGCGGACGCGGAAATCGCTGCAAAGGCGGCTGAATCGGAAAAGGCGATTGCCGAAATCCGTGCCGGTGCGCTGGAAAGCATTCAAGTGGTTGCCAAGGATACGGCGGCTGAACTGGTCACCGCACTGGGCGGCGAGGCGGATGCCAAAGCCATCAACAGTGCAGTAGACGCGCAGACGAAAGGATAAGTGACATGCGGAACACTCTTGCCCTTATCCTGACCGTTGGTGCCGCCAGCCCTGCGCTGGCTGCAAGCGGACCGTTCTTTTCGCTTGGTAACACCGATTTTGTGGTCCTGCTGGGCTTCATCGTTTTCATCGCGGTCCTGTTCTACTTCAAAGTCCCCGGCATGATCGGTGGTGCATTGGACAAACGTGCCGAAGGCATCCAGTCCGAACTGGACGAAGCACGTGCCCTGCATGAAGAAGCGCGTAGCCTGCTAGCATCGTATGAGCGCAAGCAACGCGAGGTGCAGACACAGGCCGACGCCATCGTCGAAGCGGCGAAGCAGGACGCGGCATTGGCCGCTGAGCAAGCCAAGGTCGATCTGGAGAAATCCATTGCACGCCGTCTGGCGGCTGCACAGGATCAGATCGCATCGGCTGAGGCCTCAGCAGTCAAGGAAGTTCGCGATCAGGCCGTCACCGTTGCAGTTTCCGCAGCGAAAGCCGTTCTAGCCAAGCAAATGACCGCCACGCAGGCGAACAAGCTTATCGACGCATCCATCGCGGATGTCGGTGAAAAGCTGCACTGATCACATTGATCAAGCGACTTAATGAAACCCGGGGCCCTGAGGTTCCCGGGTTTTTCTATCGTGACTTTGTTTAGGTTTCTTTGCTCGGCGCCGGGTCATGACCCAGACGAATATAGCAACCATCGTGATCAAAATCTCGATCTTGAACGTCCAATGATTGAGAAATGACAATATCCAATGAGAATGGGTCGCCTGTACCGTGACTAACGGATATGTCGCGTCCGAAAAGGGCCATATCCATGTGACCTCACCCGTGATCGAATCCAATAACATGTGAACCAACCCGCCCGCGCCCAGGAAGGTCAGAAAGGTTCCGATTTGTAGACGCCATTGTCGGATCAGGAGACCTAAAAGCAGAATGCTCGCCCAGATGATTGGTCGGTGCGTCAGGTAGGAATGATGATGGTGCCCGCGATCATCGATAAGATAAAACCAGAATATGTCTATGTCTGGCGCCACGGCTCCGATCATCGCAGCTGCAAATGCAAGCTTGCCCAGATTCGGCGCAGTCGTTCGGAAGATCAAGTAGGCGCCCGGTAAATGTCCTATAAACATTAGACCTCGCCGGTCTCGTGCTTCAGTCGCTGCTGCGCGATTTCTTCATTGTGCAGGGCCTTCTGCTGATCGGCCATGCAACCTTTGACAAAATTCAGATGGTCCTCGACCGCCCGGCGCGCCCCCTTTGGGTCGCGGTCTTGTAGGGCGACGTTGATGGCGCGGTGCTGATCCAGAATGGCATCGCGGGTGGTGCGCTGCTGGAACATGATCCGGCGGTTGTAGAATACGCCCTGTCGCAGCAGATCGAACATCGACCGCATCATGTGCAGCATCACCACGTTATGGCTGGCTTCGATGATGGCCATGTGAAACTGGGCGTCCAGATGCGCCTCTTCTTCGGCAGCGTTACGCGCGTGGGCAGTTTCCATCTTGTCTAGTATGGTCTGCACCACTTTCAGATCGCTGTCCGATCCCATCCGCGCGGCGCGCTCGGCGGCTAGCCCCTCCATATCGCGCCGGAACGAAAGATAGTCGAACACCGCCTCGTCGTGATTGCCGAACAACCGGATTAAAGCGGGCGAGAAGGCCGAACCCAGAACCTCGGCCACATAGATGCCTGACCCGGCCTTGGCGGCCAGCAATCCCTGATCCTGCAGATCAGCGATTGCCTCGCGCAGCGAGGGGCGCGACACGCCCATCCGCTCGGCCAGTTCCCTTTCCGAGGGTAGGCGCTCGCCGGGGCGCAGGATGCCGCGCAGGATCAACAACTCAATCTGGCGCACCACGGCCAGAGACAGTTTTTCGGTCTGAACTTTTTGAAAAGGCATCCGGCTAACATCTGAAATTGGTCAACTCACTTGACCACGATTGCGGGGCGCGTTCAAGCCGCTCACACAGGTTGAAACATTGGGTCAGTATTATTGACATAAGAGGTGCATTGCCTAGTCTGCGACCTAAGGGCGGAGGAGGCCCGCAACGATGGATCAGCTATACGCCACCCGCGCATCCCGAATGAAAGCATCCGAAATCCGCGAATTACTGAAGCTTCTGGGCGAGCCCGGTATCATTTCGTTCGCAGGCGGTATCCCTGACCCGAACCTGTTCCCGGCTGAGGCCTTTGCCGAGGCGTTCCAGTACGCGCTAGGCCCGGATCGACAGGCGCAGGCCCTGCAATACTCTGTCAGCGAGGGCTATGCGCCCTTGCGCCAATGGCTGGTTGGCTACATGCGCGGGATAGGTGTGGAGTGCGACATCGATAACATCCTGATCACCTCCGGTTCTCAGCAGGCGCTGGATTATCTGGGTAAGCTGTTTCTATCGCCGGGCGATACTGCGCTGGTCGGCTGGCCCACCTATCTGGGCGCGCTGAATGCCTTTGACGCTTATGAGCCGCGCTTCGACCAGCTCAGTGTCAACGGCAATCGTGGCGCGGCTGAGTACCGAGAAGCGGCGGATGGCAGTCCGATCAAGTTCGCTTATCTCTCCGCTGATTTCGCCAACCCGACGGGTGAGACCGTCGACCTGCGGGGCAGGGAAGCGCTGTTGGATCTGGCCGAGGAATTAGACTGTGCTGTGATTGAGGATGGGGCCTATCAGGCGCTGCGCTATGATGGCGACCCGATCCCCCCAATCATGGCGCTGGAACAGGCCCGCAAGGGATCAATCGAAAACTGCCGCACGATCTATTGTGGTAGTTTCTCGAAAACCCTGTCACCCGGTCTGCGTGTTGGCTGGGTGGTAGGTGCGAAACCTGTGATCTCGCAAATGGTGCTGCTCAAGCAGGCTGCCGACCTTCATTCCTCGACCATCAACCAGATGGCTGTGTATCAGGTGGCGCGGGATTGTTTCGAAAGCCACGTTCCGATGTTGCGCCGCACCTATGCCGCCCGCCGCGATGCGATGTTGGAGGCGTTGGCCCAGCATATGCCCGATGGTGTGGAATGGACCCGACCCGAAGGCGGTATGTTCATCTGGGTCACGTTGCCCAAAGAGGTGAACGGGGCCGACCTGCTGGCCCGGGCGCTTGAAACCGTCAAGTTGGCCTTTGTCCCGGGTCAGGCGTTCTACCCTGATGACACCGGTGCCAACACGATCCGGCTGAGCTTTTCCAATTCCGATGAGGATACGATCCGCGAAGGTATTCGCCGGTTGGGAGAGGTGCTGCGCGCCTGATCTGGGAAAGGAATCATTAACCATATTGCCGCAAGAACGGGTGTATGATCCGTCTGCTTGCCTTCCTGCTTCTGGCTGCCTGTTCGGGCGGCACGCCTTATTTTCGCGAGTTGCCCGCGACGCGCATCTCGGTAAATGGCAGCGTGTTTGACGTCCGCGTCCGCAACGAACTGGCCGAAGCCGTCCGCGTGAACCCGCAATACGCCCCGCGCCTTGGTCCGATCCGCGATCGGGCCGCGCTGGCGATGGCGCAGGTCTCGGGCTGTCCGCTTCTGGACGTTCTGGGCGATGCGGCGGTCACTGTGGGCGTTCTGGGCTGCGACCAGGAACTGGGGGAAAAGCTGATTTTCGGAGCGCTCCTTCGCCGTCCTTATGAATGCGTCGATTATGGCTATTACGAAGATTACGGATATCAGGTCTTCGAATGCTCGCCGTATTGAGATACGCGAAACCCTGCGTAGTTTTGCCAAGATATTGTGGATAACTCGGCCAATAATCCCATATCCTGCGCAATCACGTTGACACCTCCCCCATCCGTTGCGCAGACTTCCTAACCATAGGAATCATACCAAGAGCAGCCATTGCGCTTTAGCAAACTCAAACTGACCGGCTTCAAAAGCTTTGTCGACCCGACCGATCTGATCATCGCGGACGGGCTGACCGGAGTTGTGGGTCCCAATGGCTGCGGCAAATCCAACCTTCTGGAGGCTCTGCGCTGGGTGATGGGCGAAAACCGACCCAAATCCATGCGTGGCGGGGCGATGGAGGATGTGATCTTTGCGGGCGCGGCGACCCGACCCGCGCGCAATTTTGCCGAGGTGGTCCTGACCATGGACAACTCGGAACGGCTGGCCCCTTCGGGCTTCAATGAAAGCGACCAGTTGGAGATTGTCCGCCGCATCACCCGCGACGTGGGCAGCGCCTATAAGACCAACGGCAAGGACGTCCGCGCCCGCGATGTGCAGATGCTGTTTGCAGACGCCTCGACCGGGGCGCATTCGCCTGCGCTGGTGGGGCAGAACCGAATTGCTGAGCTGATCAATGCCAAGCCCCGCGCCCGCCGCCGCATTCTGGAAGAAGCTGCGGGCATCTCAGGCCTCTATCAACGCCGCCACGAGGCTGAACTGAAACTCAAAGGCACCGAGGCTAATCTGACTCGCGTCGATGACGTGCTGGAACAGTTGGGCGGCCAGTTGGCGCAACTCGCCCGTCAGGCCCGTCAGGCCGCGCGCTATCGCGAGATTGGCGAACAGCTGCGTCAAGCCGAAGGGATGCTGCTCTATCGTCGCTGGAAAGAGGCCGACATGGCCCGCCAAGCGGCAGAAGAAAAGCTGCGAGACCGGATCACCGAAGCCTCCCGCGCCGAAGCCTCCGCCCGTGAATCCGCTGCCAAACGCGCTGAGATTGAGGAAACCCTGCCGCCCCTGCGCGAGGAAGAGGCCATCGCCGCCGCCGTCCTGCAACGTCAGCAGGTGCAGCGCGATCAGCTCTCGGATCAGGAAACCCGCGCGCGCCAGACGATCGAGACTCTGACCAACCGAATCCAGCAGTTGGGGAACGACATCGAACGCGAATCCGGCCTGAACCGCGATGCGGGCGAGATGATCGAACGGCTGGAATGGGAGGCGCGCGAGCTTGCCAAAGCCGCCGAGGGTTATGACGAGAAGGTCGCCGAGGCTGCGGAAATAGCCCGCGAGGCCGCCTCGGTTCTGCAGGATCGCGAAGATCACCTGTCGCAGGAAACCGAAGACATGGCGCGTCTGGTGGCCCGCCACCAATCGGCGCAGCGTCTGGTCGAGGACAGTCGCAAGACACTTGCCCGTTCCGAGGGTGAAGAGGAAAAGGCCCGCGCCGCCGTGGACGAGGCACGCAATGCGCTGACCCGTGCCAGTGAGGCATTCGAGACGGCGCAGGAGGGCGAAGAAGAAGCCCGCGAAGCTGCTGAGTCCGCCGAAGAAGCGCTCGCCGCTGCCGATGAGCTGCGCAACGACACGCAGGCCCGTGAAGCCGAGGCGCGCGCCAAGCGCTCCGAGGCCGAAGGCGAGTTGGGTGCGATCCGGGCCGAGACCACTGCACTGGCGAAACTGGTCGAACGCGACACGGCTGAAGGTGGGCAGGTGCTCGACCTGCTGCGCGTGGTTTCGGGATATGAAAAAGCGCTGGGGGCAGCACTGGCTGACGATCTGCGTGCTCCGTTGGTCGAAGGTGACGGGCCTTCAGGCTGGGTGCAGGTGGCGGGCTATGACAGCGATCAAACCTTGCCAGACGGAGCAGAGCCTCTGGCCTTGCATGTGTCCGGTCCCGACCGGCTCAGCCGCCGGATCGCGCAGATCGGTCTGGTCGATGCGGATCAGGGCGCACGGTTGCAGGCGTCGCTGAAACCCGGGCAACGGCTGGTCTCGCGCTCGGGCGATTTGTGGCGCTGGGACGGGTTCCGCGCCTGGGCCGAGGATGCGCCAAGCGCTGCGGCCCTGCGGCTGGAACAGCTCAACAAGCTGGAAGCGCTGAAACAGGAACTGACCCGCACCGAGGCGCAAGCCGATGGTGCCCGCGCCGCGCACGAAGCCCTTTCACAGCAACTGGCCGACGTCACCGAAGCTGATCGCCGTGCCCGCGAAGCCCGCCGTGCCGCCGATCAGCGTATGGCCGAAACCGCACGGATGCTCAGCCGAGCCGAGGCAGATCGCAATCTGGCACAGGGCAAGCTGGAAACTCTCACCCTTGCAGTTGATCGCCATAAGGAAGATGCAATGTCTGCCCGCGCGCAACTGCGCGAGGCTGAGGGCGCGCTGACCGGACTGGGCGACCTCGACAGCGCCCGCGCGCAGGTCGAGGACATCAAACAGACGGTCGAGGCGGCACGGATCACCATGCTGACCCACCGCTCGACCCATGACGAGTTGCGTCGTGAAGGTGAGGCTCGGACCCGGCGTTCGCAGGAGGTCACCAAGGACCTTAGCGGTTGGCGGCACCGTTTGGAAACGGCCGAGAAGCGGATTTCCGAACTGGCCGAGCGCAAGGAAAGCTCGGAAGAGGAGCTGTCCGAAGCAATGGCCGCTCCCGGCGAAATCGCCGAGGCGCGGGAAGAATTGAACGAGTTGATCGAAACTGCCGAAGCTCGCCGGGCCGAGGCCGCTGACAAGCTGGCGGAAGCCGAAACAGCGCAGCGCGAGGTGGTTCTTGCTGAGCGCGAGGCCGAACGTCTGGCCTCCGAGGCGCGCGAGACCCGTGCGGCGGCAGAGGCGCGTTGTGATGCGGCCAAGGAGAGCGTGGTCGCAGCGGCGGAGCGGATTGCCGAGGATCAGCAACTGACGCCAAACCAGTTGCTCAACCAACTGGACGTGAACCCCGACCAGATGCCCGCCGCCGACGCGCTCGAGGCCGAGGTCAATCGCCACAAACGCCAGCGCGACGCCCTGGGCGCTGTGAACCTGCGTGCCGAAGAGGATAGCAAGGAAGTTCAGGAAGAGTTTGACACGCTGAACGGTGAAAAGGCTGATCTGGAAGAGGCGATCAAAGCCCTGCGCAGCGGTATCGCCAGTCTCAACCGCGAAGGCCGCGAACGTCTGCTGACCGCGTTTGAACAGGTGAACTCGAACTTTGCCATGCTGTTCAAGCACCTATTTGGCGGCGGTGAGGCCAATCTGGTCATGGTCGAAAGCGACGATCCGCTGGATGCGGGTCTTGAGATCATGTGCCAGCCACCGGGCAAGAAACTCTCGACCCTCAGCCTGCTGTCAGGTGGTGAGCAGACCCTGACGGCGACCGCGCTGATTTTTGGCGTCTTCCTCGCAAACCCGGCCCCAATCTGTGTGCTCGACGAGGTCGACGCGCCGCTGGATGACGCCAACGTCACCCGCTTCTGCGATCTCCTGGATGAAATGTGTCGACAGACCGACACGCGGTTCCTGATCATCACTCACCATGCGGTGACGATGGCGCGGATGGATCGGCTATTCGGTGTTACCATGCAGGAGCAAGGCGTCAGCCAGCTCGTCTCGGTTGATCTGAAGAAGGCCGAGCAGATGGTCGCCTGAACGATCACCGCAACGTTATGAGCCATCGCCTGCGTATCAGGTTAGGCTGGCATCATGATCCGATACTTCATTCTCGCATTGCTGGCGGCCAATCCCCTCTGGGCTGCCGACTGGCCCACCAAGCCCGGCGACATCCCATTGTCGCCTCAGGAACTTGAGGCGCTGGCAGGTCGTACACTAACTTTCTACGACGACGGCCAATCCAAATTTTCGGCCGGAGGGGCCTATTCCTACACCTACGCCAGCGGGGATTCCGCCTTTGGCACGTATTCCATCGCCCAGGATGGCAGCGTCTGCATCGCCTATCGCAACGGATTCAGCAGGTGCGATCTGTATGTTCGCAGTGGGGAACGGTTGGTCCTGATCGACGAGAAAGGTGACCGCTATCCGATCAAGAGCGAGTAATTGATCTGTTTTTGCCAGCTAAAGCGACATATCGATAGAATTTGTGATCGCTTAGGGTGAAGAACGGGATAATTTTTAGCTGTTGAAGTTGTAGAATGCTCCAGATCAATAGGTTTCATGGGGTTCACAAAATGTGCCGTTTTTTAGCTTGGGTTGGGGAACAGCGATATCTGGATGAGTTGATTCAAGAGCAGGAGCAATCGCTGGTCATTCAAAGCCGCAACGCATTGATAGGGAAGACACCGATCAATGCCGACGGGTTTGGCTTGGCCTGGTATTCTGATCGCGAAACGCCTTGTTTCTACAAGGACACTCATCCCGCGTGGTCCGATGCAAATCTCAAGCAACTGGCACATCACACACGATCACGACTGTTTCTGGCCCATGTGCGAGCGTCGACTGGCACTGCGACTTCGCGTAACAATTGCCACCCGTTCGGTGTTGGCAAATGGAGCTTCATGCATAATGGCCAAGCTGGTGGGCATGACCAAATCCGGCAAGAGCTCGACTCAATGATCCCGGCACATTTGTACGGTCACCGAATGGGTGCCACGGAAAGCGAGGCGATCTTTCTGATTGCTCATGGTGAAGGTCTGGATTCAAACCCGATCGGCGCAATGGCACGAGCCGTAGGGCGGGTGGAAGCGCTGTCACGACAATGCGGGTCGTTGCCCTATATGCGGTTTGCGGCGTGCTGGTCAGATGGCAAGCGTGTATTTGCGGCGCGCTATGCGTCTGATCGTTATGCACCCAGTCTGCACTACCGGACCTCCGAAGACGGGATAGTGATATCGTCCGAACCGCTTGATGCAGACAGTGACGGCTGGGTTGAAGTACAACCCAATACCGCCATCGTCACAGAAGGCTCTGTGGTATCGATCCATGCGTTTGATCCGTCAGTGAAACGTGAACCGGCAAAGGTCGCCTAGGCGCTGATCCTCATAGCCGGTTCAACAGCTGTGTCGTTGGCCAGGCATCGGCCGGTAGACCTAGTCGTACCTGTTCGGCCTGCACCGCTGCGCGTGTTCCGGCCCCAAGGATGCCGTCGATCTTGCCCACGTCGTGCCCCCGTGCCTGCAGTTTTGTCTGCAACTGCTTCATCTGCGCGCCCGTCAGCGCCGGTACGGGGTTGCCTGCGTCGTAGATCTGCGCGCCTTCCAGTCTTGTGCCGAAGTAGGCGGCGGTCAGGACGTAAACGAAGCTCTGGTTCCATTCGAAATAGACATCGAAATTCGGATAAGCGAGGAACGCAGGGCCCTTGTGTCCCTGTGGCAGGATCAGCGAGGCAGGCAGATTTGCCAACGACCCCATGCGCGCCTGCACGCCCATCGCCTGCCATTCGGACACCGAGCGGGGCTTGCCGGGGCCGGAGAGAGACCAGTCCATCTGCGCGGGCACGGTGACCTGCTGCAGCCATGGCTGACCCGGTTGCCAACCCAGGTGTGACAGCATCTTGGCCCCGGACATCAGTGCATCCGGTGCCGAGGTTTTTAGCGAAACCTTGCCATCTCCGTCCCCATCCACGCCGTTTTCCAAAATGTCGCGCGGCAGCATCTGCACCATGCCAATCTCGCCCGCCCATGCGCCGGTGGTGCGGGTCGGGTCGAAATTGCCTTGTTGATACAGCTTGATGGCAGCGAAGATTTGCGGCCGGAACAGCTCGGGGCGGCGGCAGTCATGGGCAAGCGTCACCAGCGCGTTTCGGGTGTTGAAATCACCCTGAAACGCGCCGTAGTCGGTCTCAAAAGCCCAGAACGCTAGCAGCACACCTCGCGAAATGCCGTATTCACGCTCAATCCGGTCAAATACGGCATCGTACTTCTCTGACATAGCCTTGCCCCGGTCGATTCGGTTTTGCGAGATCAGGCGGCGCGAGAAGTCGATGAAGGGTTTTTGGAATACGCCCTGCGCGCGGTCGGCTTTCAGAACGGCTCCGTCCTGCCGCACGCCGTTGAAGAAGCTGTCAACGGTGGACTTGTCGAAACCCTGCTGAATGGCTTCGGCTTTCAGCCCTTTGACGAAGGTATTGAACCCACCGCCGCACTGGGCAAGGGCGGGTGAGGCGAAGAAGGCGGCGGCAATAAGGCCGGAAAGGAAACGCATAAGGCTGATCCGTCAGAATATGAAGTTGAACCCAACCCACACCGACACGAGCCCAAGCGCAAGCCCCCAAACCTGCCAGAGCATGTTGGATGCGCGAAAAACCTCTGCCGCGTCGATATCTTGCCGGGCATTCCCGTTCACCCAGGCGAGATCCCGCATCTGCCCGTCATAGCTGCGCGGCCCGGCCAACGCGATATCCAGCGCGCGCGCCATCGCGGCCTCGGGCCAGCCTGCGTTGGGTGAGATATGGCGGCTTGCATCCTCTACCATTTCTCCCCAGCGCGACAATTGGCCGGACAGCGCCACGATCAATACAAACGTCAGGCGTGCCGGGACAAGGTTCAGCAGATCGTCCAGCCGCGCCGCTGCCCAACCGAAGGCGCGGTACTTGTCGTTGCGATAGCCGATCATACTGTCGGCGGTGTTGACGACCTTGTAGACCAGCAGCCCCGGCAGACCCCCGACTAGAAACCAGAAGGCGGGGGCAATCACCCCGTCGCTCAGGTTTTCGGCTGCGCTTTCGATGGCCGAGCGCGCCACCTGCGCCTCGGTCATGTCCCGCGTATCGCGCGAGACGATCATGGCGACCTGAGCGCGCCCTTCGGCAAGCGAGGTCAACAGGCCTTCGCCAACTGCGCGAACATGGGTGATCAGGGATTTCTGTGCCAGAAGGATGGCGCAGACCACGATCTCGACGATCGGACCAAGCAGTGCCAGCAACCGGCCAAGGATGAGTGCCGCCACAACCAGGATGAGTACTGTCGCAACCCCTTTGAGGCGGCGATACGCCCCATGGTTCAGCCGGTTGTCTAGCCAGCCAATCGCGTTGCCCATCAACACGGCAGGGTGGCGAATCCGCGACCACAGCCAATCCGGCTCACCAAGTGCTGCGTCCAGACACATGGCGCAGACCAATAGAAACGCGGTGCTCACAGCGCTGCTTCCAAACGGGCCCAGCCGTCTGCTGGCGGTAATCCAAGGCGCAGGAAGGTTCTGGAATAGGGGAATATACGGCTCCAGATATGCGCCCGGGCCAATCGGTCTTGCCATGCGGTCGCGTTATCAACGTCGTAGAGGCGGAACAGGCTGGTGCCGCCAATCAGCCGCGCACCTTTGGCCGTTACAAGCTGATCCAACCGTGTTGCGTCATTTGCCAGACGCATGCGCGTTTCATCAGCCCATTTTACATCGCGCAGCGCTTGCGTTCCGATCCGCTGCGCCGGGCCGGAAACCGCCCAAGGTCCGGTCAGGTCGTTCAGCCGTGCGATCAGATCGGGATGGCCGATCGCAAAACCCAGCCGCAACCCGGCCAACCCCCAAAACTTGCCGAAACTCTTCAACACCACGATGCCGGGCCGTTCAGCCAGATGGATCAGCGAAGCGTCGGGGGTGACGTCACAGAAGCTTTCGTCAATCACAGTCAGCAGGGCGTCGACATCCGTCTCTTGCCAGATGCGCCCATCGGGATTGTTGGGGTGCACGATGACGCGCGCCTCGGCGGGGCCGGTCTCGTGCACCGTCCAGCCCTGCGCGGTGAACGCGGCGGCATGTTCGTTATAGGTTGGCATCGTGATCTGCACGCGGCCCGCTTTGGCCAGCGCGGGCAAGCGGGCAATCACCGCTGAAGCGCCGGGAGAGGGCAGAATCTCGGCCCCATCCGGCACGTTCCAAAACTCCCGCGCCGCGTCCGACAGGCGTTCGAACGCGCCATGATCGGGCAGTTCCATCCAGTCCGACTGCTGCAGGCCCGAGACCAGATAAGCGTGCGGGTTGATCCCCGTTGACAGGTCGATCCAGTCCGTGCGAACGCCCCCGAACCGGGCCATCGCGCCATCCAGACCCCCGCCATGATCGCGCGCGGCCCGAGGGTTCAATCTGTCATTCTGTCCAACCATCAGCCCCAGCCGGAATCGCCTATTTCGTATGCTTCAAGCGGATTTTTGCCGCTCATACAAGCGAATCCGCCAGTTCATGGCCCTGTGCGGGCGCTGTTAACACTTTGTTAAGGAAATCGCGTGATCACGGACAACAGGGGTCGGCACCACTCACCCTTATCACGTGCCGAGGTTGTTGCAAATGAAAGTACTGATTGTTGAGAGTAACCCCGATCTAGGTCGGGTCTGGCAACGGCATCTGCAAAGGCAGGAGGCCGAGGTCACTTTGGTTGAGACGCAAGAGGCTGCAATATTGGCGCTCTATGGCACAGCCTTCGATATCATCGTGTTGGATCTGGTTTTGGAAACCGGCAGCGCCTTGGCGGTTGCCGATTTTGCAAGCTATCGCAGGCCCGAGGCGCGGGTGATCTTTGTCACCAACACCACATTCTTCTCGGACGGGTCCATCTTTGCCCATAGTGCGAATGCCTGCGCCTATGTGCAAAGCTCGACCCCGCCCGAGGATCTGGCAGCAATGGTCGAGCACTACGCCGCCGGGCGCTGATCCCGTCCATGGGGTTCTAAATAATCCAGCTCTGGGTTCACCGGAATGATCCGATGCGGATTGATGCTATCGTGGCTGTAGTGATAGTGGCGCACAATGTGGTTCATGTTCACCGTCTCGGCCACGCCGGGCCACTGATAAAGCTCGCGGGTAAAGGCCCAGAGGTTCGGGTAATCCACCAGCCGCCGTTTGTTGCATTTGAAATGCAGGTGATAAACCGGGTCGAACCGGATCAGCGTGGTGAACAAGCGCCAGTCGGCCTCGGTCACGCGGTCACCCATCAGATAGCGGTTGCGTGACAGACGATCCTCAAGCCAATCCAGCGTGTCGAACAGAGGGTCAATGGCCGCGTCATACGCCTCTTGCGAGGTGGCGAAGCCGCATTTGTACACCCCATTATTTACATCGGAATAGATGCGCGCGTTGACCTCTTCAATCTCGTCCCGCATCGCCTCGGGCCAGTAGTCGTCCGTGTTGCCGGTGATCCCGTTGAAAGCCGAATTGAACATGCGGATTATTTCCGAGCTTTCGTTCGAGACGATGGTCTTTTCCACTTTGTCCCACAGGATCGGCACCGTCACTCGGCCTGAATAGTTGGGGTCGGCACGGGTATAGATCTGATGGACAAAGTCATGTCCGAACAGTTTGTCTCCTGTCGCTCCATGGTCGTCTGTCTCAAAGTTCCATCCTTTATCCAGCATATCCGGATGTACCACCGAGACTGAGATGTGTTCTCGCAACCCCTTCAACTCGCGAAAGATCAGCGTGCGATGCGCCCAGGGGCAGGCGTGAGAGACATACATATGATATCGCCCGCTCTCCGCCTCGAAACCGCCACGCCCCGAGGGACCAGGTGCCCCATCGGCGGTGATCCAGTTGCGAAACTGTGCGGCCGAACGTTTGAACGCCCCGCCAGTGGATTTGGTGTCATACCAGGTGTCATGCCAAACGCCGTCGACAAGCAGGCCCATCGTCATTCCTCCGCATTGCGTTTGAGACAAAGATAGGCTGTTGCGGCTCAGGTTCCTATTTCACCGCGCGCGCAACTGACCTGCATCCGCGCACAGTGTCATCAGGACACCTGCGCAACAGATCGTAAATCTCGGGTCCAAGTGAGACAGTTCACTGGATTTTTACACAAGCTGGTCCACAATAAAGAAAGTTCTGGGGGAAGTTTATTATGAGTACCTATGTTTCTAAGGAAATTCGCGCTGAATTGGATGCCGCCCGAATCGCTACATTGAAGAAATCCAGCCGTTTGCGGGTGGAGTTTGGCGACAATAGCTTCAAGATTCTCACATTGTGGAAGGATGGTTTCACCGTCGAGGCCGAAACCACGCCACGCCTGCGTGGGCTCGTCGATATCTATGACGGTGTCAATCACATGTATCAGTGCCTGATCATCGCAGATGAAGAAGCGGTGGGTGAGATGCGCTATGAGTTCAAGCGCAGCACTGTGGCAGCCGACAAGGCCCCGCTGGATTTCTACCGCGCGCCGGATGCACCTATCGCACTGCTTGAAAACCGCGACTGACACGCTCACCGATTGACCTGTGGCACCGAAGCGTCGTCGGCGCTCGGAGCTGCAATGGTGTCACAAGATTTTCAGGTATCGGGCCGGACGATTAGTCGTGGGCCGTCAGGGTTAGGTGCACAGGGTCCAAACCATCGATGCCGCCTTCGATTCGGTCTCCGGCGACCACGGGCCCGACCCCAGCGGGTGTGCCGGTCAGGATCAGATCGCCGGGGCGCAAATGATAGAAACCGGATAGATGGCAGATCAGTTCATCAATCTTCCAAACCAGCTCGGACAAGGTGGCGTCCTGTTTCACCTGCCCATTGACGCTGAGATAGATGCGCTTGTCATCCGATGGACTCCAATGATCGGCTCGGGTCAGCGGCGCAAAGACCGCGCCGTTTTCCACATCCTTGCCCAGATCCCAGGGGCGTTGTTCGTTGCGCTCGCGGATCTGCAGGTCGCGGCGCGTCATGTCCAAAGCACACCCGTAGCCAAAGATCGCCGCATGGGCCTGTGCAGCCGTGGCCTGGAAGACCGGTTTGCCGATTGCAACGGCCAGTTCCATTTCGTGATGATAATTCTCGGTTCCCGCAGGATAAGGCTCATGTGCACCTGTCAAAACCGCGTTGGGCGCGGATTTGGTGAAATAGAATGGCGCCTGACGATCCACCTCATGCCCCATTTCAGCGGCGTGGGCGGCATAATTGCGGCCCACGCAGAAAATCCGCCCGATCGGATAGGTCGCCTGCTCCCCCTGTGCCGGGATGCTCGGGATGTCCGGAAGCGCAAAAAGTTGGTTGGGCATGATGTGGCTCCGTTCGTTCTCGGACGGGGATTATTGCAAATCGCCAAAGGCGCGTTTGAGGCGGGCGCAAGCCTCTTCCACCCGCGCGCGTTGCGTGGCCAGATTGAACCGCTCGAAGGTTTCTCCTCCGGTGCCGAAGCCGGGACCTGAAGATGTCGCGATCCGCGCATCGTCGCGCAGGCGGAGGACAAATTCATCATGGCTCATCCCGGTGCCCGAGAAATTAACCCAGGCCAGATAGGTCGCCTGTAGCGGCATCGACCACAGGCCCGGAATCTCGGCGATGGTGGCGTCGAACAGTTTTCTGTTGGCATCCAGATGGGCGACCTGTTCATCGACCCATTTCGCCCCTTCCGGAGAATAAGCGGCGGTGATCATCGCCACCCCCAGCGCACTTGGATCATAGTCCAGAGTGGTGATCCGGTGTCGCATCTCGGCCCGCAGCTTGGCGTCGGGAATGATCATGTTACCGGTGCGCTGGCCCGCGATATTGAATGTCTTCGACGCCGCGGTCAGAGTCACGGTCCAGGGACGCGCATTCGGGGCGGCCACATCCATCGGCACGAAAGTATTGCCCGGATAAACCAGATCGTGGTGAATCTCATCCGATACCAGGATCAGTCCATTACGTTCTGCAAACGCCGCCACCGCGCGCAGTTCTTCTGGCGTCCAGACCCGGCCCGACGGGTTCTGCGGCGAGCACCACAACAGCAGCTTTTCCGAACCGTCCAGCCGCGACTGCGCATCGTCCAGATCAAGCGCATAGCTGTCGCCGTCACGTACTAGAGGGCATTCCACCACGCGACGGCCCGATTTGTTCACCTTATGGGCAAACTCATGGTAAACGGGCGTGAATATAACGACGCCATCACCCGGCTCGCTCCAGACATCCAGACACAGGGCAATCGCATTGCCCAGACCCTGTGAGGTCAGCACCCAATCGGTATCGATCTCCCAGTTGTGGCGGGTCTTCATCCACCACTGGATTGCGTTCAGATACTCCGGGTGCATCCACGAATAACCAAACGCGCCATGATCGGCGGCCTTGCGCACGGCCTCGATCACACATGGGGCGGTGGCATAGTCGGAATCAGCCGTCCACATGGCCAGCCCGTCCTCGGGCGAGACGCCAAAGAGCCGCTCCATCTTGTCCCATTTTGAAGAGTTGGTGCCCCGGCGGTCGATCAGGTCGTTGAAAGTCATGTCATCTCCATCTGTCGAGGCGAAAGCTAACCACAAATCCATCAGGTGCAAGGGGGCCGTTGCGGAGGCGGGCGCGATGGCCTAAATCAGCCCCATGAAACGCAATATCCTGATCCATCCCGATCCCCGCCTGAAAAAGGTCTGCGCGCCGGTGGCCGACATCACCGACGATCTGCGCAAACTGGCTGATGACATGCTGGAGACGATGTATGACGCGCCCGGCATTGGCCTTGCGGCACCGCAGATCGGCGTGCTGGATCGCCTGATCGTGGTGGATTGCGTCAAGGAAGAAGGCGAAGCGCCGCGCCCGCTGGTGATGTTCAACCCCGAGGTTATCGCGTCCTCGGACGAGACAAACGTTTACGAAGAAGGCTGCCTGTCGATCCCCGAGCAATATGCCGAAGTGACCCGCCCGAAGACGGTTGATGTCACCTGGCTGGACCGCGACGGCAATCTGCAACAGGAAACCTTTGATGATCTCTGGGCGACCTGTGTCCAGCACGAGATCGACCATCTGAACGGCAAGCTGTTCATCGATTATCTCAAGCCGCTCAAACGCCAGATGATCACGCGCAAGATGCAGAAGCTCAAGCGCGAAAAGGCCCGCACATGACGGTGCGAACCTGCCTGCCATGGCCCGACAAGCGCCTGCGCACCAAGGCCGAGGACGTCCCCGAGATCACCGATGACATCCGCGCCATCTGGGACGACATGATCGACACGATGGAGGCGATGCCGGGTGTTGGCCTCGCCGCGCCCCAGATCGGGGTGATGCTGCGTCTGGCCGTCGTGGATGGCTCGACCCAGCGGGGCAAAGCCGTGCGGCTGGCCAATCCCGAGATCCTGCACAGCTCGGTGGAACTGCGCGAACATGACGAGGCCAGCCCGAACCTACCCGGCGTGTCCGCCAAGGTGAAGCGACCGCGCGCAGTGACAGTGAAATTTCTCAACGAACAGGGCCAGATCGACCGCCGCGATTTCGTCGGGATCGAGGCCACCAGCGTGCAGCATCAGATCGACCACCTGAACGGGCGGATGTATTTCGACCGGCTCAGCAAGGTCAAACGCGACATGCTGCTGCGCAAGGCGCGAAAATCAACGTAGGCCGGGCTTCAGCCCGGCAACCCAACACCTTCGGAGCCGACGATGCGCATAATCTTCATGGGAACCCCCGATTTTTCGGTCCCTGTTCTGGATGCGCTGGTGGGCGCGGGTCACGAAATCGCCGCCGTCTACTGCCAACCTCCGCGCCCCGCTGGCCGGGGCAAAAAGGACCGTCCAACACCGGTCCACGCCCGCGCTGAGGCGCTGGGTCTCGAGGTGCGCCACCCCACCTCGCTGAAATCGCCCGAAGAACAGGCCAGCTTTGCCGCGCTGAACGCCGATATCGCCGTTGTTGTGGCCTATGGCCTGATCCTGCCGCAAGTCATTCTGGACGCGCCCACCCATGGCTGCCTGAACATACACGCCAGCCTGCTGCCGCGCTGGCGCGGGGCCGCCCCGATCCATCGCGCAATCATGGCGGGCGATGCGCAGACCGGCATCTGCATCATGCAGATGGAGGCCGGGCTGGACACCGGCCCCGTCCTGCTGCGCGAAGCCACCGATATCGGCATCGAGGAAACCACCGCGCAACTCCATGACCGCCTGTCGGATATGGGCGCGGCGCTGATCGTTGAGGCTCTGGCCGAACTGCCCAGCCTTACACCTGACCCGCAGCCCGAAGAGGGTGTGACCTACGCCGCCAAGATCGACAAAGCCGAGGCGCGGATCGATTGGTCGGCCCCCGCATCCGATGTCGACAGAAAAATCCGCGGTCTCTCTCCATTCCCCGGCGCATGGACCGAGGTCGAGGGCGATCGGATCAAACTGCTGGCTTCGCGGCTGGCCGAAGGGCAGGGCACGCCCGGCGAGGTGCTGGATGACCACCTGTGCGTGGCCTGTGGTGAAGGCTCGGTTGAGCTGCTGCGCTTGCAAAGGGCGGGCAAAGGCGCGCAGGATAGGGAAACCTTTCTGCGGGGCTGGCCCATCCCGGTCGGCACCCACCTATCATCGGAGTAAAGCCAGATGTTCATGATCCTGATGGGCACCGTCGTGATCGCCGGGATCGTGGGCTATCTGTCTGAACAGACCGGCTTTACCCACAACGGCTATCTGCAATCGATCATCATCTGCGTGGGTGGTGCCTTCCTGTTCTATTTCGTCCGCATCATGTTCGGCATCAGCTTTGGTCCGCCCGGGCTGGACGCGGTGCTGTCCTCCATCGGAGCTCTAATCATCGTGCCCACCCATTGGAGGAAATGACATGCCGATCATCGCCCTGATCATCGTCGGAGCTGCTGCAGGGTTCCTTGCCACCCGCCTGATGCGGATCGAGGCGGATATTCCAACCACCATGCTGATCGGCATAGTCGGCGCTTTGGTGGGCGGGCTGATCCTGCGCACGCTCATCACCGTGATGGGATGGCTCTCAGGGTTTATCGGGGCCGTTCTGGGGGCGCTTTTGGTGATCTGGATCTGGCAGACATATATCCGCCGCTGACCGCTTGACCCGACCGCAATCTGCGACCAATGTCCCGTCAATTTTTTGTCGAAAGGCCTCTCATGTCGCATGATCTGACTAAAGGTGACGTCGCCCTGATGGGGGTGCCGCTGGACCTGCATTCCTCGTTCCTGCAAGGCCCCGCCTTTGCCCCGGGCCGTATTCGCGAGGCGTTGCATTCCGGTGCGGCGAATCTAACGGCTGAGGATGGCACCGATCTTGGCGCAACCGACCGATTCAAGGACACCGGCGATCTGGATGTGTTCGAGATGATGGGGCAGGAGCCCATCAACCGGATCGAGGCCGGCGCGGCTGCCCGGATCGAAACCGGTGCACGGCTGCTCTCGCTGGGCGGTGATCACTCGGTGGCCTATCCGCTGATCAAGGCGCATGCGGACCGGTATAAGGGGCTGAATATCCTGCATATCGACTCACATCCCGACCTTTATGACAGCCAGCAGATCGGCCCGCTGGGCCATGGCTGTCCCTTCGCCCGCGTGATGGAGACCGGCAAGATCAATCGCCTCGTTCAGGTCGGCATCCGCACCATGAACAAGCACCAACAGGAACAGGCCGATAAGTTCGGGGTTGAGGTGATCGACATGCGCAACTGGCGCGCAGATCTGGAGATCAGTTTTGACGGCCCGGTTTACTTGTCACTGGACCTCGACGCGCTGGACCCGGCCTTTGCTCCGGGTGTTTCGCATCACGAACCCGGCGGGCTGAGCACGCGTGAGGTGATCGACCTGATCCATCGGTTCAAGGGTCAACTGGTCGGCGCGGATATTGTCGAGTTAAACCCGCATCGCGACCCCTATGGAATGACGGCCATGGTGGCGGCGAAATTCGTAAAAGAGATCGGCGCAAGGCTGCTGACGCGCTAGCGCTCATCGCAGATTGCGGCGGTCCCAAGTCTTGGGGCCGCGCGCGTTGTCATGTCGTACCGGTTCGCCTCGGATGCGGTCATCCAGTGCATTTCATCCTCGGATGCAGCAACCAGCGTGAACCAGTAGAAGTCCGGGTCGACGCCGATATCTGCGAAATAGTCAAGATACCGGTCATGTTCAGGATGACCTTCGGGCAGTTCCGCGGCCACGTAACCTCCACCACCCCAACTGTGAACCCCCACACAGGCGCCGGGTTCCAGCACCCGCCGGTTACCGGCCAGAAACAGGTCAGTTCCGCCAGAGGCGACCAAACCGTTTGATGGAACGACCGTATCGAACCCTTCCTCGCGCACCACGCGGCTGAACACCACATTAGCATCATCATCGACTGAGCCACCGATATTCTGTAGCACCAGCGTTTTGATCCCGGGGTTCTCGTCTATCACCTCTTCAAACGCGCT
Source organism: Ruegeria sp. AP7 (assembly GCF_056539905.1). Taxonomy (NCBI): domain Bacteria; kingdom Pseudomonadati; phylum Pseudomonadota; class Alphaproteobacteria; order Rhodobacterales; family Roseobacteraceae; genus Ruegeria; species Ruegeria sp. AP7. The sequence goes on along the minus strand of NZ_JBQFVT010000002.1, from coordinate 136,172 downwards.
GAGCGTTGTATGGTCGATCGTGCCGGACGCCACGATCTGATCCCCTTCGGTCCTGAAGCTGACCGGGGTGTAGTGATCTGCACAAGCCGCCAGCAGCAGCGTTGCCGCAAGAAATGAAAGTCGGGGGGTCATAGCGTTCTCGTGTCTGTTTGTATCCTATCGCCGAGGCGGTCGGGCCTTGTAAACCGGCAACTGCCAACCGAACAGCAGCGATCCGGCCCGCAGCGACCAGCAGACCAAGGCGCATAGCCCCAATGCCGGCAGGCCGGTTAACCCAAGCTGAGCCGCCAATACCGCTGTCAGGGCACCGGCAAAGGCGCAGGAAACATAAAGCTGACCCTGTTTCAGCACCAGCGGCACCTCATTGCAGACCACATCGCGCATCAGCCCGCCGAGGCAACCGGTGGTCACACCCATCAGCACCACAATGACGCCGGCCTGTCCCAGCGACAGGGCCGCGCCCGTGCCTGCAGCCACCGCGATGGACAGGGCAAAGCTGTCCAGCCAAATCAGCCAATTATACCGGCTTTCAACCAGATGTGCGGTAAAGAACACCAGCACTGCGGCGCCGCAGGCAATCAGGATATAGTCGGGTTGCCCGACCCAAAACACGGGATGTCGATCCAGCAGCAGGTCGCGCACCGTGCCGCCGCCCACCGCTGTCAGGCAGGCGATGAAGGCAAACCCCACCAGATCCAGCTGCGCCCGGCTGGCGACCAAGGCCCCGGTCAGCGCAAAGACCAGCACCGAGGCATAATCCAGCAGGGCAAGCCCGCTCACGCCTGCGCCTTTTTGGGTTTAAACGGTGCCATGCCCGCACGCGCCAGTTCATCCGCGCGCTCATTCTCGGGGTGGCCTGCGTGGCCCTTGACCCATTCCCAAGTCACCTGATGCCGCTCTTGCGCCTCATCCAGCCGCTGCCACAGATCAACATTCTTGACTGGCTTCTTGTTCGAGGTCTTCCAGCCGTTTCGCTTCCAACCGAAAATCCAGCCGGTGACGCCATTTTTTACATAGGCGCTGTCGGTGACGATGGTGATCACAGATGCTCGCTCTAGCGTTTCCAGCGCGCTGATCGCAGCCAACAGTTCCATCCGGTTGTTGGTGGTCTCGGCCTCTCCGCCATTCAATTCGCGCTCTTTCAGAACGTTATCACCATCCATCGCGCGTAGCAGCACGCCCCAGCCACCGGGGCCGGGATTGCCGGAACAGGCACCATCGGTATAGGCAAACAAATCAGGCATGGGCAAACACCAGAATGAACCCGTCATAGGACCCGGCGAGACCTTTGCCGATCCCCTGCACGGTGCGGTCGATGGTGAAGCCGGCCGTGGTCAGAGCCTCTTCTATCTCGGGCTGAGTATAATATGTATAATAGCGGTTAATATCGTCGCGATGCTCACCCGTTCCAAGCTTCATGCCCAGAAACAACTGACCGCTGGATTTCAGTGCTTTGTGGATTGCGCTTAGATGACGCGGGAAATCGGAACGGGGCGCGTGCAGTAGCGAAAAGCTGGCATAAACGCCGTCATATTCCTCGGCCTCGGTGACGTCATCGAAAGTGCCCAGATAGGCATCGACGCCATTGTCGAGTGCGTGTTCGACAAAGGCCGGCGTGGCATCCAGCGCCCGCACCTTTAGCCCTTGGCGCATCAAAAACGCGCTGTCCGATCCGGGCCCCGAGCCCAGATCCAATACATATCCGCCCGCCTCGACCGCATCCGCAAAGGCCTGCCGGGCCTCAAGCTGTTCGGGGGGCAGGGGGATTTTCAGATAATCGGCGACCCGCGCAGTGTAGGCGTCAATCGTGCGTTTGTCCTGAGTCATGCAGGCACCCGCAGAACACGCGGCACTTTGAACTCTACGTTTTCTGTCGCGGTTTCGACTAGCTCGACCGTCACGTCATAATGGTCGCGGAAGGCTTCGATAACCTCGTTCACTAATACTTCGGGGGCCGAGGCCCCTGCAGTAACCGCAACGCTCGCGATACCCTCCAGCGCCCGCCAATCGATCTCAGTCGCGCGTTGGACAAGCTGTGCATAGTTGCAGCCCGCACGTGAGGCGACCTCGACCAGACGGCGCGAGTTTGACGAATTCGGCGCTCCGACCACCAGCAGCGCATCGGATTTCGGCGCAACCGCTTTTACCGCTTCCTGCCGGTTGGTGGTTGCATAGCAGATATCTTCTTTATGCGGCCCAACGATGGCGGGGAACCGGGCTTCTAACGCTGCAATGATATCCTTTGTGTCATCCACCGACAGAGTGGTTTGGGTGACAAAAGCCAGTTTATCGGGATCCCGCACAGCAACCTGCGACACGTCCTCAACCGTTTCAACCAGCAGCACCTCGCCTTCAGGCAGTTGTCCCATGGTGCCGATGGTTTCGGGGTGGCCTTTGTGACCGATCATGATCATCTGAAGCCCGGCATCGGCGTGGCGCTGCGCCTCGACATGCACCTTAGACACTAGCGGACAGGTGGCGTCGACATAGATCATCTCGCGCTGGGCGGCAGTGGCAGGTATGGATTTTGGTACACCGTGGGCGGAAAAGATCACCGGGCGGTCGTTTGGACATTCGTCCAGTTCTTCGACGAACACCGCGCCCTTGGCGCGCAGCCCATCTACAACGAATTTGTTATGCACGATCTCGTGACGCACATAGACCGGCGCGCCCCATTTCTGCAGAGCCATTTCAACGATCTTGATTGCCCGATCCACTCCGGCGCAAAACCCGCGTGGGGCGGCAAGATACAATATCAGTGGTGGCTTGGTCATGGGCGGTCTCCTTGCCTGAGACAACTAGGTCTTTTCATTGCCATGGTCCAGACAGCAGCACGTCATTTACCTGACATGAATCGCTGTTAGCAAAGGGGTGTTTTTAGCACCTATCCCTTTAAAAGTAGCGCGGCCAGGGCTTTTAGCCCTGGCCGTACATGTCATCGCCCCACATGGAGAGTGGGTAATCGGGCTTGGTGTTACTGACCGCCCGCAGCGGCGACGCTGCGCGGTTCGAGCGGCATCTCGCGCGGAGGTCTTCCGATCACGTCGCGCAGGTCCTCCAGCTCGATAAAGTTGTCGGCCTGACGGCGCAGCTCGTCCGAAATCATCGGTGGCTGGCTGCGAATGGTCGAGACAACCGAAACGCGCACGCCCTGACGCTGCAGGCTGGCAATCAGCGGGCGGAAATCCCCATCGCCCGAGAACAGCACGATATGATCTACACGTGGTGCCAGTTCCATAGCATCGACGGTCAACTCGATGTCCATGTTTCCTTTGACTTTCCGACGCCCCATGCTGTCGGTGTATTCTTTGGCCGGCTTGGTGACCATGGTGAAGCCGTTGTAATGCAGCCAGTCCACCAAAGGTCTAATCGGCGAATACTCGTCATTTTCCAGTAGCGCTGTGTAGTAGAAAGCTCTAAGCAGTTTGCCTCTGCGCATGAATTCTTGGCGCAGCAACTTGTAGTCGATGTCAAACCCCAGTGCTTTGGCGGCTGCATAAAGATTCGAGCCGTCGATGAACAGCGCTAGCCGTTCGTCCTTGTAAAACATAAAATGGTCCTTCCGGTATAAGCCACCGCACCGTGAGCTCCGTGAGTGAAAATGAATTGGTCAGTGCAATGGTGCCTCTAAAATAGGCCTTTTTGCCTACATCGCAAGCATTCTCTGTTCCGAATATGGGGTTAGAAGTGGACAAATCTTTGTCAAAAGCGGTCATTGCCCTTGGTGCAAATCTCAGCCTGAGAGGTAATGGGCCCAAGGTGACACTTGAGCAATCATTGGCCGCAATGGCCGAGGCTGGCTTGGTGATTCGCGCAAAAAGTCGGTTTTTTGCCACACCCTGCTTTCCTGCGGGGGCTGGGCCAGACTACGTTAATGCGGCGGTTTCGATTGAAACGGATCAGAGCCCGCACGAGGTTCTGGCGCTGCTGCACCGTATCGAACATGATTTCGAGCGCGCCCGCGAACAGCGTTGGGGGATGCGCACGTTGGACCTTGATCTGGTCTGTTGGGGCGATTTGGTGCTACCGGATGATCTGGAATATCACCGCTGGCTGACCCTTCCGCATGAAGAACATGCCATATCCGCTCCGGAACACTTGATCCTGCCGCATCCACGTCTGCAGGACCGCGCATTTGTGTTGGTGCCGATGGCAGATGTTGCCTACGATTGGCGCCATCCAGTACTGGACAGGACAGTCACACAGATGGTTGCCGCACTGCCACGCGAGGACGTGGCAGAGGTTAAGCCTCTGTGATCCTCGCATTTGCGGCATTTCCTGCTTGTCAAGGCGGGGATTCGCGCTTAGATAAACCCCTTCCTGCCACGGATTCATTTACGGAGAGCGCCCCATGGCCCGCGTTACGGTCGAAGATTGTGTAGACAAGGTCCCGAACCGGTTCGAACTGGTGATGCTTGCAGCCCACCGGGCGCGCGAGATTTCCGCCGGTGGCCCGATCACTGTTGATCGCGACAACGACAAGAACCCCGTTGTCTCGCTGCGCGAAATTGCCGATGAAACTCAAAGCGCTGATGAGCTGCGCGAGCGTCTGATCGAGGCCAACCAGACCCAGATCGAAGTTGATGAGCCCGAAGAAGATCAGATGGCTCTGCTGATGGGTGCGGAATCCGACAAGCCTGCGGATGACGACATGTCGGAAGAAAAGCTCCTGCGCGCTCTGATGGAGGCTCAGGGCCAGGGGTAATTCCCAGCGACAAAGGTGCGGACCGGATGATTTCAGCAGAAGACCTGATTGCGCTGGTCCGCAATTACAACCCCAAGACAAATGCCGAGCGCATCGAACGGGCCTATGAATTTGGCCTTCAGATGCATGAAGGGCAGTTCCGCCACTCTGGCGAGCCCTATTTCTCGCACCCTGTTGCCGTTGCCGCCATCCTGACCGAACAGCGTCTGGATGATGCGACCATCATAACGGCCCTGCTGCACGACACGATCGAAGACACCAAGGCCAGCTATGGCAAGGTTTCCGAACTGTTCGGCGATGAGGTCGCCAAGCTGGTCGATGGCGTCACCAAGCTGACCAACCTGCAGCTTTCCAGCCGCGAGACCAAGCAGGCCGAAAACTTCCGCAAACTGTTCATGGCCATGTCCAAGGACCTGAGGGTCATTCTGGTCAAGCTCGCCGACCGACTGCACAATATGCGCACCATCAAGGCGATGCGCCCCGAAAAGCAGGTGCAAAAAGCGCGCGAGACGATGGATATCTATGCGCCGCTTGCGGGTCGCATGGGGATGCAATGGATGCGCGAGGAACTTGAGGACCTCGCCTTCCGTGTCCTAAACCCCGAAGGCCGCCAGTCAATCATCCGCCGCTTCATCACCTTGCAGCGTGAAACTGGCGACGTGATCCACCGCATCACCGGCGACATGCGGCACGAACTGGAAAAAGCCGGGATCGAGGCCGAAGTCTTTGGCCGAGCCAAGAAACCCTATTCTATCTGGCGCAAGATGCAGGAGAAAGACCAAGGCTTCTCGCGCCTGTCCGACATCTATGGGTTCCGTATCATTACCGGGTCTGAGGAAGACTGCTATCGCACCCTCGGCGCGATCCACCAGCGTTGGCGCGCGGTGCCGGGACGATTCAAGGACTATATCAGCCAGCCGAAATCGAACGGTTATCGCTCGATCCACACGACTGTGTCCGGGCGCGACGGTAAACGGGTCGAGGTTCAGATCCGCACCCGCCAGATGCACGACGTTGCCGAAACCGGCGTGGCAGCGCACTGGTCCTATCGCGATGGTGTCCGGTCCGAAAACCCTTTTGCCGTGGACCCGGCAAAATGGATCGCAAACCTGACGGAACAGTTCGACAGCGAGGATGATCACGAAGACTTCCTCGAAGCGGTCAAGCTCGAAATGTATTCGGACCAGGTGTTCTGTTTCACCCCTAAGGGCGACGTGGTGAAACTGCCGCGCGGGGCAACACCGATCGATTTTGCTTATGCGATCCACACCCGTATCGGCCATGCATGTGTTGGGGCCAAGGTGGATGGAATTCGTGTGCCGCTTTGGACCCGGCTCAAGAACGGACAATCGGTGGATATCATCACCGCTGATGGCCAGAGCCCACAGGTCACATGGCTTGAGATCGCCGTCACCGGCAAGGCCCGCACCTCGATCCGCCGCGCCTTGCGTGAGGTTGACCGGGAACGCTTTATCAAGCTGGGCAAAGAACTGGCTCGCGCAGGGTTTGAAAACGTCGGCCGTAAGGCCACCGACAAGGCACTGGATACGGCTGCAAAACACCTGCGATTGAAAGACCGACACGAATTGTTGGCCCGTTTGGGCAGCGCAGAACTGACCGCCCATGAGGTGGTCGAGGCTGTGTATCCCGAGCTCACCAAGGACGATGGCGACGCGATTTCGCCCCGCCGCGCTGTGATCGGGCTTGAACCCGGCCAGAAATTCGACCGTGCGCCTTGTTGCCAACCATTGCCGGGTGAACGCATCGTTGGCATCACATATCGCGGCAGGGGCGTTGAGGTGCACGCCATCGACTGCGACCGTCTGACCGAGTTCGAAAATGAACCCGAGCGCTGGGTCGATCTGCACTGGCATGCGGGCACGCACCCGGCTGTCTATGGAGCGACACTTGATCTGACTATCGGTAACGATGCCGGGGTACTGGGGCGTATTTGCACATTGATCGGAGAGAAAAAGGCCAATATTTCGAACCTCGAATTCGTCGACCGCAAACCTGATTTTTACCGCCTGATGATCAACGTCGAACTGCGCGATCTTGAACAACTGCACTCGCTGATGCTGATGCTTGAGGCGGAAAGCGATGTTGCCGCGGTCGAACGGTATCGGGAAAGCAAGAAAACCGCCGTCGCGGCTGGCTGAGAAGGGGTGATCACGAGTGGTTTTCAAGCGCCGAGATCGCCGCTCGCCTGTCCAAGTCGCGTCAGAGTTTGTTTATCCGCGCGGCGGATGGACCCGTGCCTTTCACTATGTCAAACATCGGGTGCGCCGCCTGCCTGACACCCCTGAACGCATCGCGCGTGGCATCGGGGCAGGGGTTTTTGCCTCGTTTACACCATTTTATGGCTTGCATTTTCTCGTCGCCGCCGTGCTGGCTCGATTGCTCAATGGCAACATATTGGCTGCCCTCAGCGGAACATTCTTCGGCAATCCTCTGACCTATGTGCCGATCGGGGTGGTGAGCTTGCAAACCGGGCATTTCCTGTTGGGTACCCGATATCGTGAGCACGACACGCACGGGTTGATGGGGAAGTTCGCCGATGCAATGGGTGATCTCAAAGACAATTGCATTGCGATGTTCACCGGTCGCGAAGCTGACTGGCATGGGCTCAGCCGCTTCTATGACGATGTGTTCTTTCCTTACATGGTTGGCGGTGTCATTCCGGGCATTGTGGCCGGTGTTGTCTGCGGCTATCTCAGCCTGCCGCTGATCCGCACATACCAGCAGCGCCGCCGCTCCCGGATCAAAGCAAAGTTTGAACAAATCAAACGTTTGGCACAGGCAGAGGCTGACGTTTCAGTGACAAACCCACTAGGCTCGTCTTCAGGGACAATGAAGGATTCGAAAGATGTCTGACAACCGTTTGCGTCTGGGCGTGAATATCGACCACGTAGCCACCGTGCGGAATGCGCGCGGCGGGGCCTATCCCGACCCACTACGCGCCGCCCGGATCGCGGAAGAGGCCGGGGCCGATGGCATCACAGCACATCTGCGAGAAGATCGCCGCCACATCTCGGATGCCGATATCGACGGGTTGATGGACATCTTGTCGGTACCGCTGAACTTCGAGATGGCCGCGACGGACGAGATGCAGAAAATCGCCCTGCGCCATAAGCCACACGCTGTCTGCATCGTTCCAGAAAAGCGCGAGGAACGCACAACCGAAGGCGGGCTCGAAGTTGCGCGCGAAGAAAACAAGCTGGCCCATTTCATTGCGCCGCTGCGCGATGCCGGTTGCCGCGTGTCGATTTTCATCGCCGCAGATCAGCGCCAGATCGACGCCGCCCATCGCATCGGGGCCGAGGTGATCGAGCTGCACACCGGCGCCTATTGCGATTTCCATGCCGAGGGCAAACCGGACGAATCCGCGCGCGAGCTCGAAGCCCTGCGCGAAATGTCCGCCTATGCCCATTCACTAGGCCTTGAGGTTCACGCAGGCCACGGCCTGACCTATGAAACCGTGCAACCCGTCGCCGCCTTCCCCGAAGTGCGCGAGCTGAATATAGGCCACTTCCTGATCGGCGAGTCCATCTTCCGCGGCCTTACACCAGCGGTCCACGAAATGCGCCGCCTGATGGACGAGGCGCGGGCATGATCACCCCTGGTTTTGTGGCGATCTGGATTGCCGGGCTGATGGCTGGGGGCTCTCCGGGCACTGCCACGATGGGCATCGCGGGTACTGCGATGAATGAGGGCCGCACCGCCGGTCTGACCTTTGCGCTGGGTATCTGTGCGGGTTCTGCTGCGTGGGGGATTGCCGCAGCTTTGGGGTTGTCTGCGATCATGCAGGCCAATGTCTGGGTGTTTGAGGTGATCCGCTATATCGGCGTCGCTTATCTGGGCTGGCTGGCGTTCAAGGCCCTGCGCCGCGCGCTGTCCTCGGATGAGGTTGCTTTGGGCAACCCGGTCACCGGCACTCTGTCCACCATCTTCGCCAAAGGGGCGGCGATCCACTTGACCAATCCAAAGGCGATCCTGAGCTGGGGCTCGATCTACGCCATCGTCGCGCCCAACGATGCGAGCCTTGCTATGCTGCTGGGCTATTTCGCCATGCTCTATGCAGGGTCGCAGCTGATCTTCATCGGCTACGCTTTCCTGTTCTCCTCTGCACGCATGGTCAACGCCTATCGCCGCGCCCGCCGTTGGTTTGATTTCGCCTTCGCGGGCTTCTTTGGCGTTGCCAGCTACAAGATCCTCACGGTGCGCTTGTCATGACCTCTGGGGTGCAAGGATGATCCGACATTGCGTGATGCTGCGCCTCAGGCCCGATCATGACGCGGTAGAGCTTGCCGCAGTGATGGATGGGCTGAGCGCGGTCGCAGACCGCTTGCCGGGCTGCGGTGGCTTCATCCACGGCGCAAATCGCGACTTTGAGGCAAAATCCCCGGACTATCCCTACGGCTTCACGCTGGATTTCGCGGCTGAGGTCGACCTGCGGCGTTATGCCAGTGACGAAACTCATAAGCGGCTGGGCGCACGGCTTGTCGCTCTGTGTAAGAACGGGGCCGAGGGCGTCCTGGTGTTCGATCTGGAAATGCCCGACGCGGCGGGCCAATAGGAGACGAGGAACTGTCATGAAAGCAATCACCTATCGCGGATTTGGTGCGGCGGCGGATGTCCTTGAGTTGGTCGAGCTGCCCACGCCTGAGCCTGGCGCAGGCGATGTTCTGGTCCGTGTCCACGCCAGCGGCATCAACCCCTCAGATGTCAAGCTGCGCAGTGGCGCGCGCCCGGGTGCGGTGATGCAATACCCGATGATTGTTCCCCATTCGGACGGGGCCGGGGTGATTGAGGCCGTAGGCGAAGGGGTTGATCCCGCGCGCGTCGGCGAACGTGTCTGGATCTGGAACGGCCAATGGCAACGCGCCTTGGGCACCGGGGCCGAATACATCGCGCTGCCTGCCGATCAGGCTGTGTTTCTGCCCGACACCACCAGCTTTGCCGAAGGCGCGTGTTTTGGCATCCCTGCCATGACTGCGTGGTACGCGCTCTATTGCGACGGCTCCATCACCGACAAAACCGTGCTTGTCACCGGCGGAGCTGGCACGGTCGGGCGCTACGCCTGCCAGATGGCAGCGCTGGGCGGCGCGCGCGTTATCACCACCGTCAGTTCAGATGAAAAAGCCGCCCATTCTGGCGCGACAGAGTGGGTCAACTACCGCACGCAAGACGTGGCCGAGGCGGTGATGGGCATGACCAACGGCGCAGGTGTAGACCGCATCGTCGAGGTCGATTTCGCCGCCAACCAGCCCGCTTCCCTTTCGATGATCCGCCCCGGCGGCACCATCGCCAGTTATGCCTCGGCCTCACAAATGAAGCCGGAACTGGATTTCTACGGCTTCATGTTCAAGAACATCCGCCTGCATATGCTGATCGTCTACCAACTCGACGCCGCGGCCCGCCGTCGCGGCGAGGCGCAGTTGGGTGTGTGGCTGGAACAGGGCGCATTGTCTCACGCCGTTGTTCCCGGTGGAAACCTCAACGATGCGGCCATCGCCCACCAGATGGTCGAGGCCGGACAAAAGCTGGGCACCGTGGTGTTGGAGGTCTGACATGATCCTCGGCATCGGCACCGACCTCGCCAATATCGAACGCATTCAAGGCACGCTCGACCGGTTCGGCGACCGGTTCCGCAACCGCGTTTTCACCGAAACCGAGCAGCGCAAGGCCGAACGCCGCGCTGACACCGCTGGAACCTATGCCAAGCGCTGGGCCGCGAAAGAGGCGTGCTCGAAAGCCTTGGGCACCGGTCTACGCATGGGCATCGCCTGGAAGGACATGGCGGTGACCAACCTGCGCACAGGCCAACCCGTTATGCATGTCACCGGCTGGGCCGCTGAGCGCCTGAAAGAACTGACCCCCGAAGGGCATGAGGCCATCATCCACGTCACCCTGACCGATGATCACCCCTGGGCGCAGGCCTTTGTGGTGATAGAGGCCCGACCGCTTCAAGAAGCGCCCGCGCAGCCTTGACTTGCCCCCACCTGACACGCATGTAGCACCCCAACCACGCATAGACTGGAGAGAGCAGTATGGCCGAGGAAGCCAAATCCGGAAACGCCGTTTGGGAGACGATCAAAACCATCGTCTACGCCCTGCTGATCGCGGGCGTTTTCCGCACGCTTTTCTTTCAGCCGTTCTGGATTCCCTCCGGTTCGATGAAGCAGACGTTACTGATCGGAGACTTCCTCTTCGTCAACAAGATGGCTTACGGATACTCCTACGCTTCCTGCCCCAGCCTGATCATCCCCAGCGTCGGTCTGAACATCGATGCCGAAGATATCTGTGGCTGGATGCAGGGCGATGAAAACACTCGCATTCTGGGCGGTGAGCCTGAGCGGGGTGATGTCATCGTCTTCCGCCATCCCATCACTGGCCGTGACTATATCAAACGCCTGATCGGCTTGCCGGGCGACCGCATCCAAATTCGTCAGGGCCAGATCATTCTGAATGACACACCGGTGCCTCAGCAACCTGACGGCGTGTTCACCGAGATCGCCGAACCGCAGGGCCCGCAAGGTCTGCGCCCGCGCTGTGAAAACGGCCCCGTGGGTATCGGTGGTTTGTGCGAAAAGTCTCGCCTGATCGAAACCCTGCCGAACGGCGTCTCCTATGATGTGCTGAATATCGGTAGTCAGGGTTCGGACAACACTGGCATCTACATTGTGCCTGAAGGCCACTATTTCTTCATGGGCGACAACCGCGACAACTCGGCTGACAGCCGCCTACCACAATCCGCAGGCGGCGTGGGTTTTGTACCTTTCGAAAACCTGATCGGACGCGCCGACCGGATCATGTTCTCGTCTGCAGGTCGCTCGATGCTGTTCTTCTGGACATGGCGCGGTGATCGCTTCTTCAAGGCGGTCAATTGAAGCTATCGGCCGAGATAAAGGCGTTCCAGAAACGCTTGGGGTATGAGTTTTCCGACCCCGAACTGTTGGTGCGCGCGCTGACCCATGGCTCAGTGTCTTCCGCCACACGTCCCGACAATCAGCGCCTCGAATTTCTTGGCGACCGTGTGTTGGGCCTAGCCATGGCCACAGCACTGCTTGAAGCGGACAGAAAAGCCTCCGAAGGCCAGCTGGCCCCCCGGTTCAATGCACTCGTGCGCAAAGAGGCCTGTGCTGATGTGGCCCGCCAGATCGATCTGGGGGCAGTCCTGAAATTGGGCCGGTCCGAGATGCTCTCCGGGGGCCGTCGGAAACAGGCCCTTCTGGGCGACGCGATGGAGGCGGTCATCGCTGCCATCTATCGCGACGCAGGGTTCGAGGCCGCCCGAAACGTGATCCTCGCCCTCTGGGGCGACCGCATCCACAAGGTCGAGGCTGACGCGCGCGACGCCAAAACCTCGTTGCAGGAATGGGCGCAGGCCCGCGGTCAGAAGCCGCCAGCTTACGTCGAAGTCAAACGCACTGGCCCCGATCACGCCCCGATCTTCACCATCGCCGCGCGGCTGCAGGACGGGACCGAGGCACAAGCTACCGCTGGCTCCAAACGTCAGGCAGAACAGGCAGCGGCAAAGGCTCTGTTGGAACAATTGTCTTGATCCTCTGCGCGGCCAGATCATGAAGATCAGACCCGCCCAGAAAGCCGATGCCGCCAGCCTCGCGGCCCTGTCGATTGAGGTCTGGGTCGGAACCTACCTAAAGCGCGGCGTGAATTCCTTCTTTGCCGAATTCGCACTGTCCGAGTTCACGACCGCCCGGTTCGAAGCCTTGTTGCAGGACGGCCAAGACCTTTTGATGGTCTCTGAAAACGAAGAGGGGATCGACGGATACATTCGGTTGGCGGAAAATCGCATTGCACCTGTGGACGGGCTTTCCGATTTTGAGATCGTGACGTTTTATGTGCAGCCCCGCCATCATGGTAAAGGCATCGGATCATCGCTGCTGGACATCGCGATCGACTACACCCGTGAAAAAGGGCGCCAGTCAATTTGGCTGACGACCAATTCTGAGAACACGACCGCAATCGATATCTATCTAGCCAAAGGGTTTGAGCAAGTCGGTGTCACAGATTTCCGGATCGGGGGCCAAGCCTACCCGAACCATGTACTGGTATTGAACACTTCGCCGTAAGATCAAACCACGCGAATGAACCCGGTCAATCCGGTTTTCTGATGTTCGATCACATGGCAATGAAACGCCCAATCGCCGGGATTATCCGCAACCAGCGCGATCTCGACCACCTCATCTTTCAGCAATAGCATCGTGTCGGTCATCAGCGGTGGCAGTTTGCGAAGGTTTGACTTAAGCGGCATAAAGACCAATCCGTGCAGATGGATCGGATGCAGGTTGGGGGATTCATTGCGCAGCCGCAGAACATAGCTTTTGCCCATCTGCAAAGTGGCCAGAGGTCCCACATCCTGCGCGGTATCTCCCGGCCAAGGCTTACGATTGATCGACCAGAAATTGTACCCCAGCGAGCCACAAAAGCCATTATTGGGTTCTCCGCCTTCTGGCGTCCAACCAAAGACAAACTCGTGCAGCTCGGCCTTGTTCAGATCGGGCCGTGCAACAGGGTTTTTGGCCAGAGGTTTAAGCTCTCGCATATCCCGCACCACAGACGCGCCTACCGCCTGCAACCCGACCATGGACCGCAGCGGCTGACCGGGCAGCTTCGCCATCAGGTTCACGGTCTTCCCTTCATCCTCGGGCATCTTCACCGCGAAATCGACACGCTGGCCGGGGCCAAGCTGCAACGGCTCCTCAACGCTGGGCAGCGGCACGTCTACATCCACCGGATGCCCGTCCCATGCGATGATCTGCGCCTCAGCATGATCAAGGTTCAGTTTGTAAATCCGGGTCGTATCGGTGTTGACCAAGCGCAACCGAACCAGACCTCCGGCGGGGTGATCATAAACCGGCGCCTGAAACCAATTTGCAGTATGCACATTGCCAAATGTCCCCGCTCGTGCAGCCCCGCGCGGCGTAAAGGCGGGCAGAAACGCGCCCGTCTCATCCAGCCGAAAATCGCGCAGGTTGACCACCTGCTCGCTGTCGAATCCCGGGTCCTCGGTCTCGGCAATCACCATGACCCCGGTCAGACCATGGGCCATTTGCTCCATCGTCATACAATGAGGATGGTACCAGTACGTGCCCGCGTCCGGGGGTGTGAATTCATAGTCGAAAAGTTCACCCTCACCCATCGGCATCTGGGTCAAATAGGGCACCCCGTCCATCCCGTTGGGAATACGCAAGCCATGCCAGTGCATCGCCGTGTAGTCGGGCAGGGTATTGCGTACCGGCAACCGCATCACCTCGCCCTGATTTCCATACAGAATGGGGGGAGGTGCGTCCGGCGACAGGCTGACCATCCCGTCCGTCACCTGATCACGTAGCGCAAAACTTGCGGGTTGGATCACCAACTCTTGCGGGTTTGACGCCAACGCGAACCCACCCAGTCCCAATGCACCTGCAGCAGCCCCGCTGCCCAATAGAAACTCCCGACGTTTCACATCTCGCCTCTCCGAAAGGATGATCGCCTGGCTGGGATTGGCGTGGCGCATTGCTTTGGTGCCACCCCTGTCGCATGACCGCAATGCGACAAATGCCTCTGGCCCGTCCGCACATTCTGCTATAGGGGTGCGCACTTGCAAATAGGATCGCAGGACACATGAGCACACGCGCCGGATTTATCGCCCTGATCGGAGAGCCCAACGCAGGCAAATCCACCCTTCTGAATCGCATGGTCGGGGCCAAGGTCTCGATCGTGACGCACAAGGTGCAGACCACCCGCGCACGCATTCGCGGCGTGGCGATGGAGGGTGATGCGCAACTGGTTTTTGTCGACACGCCGGGTTTGTTCAAGCCCCGCCGCCGCCTGGACCGCGCCATGGTCGCCGCCGCTTGGGGCGGCGCCGCCGACGCGGATGTGGTCGTCCTGATGGTCGAGGCGCATCGTGGCATCACTGAAGGGGTTGAACGCATCCTCGAAGGTCTGGAAGAGATCGGCCAAGGCCGCACCATCGCTCTCGCGATCAACAAGATCGACAAAGTACCCTCCGAGAAATTGCTGGCGCTCACCAGTGATCTGAACGCCCGCTATCCCTTTGCCGAGACTTTCATGATCTCGGCTGAGAAAGGCCACGGTGTTGACGATCTGCGCAAATGGCTGGCCTCGAAACTGCCCGAAGGCCCGTGGCTCTACCCCGAAGACCAGATCGCTGATTTGCCCTTGCGCATGATCGCCGCTGAGATGACGCGCGAGAAGCTGACCCTGCGCCTGCATCAGGAACTTCCCTATCAGCTGACCGTCGAGACCGAGAACTGGGAAGAGCGTAAGGACGGCTCGGCCAAGATTGATCAGGTCATCTATGTCATGCGCGACGGTCACAAAGGCATTGTGCTGGGCAAACGCGGTGAGACGATCAAGGCTGTCAGTCAGGCCGCACGGGCGGAACTGGAAGAATTCCTCGACCGAAAGATCCACCTGTTCCTACAGGTGAAGGTCCGGCCCAACTGGTTGGAAGAATCCGAGCGTTATTCGGAAATGGGTCTGGATTTCAAAGACGGTAACGGATGACCCGACTTACGGCGGAATTCTGGGTGCATGCCTATCTGGCGCGGCTGCGGTTTCAGGAAATACCAGCCTTTGTCGTGGCCCATGGTGACGACACCGCCGGCGCGGTGCTGATCAAGCTGAATACGCTTGACGGGCAGGCCACCGCATTTCAGCGCAGTTTTGATCTGATGAGCGGTGAGCGTAAATGGGTGGCACTCTCTTCCGGCCCCGAGGGCGAGGTGGACAACGCCATCACCCGCCAACGCAGTTTTGACCCTGATCTCTGGGTAATCGAGGTTGAAGACCGGCAAGGCAGGCACTTACTGGGTGAAGAAGGTTTGGACTAGCGCGCCCAGCAATTGATCTTGGATGCCCGGCACAAAGCGACTATTTTGCTCTGAAACAGGCTGAACGAACGACCCGCCTATCGGGTGCCGCAGGAACAGGAGGGGAATTGAGTGGCTGAAACACTTGCCCAGAAACTGGAAAAGTCAAATCTCGGCCATTGGATGCAGCGGTTCGAAGGCTTTATGGTCTTCATCGGAGTGGTCGGCCCCTTCGCTACGTTGCCGCAACTGATCAAGCTTTACTTTACCCATTCCGAACACGCCACCGGCCAGTCGCTGCTCTCGTGGTCGCTTTATGCGGGGCTGTCGTTTTTGTGGTTCGCTTACGGGCTGGTGGTCGGCAAGCTGCCCATCTATGTGGGCAACGGCCTTTCCATGATCTTGAACCTGATGATGGTCATCGGCATCTTAATCCATGCTGGGGTCACATTCTAGCAACCCCGCTACGCAGTGGGCGACAATGCGATCAGTCTGCTTCACTAAAATAGACGAAGCTCATTTTGTTTCCATCCGGGTCGCGGGCATAGGCACCGTAGAAGTTCGGTCCATATTGCGGGCGTTCACCCGGATCGCCCTCGTTAGTACCGCCATTGGCAATAGCGGCGGCGTGCACCTCACGTACTTCCGCTTCGCTTTGACATAGCAGGCCAACCATGTTGCCGTTTCCGACAGTTGCAACCTCTTTGTCGAAGGGCGTTGCGACCCACATGCTGCCGCCACCGCGCAGCTCATAGCAAACTGCATGTGGCATGTATTCGGCGATTACTTTCCCACCTAACTGAGGGACAACCGCGTCGTAGTAGCTGCGTGCTTTGGCAACATCATTTGAGCCGATCATGACATAGTTCAGAGACATTTCTTAAATCCCAGCAATAAGAACATATGGCGAACATTAGTCTCTGAACCCACCTCACGCAACCGGTTTTTCCTACTGATCCGACCAGACTTATTTGTACCTTGAACCTGCAACGGCCATAAGATTTCCTGCAGGCATATCTGGTGACCTAACGAGGCCGAAATTGGACTGGCGTGATCACGGCATACTTCTGACCTCTCGCCGCCATGGTGAGACGGCGGCCATTATCGAGGTTTTTACCGAAACTCATGGCCGCCATGCAGGTATTGTGCGCGGGGGCACTAGCCGCAAGATCGCGCCGATCTTGCAACCGGGGGCGCAGTTGGACGTACTTTGGCGTGCGCGGCTTGAAGAGCATCTGGGCACTTTTCAGGTCGAACCCCTGCGTTCCCGTGCCGCTGCTGCATTTTCAGGTCGGTTGGCACTGGCCGGACTGAACGCGGTGGTGGCGTTATTGTCCTTCTGCCTTCCCGAGCGCGAGCCACACCCCTCGATTTATAAGCAAACCGAACAGTTGATGGATTTGTTGGGACAGGATGAGGTTTGGCCACTTGCTTATCTGCGCTGGGAACTGGCGCTGCTGGAAGAGCTGGGCTTTGGCCTCAATCTGTCGGCCTGTGCGGTGACCGGCGTGCGTGAGGGGCTGATTTATGTCTCGCCCAAAACCGGTCGCGCGGTCAGTGCAGCGGGGGCTGGGGAGTGGGCCGACAAACTGTTGCCACTGCCCCCCTGTCTGCGTGGCGAAGGGGCTGCGCCGGATGCCGAGATCGCGCAGGCTCTGCGCACAACAGGGTATTTTCTGGAAAACCACCTGGCCCCGGCTTTGGGCCATACGCCGCTGCCTGATGCCCGTGCACGCTTTGTGGCGCAGTTTACTCGACGGCTTTGAATACCATCTCGTGCCCGTCCTCGTTGCGCAGGATCAGCACATCGCCGGATACTTCGGATTGTGTCATCGCCATCAGTGCAGCGAAGTAAAAACCTTCGGCCTCAAGCCCGGCACAGGCTGCGCGAGTGGCAGCCAGATCGGCGATCTCGAACCAAGGGTAGGGGGCATTCAGCTTGCCCGAATAAGTGTTGCAGGGGGCATTGCCTTCTATACGCCCCTCTTCGGGAAAGCGCAGCAATGCGCTGGCTTCGAACGGCTCTCCGTCAATTTCCTGCAGTGCCCATGTCTGATCCGCCGCGCCATAGGCGGCAACGGTTTCATCCTCGTCGCATTGAAACAAGGTCAGAGGCAGAAGCAGGGCCAGACGTAACATCGCAATATCCTATCAGTAGGGGTTCACGCCGCTGATCAATTCTTCGCGCACTTCAAGACGGGGCCGCCAGTTGTACTTGGTATCCTCGTGCACGGGTGCCCAGAACAATACCCCGCTGTTGCGCCACGGGTCCAGGATGATGCCCTCGTTCATAGGAGCACCCTTGGCGCTGATCAGGGCCGAATGATGAATGATCCGAAACGCCGTCGGCGGGGAGGTAACCCAGTGCAAATCCAGCGTACGGAAACTTTCTTGTTTCAGTCGCGTGGTCATGGCTTGCGCCCAGTCATTACATAGGCCCTTCTCACGAAACCCATTTATGACCTTTGCGTTGTGGATGATCGCCGGATCGGTGACGTTCCAGTCCTTCTTCAATTGGCTGGAATAGGCATAGGATATCTCGGCGGCGCGGCGGGCTTCGCGTGGATCAACCTCGGGACCAAGCTGCTGAATGGCCTGCGCCAGTTTGTCGGCGTCATTCGAGCCCGTCGTCGTCGGGGCCGAGGCGCACCCGGCAAGGGTCAGGCAGGTGGCCAAAATTGAAATGATGATCTTCACGCTCGAGTCTCCTCTGGCCGACATAGGTGCCGGTTCCGTTCACCGCCCTTTAACTGATTCCGGCCCCCGATCCGAGGGGGAAGTTTTGCCCAGACGATCACAAAGCCAGGTAGTACAACTCGGAACATTGCGCCTTGGTGCCTGTACAACACGGAAGAAAAAGAAAACCCGGCACAAGGCCGGGTTCAGTTGGGGAAACCGCAACGGTTCGGGATTTATCCCAGCAACCGCCGCGCGATGACTTGCGCCTGAATCTCAGCCGCACCTTCAAAGATGTTCAGAATACGTGCATCACACAGCACGCGACTGATCTTGTATTCCAAAGCGAATCCATTGCCGCCATGAATCTGCAATCCATTATCCGCTGCGGCCCAAGCAACCCGAGCCCCCAGCAGCTTGGCCATTCCGGCCTCTAGATCGCAGCGCTGGCCGTGGTCTTTTTCCCATGCAGAGAAATAAGTGAGCTGCCGTGCGATCATGATCTCAACCGCCATCATCGCCAGCTTGCCCGAGACGCGGGGGAAGTTGATCAGCGCCTTGCCGAACTGCTTTCTATCTTGTGCGTATTGCATGGCGATGTCCAAAGCGCTCTGCGCGACGCCGATGGCGCGGGCGGCGGTCTGGATGCGGGCGCTCTCGAAGGTCTCCATCAACTGTTTGAAACCTTTGCCTTCTTCGCCACCTAACAGGTTCTCCCCCTTCACTTCAAAGCCGTCGAAGCCCAGCTCGTATTCTTTCATGCCACGATAGCCCAGCACTTCGATCTCGCCGCCTGTCATACCGGGTGTGGGGAAGGGGTTCTCATCGGTTCCGGGGGTCTTTTCAGCCAGAAACATGGACAGACCACGGTGATCGGAGCTATCAGGGTTGGTACGCGCCAGTAGGGTCATCACATGCGTGCGGGCGGCGTGGGTGATCCATGTTTTATTGCCTGTTATCTTATAGTTGCCATCTTCACATTTAACGGCACGCGTGCGCAGGCCGCCCAGATCCGATCCTGTGTTGGGCTCAGTGAAAACGGCGGTCGGCAGGATCTCAGCACTGGCAAGTTTCGGCAGCCAGTTAGCTTTTTGCTCATCTGTGCCGCCCGCGATGATCAGTTCAGCCGCTATCTCGGACCGCGTGCCCAATGAGCCCACGCCGATATAACCGCGCGAAAGCTCTTCCGAGACCACGCACATCGACGCTTTGGACAGGCCGAAGCCGCCGAATTCCTCGGGGATGGTCAGGCCGAACACGCCCATTTCGGCCAGTTCTTCGATGATCTCAATTGGGATCAATTCGTCTTTCAGGTGCCATTCATGGGCGTTGGGCTCGACCTTTTCCTGCGCATAACGGCGGAACTGATCACGGATCATCTCCAACTCTTCGTCCAGACCCGAAGCGCCAAACATGGTTGCACCGGATTGATCCTGCATAAGCTCAACCAGACGCGTGCGCGCGGCCTGAGAATTGGCCTGCGCCATCAGGGTTTGCACTTCATGGCACTGGAACCCGGACAAGGCTTCCCAGCCAAGACCAAGGTCCTGCAAACGAACTACCTCACCCTGATTCATCGGAATGCCACCCGCGATCTGATGCAGGTATTCGCCAAAGGCGATCTGGTGCAGCAACTGCTCCATCTCGCTGAACTTACCTTCAGCTTGAAGTGCCTCGGCCCAGCGTTGCATCTGCTGCAAAGATTGCCGGTAAGTTGCCAGCCATGCCAAACCATGAGCGGCTGTCTGGTTTGCTTCGATCAACGCGCCCGAGATGCGGTCATCGCTAGTGACCATGGCACGCACCGATGCACGGGCCTCGTCGAACACAGTTTCGACCGCCGGTAAGGCCGCTGCAGTCAATGTCAGAAGATCAGGTAATACCGCTTGCTGCATCATGTTCGTCAAGTCCTGTCCATCATGGGCCATGAATCACGTCCTTTACTGGGTCGTCTGGTCATATCATGCTGCACGTGCAGCGCAACAAAAATACACAAATAGCACATAAAAAGTTCAATTATTACCATATCACTTTTGCAATGCAGAAAAATCTCGGCCTGATATGAAGGGCAGATGGATCTGTTTTCGCTCATTTCACAGCAGGAAATGTACCTAGCGTTGATCGTCGCTTTTGTGGCGGGGTGGGTCAAAGGCATGGTGGGGTTTGCTATGCCAATGGTGCTGATATCCGGGCTGAGTATGATGCTGCCCCCCGAATTTGCGTTGGCAGGCCTGATCCTACCGACCCTTGTTACTAATGGTGTACAGGCCTTGCGAGAAGGCGTGGCCGCCGCAGCGGTATCGGTTCGGAATTTCCGTGTATTTCTGGCAGTTGGGTTAATCTGCCTGCTGGCGAGTGCTCAATTGATTAATATTTTGACACCTCAGGATTTCCTACTGGTGCTCGGCGTGCCGATAACCTTCTTTGCCCTGATTCAGATACTTGGGCTCAGACTTACATTGAAGGCACCCTCTGTCGGGGTCGAGGCGATGGTGGGCGCTGTAGCAGGCGCGGTCGGGGGTATCTCTGGCGTATGGGGGCCACCAACTGTGGCCTATCTGACGGCGTTGAATACACCCAAGAAAGATCAGATGCGTGTTCAGGGCGTGATTTATGGCCTAGGGGCAGTAGCCCTGGTGGCGGCGCATTTGGGTTCAGGTGTTCTGAGGGGTGAAACGGCATTGTTCTCTGCCATGCTGGTTGTTCCGGCCCTTGTAGGCATGCGAGGAGGTCTGTTCCTTCAGGACCGGATTGATCAGACCCAGTTTCGCAAACTTACACTGTTGGTTCTGTTGATCGCCGGATTGAATTTGCTCAGGCGCGGACTGTTGGGTTAACCACGCCTTTCAGCAAAACGGAACGCGAAATAGAGACCCAACATCAAAAAGAACAGACCTGAGATGTCGCCAATCAGAAACGCGACATATTCGGCAGTTGTACTGCCAAAGGCCGTGTTGGTCAGGATTGAAACCAAAACCGAAGTGACAATCCCAACTCCCATCACGCAGGGCCAGCAGGGATTGCGATCAGCGCGTGGAAAAAGATCCCATCCCGCCGCTTTGCACGCGTAAAACACGGCGGGCACGATTGTTACAGCTATGGCAATTGCCAGCAATCTGCTGGGCAGGAAAACGTCCCACCCGCCCACCATTGCAAAGACAACAAAGACGCCGGGCAAAAGTGCGAAAATTGCCCGCCACCCCAGTAACCATGCGGCCAGAACCCGCACGCCATGCGGCAGGAATAACAGGCTGGCGTGGCTGGGGTATGCGGGAAAAAATTCGTTCTGAAGCGGCATCAGAACCTCGAATGTAACGAGTGATGCCGCAACATAGGCCAAAGAGGCAAAGAAGGTGTCAGAGGCCCATCTGTTCACGGGATCAGCCGTTTTCAGATTTCAGGCAGCAATCACCTGGGTGCATGAACCAAATACCGCCCACGATTGGCGCTTCCGCTTTGCGAAAGATAGCCCTTTTTAACCAAAGACTTGAGGGCGCGGAAAAAGGTCGGACGAGAAACGCTTTTGACCAGCGTATGCTCGATCAGGCCGAAGGTGCGCACTTCGGTATTGCTTTTCGACAACTCTTCCGCGGCGTAATAGATGTCCCGCTCGACCGGGGACAATTCTTCTAGCCCCAAGGTGCGTTCCATGCTCTGCATCAGTTTGCGCAGTTCGGTGAGTTTTGAAATTTCAGTCATAACTTGCCTATTATCTACTACCGTGTCAGACCGAGGCACGTCGAAAGGCTAGGACCTTTGAAACACATCTATCCAACACCATCCCCATGTGGAAGTAATCGCCACTTTCAAGTGCGGCCCGAAGCGTGTTGAGAGTGGAATCGCCCGGGTCGCCCAACTGTCCAATTTCAATGGAAGCCGCCGCAGAAAACATCGGTACCATCTCTTCATCGGTATTTTGCGATAGCGCAAATGACGCGTTCTCGCAATGAACTTGTTTGTTAGATTGGGCTGCCGCTGCGTAATCCTAAGTGAAATGGGGGCGGCTAGGGCCCCCATTTCTAATCAGCCGATTGCAACGGCTTTGATATCTTCATCAATGAAGGGCAGATATTGTTCGAAATTTTCTGCAAACATCTGCACCAGCTTTTCCGCTTGCTTGTCGAACGCTTTCTGATCGTCCCAGGTGCGACGCGGGTCCAGTAGCACTTCGGGCACTCCCGGTACTGAGACAGGTACGTCAAATCCGAAATTGGCGTCTTTGCGGAACTCGGCGTCAGTCAGTGATCCTTCAAGTGCCGCCGTCAGCAGGGCGCGAGTGGCCTTGATCGGCATCCGACTGCCAACGCCATAGGCGCCGCCGGTCCAGCCGGTGTTGACCAACCAGCAGGTTGCACCGTGCTGGGCAATCTTGTCGCGCAGCAGGTTGCCATAGGCTTCGGGGCGGCGCGGCATGAAGGGCGCACCAAAGCAGGTAGAGAAGGTCGGCTGAGGCTCGGTGACGCCACGCTCTGTCCCGGCCACCTTGGAGGTAAAGCCAGAAAGGAAGTGGTACATTGCCTGTGCAGGGGTCAGCCGAGCGATCGGCGGCAGAACACCGAATGCATCGCAGGTCAGCATGATGATGTTTTTGGGATGTCCACCTAGGGCGTTGCTGGAGGCGTTTGAAATGTACTCCAACGGATAAGCGCAGCGCATGTTTGCGGTCAAAGAATCGTCGTTGAAATCGAGCTCTTTGGTCTCAGCGTCGAAGACCATATTCTCGATCACGGTGCCGAATTTCGAGGTGGTCGCGTAAATCTCGGGCTCGGCCTCGGCGTTCAGGTTGATCGTCTTGGCATAGCAACCGCCTTCGAAGTTGAAGGTGCCTCGATCCGACCAGCCGTGTTCGTCATCGCCGATCAATGTGCGGGACGGGTCGGCGGAGAGGGTGGTCTTGCCGGTGCCGGACAGGCCGAAGAACACGGCGGTGTCGACCGGGTTGCCGACCGCATGGTTGGCCGAGCAGTGCATCGGCATCACGCCTTTTTCGGGCAGCATGTAGTTCAGTAGGGTGAAGACCGACTTCTTGTTCTCGCCAGCATATTCGGTGCCGCCGATCAGGATCAGCTTGCGATCGAAGTTCATCGCAATCACCGTCTCGCTGCGGCAGTTGTGCTTGGCCGGGTCGGCCTGAAAGCTGGGGCAATTGATGACGGTGAAATCCGCAGTGAACTCATCCAGATCCTCACGATCCGGGCGGCGCAGCAGGTGGCGGATGAACAGATTGTGCCAAGCCAACTCAGTGACCATACGCACATTGATCGAATAGCTGGGATCAGCTCCGCCCACGAGGTCCTGCACAAAGTAATCGCGGCCTTTCATATGGGCCAGCATATCATCGTACAGCGCATCAAAGCCTTCGGGGCTCATCGCGGCATTGTTTTCCCACCAGATGCTGTCGGCGACGCTGTCGGTCTTGACGACGTGCTTGTCCTTTGGCGAGCGGCCAGTGAACTTGCCGGTGGTGACCAGAAATGCGCCGCCATTGCCAAGGGTGCCTTCGCCGCGCTTGAGCGCTTCTTCGATCAGCGCCGGTTCCATGAAGTTGTAATAGACATTGCCCAGACCCTCGATGCCCTGATCTTCGAGGCGGAATTGCGGGTTAACCCGTCCAGATGTCATGTGTGTCTTCTCCTGTGGCGGCGCGAGGGCCTGTGGCCGGGTGCGCCATTGGGGCGGATACCGGAAAAAGCCGGCGGTCAAGCGCCTCTTATCACGGTATTTTGGGACATGAACAGGAGGGTTGGTAGGAGTTAGCGCAACCAAGCTGAGGTTTAGCGCCATCACGATTTGTCTGCTGTAAATCAAGGCAGCTATTTGGGCGCAGCAAGGCAAATTTGCCGCATACCTGCCGCAAGAATGGCATGATTCGAGGTTACGAGTTGATTCGGTTGCTCAAAACCGCCAACAATGTCTTACAAAAAAGCGTATTATTGCGCGAGTGAGCAGGAATAGGGGTGAACCCGATGTCAAAGATTGCACTTGTGGATGACGACAGAAATATCCTGACGTCAGTATCCATGACCCTCGAAGCCGAAGGCTTTGAGGTCGAAACATATAATGACGGGCAGGCCGCGCTGGATGCGTTCAATAAGAAACTTCCGGATATGGCCGTTCTGGATATCAAGATGCCGCGGATGGACGGCATGGATCTGCTGCAGAGGCTCAGGCAGAAAACGCAGATGCCGGTTATCTTCCTGACCTCAAAAGATGATGAAATCGACGAGGTTCTGGGCCTTCGGATGGGCGCAGATGACTATGTTAAGAAACCGTTCTCGCAACGCCTTCTGGTCGAGCGCATCCGAGCGCTGCTGCGTCGTCAGGAAGCGGTAGAAGGGGATGCAACCAGCGCTGCGACCGGGGACACAAAGGTAATGGAACGCGGTGAGCTGCGGATGGACCCGCTGCGTCATGCGGTAAGCTGGAAAGGCAATGATGTCTCTCTGACTGTAACCGAATTCCTGTTGCTGCAGGCACTGGCACAGCGACCGGGATTTGTAAAAAGCCGTGATCAGTTGATGGATGTCGCTTATGATGATCAGGTCTATGTGGATGACAGGACCATCGACAGCCATATCAAACGCCTGCGCAAGAAGATGCGGGCCGCTGATCCGGATTTTTCGGCGATCGAAACGCTGTATGGTATCGGATATCGTTACAACGAAGAATAGGCGCGGCCGTTTGTGAAGAAGGCGAAGGGGTCTCGTGCGCGATACTGAACAAGCCAACCAAGAACGCGACGCGGATGTCGTATTGGGGGATGACTGGGTCATTCCCCAAGATTCCGAGTCTGCGGAACTGCAAGCCAAGCGATCGCGACGAAACCTTCTTACGTTGCGCTATTCGCCTCTGGCACGCAGGATCATTACGTTCAACCTGATCGCCCTGGTCATTCTGGTGGCGGGTTTGCTGTATCTGGACGACACGCGCAAAGAGCGTGTTCAGCAGACAGCGGTCGATTTGGTTGGGGATGCACAGCTCGTCAGCAACGTATTTGAAACTCAACTTCGACAACCTTCGGGAAATCGTTCCGCAACGCTGGACGTGCGAGATACCCTGTCCGGGCTTAGCCTTCCCGAGGGTGGTGAAGTTTTTGTATATGATAATACAGGAACTCTGATTGGTTGGACACGCGGGGTGTCGCCAGTTTCAGAACTGCCAAGCCTGCTGCAACAGGAAGCTGACACAGTCTCGGGCAACACTTTGATCAGCGATGCGCTTAATGTGGTTTGGAATGGTTTGTCCGCCATTTTTAGCAGCAGAACAGATGTTGAAGCGCCGACACTGGCGCAACGTGTGCAACAATTGATCCCGCAGGCGTTGGATGGTCGCCTGCAAGTACAGGCCGTTCAGGACGACATGGGCAAGACGGTTATTGTGGCCGTGGCGCCAATTCTTGTCGAAGACGTACCGGTTGGTGCTGTCGCCATGGCAGGCCCTGCAGGTGAGATCGATGCGCTGGCCCGAAAAGAGCAAGAGCGCATCCTTCAGATGTTTGTCGTTGCATTGCTGGTCTCAATCGGTCTGAGCCTTGTTCTGGCCTCGACCATTGCGAACCCGCTGGCAGATCTGGCCGCCGCTGCCGAGATGGGCAAGGATCGGGGCGCGGGGGTAAATCCGGGCCGTATCCGTATCCCCGATCTCAGCGCCCGACCGGATGAGATCGGTCGCCTAAGCAAAGCTTTGCGCGGGATGGTCTCCGCGCTTTACAACCGCATCGACGCAAATGAACAGTTTGCGGCAGATGTTGCGCATGAAATCAAAAACCCTCTCGCCAGTTTGCAATCTGCCGTCGGAACCATGCGCATGGTTAAACGTGATGACCAGCGCGAAAAATTGCTGGGTGTTATCGAACATGACGTGCGGCGACTGGACCGTCTTGTCAGTGACATCTCGAACGCGTCCCGGCTGGATGCGGAGCTTGTAAAAGAAGAAGAGCAGCCCTTTGATCTGCTCAATCTACTTGGGAATATCAGCCAATTTCTGGGTGAAGACGCCCGTTCGAAGGGGATCGACTACATCACTGATTTTCCGGCAGGGCCTATCGTGGTCAACGGGCTCGAGGCGCGATTGGCACAGGTTTTTGTCAATCTGATTACCAACGCGATTTCCTTCTGCGAAGACAATGACGCCATTCGCGTCTGGGTCCGCCGTCGCGACAATCGTGTGCTGGTTGTCGTTGAAGATACCGGCCCGGGCATCCCTGATCAGGCTCTGACCAAGATATTCAAACGCTTTTATTCACAACGCCCCGAAGAGCATTTCGGCAACAACTCGGGCCTCGGCTTGGCAATTTCGAAGCAGATCGTCGAGGCGCATGGTGGAGTAATCTGGGCCGAAAACATTCGCCCGACCGAAGCCGATATCACTTCGGACCCGCTGGGCGCACGGTTTGTGGTCGGGCTTCCTGTCTAGACCATGAACGCGATCCCGCTCCAGGATATCGCAGATCAAAGGACGGCTTGCATTCACGCCACTTGCGTGGCGGTGCAAGGTGCTGGGGTGTTGATCGTTGGTGCTTCGGGTGCAGGAAAATCTGGGTTGGCATTGCAGATGATGGCGCTGGGTGCTCAGCTGGTTGGAGATGACCAGGTCGATATGTTTGTGCAGAACGATCAGGTTGTGGCAAATGCAGTCGCGCCAATCAAAGGTTTGATTGAGGCGCGTGGTATTGGGTTGTTACGGGCCGCTAGCGTGGGCCCCGTCCCGTTGGCTTATATCGTGGATCTGGATCAAACAGCTTCGGCGCGTTTGCCCGAGCCTTCTGACGTTTGCGTGCTGAAGCGAACTGTTCCCTTGCTTCGGGGCGCTGGGGTGCCCAATTTGGCCGCAGGACTAATTCAACTTGTGAAAATGGGGCGCGTGGCCCCGGAATGGCCGAATTCATGACAGCACAAACGCGCGTCGTATTGGTTACGGGCCCCTCAGGGGCCGGGCGTTCGACCGCGATCCACGTACTGGAAGATCTTGGATTTGAGGCGATTGATAATTTACCAATGGAATTGCTGGTTCGTCTGGTGGACAGCTCAGAGCCGACGCGCCCAATGGCCTTGGGTATCGATACGCGCAATCGTGATTTTTCGACCATCGGGTTCATCGAACTTGCCGCCAAACTGGGCAGGATGGAAGATGTCGACCTCACGATTCTCTATCTGGATTGCAGCGACGAAGTGCTGCTGCGCCGGTTCTCGGAAACACGCCGCCGCCACCCGGTCGCTGCGGATGCCAGTCCGGAAACGGGCATCCGGCAGGAAAAAGAACTGCTGGCCCCCATTCGCGAGGTTGCCGATACGCTGATCGATACCCGAACGCTGAATGTTCACCAGTTGCGCGAGGAAGTCGAGCGCTGGTTCGCCCCTAAGGGGGGGCGTCATCTGGCGGTTTCGATCGAATCCTTCTCGTACAAACGGGGTTTGCCGCGTGGTTTGGATATGGTGTTTGATTGCAGGTTTTTGACCAATCCCTATTGGCGGCCTGAACTGCGTGATGCCGATGGGCGAAATTCGGATGTGGCAGCCTATGTTCGGTCAGATCCGAACTTTGAGGCATTCTTTGATCGGGTTGTTGATCTGTTGATCGAATTGCTTCCCGCGTTCCGTGAAGAAGGTAAGGCGCACCTCTCGATCGCCTTCGGGTGCACCGGAGGGCAACATCGCTCGGTCACTGTGGCCGAAGCGGTTGCAAAGACCCTTGCGGAAGGGGGCCAGCAGGTGGCAATTAGGCACCGCGAAATGGAACGACGCGCATTGAATGTGAGGCCGAAGTGATCGGGATCGTAATTGTTGCACATGGCGGTTTGGCGCGCGAATATCTTGCGGCCACACAACATGTAGTTGGAAAACAGCCCGGGTTGGTGGCTATCCCGATCGAAGCTGATCATGATCGCGAGGCAAAACAAGCTGAGATATGTCGTGCTGCTGACAAGGTCGATATGGGCGATGGCGTTGTCGTTGTGACCGACCTGTATGGCGGCAGCCCCTCGAATCTCAGCTTACGTGCGTGTGCACCGCAGGATCGGCGAATCCTTTACGGAGCTAACCTACCGATGCTCATTAAACTGGCCAAAAGTCGCCATCTGCCGCTGGCCGAAGCCGTGCGTTTAGCACTGGAAGCTGGTCGAAAATACATCAATGCGCAAAATGTGACGCTGGATTGATACCGGATACAATCATATGACGACCAAGAGTTTGAAAATAATAAATGAAAAAGGCCTACATGCCCGCGCCTCAGCCAAGCTGGTTGAGGTGGTCGAAGGCTTTGACGCACGTGCCGAGGTGTCGCGCGACGGGCTTTCTGCCTCGGGTGACAGTATCATGGGCCTTTTGATGTTGGCAGCGTCGCGCGGAACTACTATTGACGTCGAGACGTCCGGCCCGGATGCTGAGGCGTTGGCAGAAGCGTTGGAAACCCTGGTGAACGACAAGTTCGGCGAAGGGTTCTGATAGCGTAACTGCGACGATATCAAGGACGGAAAGACCAGGCAATTGGCGGAAACCACGCACGAAACAAAGACCGGCCCAGTCGCAGATCAAGACACCGACCAGGGTGAAATCTACGACCGCAGAACGCTGACCTACGCCAACTCGTTTGACGATGCCTGGACGTCCACCGCCATTCGCGCGATCGAATGGTGTACCGGCAAGCTGACCATTCTGCGTATGGTCAACAAGTTCGAAAAGCAGAACGAACATTACCGGGGCCAGAAATTCTGGGGCGGTGCGCTCAAAATTATGGGCATCAACCTTACCACCCCCGCCGAACAGATCGCTCGTATCCCAAAAGAGGGTCCGGTTGTGGTTGTCGCCAACCACCCGCACGGCATGGTTGATGGCATGATCCTTGCCGAACTCATAGGTCAGGTTCGTAGTGATTATCGTATTCTGACCCGTTCGGTTCTGACCGGTTTGGATGAGGCAGCAACCTCGTTCATGATCCCGGTGCCGTTTCCGCACGACCCCGAAGCGCAGGCCAAGATGCTTGAAATGCGCAGCAAGACGATGAAGCACCTGGCCGATGGCGGCGTGGTCGCTCTGTTCCCTTCAGGTGTTGTGATGTCATCGGATGATTGGTTCGGCCCTGCGATCGAGCGGGAGTGGAACGTCTTTACTGCCAAGATGATCCGCCGCTCGGGCGCAAAAGTGGTGCCGATCTTCTTCCCCGGCAGCAACTCGCGTTGGTACCAGATCGCCAATCGGCTTTCGCCTATACTTCGCCAAGGTCTTTTGCTGCACGAAATTGTCCGCTCCTGCAACAAGCCGCAGTCTCCGGTTATAGGCGACCCGGTTTCAGATGAAGATATGGCGCTTTTGGAACGCGACCCACGTGGTTTCATGGCTTGGCTCCGCGATCACACGCTTGCTCTGGGCAAACACTGATCCGTCTCTTCATCTGGCCATAAAAATCTCGGGAGTGAATTGAGCCGCGGGCTCAAGAGAGGGCTGGCCCTCTTATGCACTATCGCGTCGGAACCGGAACTTCACCGCGGTAATCGTAGAACCCTCGTTCGGTCTTGCGCCCCAGCCAACCAGCCTCGACATATTTCGTCAGCAGCGGGCATGGACGATACTTGGTATCAGCCAGACCATCGTGCAGCACATTCATGATCGCAAGACACGTATCTAGGCCAATGAAATCCGCCAGCTCCAACGGCCCCATAGGGTGATTGGCGCCCAGCTTCATGGATTGGTCGATGGACTGAACGCTGCCGACGCCTTCATAAAGCGTGTAGACCGCCTCATTGATCATCGGCATCAGGATCCGATTGACGATAAAGGCCGGAAAATCCTCGGCGCTGGCTGAGGTCTTTCCCAATCGGTCCACAACAGCCTTGCAGGCGTTGAACGTTGCCTCATCCGTGGCAATACCCCGGATCAATTCGACCAATTGCATCACTGGCACCGGGTTCATGAAATGAAACCCCATGAAGCGTTCAGGCCGATCCGTACGGCTGGCCAACCGGGTGATGGAAATCGAAGATGTATTCGAGGTCAGTATTGTGTGAGGTTGCAAATGAGGCAGCAGATCCTCAAAGATCGCCTGCTTCACCGTTTCCCGCTCGGTTGCAGCTTCGATCACAAGGTCGGTCTGCCCCAGATCCGGTAGGTTTAGGGTCGTGGTGATCCGCCCCAAGGCGGCTTTTACCGCCCCGTCTGATATCTTGCCGCGCGACGCTTGCCGCACCAGATTAGTTTCGATTGTCGAGATTGCACCATCTAAGGCATCCTGGCTGATATCGTTCAGAAGAACATCATACTCTGCCAGCGCCATCACATGAGCGATCCCGTTGCCCATTTGTCCAGCGCCGATCACTCCGACTGATTTTACGTCCATATTCTGATGTCCTTGTTCGCAGGATACGGGCGACATTATCGGCACTTCGGCGCGGGCGGCAAGGGGATCGGCCCGATCAAATTCGCTTCAAATGCGCGCATTAGGATTTTCGCAAGACTTGCGGCGGCAAAATGGCAACTGGGTGAAAATTTGGGTGAGTGTGATGAGCTATCAATCAATCAACGCGGATGGTTCCGTTGAAACAACGTGCACCTATGGGACCTCGAAATTGCGATATAGAGGTCCGCAAAGAGCTTTGGAGAGGCCTTACGTGGCGTGCTTCGGGGGCGAGGAGACATTTGGTCGTTTTGTTGAGGCACCGTATCCCTCAATACTCGAGCACCGCCTACAGCGCCGGTGTCTCAACTTTGGTAGTCTGTTTTGTGGCCTCGATTCGTTGACACGAGATGCCGGGCTGCTCGAACTCGCGAACCGGTCAGAGCTTTGTGTTTTGCAGTTGCCTGGTTTGCTGGGCCAGACCAACCGGTTCTATCGAGTTCATCCTCGTCGTAATGACCGTTTCGTTGCACCAACGTCGGAATTGGTGGGGTTGTATCCCGAGATGGACTTCACCAATGTCCACTTTGTTCGTCATCTGTTGAGCCGTTTGAAGGCGCATACAGATGCGCGCTTTGAGATGGTTGAGCAAGAGCTGCGCAAAGGTTGGGTTGAAAGGCTCGGTACTTTTCTGCGCAAAGTTAAGCCTCCGGTTATGTTGCTCGAATTGAGAGCAGATCATCACGCGCTGGGCTCGGTATCGGATGATCCCGTCGCGTTGGATATATCAAGTGTCGAAGCGTTGGTGCCTCAAAGCGCTGGCCTCATTACTCTGCATGTGCAGGTATCAGGCGCATCTGATGAGCTTGAGGATATGTTACTTGGCACTCTGCAGCAGCCAATTGCTGAACATATGATCGGCCCTGCCACACATCGCAGAATCGCAGACGCTTTGACCCGTGCGATCAGAGACTTGGGTATTTAGAGAAAAGGCCCGCCAATGGCGGGCCTCATATAAATTTTGAAGAAAATCCTCGCCTGGTATCAGCCGAGTTTCTCGGTCAGCTCTGGCACGGCCTGGAACAGGTCGGCAACCAGTCCGAAATCGGCGACCTGGAAGATTGGCGCCTCTTCGTCCTTGTTGATCGCAACAATGACCTTGGAGTCCTTCATGCCAGCCAGGTGCTGAATCGCACCAGAAATACCGACGGCGACGTAAAGATCGGGAGCAACAACCTTACCGGTTTGACCCACCTGCCAGTCGTTCGGCGCATAGCCCGAGTCGACTGCTGCGCGCGACGCGCCAACAGCAGCGCCCAGCTTGTCCGCTAGCGCCTCGATCAGCTTGAAATCTTCTTCCGAGCCAACACCACGGCCGCCCGAAACTACGACGCCTGCCGAGGTCAGTTCCGGACGGTCGCTTTCAGCAACCTTATCCTCAACCCATTCGGACAGGCCGGGGTTATCACCAACCGAGATGGTCTCAACTGCCGCAGATCCACCTTCGCCAGCCGCGTCGAAAGACGCGGTACGGATGGTGACAACTTTCTTGGCGTCGTTCGATTTCACGGTCTGGATCGCGTTGCCTGCGTAGATCGGGCGCTCGAAAGTCGAACCGTCAACCACACCAGAGGCATCCGAGATCACCATCACGTCCAGCAGCGCAGCAACGCGCGGCATGACGTTTTTGGCATCGGTGGTGGCAGGTGCAACGATGTGCTCATAGCCATCAGCCAGCGACACGATCAGCGCTGCGGTTGATTCCGCGAGGCGGTGGCCCAGCGAGGCATTCTCGGCGACCAGAACCTTGGACACACCATCGATCTTGGCAGCAGCCTCACCAGCGGCAGCGGCCGAGCCACCTGCGGCCAGAACGGTGATTTCGCCCAGCGACTTGGTGGCTGCGACGGTTTTGGCGGTCGCGTCAAAGCTCAGTTCGCCGTTGTTGACTTCGGCAAGCAGAAGTACAGCCATTACACAGCCCCCGCTTCTTTGAGTTTCTCAACCAGTTCGTCGACCGAGCCCACGACGATACCAGCGGCGCGCGCCGGCGGCTCGTCGGTTTTGACGATTTCAAGACGCGGAGTGACATCGACGCCGTAGTCGGCGGCGGTTTTCTCATCCAGCGGCTTTTTCTTCGCCTTCATGATGTTCGGCAGCGACGCATAGCGCGGCTCGTTCAGACGCAGGTCAACGGTGACGATGGTTGGCATCTTGACGCTGATAGTCTGCAGACCACCATCCACTTCGCGGGTGATCTTGGCGCTGTCGCCTTCGATATCCAGCTCGGATGCGAAAGTGCCTTGCGACCAGCCCAGCAGGGCCGACAGCATTTGGCCGGTGGCGTTCATGTCGTTGTCGATCGCCTGCTTGCCCGCCAGAACGATGCCCGGCTGCTCTTCCTCGACCACTTTGGCGAGTATTTTCGCCACGGCCAGAGGCTCGATGTCGGTGTGTACGTCATCAGCTGCAACAACCAGGATCGCACGGTCTGCACCCATGGCCAAGGCGGTCCGCAGAGTTTCCTGCGACTGTTTCACACCGATTGAAACGGCAACAACTTCGTCAGCCTTGCCCGCTTCTTTTAGGCGAATTGCCTCTTCCACTGCGATTTCGTCGAAGGGGTTCATCGACATTTTTACATTGGCGAGATCAACTCCGCTCCCGTCCGCCTTAACACGAACTTTCACGTTGTAGTCGATCACGCGCTTGACAGGCACAAGTACCTTCATTTTTGCGTATGCTCCTTACAAAAACGGCAAGCCGCGCAGCGACTCCACCAATGCTCTCGCGGTTTAGATAGCGGGTCGTGATGCGCTGCAACAGAGCAAAATCGTCACGTCATGCTTTCGAGACGTCGCGTTTTGTCATTTTTTCGACAAGAAACGAATTTTTATTTCTCCATGACGCTCGCGATCAGCGGTTCGCACCCGGAACCCAGAGCACATCATTGCGTCCGCCATTATTGGCGCAGCGCGCGGCGACAAAGAACCAGTCGCTAAGACGGTTGAGATATTTCACCGCCGTTTCATTGACCGGTTCCATATTTGTCAGCTCAACCGCCAGACGCTCTGCCCGACGCGAGACCGTCCGACAGACATGCAGATGCGCCGCTAGACGTGAACCGCCCGGCAGGATGAAGCTGCGCAGCGGCTCGAGCGTTTCGTTCATCGCGTCGATCTCTGCCTCCAGCCGATCAATCTGGGCGGGGACGATGCGGAGAGGCGGGTAGTCGGCTTCGGCATCCTTGTCCATATCGGGGCGGCAGAAATCAGCCCCCAGATCAAACAGGTCGTTCTGGATGCGGGACAGGGCGGCTTCGACCTCTCCTTCAGCTTCGGTTCGGGCGACGCCGACAAAGGAATTCAATTCGTCCACTGTGCCATAGGCCGCGACACGCCCGGAGTATTTCGCGACGCGCTCACCATTGCCCAAGGCGGTTTTGCCGTCATCGCCTGTGCGTGTGTAAATCTTGTTGAGAACAACCATGCCTTAAACTCCCTGTCCGCGCAGGTAGACGTAGAGCACGATTAGCACCACTGCAATGAACTGAAACAGGATGCGCAGGCGCATCATCTTGTTGCTTTTCATGGCTGCGTCTTTGCCGGGTTTTCCAAAGTTGGCAATTCCCATCACCAGCACGGCGACCACCGCCGCCATGGCCAGAAGTAATACGACCATCAACAGGTCCATAAGATCACCATCCTTGTTTGTTCTCGCGATGAACCCTCACCTAGCGTTGATAGAGGCAAAAGCGAACGGGTAATTTCGCCTCAGATGTCCGAGAGAATGCGGTCGATGGTTCGGGTCGGCAGGATGCGGCGCAAATATCCAGCGATGTAAGTCGGCGTCGTCACATAGTAGCGTGCGCGTGGGCGTTTGGATTCGACTGCATGAGCCAGTTTGGCCGTAACGGCAGAAGCAGGCAGTTCGAACCTGTCGTTTCCAGATGATTCGTAGAGGCGTTTCAGCAACGAATCCTCGTACTTCTGGCGCAGGGCGGAGTTTTTCCAATCTATGAAGCGTTCGAACACCGGGATTGAGTTCACTCGGATTTTCGAGGTCACCGGACCCGGTTCGATCAGGATGACCTTGATATCAGTATCCCGAAGCTCCAGCCGTAAAGTGTCGGTCAGGCCTTCTATGGCATATTTGGTGGCAACATATGCGCCACGCCATGGAAACGCGACCAACCCCAGTACCGATGAATTCTGCACGATCCGTCCATGGCCCTGTGCCCGCATCACCGGAATCACCTGTCGGGTCAACTCGTGCCAGCCGAATACGTTGGTCTCGAAAATCAGGCGCATACCTTCGATCGGGACATCTTCGACTGCTCCGGGAAGGCCGTGCGCGCCATTATTGAACAGTGCATCCAGGGTGCCACCGGTTGTTTCAAGCACCTGGTTCAGACCGGATGTTATGCTGTCGGTGTCGGTATAGTCGATCAGCGGGCTGTCGAAACCTTGCGCCCGCAACCGATCACAGTCGCGCTGCTGCCGACAGGATGCAAAGACACGCCAGCCACGTGCGCGCATGCCGTGCGCCGCATCCAGTCCGATGCCCGAAGAGCACCCAGTAATAAGAATGGTCTTTTGCATGTCACTTCCGAAACTGAACCTCGCCCCCTTGGTATTGCGAGCTTCAGGTCAGGACAATGACACAGTTGCGTCAGTTTGTTGGCTTCCGAACCAGTGATGCAGAAATCCAACCCACACTTTGCCCGGGAAGCAGTCTCAGCCGCAGCCATCCCGTGCCTGAATCGCTTAGCACTTCAACCCGTTGGCCAATATTTGCCTTTGCTATGATGGGGTAGATCGTACCAGGCCCGTCGCGCATGTTTACGCGTGTGCCTGATATCTCCCGAATGTCCTTTTCGGGTTCGATAATCTGAGAGGTAGGCGTGATATCGTCCTGAACCTCGGTTTCAACCTGCACCAGCCCGGCGGCACCGTCCTCAAGCGAAGCGAGCGTGAAGCTGGCACCATCTCCGTCAAATGCGGAAAACCGAGGCAATGTATTGGCCGCGACTTGTGAAAGAACAACAGCTGTACCCTCCTCGGCCAAGGGTTCAGGTTCGGCTCGCGCGGCAACAGGGCGGGTTGCGACATTGGTCACAAGTTCTTCCGCAGGCGGCGTTGGCGCAGAAGTGGGTTTGGGCTCAGGGGCCGAGGCAATAGGCACAGGTTGTTCGGCCCGTGTCCCGCGCGGCTCGAAATCAGGGCCTCCACTCATGACGTAGAAGCTCCAACCGAGCATGGCGAAAGTGATAACAATAACGCGCGTCATAGCGCACCCCCTGGCAATCGTAACATCAATATGAAGGCAGCAATCTTAATATTCGAAAGCATACCATAGAACCGGGTTTGAGTCGAAAGATGGGGGAAATCCGGGACTTGTCTCCCCCTGTTGCAAAAAGCGCGACTTGTCCCCAGCAAAATATGCGCCGATTGCTTTACCCGCGCGCGCTTGCGTCGTATCACATCATGTATGAACGATACGATTGACGACCCCAATATGGAGGCCCCTGACAACGGGGGCGAGGTAGCCGAGCCGCTGCGCCGCGCAATTGGTGAGCGCTATCTGACCTATGCGCTGTCCACTATCATGCACCGCGCTTTGCCGGATGCGCGCGATGGTCTGAAGCCGGTTCACCGGCGAATCCTCTACGCGATGCGCGAGCTGAGACTCAGCGCGACGGGTGGTTTCCGTAAGTCTGCGAAAATCTCGGGCGACGTGATGGGTAACTATCACCCACACGGGGATGCTGCGATTTACGACGCGATGGCGCGTTTGGCGCAGGATTTCAACGTCCGTTATCCGCTGGTCGACGGGCAGGGGAATTTCGGCAATATCGACGGCGATAATCCGGCGGCCTCGCGATACACCGAGGCGCGGATGACCATAGTCGCGGAGGCATTACTTGAGGGTCTGAACGAGGACGCTGTTGATTTCCGCGACAACTATGATGGCACGCTGACCGAGCCGGTCGTGTTGCCCGCGCAGTTCCCGAACTTGCTGGCCAATGGCGCAAGCGGTATCGCGGTTGGGATGGCGACGAATATCCCGCCGCATAATATCTCGGAGTTGTGCGACGCCTGTCTGCATCTGATCAAAACACCGGATGCGCGCGACGACACGTTGTTGAATTACGTCCCCGGTCCGGATTTCCCGACTGGTGGTGTCATCGTCGAGCCTCCCGAGAACATCGCGCAGGCCTATCGCACCGGGCGCGGGTCCTTCCGTCTTCGTTGTAAGTTCGAAGTCGAAGATCTGGGCCGCGGTCAGTGGCAGATCGTTGTCACCGAGATCCCGTATCAGGTTCAGAAGTCCAAACTGATCGAAAAGATCGCCGAGCTGATCCAGACCAAGAAAATCCCGATCCTCGCCGATGTTCGTGACGAATCCGCCGATGACATCCGTCTGATCATCGAACCACGTTCCAAGAATGTGGACCCCGAGGTGCTGATGGGCATGCTCTATCGCAACTCGGATCTAGAGGTGCGGTTCAGCCTGAACATGAACGTGCTGATCGACGGCGTTACGCCTAAGGTCTGCTCGATGAAGGAAGTGCTGCGCGCATTCCTCGATCACCGGCAAGAGGTGCTGCTGCGCCGGTCACGTCACCGTCTGGGCAAGATCGACCACCGTTTGGAAGTGTTGGAAGGCTTTATTGTCGCCTTCCTGAACCTAGACCGCGTGATCGACATCATTCGTTACGACGACGACCCCAAGGCCGCGCTGATGCGCGAAGATTGGGGCATTGATCATGTTCGCGCGACTGATGAGACCGATTATGTCTCGCCCAAACCGGGCGAGGGCGAGTTGTCCGAAGTTCAGGTCGACGCAATCCTCAACATGCGCTTGCGCAGCTTGCGCCGTTTGGAAGAGATGGAGTTGGTCCGCGAACGCGATGAGCTGATGTTGGAACGCGCCAGCCTCGAAGACTTGCTTGCCGATCCCGCCTTGCAATGGGCCAAGATCGCCGAGCAGCTCAAAGAGACCAAGAAGACCTTTGGCAAAGACTATGAAGGCGGTGCGCGTCGAACGCAATTTGCTGAGGCCGGGCAGGTTGAAGAGGTGCCGCTTGAGGCGATGATCGACAAGGAACCGATCACGGTCGTCTGTTCGCAGATGGGCTGGATACGCGCCATGACCGGTCACATCGATCTGAAGCGCGAATTGAAATTCAAGGACGGTGACGGCCCGCGGTTCATCTTCCACGCGGAAACGACGGACCGGTTGTTGGTCTTTGCCTCTAACGGCCGTTTCTACACTGTCAGCGCTGCCAACCTGCCCGGCGGGCGGGGCATGGGCGAACCCCTGCGATTGATGGTCGACCTGCCTAACGAGGCGCAAATCATCGACATCCTGATCCACAAGCCGGGGCGCAAACTGCTGGTGGCCTCGGATGCGGGTAACGGCTTTATGGTGCCCGAAGATGATGTGCTGGCGCAGACACGTAACGGCAAACAGGTGCTAAACGTCAAAGGCGACGAAACCGCCATGATCTGTAAGCCGGTCGCTGGCGATCACGTCGCCGTGGTGTCTCAGAACGGCAAGTTCCTGGTGTTCCCGACGGAAGAACTGCCCGAGATGACCCGGGGCAAAGGTGTGCGCCTGCAAAAGTACAATATGGCCCGTGGGCGACAGGGGACCCTGGAACTGGACGGCGGCTTGTCCGACGTGACGACTTTCAACTGGGACAACGGCTTAAAATGGTCCATGGGTGGCGACAAGACCCGGCATGAGGCGGATATGTCCCAATGGCTGGCTAAGCGCGCAGGCGTTGGGAAAAAAGCGCCCTACGGCTTCCCGCGCGACTATAAATTCTCGTGACCAGACTAACAGTTTGGTGAATTTCTGCCGATACCGCTTGGCACAAGCGGTATCGGTGCGCTACATCCAATAAAAACAGGCCTATCGAGACGAGAGACATGCTGCGCATCCTGACACTGATCACCGGGTTGGCCCTGATGGGCGCCTGCACCCAGACACAAGTTTACGAGGAGCCCGAGTCGCTGGGTGAATTCAAAATGCGCGTTAACTATGCCTTTGCCGACAAAGCGGTGCAGGGGCCGGTTTCGCGGGATGCAACACCCGATGAATGGACTGCTGCAATTCAGAATGCAGTAGATATTCGATTGGGCCGCTACGAAGGCGCTCAGGAATACGACATTGGCATCAGCCTTGAAGGCTACATGCTTGCCCCGCCCGGTATCCCGGTGATCTACAACCCCAAGAGCACGGCTATCGTTCTGGTGAATGTGTATGACGTAAAAAACAAAGAGTTTCTGGCCAAAGGCAAGCAGTTTCAGGTTTTGGAAGACACGACCGGAGGTAGTGCCCTCAAAGGGTCCGGTCACGAACGCACAAAAGAAGAGCAAATGAGCGGGCTTTCCCTGAAGGTTGCCGACCGGGTCGAAGAGTGGCTGGCCGAAGAACATAAAGACAATGGCTGGTTTGATCGCCGCCCCGACCTTATCCAGCCGCTGGAGACCGAGGTTGTGACGCAAAATCCGGCGTCCTGAGCGGCTTTTCCATCAGGATGTGCTTGATTTTCCCCCCTGAACCAAATATCTCGCGCGCGCAGATGTAACCGCGGGACCACGGGTCCCCCAAAATTGCAAAAGGGCGCCTGAGGAATGGCAAAGGAAAAGTTTGAGCGTAATAAGCCGCACGTCAACATTGGTACGATTGGCCACGTTGACCACGGCAAGACCACGCTGACCGCAGCAATCACCAAGTATTTCGGTGACTTCAAAGCGTATGACCAGATTGACGGCGCGCCGGAAGAAAAAGCACGTGGCATCACCATCTCGACCGCGCACGTGGAATACGAAACCGACAACCGCCACTACGCGCACGTCGACTGCCCCGGCCACGCCGACTACGTCAAGAACATGATCACCGGTGCGGCGCAGATGGACGGCGCGATCCTGGTTGTGAACGCAGCTGACGGCCCGATGCCGCAGACCCGCGAGCACATCCTGCTGGGCCGCCAGGTTGGCAT
This sequence comes from Ruegeria sp. AP7, assembly GCF_056539905.1. NCBI lineage: Bacteria > Pseudomonadati > Pseudomonadota > Alphaproteobacteria > Rhodobacterales > Roseobacteraceae > Ruegeria > Ruegeria sp. AP7. Next base: position 96,604 of record NZ_JBQFVT010000002.1, on the reverse strand, counting down.
CCCGAAGATGGTCGTGTTCATGAACAAAGTTGACCAGGTTGACGACGAAGAGCTGCTGGAACTGGTTGAGATGGAAGTTCGCGAACTGCTGTCCAGCTATGAATACCCCGGCGACGATATTCCGATCATCGCAGGTTCGGCTCTGGCCGCAATGGAAGGCAACAACCCGGAAATCGGCGAAGAGAAGATCAAAGAACTGATGGCGGCTGTTGATGACTACATCGACACCCCTGAGCGTGAAGTTGACAAGCCGTTCCTGATGCCGGTCGAAGACGTGTTCTCGATCTCGGGCCGTGGTACTGTTGTGACCGGTCGTGTTGAGCGTGGCGTGATCAACGTTGGCGACGAGATCGAAATCGTCGGCATCCGTGACACTCAGAAAACCACCTGTACTGGTGTTGAAATGTTCCGCAAGCTGCTGGATCGCGGTGAAGCGGGCGACAACATCGGCGCTCTGCTGCGCGGTATCGACCGTGACGGCGTTGAGCGTGGCCAGGTTCTGTGTAAGCCGGGTTCGGTTACACCGCACACCAAGTTCGAAGCCGAAGCCTACATCCTGACCAAGGAAGAAGGCGGTCGTCACACCCCGTTCTTCGCGAACTACCGCCCGCAGTTCTACTTCCGGACCACTGACGTGACCGGCACCGTGACCCTGGCGGCTGGCACCGAGATGGTTATGCCTGGCGACAACGTCGGTTTCACCGTCGAGCTGATCGCCCCGATCGCGATGGAAGACGGCCTGCGTTTCGCCATCCGTGAAGGCGGCCGCACCGTCGGCGCCGGCGTCGTGTCGAAAATCATCGAGTAAGGCTGTTAATGCCTGAGAAAACCACAAAAAAATTGCGGTTTTCTTTAATGTCGAGCCTGGACCTCTTGAGGTCCAGGCTCATTTGTTAGTCAATTCCCTCAAGCTTTTCTGCGAAGACTATCATTCGCTGCACGCACATTGCCGGTCTGATCGAATTGATGAGTTGCAGCCGGAAACGCGAAATGCTTGGACAAACCGCCCGCGTGTTTGGCGTCAGGTCTATGCGTTATTTTGACTGCCCAAACCTGAAGCAAAGGTTCAGTTGCTACTAGGACAGGTTTCACATCCATTCTTCAATGCCGGGATGGTACTGTTTCCAACTGGTTCATTCGGTGACTTTTGGTTGGATACTGCACAACAGATTGATAAGATGACAGGATTGAGGGGACGCAGACCCTGGCTCGATCAGATTTCATTGCCAGTAGCAATTGCCCGTTATGGTCAGGACGCGTTGAATTCAGTTAGTCGAATCTGGAACGACACCCCGGATCTACCTGATGAGGGTACTCGGTTGCTGCACCACCATCGTCCCAGACGCTTGCGTGTGCGGGGGAGGATGCATCTGGCGGATCACGTCTTTCAATCCAGCGGTTCAGAATTCGAAAGCTACGGCGATCTCATTCGGTATTATTCGGCCAAAGGCGTTGTCTCTGATGCGAAAGCGCTCTCGCACGTAAATCTCTCCACACCAATTCCAAAGCCGCGACCAAATTCCTGACTAAAGAAAAAAGGTGACCGCATTCTCGGCACCGACGCTGTTTTGGAAATCATCGGGTCATGGGTGTAGGTCGGGCTCAAGTCCGGCACATCGTCGAAACTTAGAAGGCCACCCAAGAACAAGGGCGGCCCCTTTTGATTGCAGCGAACTTAGTCGCAGGCAGCGTCCACGATGAATTCTACTTTCAGTTCTGGGCGGGCCAGTTTGGCTTCACCACAAGCGCGTGCAGGGGCGTGGCCTGTTGGAACCCAAGCGTTCCAAACCTCGTTCAAACCAGCGAAATCCTTCATATCAGCCAGCCATATCGTGACGCGCAGCATTTTTTCTCGTGACGATCCCGCCCGTACGAGCAGGGCATCTATTTTGTTGAGGCAAATCTGAACCTGCTCCTGAATCGTCTCACCCTCGGCGACTTGTCCAGTCAGATAGGCCACGCCGTTGTGCTTCACGATTTTCGAGGACCGTTCGCCGGTATCAATGCGTTCAATCATGGGCATTCTCGTTGTATTAGATTTGGTATGGTTGTTCTTGGTCACAAGATGCCTTGCTTGGCAAACAGAATTCTATTGAGTGGGTTTCAGCGAAATTGAATTAGGGGTGATCGAGTTTGGCGTGAACATATGTTCTGAAGAAGGACTCTGGATCATTGAAGATACACCAAACTCCTCGAATACATCGGGGATGATGAGGAGATTCTTCATCAAATAATTTTAGGCCCACAATGCCGAGATTAAAAGAAACACGAATGGGGCTTTTCTTAATCAGACGTTCACCCCAATCAAAGACTAAAAACCCACCTGTGAAATGCAGCGAGTGACGTGGAACGCGGAAGCGGCGAACCGCTGAGATCAGGGGGAAATCATGTTTAGTTTTGAATTCATCAACTATGGAACTCAAATCCTTCACAGCAAGGATCTGGAGGATATGCGAGACGCGGTTCTAGGCGGAAATGATCACGAAGTTGATTGCAATGTCAGTGATTTTTGTCGTGAGCGAAAACGGTTCGACATCAAGCTTGCTGACGTATCAGAAAGCGCACAACGGGTCAGTGCCAGATACAAATCATGATCCGCATGTATTAGGAATAATCGGGTGCGGGCGGATCCAGTCGGGCATTTTTGCGTTGGAGAGCTATCAAGCACCTTTAGTCCAAGGCTTCCGCCCCATCATGCGGTCGGCCTCGGCAGTGATGTCGTTCATATGCTGCTCGAGACTTAACCGCAGTGTTTCTATTTGTTCTTCGGTTGCCTTTCGCGGAACTGGGTCGGTCCACTCGCGGCACAGGAACACGCCTTCGTTGCGCCAGGGGCGGGGCATCAGAAGATGATCCCAGGTTCCTGCTTCGCGCCCGTGCCTGGCGGAATAGGTGATCCCAAAGACACGTTTGCCCGACGTGCGCGCCCACACCAGCGGTACGGTTGAAGACACCCGTTCAGGACCTCGGGGGCCATCGGCGGCGATTCCGATTGAGATGCCCTGTTTCATTTTTCCGAGCACCTCGCGGGACAAGGCGACGTGGCGTTTGCGGCTGGACATCGCGATCGTGTCCATACCAAACAATTTCTGCACACGGCCCACCATACTGCCTGCGCGGGCAGCAGAGGTGATCGAGCAGATGCGGCCCTTGTCCAAGGGAAAGAAGTAAGGCGACTGAGCCAGACGCTGGTGCCAGAGAACCACGATGACGGGTTCGCCCTGTTCGGCCAGTTGATCTAGTTCTTCGTATCCTATGCGCCGCCAGTTTGTGTTGCGATTGACCATCCTGATATAGCTGGCAATTCGCCGCGCGACCCAGTTCAGAACGGCTTCGCTGTCGGCGATTTTCTTGCGGATGCTCAAGGCTGCGCTCCTTTTGCTAGCCGAACCTTGTCTTAAAGAACTGTGCGCGGGGTGCAACTTTTTTGTCGGAGGCAAAAACTCAAAAATCCTCTTGAGTCCGCTGCGCCTCTGGCATATCTGATGGCCCAGCCTAGGGGTATAGCTCAGTTGGTAGAGCGACGGTCTCCAAAACCGTAGGTCGCGGGTTCGAACCCTGCTGCCCCTGCCACTCTCTCAAATCGATGATTTCGCTGGGGCAGACGCGTGCATTTGGCGCGTACGTCAGTCTCAATTCTCTTGACGTTTAGGACAAGAAAGAAAAAGCTTGAACTAGGCTTGCGGAGAGGCCATCAGGGTTGTCCGCCTAACGTGCTAAGGTCGCTCGACTTTTGTGCTGCTGGCAATAAGCCTGACCGGGTAGGGGAGCCCGGAGCCAATCTGGGGCAAATGGGGATAATGGCAGAGATCGACGTATTTCTTGAAGGGCTCGGGCTGACCAAATACGCCCCTGTGTTTGCTGCCAACGAGGTCTCTCTGGCTGATCTTGTACATCTCTCTGAACACGACCTGATAGATATGGGGCTACCGTTGGGTCCGAGGCGCCGACTGACGGCAGCTTTGGGTCAGGCGCGCGAGGCGAATCCGGCACCTATTCATGGCCATGGGAAGATTGTGGCTGAGCGACGGCAACTGACTGTCATGTTTGTTGACCTCGTTGGATCGACTGCCCTGTCAGAACGTCTGGACCCGGAAGATCTGGGTGAGCTGCTGCGACGGTTCAAAGAAATCTGTTCAACCTCAGTAGCTCGGTTTGGTGGCCATGTTGCAAGCTTCATGGGCGATGGGGCGATGATCTATTTCGGTTATCCTCATGCGCTTGAAGATGCAGCGTCACGGGCTGTTCATGCCGGATTGGATATTCTGGGCGAGCTGGCCCGCATCGAAGGTCAGGAAAAACTGAGCGCGCGGATCGGGGTGTCGACGGGTCTTGTAGTTGTGGGCGAGATACACGGCGAAGGGCTGAAAGAACATGACGTGGTTATGGGGCGCACGCCCAATCTGGCCGCTCGATTGCAGGCGTTGGCCGAGCCAAATACCCTGATCATCAGCCCTTCGACCCGACGATTGATTGGCAATGCATTTGAGTTGGAGGATCGGGGCTCATTCGCACTGAAAGGATTTTCGGAGCAGGTCCAGGCCTGGACAGTTACAGGTCAGGCTCGGATCGAGCGTAGATTTGACATTATGCCGGATGCCGGGGCCGGGAGACTTGTCGGGCGACAGGTCGAGTTTCGTAAACTGATCGAAAAGTGGCAAGAGGCCTGTCAGGGTGCCGGTCAGTCTGTGTTGGTTTCTGGTGAGGCCGGAATTGGCAAATCACGTTTGATCGAAGGGTTAAGCCAAGAGCTGGAGGATCAAGGCGCACTTCGGCTCAACTTTCAGTGCTCACCATTTCACGCCAACTCGGCGCTTTATCCGATCATTCAGCATTTGGAGCGCGCGGCGGGGTTCACGCCAACCGACAGCGACGACGAGAAGCTCGGGAAACTCTCGTACCTCCTGCGACATCATCCGCGCGAGCATATGCGCCTGATCGCCGATTTGTTGAGTGTCGAAGCGGACGCTTCACTAGGTCCGCTTGATTTGCCGCCACAGACAAAACTTGAACAGACGCTCGATGCGGTGACCGAGCAACTAGCAGCGTTGGCCCGTGAGAAACCTGTCTTACTGTTGTTTGAGGATGCCCATTGGGTCGATCCGACCACATTGTCGCTGACCGACCGGGTGATCGAGCGCATTCGAGATTTGCCGGTTTTGATTGTTATTACCGCTCGCCCCGGATTTGATCCAAGTTGGGGGCATCATAACAATACGTTGCACTTGCCGCTGAAGCGTCTGGAAAACCGGGACATTGCCGAGATCGTGGCGGAGGTGGCAGGAGGAAATTCTATTCCAGCCGAAGTCTGCGATCTGATCGCGGCCAAAACCGATGGCATTCCGCTTTTTGTTCAGGAAGTAACGCGCGGCTTGTTGGAATCCGGACAACTGAGACTGACCGACCAGGGATATGCCTTGCGCGGTCCGTTGCCAGCGCTTTCGGTGCCGAATACGCTCAAGGATTCTTTAATGGAGCGCTTGGACAGGCTGGGAACCGCTAAAGAGGTTGCACAAACTGGTGCTGTCTTTGGTCGACAGTTTTCAATCGCGTTGCTGGCCTCGGTCTCAATTTTGTCACCGACGGTCTTGGAGGCTGGGCTGGAACAGCTTTTCTCTGCCGGTATCATTTTGCAGGCCCCGGATGAGGCAGAAGATGAGTTCATCTTCCGCCACGCCTTAATACGTGACATGGCTTATGACAGCTTGCTGCGCACGGAACGGCAGGTGCTGCACGACCGGGCGGCAGGTGCGCTGCTTGAAAACAAGCCACAGCTTGCCCAGACTCAACCCGAGCTACTGGCGCAGCACTACACGTTAGCGCACCGTGCGGATGAGGCGGTGACGCATTGGCAAAGCGCCGGGCGGCGGGCGATTGAACGTTCGGCCCAAACCGAAGCGTTGACGCATCTGTCAAAAGCACTGGATCAACTGGCAGATCTTCCCAAAAGCAAAGATCGAGATCTGCAAGAGATTGATATTCAAATCCTGCGCGCCGGAGTGCTGCGGTCAACCAGCGGTATCTCAGGGGATGCCACAGGCGAAGCGTATGGGCGGTTGCGAGACCTCTGCCATCGAGCGGATGAGACCGAAAGGCTGTTTCCGGTTCTCAACGGGCTGTATGCCTTCCATCTGGTGCGGGCCGAATATCGGTTGGCGCAAGATGTATCGGCGCAAATTCTTGATCTGGCGGCGGAAAGCGGCAGGACTGAACACCGAATGGTGGGCCATCGCGCGATGGGTGCTGTGCAGTTGCATTTAGGTAATCTGCCTAAGGCAAAAACCCATCTCGAACAGGCCTGGTCGCTATATGATTTTGATCAACACAGTCAGTTGGCTTATGTCTATGGGACTGATCATGCCGCCATTACTTCGGCGTTCCTGGGTACGTGTTATTGCCTCATGGGGCGGCACCAAGAAGCCTTGCAGATTCAACGCACGGCTTTGGGCTGGGCGAAGGAATTAAAGCACGCCCACAGTGTAGCGCAGATTTTGGTCTATATGTGCAAGGTTCATCTTCTCGCACGCGACATACCCGCTTTGCAGCAGGATGTCGAAGCGTTGTCCAAAGTTGCTGAAGAGCATTCGCTGCCATTCATGGCCACCATCGCGCGATTGTGGAAAAGCTGGGCCAACGCGACCGAATCCTCGGATATTGCGCATATCGATGATCTGCGCCAAGCATCAGAGGACTGGTGGGCAGTCGGGGCCGGGAACTACAAATGTTTCTTCCCCTCTCTGATTGCCGAGCTTCTTATAAACGCGGGTGATCATAAAGCGGCTAAGCAGACATTGTCGCACGCGGCGCAAATGCTGGCTGAAACCGAAGAGAAATGGGCCGAAGCTGAACAGCTGCGAATCGAAGCCAGTTTTGTTGCCGGCACCGGGGGCGGCCCAGAGCCTTTGCTGTTGCGGTCGATCGAAACGGCGCGACGGCAAGGGGCACACTTGTACGAACTGCGTGCAGCGGTTGCGCTGACACGTTGGCGGCTCGACCATGGAAAGCCTGCGGGCGATGCACTTAACACCGCTTTGTCTCATTTCGAATCGAACGCTTATCTGGCGGATCTGGAAGAGGCACGAGGGTTATTGAAAACGACCACTTGACCGACAGGGGCCATTGCTGCCAGCTTGGACAGCGGCAGATATGGGATGATACCGAAAATTCATAGTTGTGGCGTGGGGATATGCGTTTCCACGCTACCAATTCATTTGGTGTGAGGAGACCCTATGAAGAAGATCAGCAAAACGCTTCTGGCCAAGGATATTGTGGCGCAAAGCCGCACTGATCTGGCGCTGCAGCAATATCACTCGATCACGCCCGAGCAGATACGCGCGTTTGAAAAGAAACTGATCGGAACGGTCACTCTGCCCACCGACCCCGACTACAACAATGACCGGCAGGTTTGGAATCCGGCCTTTCAGGATTACCCTGAGATCATCGTCTATTGCGAGACCATTCAGGATGTGCGCGCCAGTCTTGCTTTCGCACGTGAGCACGACTTGTGGGTTGTGGCACGGTCTGGTCGCCACAGCACGGCGGGGTATTCGGTCAACAACCAGATGGTGCTGGACACCAGCAAAATGCGGTATGTCACCGTCGATCCTGAGGTGCCGATGGCTTATGTCGGTCCGGGTACGCCGTTCAAGATGCTGAACTCTGAGTTGAATTCCTATCACCTGCATGTGCCGGGCGGGGCCTGTCAGGATGTCTGCGTCGCAGGCTTCATGATGGGTGGCGGTTATGGCTTTACCTCTCGCCGCTACGGGATGGCTTGCGACAATGTCCTGGGCGTAACCGTGATGCTGTGGGATGGCAGCATAGTGATCGCGGACAAAAACACGAACCCCGACCTGTTCTGGGCCATCCGGGGCGGGACGGGCAACAATTTTGGGGTGTTGTTGGAGATCCGTTACCAGCTGCACCCGCTGTATATGGTCTGGGGCTGCCATATCACATGGCCGCTGGACAAAGCCGCAAAGGCGTTGGAGTTCCTTCAGGCCAATTATATGAGCACCTGCGATGATGATCGGTTCGGAGCTTATATTTTCCTTGCTTTTCAGGGCGATAAGAAAGTGCTGCTGGTGTCGGCGCTTTATGATGGGACGGCCGAAGAGGGCAACGCATTTATCCAGCCCTTGCTCAGCGAAGAAATCGGCGGCGAGATGGGGCCTGATGACCGGAATTATGGCACCTATCAGGAAATCAACTCGTGGCTTTACGACGACAAGTACGACATCCCTGTCGTGCCCGATCAGGCGCGCGAAGATAAGCAGGCCGGGTATATCAAACGCCAGCTCAACGCGGGCGAATGGCAGCGCGTCGTGGACTACCTCGACAGCACGCCCAACGCCTATGGCGCGGTTGCGATCGAACCCTATGGCGGCGCGATCAACCGGATGCCACTGGGCAAAGAGGGTAACGCCTTCATCCACCGTGATGTGTCGCTGAACTTCTACGTTGATGTGTTCTGGGTGTCGGAAGAAGAAAAAGAGATCGTCGTGCCCTGGCTCGACGGGTTCATGGAACTGATGACCGAGGAAGGATATTTCATCGACCGGGTCTATCAGAACTACCCTCGTCGGACGCAAAAGAACTATCGCTGGCAGTATTGGGGCGAATATTTCAGCTCGTTGCTGTTCGTGAAGCGGAAATTCGATCCGGACAATTTCTTCCACTATCAGCAGAGCATTTCGCCGGTGCCCGACGATGCGCCGTCCGACATCGTCCGCGACACATCGAAACCTATCTTTGATGATCCGAAGATCACATACCAAGACTATTCGAACCCCTGAAAGAGGGGGCAGCCAAGGCCAAACGGGGGAGGGCCCAGCATGGACGCGATCCGAGAGATTTTCTTTCTGCCACCCATGGCGGTTGCTCGCCTGGGACCGGGTGAAACACCGCTGGAAAGCTATGAGTGGCAGCAGGACATGGATGCCCATGGCAACAACAAGACGGTCATCCGCTCGAACATAACCCTGCGCGAAGCCGAAGATGGCAGCGTTTCGGCCTATCTTCCCGACCCCGATATGATCCGCTTTCGCGACGAAGGCGGCGCGCTGCGCCCTGTTGCTCCGTTCTTTGAACTGTGGGCGCGGATGCATGACGCCGAGACGGGCGAGGAATATGAGACGCCGTTGACGCTGGATCTGCTCGACGATCAGGGGCTGTCGCTGCAGAATGTGCGTTATTCGGTCACCGTCGGAAATACCAAGGCCGAGCGTCGGACCGGGGATGCGGCCTGCGGATTTCGCGCTCGGGTCGAGATTGCGGGGCAGGATTTCGCCCCGAAACCCCTACTGGCTTTTAGCCCCTACACCTCGGAGCAGCAGCCGATGGTCTACGAGCACAACCCGATCCCGCTGGGCTCGATCCGTGCGATCCATCCGGTGCAGGGTCACGATGAGCCGGTTGAAGGTGAGTTCATCGACCGCAGTATTCTGCGTCTGCGGTTCATGCCCCCCAAGGGCGAGGTTTATGGCCCGCCCGATGCAGCCTACGGCCCGGCGACGCTAGCGGTTCCGGGATACCAGAACGACCCGCCGAAATCGGAATATGGCCGTATCCATGAAATCGTGCCCGAACAGAACCGTATCCTGAACCCCGACACCCCTTGGTCGAAATGGATCATGATGTCCGGCACCTCGGACGATCCCGAGCCGCATGACAGCTATGATGGCGCCCGCGTCGGCAATGACCAGTCCTGGGGTGTGGCCGATGACACCAGCGATGGTGTAATTGAGGCGACGCTGGCCGTACGCGGCGAGCGTCTGACCGCGCGCGCGACGATCATGACCGGACCACCCGATTTTGCGCCGGACGCTAGGCCGTTCTACAGCCTTGAAGATGATCTGGCAGACCGCGATCTGTCGTTGATTTCGGTCACAGAAGACAACTACACGCAGGCTAAGGATGAGGTGGTTGATATCTTCCGCCGCGCGTTTGAGACTAATAGCCTGATCAACCTCGATGATATCCGGGCGCAGGGCTTGAAAGATAATGCCAAGCTGCAGGCCAAGACCGGGATTTCCCCGACGCCGGGCCTGCCATCAACCGATGCGAAATCCATGACGGAAGAGGATGCAAGGCCACCTGACAAGATCGACGAACTGATCCGTCCGCAGCCGATCTCGGTCTTCTCGAACTCGGTGCCCAATGACCGGCTACCTTACACCGTGGCCACGAAATTCGTGCATGAGCAGCTGATTGATGAGGCCAACCTGCTGGACTTCCTGCGCCGCCGCACGGATTTTGTGAAAACGCTGCTGCGCCCGCCTTACGGCATCCTGACCGAACTTGAGACCGACCCGAACCCCGATCAGGCCCCGAACCCGGAATTCCGCGATCCGCGGATCATTCGAGATTCGATGCACGATGCGCGGATGCCGCCCTATATGCGCGATTCCAATTATTACCCGCTGTCCTTGTCGCGCAGGCAGTATCATCTGGTGATATCGTTCATCGACTATCTGGTTGCACAAGAATCGGAGGCTCAGAATGTCTGATCAACCCGGCCAAATCCGCGTCAAACCCCGCAACCTGACCGCCCGCGCGGCCTATAAGGTACCGGGCAACCCTGACAACACGCGACTGGATGGATCGGTGGGCAATTGCTTTCCCGGTCTGGAAATGGATGTACGCAACCTTGATCGGCGCTTTTTCCCCGGTCTGGTGTTCAACGCCGCGCGCGTGCCGCTGAACCCCGTGCCCGAGGCGCCGAAGAATTCACAAGGCTTCCATCTGGTCTTTGTCGATTATTTCTACGACCCGATGCTGCCTGACAACAGCCCCGAAGAATGGGTGCAGACCTTGCTGGAGGCCTACAGCGGCGACGTAGGCGCAAAGCTCAGCCAAGGGCGCTGGTTCCTGTCATGGGTCGAACAAAGCGGCAAGCGCATCACTTTCAAGGAGGAAGACGGCACGCCCTATGACGGGCTGATGATCTGGCGGTTTATCCGCAGTCTGGAACATGGCGATGACAAACCGGTCAGTATTGCTCTGGAGCGGCGCAATCACGAAGGCAGCGTGGATACTGAGCAGGTGGTCCTGCACGGATTCCGTCGCCAGTACCGGACCGAGGCGGGTGTCTTCAACGAAGCCTATGATCCCGGAGAATTGACGCAGAGTCTGTGCAACCCGTGGTCCCATGACTTCCGCGATTGCGGCTGCCACTACTGGCCCTCGAACCATCCCGATGTGGTGATGGCCGAGGTGGCGCATGACGATCAGCTGCCTTCGGGCCAGTCGAAGAACCCGATTGAGGCCGAAACCTATCTGGATTGGCTGCGCTCGGACAAATCTCCATCCGGCAATGTTGCGGCGCTGAATACGGTGGAACAGAACCGCCCCTATCAGATCGACCATTATCAGGTGAACCAGATCTGGAGCGAACTGCCCATCGTCGTGGAAGGCCGCGAAATCGATGAGGTCTATGTGGCTGATCCCGAGTTACCGGGTGTTTGTCCCTACGAGACGCCTGAGGACATGATCAATGACCTCAAGACCCGTTTGGCCGCGATGGAGATGACACTGAGCCTGCAATATCTCTATGCCTATTTCTCGTTGGCGGATCCCGAAACGGCGGACACCCAGAAATGGCCGACGCTGAAGGACGACCTGATCTTTGCTCGGCGTTCGGTTCTGGAGGTTGCGATTGGCGAGATGACCCATATGCGCTGGGCGAACCAACTGCTGTGGGAGCTTGAGCCAGAAGGGTATGAACCGATCCTGACCCCGTCTGAAACTCTGCCAGCCGGCAAGGGCAAGACGCAGCCGCGCGCGCTGCGTCCTTTGACGGCTGAGGCGCTTGCGGATTTCATCGAGATCGAGCGCCCCGGCGGCTTTATCGACCGCGCTTATGCGCAATGTGTTGCAACGCTGGAGCAGGAGGACTTATTCCCCGAACGCCGCCTCTATGCGCTGGCGGTGCGGATCGACACCGACGGGGACGAGCATTTCCTGCGCTTTAGCCAGATGAAGGATGTTCTGGCCAAGTACGATACCGGCGAAGGTACTCCTGCTTACTTGCGCCCGATTAAGGTCGGGACCGAAGAGCAGGCCAAAACAGCGTTGGAACTCTACGCTAAGGTCAAGGATGGGTTGGCCAATGCCTATACGCTTGAAGCGGGTGGCAAATTCGAAGAGTCTCAGACCTTTATCCAGCAGGTGCGCGATGACATGAAGCTGTTCCGGGTCGAGGGCGAAGCGCTGGCGGCCCAAGGGATCGGCATTCCCTTCTGGACGGAGGGCAAGGCGTGATCGCACCCGCCACACAGGTGCATTTCTTCGAAACAGGGAATGGAGATCACATGCTCGCCATCGATGGCTCGCGCGTCTTCGACGTCCCCGAGGGCACGGCGGGCCGGTTTGCGGCGATGAACACCGCGGGCCAAAGTGCTTTCCTCAGGTCCATGGGGTTGGATGGTACTCCATTCATCGACGATACACTGCCACAGGACCTGCCCGTGCGCTCGCTGTCACTGGCCGTGGCGCAGAAATGCAACCTGGCCTGCACCTATTGCTATGCGGCGGGTGGCGAATTTGGCGGTCCCGCGCGGAATATGGAGTGGGAGGTCGCCAAGGCCTCGGTTGATCGGTTGGTGGCCGAAGCCGAACCCGGTGTGCGGATCAACCTCGCCTATCTGGGTGGAGAACCTCTAATCAACCGTGATCTTGTGCATCGAACCACGGAATATGCTGTAAAACAGGCGCAGGCAAACGGATTGAGCGTTGGCTTTTCGATCACCACCAATGGAACCTTACTGCGACCCGAGGATGCCGCGTTTTTTGAGGCACATGGATTTGCGGTCACCATTAGTCTGGATGGCGTGGGCAAGATTCACGACAAACTGCGCCCAAATCGAGGAGGGCGGGGCAGTTTCGACATGATCCTGAAACGGGTCGAGCCGCTTCTGGCCGCACAGCACCGGATGCAGGTCGGTGCCCGGGTGACGGTCACGCCGCAGAATATGAACCTGCCAGAGACGCTGGAGCAGTTCGTGGGGATGGGTTTCCACTCGATCGGCTTCTCGCCAATGCTCGCGTCGCCCAATGGTCAACATGAGCTGGAACGCAACGATCTGGACGAGATGCTGACCCAGATGATCCACTGTGGTGAAGTGTTCGAGGCGGCGGTGATCAAAGGACGGCGGTATCCGTTTTCAAACATGGCGGCGGCGATGCAGGAAATCCATCGCGGCACCCATCGGCCCTATGCCTGCGGGGCAGGGGGCGGATATTTCGGCGTGTCCGCCGATGGTGGCCTGTTTGCCTGCCATCGCTTTGTCGAGGACGAAGCCGGAGCCATGGGCGATGTCTATGATGGCCCCGACTTGCGACGCGAAAACTGGTTGGCGGACCGTCACGTGCACACCCAGTCACCCTGCAATACGTGCTGGGCGCGGTATCTATGTGGCGGTGGGTGTCATCACGAGGTCATCCACCGCGGACGCCCAGCCTGCGACTACATTCGCGGCTGGCTGCACTATTGCCTTCAGGCCTATGTCCGCTTGTCCGAAGCGAGGCCCGATTATTTTGGCGTGCCTACGCAGGCGGCCTCTGCCTGATCGGATGGTCATCGAGACTGAAATCTGCGTAATCGGTGGCGGCCCAGCAGGCAGCGCGGCGGCGCTGAGGCTAGCTCAACTGGGTCGTCGCGTCTGCCTGATCGAAAGACAAACCTTTCCGCGCCAGCATGTCGGAGAATCTCTGCCACCAACAATCTGGCCGATCCTAAACCTTCTGGGCGTCGAAGAAACCGTGGCGCAAGCCGGGTTTCTGCGCGCAAGCGGATCGATCCTGCATTGGGCCGGAACGTTTGAGCGTCGCGGTGCTGACGGCGATTACCCTGGTCTATTAGTGGATCGAGGCCAGTTTGATGCGGTACTGCTGCGGGCCGCGCGGGCGGCGGGAGTTGAGATCATCCAGCCCGCACGGGCATACCGCCCGATGCGCGATAGATCAGGCTGGGAAATACCAGTACGTACCGATACGGAAGCATTCCAGGTTCAGGCTCGGATCCTTCTGGATGCCGCAGGCCGGCAAGCCGGGCTGGGCCGCAGGTTTCGCCCGGCTTCTCAGCCTCTATTGGCGCTCTATGCTTATTGGCAGGTTCCGCCAGGCTTCGGCCCACAAGCGCGGGTCGAAGCAGGCAAGTCGCACTGGTACTGGGGTGCGCTGTTGCCGGGTGGGGTGGTCAATGCAATGGTTTTTGTTGAACCCGAGAGCTGCAAAGGGCTTTCACCTGCGGACCGGCGCGATCTTTACCTGAACCTGCTGGCGCAATCGACCTTGTTATCCCCTTGTCTGGAACAGCGCCGGATCGGGCCAATCCGGAGGGTGGATGCAAGCAGTCGAACCGAGGTCACACCTCCGGCGCGAGATCTACTGCGGGTCGGGGAAGCCGGTTTCTCGGTCGACGCTTTGTCATCGCAAGGGGTGCAATTGGCCATGGGGCAGGCAGTGCAGGCCGCAGCAGTGATAAACACGCTGCTGGATACGCCCAAACACAGCGAACTGGCTTTGACCTTCTACACAGACCGCCAGTTTGAGCGTGTACAGACCCACGCCGCGCTGTCGGCGGATTTCTATGCGAGGCAGCATGCGGTCAGTCCTTCGCCGTTCTGGGCCGAGCGGGCACATCCGTTGGAATGGCTCAAATCGCCTCGAACCGACCCGAACCCAGAGAAGTTGCGCAACGATTTGTCCCTGACCCTGTCTTCGAAAACACGGCTGATTACGTCTGGGGTTCAGGTCGCCGCGCATATTGAGCCGGGACTTGTTTTGAAGCACCCTAATCTTCAGCGGCCTGTCGCAAATCTCGAGGGTGCTTCGCTTGGCCTTCTGTTGCAGCGCTTACATTGGCCACAAAACGCGAGCACGATCGTTGCATGTTGGTCAGATATACTCGATGCCGAACGAGCGGCTCGCATTCTGGACTGGCTTTGGCACCATCGCATACTGATCCCGGCAACTGATCGGGCTTAATCACGGTTCCCTCTGCCATCCGAATGGCATAAGCTTCGCCGCAACGCCAACCGCCAAGTAACAAGAGGTCGCATGTCGCGTTTTGATGGGTATTTCCTGCGGCAACTGCTGGTGCTGTTTGGCTTTTTCACTCTGGTCCTTGTCGGTGTCTTCTGGATCACACGTTCGGTCAGCCTGTTTGACCGCGTGATCAGCGGCGGCCAGTCTGCAATGGTGTTTCTGGAATTCACCGCGCTGACCCTACCGACACTGATCCGGACGGTTATGCCGATGGCGGTGTTTGCCGCCGCTGTTTATGCGACCAACCGCTTGAGCCGGGAAAGTGAGATGACGGTGATGCTGGCGACCGGATCGAGCCCTTGGCGTCTGGCGCGCGCTGTTTTGATGTTCGGGCTGAGCGCTGGGTTGATAATGGCGGTCATCAGTGTGTTTCTTCGGCCTGCATCGGTTGATCAGCTGGAGAAAAGACAGGATGAAGTCGCTGGTGATGTGACCGCTCAGCTGCTGAATGAAGGCGAATTCCTGCACCCGGCAGACGGTGTAACCGTCTATATTGGCAGCATCGATCTGGACGGTACGCTGCGTGAGGTCTTTGTTTCGGACCGGCGAGAAGCGATAAATCCCGTCAGCTATTCCAGCTCCACAGCTTATCTGGTCAACCAGACCTCAGGCATTCATCTGGTTATGCTAGACGGGGTTGCGCTGCGATTTGATGAGGCTGGCAACACGTTGTCATCAACGTTGTTCGAAGATGCATCCTACGACATTTCAGAGCTGACACTGAACTCGGAAATGGGCCACCGGAGCCTTGAGGCGATACCTACGATCGAGCTGATCTGGGATCGGGAAGCTGTTGCCATGAAAGATTACCACAGCGTCGGTCATCTGGTTGATGAACTGCATCAGCGATTCTCATGGATCGCCATTTGTATTGCGGTTGCCTTGGTCGGCTATTCGGCGCTCATGCTCGGCAGTTTTTCGCGTTTTGGCTTGTGGCCCCAGATACTCGGAGCCTTCACGATTCTTGTATTGTTGGAAGGCGTAAGGGGGTTTGTTTCACCTGTAGTGATCGGAGATCCACGTTTGTGGATTTTGCTTTACCTTCCGGCGATACTGGGCGTCGCATTGTCAGGCCTGTTCCTGGCTATTGCCGGACGCCCCTTGTTCCGTAAGTCATCCGGCAACGGCGCCATTACCTCTGCATGATACTTGGCGTTTGTCGCGTCGAATTCTTTTGCGTTGTTGATCGGTCTGTCTAATCTAGGCGCGAAAGCAGCCACAGGAGCGCGCGATGCTGGACAAAACCCACAAACCCACCTGGACCAGTTTTGAAGAGGCAACGAAGGCCGATTGGGATGCGGTCATGGAGTATGAAGAGGCCTATAACGCGGCTCTGCCAGATCGTATACTCGATGCCATCCGATCGCTCAACGAAGACTGGACGCCTTATCCGGTGAATCGTTACCAACACAGCCTGCAAGCCGCGACACGCGCTTATGAGGATGGTGCCGATGAAGAGTTGGTTGTAGCAGCTTTGATCCATGACACGGGTGATATTCTGTCGCCTTATAATCACGGTGAATTATCAGCTGCGATGATGAAGCCATATGTAAGCGAGAGAACCCATTGGATCCTCAAGCACCACTGTGTGTTTCAGGGATATTATTATAATCACCATCTCGGCGGTGACCGGAATGCGCGCGACAAGTATCGCGACAGCCCGTATTGGGAGGACTGCCGATATTTCTGCCACGAATACGATCAGAAAGCGTTTGACCCTGATTATCCAACAAAGCCGCTGGAGTTCTTTGAACCCATGCTACGCCGCGTCTTAAACAAGGGCGAGGGGCATATGGAGTTGAACGAGACGTCTGAAGGTTAACAGGCGGCTATCAGTCGATAGACGATCTGAGCTGCGGTAAAGTCCCAGGCGGCATTGCCGTCTGGGGCCAACTCGACCACATCGAAGCCCACACATTTCCGGCCCTTCAGGGCGTGCTCGACCAGGTGCAACGCCTGATAGTATCCCAGCCCTCCGGGTACGGGCGTGCCGGTCGCAGGCATTTGTGATGGATCCAGCCCGTCCACGTCAAAGCTGACATAAATCAGTTCGGGAAAATCCTCGGGCAGGTCGACCGAATGGATATTACCAGTCACCAATTCTTCGGCGTCCACATGGAAAACGCGGTTCTTCAGACGGCTCTGTGCTTCTTCGGTCGAGAAGGCACGAACGCCGAATTGCGCCAGCCGGATGCCTTCTTCGGCCAAAAGGTGCATGACCGAGGCATGGGAGTGCTTTTCCCCCTGATACGCGTTGCGCAGATCGGCATGGGCGTCGACCTGGACGATGCCGATGGGTTTGTTGAGCGCACGGGCGACACCCATCACTGCGCCAAAACTGAGCGAATGTTCTCCACCTAAGGTCACGGGCACTTTGCCCGCACGGATGGCAGCTTCGGTGCGTTGGGCGAGGCGTTCCATTATGTCAGGCAGGGCGGCGTCGCAATCGATGGGTTTTTCGGTGAAAATGCCGTCTACGCAAGGTTCTGCGTGGCCCGTGATGCGCTCCAACTCGTTGCTGGCCTCAATGATCGCCTCAGGCCCTTTTGCGGTGCCGGATCCGTAAGAGACCGTGCGCTCCAGAGGCACCGGGATCACGCGGAAGCGGGCGTCCTCGGTGCGCTCGGATGTGGTCAGTTCACTATCAAGAAAAATGCTCATGAAAGGCGGTCCTTAAAGTCGTCAAAGCCGAACTGTTTGATGATATTCAGTTCGTCTGTTTCGCTGTTCCATAAGGCGATGGTGGGCAGGGGAACACCGTTGAAGGTGTTGGTCTTGACCATCGAGTAATGCGCCTGATCGAGGAAAGCAAAGCGCTGGCCGATCTCCAGCGGCTTGTCCCATGTGTAATCGCCAATCACGTCGCCGGCCAGACAGGACGGACCGCCCAGACGGTAGGTATGGCCTGACGCGGCCTCGTCCATCAGGGCGGGGCGATACGGCGCTTCGATCACGTCGGGCATGTGGCAGGTGGCCGAAATATCGGTGATTGCGAGGTTCATGCCATTTGTTGGTAGGTCTAGGATTTCTCCGATCAGAATGCCCGCGTCCAACGCCACCGCCTCCCCGGGTTCGAGATAGACGTCGACGTTGTGTTTTGCGCGGATGGCTTTGATGAAGGCCACCAGCCCGTCGCGGTCATAGTCATCGCGGGTGATATGATGGCCGCCGCCGAAGTTCAGCCACTTGAGCTGGTCCGTGAAGGGGGCGAGTTTGGGTTCCACATCGTCCCAAGTTCGTTGCAGCGGCTCGAACCCCTGTTCGCAGAGTGTGTGCATGTGTAACCCATCGACGCCGGTCAGGGCGTCTGCGGTCAATTGGCTGACAGGCGTGCCGAGACGTGAGCAAGGCGCGCAGGGGTCGTATTTGGGAATCTCACCCTCGGAGTGCTCGGGGTTGATACGCAGGCCAACCTGTACGCCTGCTGCCTGGGCTTTGAAGAGGAAGCGATCCTTCTGAGCCGGAGAGTTAAAGATGATATGGTCGGACAGAGTGAGAATTTCATCTATGTCTGCGTCTTTGTACCCGGCGCAGAAGGTCGCGACCTCGCCGCCATATTCTTCACGACCCAAACGCGCCTCATAGATACCGCTCGCGCAGGTGCCGCCGAGGTATTTACGGACCAATGGGGAGAGCGAGAACATTGAAAACGCCTTGAGCGCGCTCAGGACATGCGCGCCTGAGCGGTTGCCGAGCTCGGAGAGGATGGTCAGGTTCCGTTCGACGGCTATTTCGTCGACCACAAAGCACGGCGAGGGAACCCGGCTGAGATCGAAGTTGCGGAAGGCTCCGGCGTCGCCGGCCTGTGTGGTCATCATATCGGACATAACAGGCGTCTCCGTTGGGTGGAGAGGTCCGGGGGACCAACCCCCCGGATCCCCGGGATATTTTTGGCCAGATGAAGCAGGACCGTCGCTCAGACCGATCCTGAGGGATCAGAACTCGACCGGGCCGTCGAGTTCGTGGACCTGCCATGGCAGGCCGTGGGTGTTCAGCATGTCCATGAAGTTGTCCGGATCCAGCTGTTCCATGTTCCAGACGCCGGGCTGCACCCAGTTGCCTTTCAGCACTTGTGCGGCACCGATCATCGCGGGTACGCCGGTGGTGTAGCTGACGGCTTGGCTGCCGACCTCGGCATAGCATTCCTCGTGGTCGCAGATGTTGTAGATGTAATAGGTTTTCTCACCCGAGCCGTCTTTGGCCTGGCCCGTGGCGATGTCACCGATGCAGGCTTTGCCTTTGGTTTCTGCACCCAGGTCACCGGGATCAGGCAGCAGAGTTTTCAGGAATTGGATCGGGATGATTTCCTTGCCGTCATGCATCACCGGATCAATGCGGGTCATGCCGACATTCTCCAGCACTTTGGCGTGTGTAATGTAGGCATCGCCGAAGGTCATCCAGAAGCGGGCGCGTTCGATTTCGGGGAAGTGGGTCGAGAGTGATTCCAGTTCCTCGTGATACATTAGATACATGTTCTTGGGGCCGATGGCGGGGAAGTCGAACTCGACCTTATGGGTCATGGCAGGGGAATGTTTCCATTCGCCGTTTTCCCAGTGACGAACTTCGGCCAGCACTTCGCGCAGGTTGATTTCGGGGTTGAAGTTAGTGGCGAATTCCTGATCGTTCGAGCCGCCATTAGCGTCCAGCACATCGATCTGACGAATGGTGTCCAGCTTATGTTTCTTCAGCCAAGTGGCGAATACGCTGGTCACGCCCGGATCGAAGCCAGAGCCGAGGATCGCTGTCAGACCGGCCTCTTTGAACTTATCCTGATAGGCCCACTGCCAATGGTATTCGAACTTGGCCTCATCCTCGGGCTCATAATTTGCGGTGTCGAGATAATGGATGCCCGCCTCAAGGCACGCGTCCATCAGCACCAGATCCTGATAGGGCAGGGCGAGGTTCACAAGGATTTCTGCGCCGGTTTCCTTGATCAGCTTGACCGTGTCTTCGACCTTGTAAGCGTCCAGTTCGGCGGTCTTGATATCGACGCCCACACGCTCTTTCACCGCCTTGGCGATGGCGTCGCATTTCGATTTTGTGCGGCTGGCCAAGGTGATTTCGGTAAAAATGTCCGAATTCATCGCCATCTTGTGCACTGCAGCGTGAGATACGCCGCCCGCGCCGACAACCAGTGTTTTGCCCATGGTCTGTCTCCTTTTTATTCGTAATAGGTGTAGCCGTTGATCGAGTCGCGATAGGCGCTCATCAGGGTTTTGCGGTCCTTGGCTTTCAGAGTACCGGTCGAGATCGCCTCGTCCACCATTTTGCGGAAGGCGGCGACGCAATCCTGTGGGTCGAATTCCACGTAAGACAGGACTTGGCTGATCGTGTCGCCCTCTTGTTCGTGCAGCAGATCAAAGCCTCCGTCAGCACGCAGGTCGATGGTGACGACGTTGGTATCGCCGAATAAGTTGTGCAGATCGCCCAAGGTTTCCTGATAAGCGCCAACGAAGAATACACCCATGAAGTACTCATCATCTTCGGGCAGGGAATGCACCGGCAGACTGGGTGAGACACCGTCGGCCAGAATGAACCGGTCGATCTTGCCGTCGCTGTCGCAGGTGATGTCTGATAGAACGGCGCGGCGGTCAGGCGTTTGGTTCAGGCCTTGTAGTGGGACGATGGGGTGAAGTTGATCGATGGCCCAAACGTCAGGAAGGGATTGGAACAGTGAGAAGTTGCAGTGGTAGATATCGGCCACTTTCTCTAATTGGTCGTCCACATCCGACTCCAGATCATCATTTGCAGCCAGAGACTTGAGGCGTGCCATAAGCGACAGGTAGATCCGTTCAGCACGGGCCATCTGGCGCAGGTCGACATAGCCTCGCCGGAAGAGCGCGCGCAGCTCGTTGCGGTAGAAGGTGGCGTCGTTCCAGCATTCCTGCAGCCGATCGCTGCTTAGATAGCCATGAACTGCAGCGAGATCCGAGACCATATGATGATCATCAGCTTCGACTTCGGGACCGGTCGGGGCGTCGTAAAGCGTACTCTCCAGAACATTAAAGACCAGCATCGAAGATGTGGCCACGACTGCCCGCCCGCTTTCAGTGATAAGCGTAGGATGATCGATTTCAGCTTCGTCCATGGCATAGGCCACAGTTTCGACCACGTTTGCGCAGTATTCTTCAACCGTGTAATTGATTGAATTTTCTGCGGCTTTCTTTTCGCCGGTATAGTCCACACCCATACCGCCGCCCAGGTCCAAATGAGTGAGCGGTACGCCTTCGCGCGTGAGTTCGGTATAGTAGCGGCACGCCTCGCCTACAGCGCGGCGCACGTCGTTGACGTCCTGTACCTGTGAGCCCAGATGTGAGTGCTGCAGCTTCAGGCAATGCAGCAGGCCGGCGTCGCGCAGTTTATCCACTGTGGCAACCAATTGGCCGGTGTTCATCCCAAAGGCGGATCGGTCGCCCGAACTTTCTTCCCATTTACCGCTGATCTGATTGGTCAGCTTGACCCGTACGCCGATCAAGGGCTCGATGCCAAGCTCGTTATAGACCTCGATAACCGTGTCAGCCTCTTTTGGGCTTTCCAGAACTATGACCGTATTGAAACCGATCTTGCGGCTGAGGATCGCAAGCTGGATGAACTCGGCGTCCTTGACGCCGTTGCAGACAATGAGCGCCTCGGAGGCCAAGCGGTGGGCCAGCGCGACGACCAGTTCGGGTTTGGAACCGGCCTCAAGCCCATAATTGTATTTCTTGCCGAACTCGACGATACGATCGACGACCTGAGCCTGCTGGTTCACCTTGATCGGGAAAACGCCGCGATATTGGCCTTTGTAGTCAACGCGCTTGATTGCGTCGCGGAAACTTTCATTCAAATGCGCGATCTCATGTTCCAGATAAGACGCCACACGTAGTACCATCGGCGCCTTGATACCCCGATCATCCAAATCACTGAGGATACCCGGCAGGCTAATCGCAGTGGCATCGGGAGCCATCGGATTACGTAGACCGATCTCGCCCTGATCTGTCACCTCAATGAGGCCTTTGCCCCATTTCTCAACCCCGTAGATGGAATGCGGTGCGATGGGCGGTTGTTTCAATCAGGTTTATCCTTGGAATCAGGGTGCAGGTTTCGCGCCTGCCAATACGGTAGCGGTTCGATTCGTCCAAGCATTATCTGCGAATCCGATTCTCGCGGCGTATTAATCGGTTGTTTGGATTGGGATCAAATGGTTGTCCCATTGGCAATCCTGCCGAGACGAGATTTTGGCGTGCGCGGCATTCAGAGACCCAAAGGCACCGGTACCGGTGGTGAATACCAAATCTTCTGCGCCAGCGCCTAATCCGCAGACGTCCTCAAGCGTGTAGGCATTCATTAAAGCACCGCTCGTCACATCGAAGCGATGTAGCGCGTTGCCTCTGGGGCAGGTTATTGCAACTGAATGTCCATTGGTGGAAAACGCGATGCTACCGGCATACCCTTGCAACACGCTTTGCTGTGTTTCAGGGGCGGAAAGCAGGCGAGGGTTTTCGCCAAGTTTGTGCAAGCCCAACAAGGGTGGGTGCTTGGTCTGATTGCCCTGCCATTGCATCGCGAAACCCACAAGACCATCGCCACGCACAGCAAGATGACGGATTGAGTTTTTGTGCTGCACGCCGGTTAGCTCCACTTTTGCCAATACCGAACCCGATAGGTCGACATAGGCGAGATTGGGCAACATTGTAGGCAAGTTAAGCTTCGTTCGGCCAGTATCGGGGTGGGTTTCGATACCGCCATTGGCGATAACAAGCATGTCACCGCCGGGCATCAGTCTTATGTCGTGGGGACCAACGCCGCCCGCGGCGAACTCTCCGAGCCGAACAAAGCTGTTGGCGTCCCAAACGCCTATAACACCTTCTGCGGCTTCATATTTGTTCTCGGCCGTGAAGAACCGTGTACCATCGGTCGAGAATGTGCCGTGCCCGTAGAAGTGGCGGCCCTTTGGGGCTGTCAGTCGTTTGATGACTTCACCACTTTTGCAATCTACCACAATGGCGAATGTGCCCGGACGGCGTGCAAAGGCGACGGCTTGCGCCTTAGACGGATGGGCGGCTGCAGCATGGCCCCTCGCAGGCAAAGGGATCGAGAAGAGTATGGCGCCCGCGTTATCCAGCCCGGAAAGCCGATAGCTGCCATCGGCGAATAGCCCGGCGGCAAGATAAACAGGCGCGCCCACTGATGACCAGCCGGATGCGGGCGTCAGGCTGGCAGCGGCGAGACCTGCAAGGAAATTGCGCCGGTTGGTCAAAGCTCAGTCTCCGTCCAGTGAGTTGAACCCAACACTGATGCCGAGCGTTGGACCAAGCTCGGTTGAGGCGATCTCGCGAATCTTGTGGATCGATTGTTGCAATGCTTCGACCCGGATGCGGCCCTGCGGTGTGTCGACCTTGGCAAAGGCGGGGTCATCCAGCGACTGCGCCCGATCAATTGCCTGTGCAAAGGCTGTATCAAGATCAGCTGCGATTTCGGGGTGGTCAAAGGACAGGCGGGTGGCCAGATCGCGTAGCGCGATCAATGATAGCTCCACATGGCGCAATGATCGCTTTGACCGGCGCGCTTCGGCACGGTTTGGACGAGGACGTTCGAATGTACCCAAGGGGCGACCGAGCCGCGTATCAGCGGTGAATTCTAGGCCCGTTGACAGCGCCCGGTACAGTTCCTGCATCGCCTCATCGCCCGAGCGATAGGGGCTGTCGTCGCCCGGCTGGGTCAGATTTGGTGCGAAACTCTGCCAATCGGCGTTCATTGCATCTGCATTCCGATCAATGTCGGTAGCGATGGCGCGGATCAGCGCGCAGCGATAGGCGACGTTACCTTGTTCGGCCATGGCTGGATCGTACAGCATTCGTTCAAGCGCCAGAAATCCGCGCCCGGCAATCGACGTTTCGGCATATGCGGCAGGCGACTCGACAGCTGTGTCTTCGTCTTTGATGTGCCGGGACAGGGTTTTTGGTGTGAAACCTTTGGTGTCGGGCCAGAAGGCCATGGCAAAGGCCCGATCATCCGTCTCGGTTGGACCGAACCGCAAATGACTGGCTGAGATCCAGCTATCGAATGCTGCAGAATAGGCTGCACGCAGGGTATCCGATTGTGGCTCACAATCGGCCTGCACGGTGGTGGCCAAGGTGTCAGTCGAATCCGCCAATTGCGCAAAGCGCGGCAGGATATGTGTTTCAGTCACATCCATCAGAATCGGCGCGCGATCCTGCGCATAAGCGCAGAATGGGATCAACAAAGCGGTAAATAGGATAAGGCTTCGCATCAACTATAGGCTCTCTAGAAATTGGATCAGCGCATCACGGTCAGACTTGGGCATTGATACCACCGTGTCGTGAGCGGCTTGGGCCTCTCCGCCATGCCATAAGACAGCCTCGAGCAGAGAGCGTGCCCGACCGTCGTGCAGGAATTGGGTGTGGCCCGAGACACGTTCTGTCAATCCAATCCCCCACAGCGGCGGAGTACGCCATTCACGGCCCGTGGCGCGGGCCTCGGGGCGGTTATCGGCCAGTCCTTCGCCCATGTCGTGCAGCAGCAGGTCAGTGTAGGGCCAGATCAATTGAAAACTGTGTTCGGGTCGATCGGGCATTCGATGGGTGACATAAGCAGGTGTGTGACAGGAGGCACAGCCAGATGTGTGGAACACTTCTTTGCCGCGCAATACCTGTGGATCATCAGTCTCACGCCGGGCGGGGACACCCAAATTGCGGCTGTAAAAAGCGACGAGATCCATGCCGATTTGGTCAATCTCAAACCCGCGCACATCAGTGTCACCGTGCGGGGCATCTATGCAGTTGGTCTGCAGCTCGGTGCAATCGCCGAAGGGGGCAGGGTAAAGCGGGCTAGAAATGCCGATATCACCCGCAAAGGCCGCCGATGATTGCTCCATCACCGTAGGCATTCCGGCTTTGTGGCCAAAGCGGCCCATCATCGGTTCGCCAAATTCTAACGACCACACGATGTTCGGTCGTCCCGAAATCCCATCGCCATCTTCATCATCAGGATCGGCCCGTGCCAACAGGTCCTCAACCGGGATGGATTCGAGCAATCCCAAGCCGATCATCTGTGGCGCGACTCGGGGGCTGAGCATGGCGTCGGGATGCAATGGGCCATACCCCAAGTCGGCCGCATGGTAGGTCGGGCGGCGAAGCGAAGCAAATTCACCTTCGGACAGCTCGATTGGGACTTCTTCGTATGTGATGCTCAACCGATATTCTGCCGGATGGCCGGCCAGAGCGAAATCCTGCATCTGCCCGCCATAATTCGGGTCGGGCAAGGTGGCGATATAGTCATCAATCTCGGCAGGAGCATCCTCTGGGTTGCCGGGAATCGAGACCCGTAGAAACATCGAGACGGCGTTGTCATCCGGTCCATTAGGTGTATGGCCGCGCCCATCCTTGATGTGGCACCGCTGGCACGAGCGGGCGTTATTAAGCGGGCCCAACCCATCTGAAGCCAGTGTTGAGGAGGGCGATGAGACCCAGATTTTCTTGAACAATCCATTGCCTACTTTGAAATCCAGTTCCTGTTCGAAACTGATGTTGGCGGAGGGCTGAGAAAACGCATCGGCATCGGTACGAACGCGTACAGTCGCCGCGCCAGCGGATAATTCTTCGAACCGCTGGGGTGCACTGAACTTTTCGGGTGAGGCTGTCACCGCAGCAATCCGCGCACGCTCTTCGTCTGTTCTGGGAATGAAGTTTAGATGTGGGTCCCGTAGCTCGGTCGCGAGGGAGGGGGTGGCCGACAGTGCGGCCACCGATGCCAGGGCGAGCCTACTCGCCCTCGTCCATGGTTGATGCGTTGAGTTGCGCATAGTTGGCTTCGCCAATCCTTTCATAGAGGTCGAGCTGCGTTTCGAGAAAGTCGATATGGTCCTCTTCATCGGACATCAATTTCTCAAACAGAGACATCGACACGTAGTCGCCGGCATCCCGGCAATACTCGCGCGCTTCCTTATAGAGAGCTCTTGCATCAATTTCGGCTGCCAGATCGCATTCAAGAGTTTCCTTGGGTGTCTGGCCGATCCGCAAGGGATCAAGTTTTTGCAGGTTGGGGTGACCTTCGAGAAAAATAATACGTTCAATCAGCTTGTCCGCGTGCTCCATCTCTTCGATGGATTCTTCGCGACTTTTCTTAGCCATATGGCCAAGCCCCCAATCTTCCTGCAGGCGATAGTGCAACCAGTACTGGCTAACAGCCGTCAGTTCATGCCGCAGTGATTTGTTGAGATAATCGATAACCTTGGGATCGCCTTTCATGTGACTTCTCCTGTGATGCTCCGGACCGCAATGTTCGAAGCTGCATGGGGACTTCCAGATTATCGTCAGAACGCATTGTGTCTAGGAAAAGAGGCATGCATCCGCCGCAATCCGCTGATTTACCAAGGGCATGATAGATCTTGCCAGGCGTGATTATGGTCTGCGGGTCTGCGGTGCGCATCCAGCTGATCGCCGCGCGGATGTCGTGGTCTGAGATATTGGTACAGTGGCATACAATCATGGCGACTCAGCCTGATTTCGTTATTCTTAGTGAAATAGTAGGTTTTTTGTTTTGCGTCCAGTGTCAAGACGCCACACCCATTTCGTAGAAAGGGCCGAGCGCAATTCAATCGCGCCCGGCCATAGCGTTTAGTGGAATACCGCGTCAGGATTATCCAGGCTGCCCGAGCCTTCGAACTCGATCTGGTCAAGTTCCAGCAGGGTCACGATACGTTCGATGGTTTTGGTTTGGTCGATCAGTCCATTCACGCCACCCATGATCAGAGCTTCACCGCCTTCGTTGCCGCGCTCCAGCATCTGGTCATAAGCAAAACCAGCCTCGGCGGTCGACTTGATGTTGCCCAAAGCTTTCATGGTGCTCGCGAGCTTGGCTTTCATCTCTGCATCCAACGACGGATCGGTTGCGACAATCAGATCGGACAACGATGCACCCGATACTGGAGTGCCATCGATACGGGTGTAGCTTCCCAGATACACGTTCTGGATGCCCAGACCATCGTAATAGTGGCTGTTATGGGTGTTGTCGGCAAAGCAATCATGCTCTTCTTCGGGATCGTTCAGCATCAGGCCCAAGCGCATGCGTTCACCCGCCTGTTCACCATAGGATAGTGAGCCCATGCCGGTCAGGATCGCGCTGACACCGGCAGTCTCGTCCGAGGCAAGAGCGGCGCGCGCTTCGCCACCTTCGGCCCACTGGGCGGTTATCCATTCCAGATCGTTGATCAGCAGATCGGTTGCGGCGCTCAGATACTGGGCCCGACGATCGCAATTACCGCCAGTGCAGCCGTCACCGTCTACATAGTCGGTATAAGGACGATTTCCTGCGCCAGCGCCATGGCCATTCAGGTCCTGACCCCACAGCAGGAATTCGATGGCGTGATAGCCGGTGGCGACGTTGGCCTCGATCCCGTCAGCCTCGTGCAGCGTATCCGACAAAAGAGCAGGGGTGATTTCGCTGGCGTCGATGGTTTCACCAGACAGTTCAAAGCTGGGGTTGGCGATGACGTTCAGCACGGCGAACTCGTTCTCATCGCTCGGGCCTCCGTACGACGCGTCGACATAGTCGATCAGGCCTTCGTCCAATGGCCAAGCATTCACTTTGCCTTCCCAGTCGTCGACGATAGCGTTGCCAAAGCGATAAACCTCGGTCTGCTGATAAGGCACACGCGCGGCGACCCATGCAGCGCGTGCTGCGGTCAGCGTTGCGTCCGACGGATCGGCAAGCAGCGCATTAACGGCAGTCTGCAGCGTCTTTGCCGCAATCAGGCTGTCGTCATATTTTGCTTCCGCGATGTTGGCATAGGTGCTCAGAATATCCGCTTTAGACGGGGCGTCGGCGACAGCTGCACTTGCGATGCTCAACGTAAGTGCGCTGGTCGCAGTGAATAATTTGGTCATTTGGAATTCATTCCTTCTCAACGGGTTCGGTTCCCGCACAGTTACGGGGTGGACGCGGAAATATCTGAGTTAATTAGTCAAGAAAGTCAACCTGACTTTTATTGTCAGATATAAAGTCTGAATTTGCCTCCTCATATCTGGTGGGGTTGAAATTCATGTAAGCCAATTGCGCAGGAGGGTAATTAGACTAAAATATTATGAGATTTGTTTGTTTAATGGTGATTGAGATGAAATGCGCGGCAGTACTGTTAATGCTCTTGCCAGCCATACCAATGGCTCAAAAGTTGGCTGCGGTTGAAGCGCATATCCACGGTGTTGGGCGAGTGGCAGTATCAATGGATAGTAATCAGTTCACCGTGATTCTTGCGGCCCCGGGCATGGATGTTGTGGGCTTCGAGCACTCAGCAGAAAACGACGAAGAACGGGCAGAAGTTGCGGCCGCGATCTCGGATCTCTCAGAACCGTTGAGGTTGTTCAATTTGCCATCAGAAGCTGGATGCGAAACCGCGTCTGCGAATGTAGCCTTTGTTGGGGTTGGTTTTGGGCAAGTGGATGACAAAACCGAAAATCACACCAGGGAACACGCCGAATTTCAAGCGGACTATGTGTTGGAATGCGAGGAAATAGATTTGGTGACGTCGATCCGGTTCACCTATTTTGAATTATTTCCCGACGCTCAGAAACTGGACGTCAGTTTGATTTCGGTCGAAGGCGCCTTCAGCTATACGGTGTATCGCGATCAGTCGGTGCTGACCCTGCAGGACTAGTGTGCGTTAGTTTTGCGTCAGTGCGTTTTTCAAGGCAAAATATGATGCTTTGGGTGTTCGCTCCAACGTTTTGAAATCTACATCGACCAGTCCAAAGCGTTTTTCATACCCCAGCGCCCATTCGTAATTGTCCAGCAACGACCAGACAAAATATCCTTTGATCGGCACACCGTGATCCAAAGCCCGGCGTACTTCAGCCAGATGTTGATCCAGATAATCAATTCGGTCTTCATCCTTTTGGCGCTCAGCGCTCGCCATACCGTTTTCAGTGACATATATCGATAGATCGCCCGTGTAATCGCGTGCAGTTCGGATCAGAAATCGCGAAAGCGCCGCAGGATCAATTTCCCACCCCATCTGCGTTTTGGGCAGCGGGCCTGGAACCTCTTTTAAAGCGGGCCAGGCCGAGTCGGAGTGTGTAATTAGCTTGCGCGTATAGAAATTCAGCCCACACCAATCGACCGGACTGCCGATGGTCTCAAAATCACCCTGCCAACCTTTGGGTAGGTGCGGTGCTAAACCCTCCAGAACATTCTCGGGGTAGGATTTGTTAAAGACCCCGCTCAAGAAGAACCGGTTGTAGATCCCGTCATATAGGGCCGCCGCAGAATGTGCTTCGGTGCTATCATCGGCAGGTTCCGACCATTCCAGATTGAACACCGCACCCAGATTGGACATGCCCAATCCACGCATAACCTCGATTGCGCGACCATGGGCAAGCAAGACATGATGCATGGCACGGGCGGTGGCGCGGATATCACGCAAGCCAGGGGCATGTTGGCCCTCGAAATGACTGAGCCAGCTTACGCACCACGGCTCGTTGATCGATGCCACGCTGAACATGCGATCGCCGATACGGCCCATGATGATTTCTGTAAAATCAGCGAACCAATTTGCGATATCTCGGTTTCGCCAGCCGCCTAAGTCAGCAAGCGGCGAGGGGAGTTCCCAGTGATACAGCGTTGCGCAGGGTTTGATTCCGCGTTCAAGTAGGGCGTCAACTAAACGATCATAGAAATCAAGGCCTTGTTGATTGACTGGCCCGCGTCCCTCGGGCAAGATTCGAGCCCAGCTGGTCGAGAAACGATAGCAGTCGAACCCAGCGTCCTGGATCAGATCCAAATCCTGTTCATATCGATTGTAGTGGTCGCAGGCCAAATCGCCGTTTTCAGCGTTTACGACGTTTCCCGGAGTGGCCGCGAAACTGTCCCAATGGGTCTTTCCTGCGCCACCCTGAGCATGACCCTCAATCTGGTAGGCCGACGTTGCGACGCCAAACTGAAAATCGACCGGAAAATCCGAGCGTTTGTGTTTCATTTCACATCCTTTGTGGTGCTGGACCGGTTGAGCTGCCAACAACAAGCTCGGCCTCTAACAGGCGCGTTTTGGGTGGGTCGTTGGGGGCGTTGATCCGTCCAATCAGCATTTCAGCAGCCAACTCTCCGGCATGTCTGACCGAGGACCGTGTGGCGGTGAATATCGGTACATCTATGCCGTTGCGCATGTAGGACAGTTCGTCATCGTGCGCGATGACTGAAATATCTCGCCCCATTTTCAGGCCGCGATTTTCCAGGGCCCTCCGGACACCAACGGCTGAGATGATGGACGAGGCAAGAATGGCCGTCGGCGGATCGTCCAGATCCAGCATGTCGCAGGCGGTTTGATGCCCGTAAATTTCTGTCATCTCGGCGCTGCGCAACAGCTCCGGCGCAATCTCAATTCCTGAGTGTTTTAACGCTGAGACGTATCCATTCCGACGGCGCTGAGCAAAGTCCATCTCTTCCAGCCCGTTGATCAGTGCAATGCGCCGGTGGCCGAGATCGATTAAAAATTGTGTCGCCCTCTCGAATGATCGCTGATTGTTCACGTCGATCCAGTCGTAAGGAACGTCGGCACCCGTAGAACGACCATGTACAATGAACGGCACTCCCATTTGCGACAGGACGGATATCCGCGGCTCGTTGACTTTGGGGCCTTGAAGCACGACGCCGTCCACAACCCCTCGGTTGAACAGGCTTCGATAGGAGTCTTCGACTGAGGTGTCAGGCGCGTGAGTGAACATCATATCATAGTTATTCTGTGCGTAAGTGCGCGCAGCACCTGCAACAAAATCACCAAATATCGGATTGACCATCTCGTGCTGAGAAGAGAACGGGATCACGTGCCCTATTACCATGGATCGCCCTGTCGCCAGTCCTTTAGCGCG
Source organism: Ruegeria sp. AP7 (assembly GCF_056539905.1). Taxonomy (NCBI): domain Bacteria; kingdom Pseudomonadati; phylum Pseudomonadota; class Alphaproteobacteria; order Rhodobacterales; family Roseobacteraceae; genus Ruegeria; species Ruegeria sp. AP7. The sequence continues at coordinate 65,696 of NZ_JBQFVT010000002.1, read as the reverse complement.
GCTATTTGGGCGGTATCCGTGTTTTGTAGCGGCAGCCTGAACCCGGATACGCGTTTTCTCATTCACTTCGGGATAACCGTTCAGCGCTCGGCTGACGGTTGTCTGTGAAAGACCAAGAATCTCCGAGAGTTTCTTTAGGTTCATAGTATTCAAAGCGCTTTCAAGTTGCGGTCCTATTGTTTTGTTGGGAATTTCAGGTTCCGTCAACCCGTTTTGATATTTGAGTCTAATAACTCAATATTACAGCAACTATTTGCGAGATGTTGACAGACTCGGAATGTTAGCGGATAAAGTGATCTATCCAAAGCGCTTTGAAAACGAATCTCGTTTGCGCCGTAAAGTCTGGGAGGAAAATTCATGAAACGCTCGCTTTATGCAGGTGCGGCAGTGACCGCTCTGCTGGCAGGGACCGCGTATGCCGAAGACTTGGCCTTCACACCTGGTGAAGGGCCGTTCAACTGGGATAGCTATAATGCCTGGGCTGAAAGTGCGCCTGATCTGAGCGGTCAGACCGTCACTATCGCTGGTCCTTGGTTGACGCCGGAAGATGGTTATTTCAACAACATGACCGCCTATTTCGAGGCGGCGACCGGCGCGGATGTGATCTACACTGGCTCTGACAGTTTCGAGCAGCAGATCGTTATCGATGCCGAAGCGGGTTCCGCCCCGAACATCGCCGTATTCCCTCAGCCCGGACTGGCGGCGATCATGGCCTCCAAAGGACAACTAACGCCTTTGGGTGAAGACATGGCCAGTTGGGTTGGCGACAACTATGCGGCCGGAAATTCATGGGTTGACCTAGGCACCTATAAAGATGCCGATGGCAATGACCAGATGTACGGCTTCTTCTACAACGTGAACGTCAAGTCTCTGGTTTGGTACAACCCGGAGAACTTCGAGGATGCTGGGTACGAAGTGCCAACGACCATGGAGGAACTGAAAGCACTGACCGAACAGATCGTCGCTGACGGTGAGACACCTTGGTGCATTGGTCTAGGATCGGGTGCCGCCACGGGCTGGCCAGCGACTGACTGGGTGGAAGACATGATGCTGCGGACGCAGCCGCCCGAAGTTTATGACCAGTGGGTGACAAATGAGATACCGTTTGATGATCCACGCGTGATCGCCGCAATCGAAGAATTCGGCTGGTTTGCACGCGATGATGCGAAGGTTTCTGGTGGAGCAGGAGCCGTAGCCTCGACTGACTTCCGCGACAGCCCCAAAGGCATGTTCTCATCGCCGCCGCAATGCTACATGCACCGTCAGGCCTCGTTCGTTCCGGCCTTTTTCCCTGAAGATGTTGAGTTTGGTCTCGATGCAGACTTCTTCTACATGCCGTCTTTCGCCGACAAAGACTTGGGCAACCCGGTTTTAGGCGGTGGTACGCTGATGGCCGTCAGTAATCCCTCGGATGCGACTAGCGCGTTCATGGAGTTCCTGAAACAGCCAATCGCGCATGAGGTGATGATGGCGCAAACCGGTTTCCTGACCCCGCATAAAGGCGTGAACACCGAAGCCTACAAGGACGATACTCTGCGTGGTCTGGGTGACATTCTGTTGGGTGCGACGACCTTCCGCTTTGATGGATCTGACCTGATGCCGGGCGCCGTGGGCGCGGGTACATTCTGGACCGGGATGGTCGACTACACCGGAGGTAAATCCGCCGAAGATGTCACCAGCGAAATCCAGTCGTCCTGGGACGCACTCAAGTAAACCACTGAACCTTTGGGCAACCTATCATTCAGGTTGCCCGGAACCCTAGCAAGGGAGAGGACGCCATGAATCCGGCAATTCAGGGCCTGCTAACAATCGTAATCGGTGTGTCGGGATGCGTGGGCTATTTCTATCTGTCCAACCAGTTCTTGGATAAGGTCCTGTTTCCTGCGCGTGGTCCTAATGCGGGGCGTAATATCAACCGCGCGAACATGATCCGGCCCTGGTTGTTCCTGCTTCCCGCGATCCTCGCGCTTGGGGTCTATCTTGCCTATCCGGTATTCGAAACACTGCGCCTTTCGCTGACCGATCGCGTAGCCGGTGGCGGATACGAATGGGCGGGTTTCGATAACTACTCCCAAATGCTCGCCGAGCCCAAATTCTGGGAGGCAATGCGCAACAACATGCTTTGGCTGATTGTTGTGCCTGCGATGTCCACTGCCTTTGGCCTGTTAGTCGCGCAGCTCACGGATCGCATTCGTTGGGGCAATGTCGCTAAGTCGCTGATCTTTATGCCGATGGCGATTTCCTTCGTGGGTGCCTCGGTGATCTGGAAATTGGTCTATGACGCGCGCCCACCCGATCAGGATCAGATCGGCGTGCTGAACGCGATCTATATCTTCTTTGGGGGAACCGAGACGCATACTTGGCTGACGCTTCCATTCTGGAACAATTTTTTCCTGATGATTGTGCTGGTCTGGATTCAAACCGGCTTTGCCATGGTCATCTTGTCTGCTGCCTTGCGCGGTATCCCGGAAGAGACCATTGAGGCCGCCATTTTGGACGGGGCCAACCCGTTTCAGATATTCTTTAAGATCAAAGTGCCACAGATCAAGACCACGATCATGGTGGTTTGGACCACCATTACAATCGTTGTGCTCAAGGTCTTTGACATCGTCTTTGCCATGACCAATGGCCAGTGGGAGACGCAGGTTCTGGCCAATTACATGTACGACAAGATGTTCCGCGCCAATGACTGGGGCGTGGGGTCGGCATCCGCCATGGTGATCATGTTGCTGGTGACACCGATCCTGATCTGGAACGTGCGCAATGCGCGCAAAGAAATGCAGTAGGAGGTTGGGGATATGAGCGATATTGCAGGAACCCGTCCGGCCCTCAGATGGGTCGTACACGCCTCGGTTGTATTGCTGGTCGTACTTTGGGTATTCCCTACGCTGGGTTTGTTGATTTCGTCCTTCAGAACAGGGGATCAAATTGCCAGTAGCGGTTGGTGGCGGGCACTGTTCCCGTCTGAACAAAACCTGACTCTGCGTGCTGCTGCACCTGAAACGCAAGTTTTGCAGGATGGTCTCTATGTGATCGAAGGCAATATCTTCGATGGTGAACGGGCCTCAGACATTTCGCGATGGGGTGTGAATTCGCGCGCGATTGATGCCTTTGCTCCGGGTGAAAAAGCCGAGCTGCGTCGCGGCGGGACGATCACGGTTCAGGCCAATGGCGACTATCGCATGGAAAACACCGAAGAGTTTTCGGGTAAGCGCGGCCCCCGGGTCTTTGTGACCACAACTCTGCCACCAGAATTCACCTTCGAGAACTATGCCCATGTTCTGTTCAACGCAAATAGTTCAGACAGTATGGGCAAGGCCTTCTTTAATACTCTGACGGTGACGATCCCGGCGACGATCATCCCGATCCTTGTTGCGGCTTTTGCGGCCTATGCGCTGGCCTGGATGGATTTCCCTGGGCGGGCGCTTCTGATTGCTGCGGTGGTTGGCCTGTTGGTGGTGCCATTGCAATTGGCACTGATCCCTTTGCTGAAGCTGCATCTCAATATCGGCATAGGCAAAGGATATCTGGGTGTCTGGATGGCCCATACCGGGTTCGGGATGCCGCTGGCGATCTATCTGTTGCGGAACTACATGGCCGGGCTGCCGCGTGATCTGATCGAGAACGCGCGGGTCGATGGTGCGACTGAGTTTCAGATATTCACCAAGCTTATCCTGCCGCTCAGCTTCCCGGCACTGGCATCCTTTGCGATCTTCCAGTTCCTGTGGACATGGAACGATCTGCTGGTCGCCAAAGTGTTCCTGATCGATGCCAGTGGCCAGACCACGGTAATGACCAACCGTATCGTCGAGCTGTTGGGCACGCGGGGTGGTAACTGGGAAATCCTGGCCACGGCGGCGTTTGTCTCAATCGCGGTGCCGTTGGCCGTCTTCTTTGCAATGCAGAAATATCTGGTTCGCGGCTTGCTGGCCGGTTCCGTAAAATAAGGGCGTGTGATGAACGTGCAGACCAACGCGACAGCATTTGAAGCAACCAAAGCGGCGTCAGACTGGTGGCGGGGCGGGGTGATCTATCAGATCTATCCGCGCAGCTTTCAGGACAGCAATGGCGACGGGATCGGAGACCTCAAGGGCATCACACAGCGGCTTGGCTATATCGCCTCGCTGGGGGTTGATGCGATCTGGATATCGCCGTTCTTCAAATCTCCGATGAAGGATTTCGGTTATGACGTCAGCGACTACCGCGATGTCGATCCGATGTTCGGCACCATGGCGGATTTCAAAGAACTTTTGGATCAGGCTCATGCGCATGGGCTGAAGGTGATGATCGACCTCGTGCTTTCGCATACGTCGGATCAGCATCTATGGTTCAGTGAAAGCCGCGCCAGCCGCGAGAACCCGAAATCCGATTGGTATGTCTGGGCTGATCCCAAACCGGACGGGACACCTCCGAATAACTGGCTTTCGATCTTTGGCGGCTCGGCCTGGCAGTGGGATGCGCGACGTCTGCAGTATTATCTGCACAACTTCCTCACGTCACAGCCCGATCTGAATTTCCATTGCAAAGATGTTCAGGATGCCCTGCTGGATGTCGCTCGGTTCTGGTTGGATTTGGGAGTCGATGGGTTTCGTCTGGACACGATCAACTTCTATTTCCACGACGCTCAGTTGCGCGACAATCCCGGCCTGCCGATGGATCAACGCAACGCGTCAATTGCCCCGATGGTGAACCCGTATAACCATCAGGACCACCTCTATTCCAAAAGCCAGCCCGAGAATATCGCCTTCCTAGAACGGCTGCGCGCCCTGACTGACGAATATGAAGGCCGCGCCTGTCTGGGTGAGGTCGGTGACGCACAGCGCGGGTTGGAGATCATGGGGGAATACACCAGTGGTGATAAGCGGATGCACATGTGCTATGCCTTCGAATTCCTTGAAAAGCGGGCTTTGACGGCAGCTTACGCAAAGCAGGTTTTTGACCAGCTTGAGGACAAGGCGGGTGATGCATGGCCCTGTTGGGCCTTCTCGAACCACGACGTGCAACGCCATGCTTCGCGTTGGGGTTTGGACGATGCAGCTGTCCGGCAGCACGCTGTTCTCATGATGTGCCTGCGTGGCTCGGCCTGCCTGTATCAGGGAGAGGAACTGGGTCTTCCCGAGGCGGATGTTGCGTTCGAGGATTTGCAAGACCCCTATGGCATCGAATTCTGGCCTGAATTCAAAGGCCGTGACGGATGTCGCACACCAATGGTCTGGGCCGCGCAGGACGAACAATCCGGGTTCAGCGCGGGTCGCCCCTGGTTGCCGGTCAGTGCCACTCAAGCTGAGCGGGCGGTGGACCGGTTGGAACAAGACCCGGCGTCGATGCTGCACCACTACCGCCATGCGATTGCTTTGCGCCATTCGCACTCGGCACTGATGTCCGGCAAGCAGACAGGGATGTCACAAATCGGTTCGGTCTTGACCTTCACCCGCGAGGATGAAGCAGAGCAGGTTTTCTGCGCCTTCAATCTGGGTGACGATCCGGTGGACGTGACACTGCCAGAAGGCGACTGGAAAGTAATCGGGGAGATGTTGGGCGGCGTTCGCGGGGAAGGCACGTTGATGCTGAACGCCGCTCGATTCTGTCTATTGGCTCGGGAAAAGAGGTAAACCATGTCGGAACTCAAGCTTACAGATGTGGCCAAATCCTATGGGCCGGTCGATGTTCTGAAACATATCGATCTCGAGATCGAGCAAGGCGAATTGATTGTCTTCGTCGGCCCATCAGGTTGCGGCAAGTCTACTCTGCTGCGGATGATCGCGGGCCTTGAAAAGATCACGGGCGGAACGCTTGAGATCGAAGGGCAGGTGGTCAATGACGTACCGCCCGCACAGCGAGGCATCGCGATGGTGTTCCAGTCCTATGCGCTTTATCCGCATATGACGGTGCGCGAAAACATGGCCTTCGCGCTCAAGATCGCCAAGTTGCCCAGTGCCGAGGTTGATGCCGCAGTGGAGCGTGCGGCGCAGATCTTGCAGCTTGAGCCCTTGCTAGATCGCCTGCCCAAGGCGTTGTCCGGCGGTCAGCGCCAACGCGTAGCTATCGGTCGTGCCATTGTTCGCGATCCGAAGGTCTATCTGTTCGACGAGCCGCTTTCGAACTTGGATGCCGCCCTGCGCGTAGCGACGCGGATCGAGATCGCTCGTCTGAAAGAAGCGATGCCTGACAGCACGATGATCTACGTCACCCACGATCAGGTTGAGGCGATGACGCTCGCCAGCCGCATCGTCGTTCTGGCCAACAAAGGAATTGCGCAGGTTGGTACTCCGCTGGAATTGTATGAGACGCCTGACAATGAATTCGTCGCGCAGTTCATTGGCTCGCCTGCTATGAATCTGTTGCCGGGTACTATCACCTCGACCGGAGAGACGACGACCGTAATACTGGACGACGGCGGTGTTGCGGTCTCATCCATCCAGACAGAGGCAGCGGATGAAGGCAAACAGGTCAATATCGGCGTTCGGCCCGAAGATCTGGAGATGACTGAGGCCGGCGCGATCTACTCAGGTGTTGTGGATTTCACCGAAGCTCTGGGTGAGGTTACATTGCTTTACTTTGCAGCGCCCAAGGGACGAGAGGCAGTGATCGCTAAACTGCCGGGAGTTCAGCGCAATCTGCGAGGGCAAAGCGTATCCGTCACTGCCCCTCCGGAAAAGGTGCACCTGTTCCACAACGGACAATCGATGCGTCGCTAACTGCACGCGGTCGGATGGGGCTTGGCCCAGTCAGGTAAGATTCAATTCGCCTGGCGTGATCGCGACTTAAGATTTGAGTTTGTCTGGTGCTTGAAACCTCGGTTCTCAGCGGCGCATCAAGTTGCCAATTCAACTCCGCGTCCTCACATGCTGGACCGAACGAGCACGATTTCTCTCTCCGGTGCCATTTCGACCGGCCGCTCGACGGATTCAAAGATCAGAGCTGTGATTAGATATTGACCGGACGTGTCAGCGCGCTTTCGCGCATTGGGGTGCGTTGCACTCTAATCTACAGTGACTGAGGACTGTTACACACTGCGTGTCAGGCACAGATTTTGCCCCTAGGTTTCATTGGTTTTCGTGAATTCGTGGCTGGAGTGGCAGGGTCTATTGTCAACATATTGAAATTTAACAATATAAAGGAATTTTGCTCAATTGCAGTGCTCGTAAGTCGGTTTGAGTCGAGTTTTGTGTCGCACATTTCTGCTTTTGATCACTTTGGTATTTGGTGCCTTGTCGGTCATTCGATGTTTTGCGGGATCGGAGGGAAGCAGGCGGTGGCTGTAACAGTATTTTTCGAAGGCCGAGTGTCTGAGGCGGACATTGCCGTTCCATCCTAAAACAACGATGTGTGTCCGCGACCCATTGATCGAAGTAACGCGAAGTTAGTGCGACAATGAATTGGTCGCGACATACTCAGCTAATACTGCTCGGCTACCACGCTGCCAGATCTTGGTTAGCCACGAGGCAAAGGCGTTGGAAAATTGTGTGCCGCGGTCAAAGTCACCGCTGTACAGACTTTGTTCGAGCCACAGTCCTGGATCGGTTCTGGCAGCCAACGCGGTTTCACATAGATTTTCCCAAAGGGGATCATTCGGGGCGATTTCGGAACCGTCTTCACGAACCCCCGCACACATCCGGCACCAGAATGCTTCAGCTAGCGCAAGCCCGATTCCTGAAGAGCCCGATGCAAGTGCATCGCGTAGCGATGGCAGTAGAAATCCCGGATGCCGCGCCGATCCGTCGAACGCGACCCTGCGCGTTGTGTCATGAATCGCTGTGTTTGCAAATCGCCTCTCAACCAACTCAAGGTACTCTTTCGCTGTCGTTTCGGGGACAGCTTCGACATGAGGCAGAATCTCTTCGATCTGAACCGTTCTGAAGAATGCCAGGATGTCCGGATCCTGCATGCAGGATGAAATCGTCGGGACATTCAAAATTTCCCCAACGTTTGCGAGAAGCTGGTGGCCTCCGTTTAAAATGCGGAGTTTCATTGACTCATAGCTGTGAACATTCTGGGTCAGCGTTACCCCGACCTGCTCGAGGGGTGGTCGCCCGGCGCAGAATTCATCCTCGATCACCCATTGACGAAAGTTCTCGTGCGAGACAGGAGCGCGGTCATCCACACCAAGGATTTGGCATTGCGATACCAACTCGTCAGTCGTTGCTGGCACGATGCAATCTACCATCGAGTTGGGAAACGCGCTGTTTTGATCAATCCAGTTGGCCAGATCAGGATCAGACATGCGCGCCAAGCCAACTACGCAGTTTCGCAGGATTGTGCCGTTGCCCTGAAGGTTGTCGCAGCTTAGCGCGGTGAAGGGTTTGAGGCCATTTGCTCGGCGCTGTTTGAGTGCCGCGACTATGGAGCCAAAGGCCGTTCGGGGCAGGTTGGGGTTTGCGGCATCGTAGCGGATATCTTGGTGATCGGTGTTAAGCGCACCGGTATTGGAGATTAGATAGTACCCGCCTTCGGTAACTGTGAGAGAAACAATACGAATGGCAGGGTCGGCCATCTTCCGGATTAAGGCAACATTACCTGCTTCAATCGGTAAATAGTCAACCATTGGACCAATGACCTCGGCGGATGTCCTTGTGGGGTCTAGTTCAATCAACGTGGTCAGACAGTCCTGTGCCAGCAGACGCTCTCTCATCTCCGCGTCGTAGTTTCGCATGCCGGCCCCGATGATCGCCCAATCATGGGCTTGGCCTTGCTGCATTAACTGGTGAATGTACCACGCTTGATGCGCACGGTGAAAATTGCCAAGCCCGATATGGACGATGCCCGGCGTCAGATCCGACCGCCGATAGGCAGGGTGCCTGACGGTAGCGGGCAGGTCTGCAAGGCTGTCGAGTCGCAGTGGCACCGGAGTTTTTGCATTCGCTGCAGGATTCATCAGCTCATCCAGTTTCCGCCGTCTACATTGTAGGTTTGTGCGACGATGTAATTGGCATCGTCAGAAGCCAGAAATACAGCCATCCCGGTCAGGTCATCGGCCCGGCCCATGCGACCATAAGGGACGGTTGCGGCGACTTCGCGTTTCTTTTGGCCGGGGGGTTTGCCTTCGTGTTTTGCGAAGAACGCATCTACGCCGTCCCAGTGTTCGCCATCGACGACACCGGGGGCAATCGCGTTCACGTTGATACCATGAGAAATCAGGTTCAGCCCCGCCGATTGAGTCAGAGAAATGATTGCCGCCTTACTGGCGCAGTAGATAGCGACCAAAGGTTCACCCCTTCGCCCGGCCTGTGACGCCATATTGATGATCCGGCCTCTGGTCCCTTTTTCAATCATATGGCGCGCGACGGCTTGCATGGTGAACAAGGTGCCAGCAACGTTGATGTCAAAAACGCGGTCATAATCCATGCGCTCGATCTCAACGATTGGTGCGGCGGTGAAAATGGCTGCGTTGTTTATCAAGATATCAATGAGACCGAAATGGGCAGCTGTTTTTGCCACCGCCTCATCTATGCTCTGCTGGTTGGTCACATCCATCTCGATAGCCAAAGCAGCCTCACCGATTTCAGAAGCTGCGTCTCTCGCGCGCTGGATGTCGATGTCTGCGATGGCAACACGCGCGCCCTCGGTGACGTAAGCTTTGGCAAAGGCCAATCCGATGCCTCGCGCAGCCCCGGTGATCAGGGCGGTTTTGCCAGCCAAGCGTGTCATTCGATCCGCAAGCCTTTCGCGTCGAACCGGTGGATTACGTCAGCCCGCGGTGTCATATGAATGCGATCCCCGTGGCGGAAGCCCACTTCGCCATCTGCACGGACTGTGATTGTCTCAGCCAGGCCGGTCTCGTGGACGTGAAAGAAGGTGTCCGAGCCAAGGTGCTCAGAGACGCTGACCACTCCTGACCATTCACCATCGGTCTCGGAAACGGTGATGTGTTCAGGACGGATGCCGATGGTTTGAGCGCCGTGCTTTGCCGCCTCCGGGCCTTCGATGAAGTTCATTTTAGGCGAGCCGATGAACCCTGCAACAAACAGGTTGCGCGGCGTCCGGTATAGCTCAAGCGGGCTGCCGACCTGTTCGATCACACCGGCCTGAAGAACGACGATCTTGTCGGCCATTGTCATCGCCTCAACCTGATCGTGGGTCACGTAGATCATCGTTGTCGCGAGGCGTTCGTGAAGTTCGCTGATCTCCAACCGCATGCCAACGCGCAAGGCTGCGTCGAGGTTCGAGAGAGGTTCATCGAACAGGAACGCGGCGGGTTCGCGTACGATAGCCCGGCCTATAGCAACGCGCTGACGCTGCCCACCCGACAATTGCCCCGGGCGCCGGTCCAGATAATCACTCAGATTCAGGACGCTTGCCGCGCCCTCGACACGTTTGTCGATTTCGGCCTGATCCAGCTTGGCCATGCGCAGGGGAAAGGCTATGTTTTTGCGCACCGTCATATGCGGGTACAGAGCATAAGACTGGAACACCATGGCCAGGCCACGTTTGGCGGGCGGCACGTCTGTTGCATCCGCGCCATCAATGTCGATGGAGCCCGACGTGATATCCTCCAGCCCTGCAATGAGCCGCAGCAGGGTGGATTTGCCGCAACCCGAGGGGCCGACGAAGACGGTGAATTCTCCGTCTCCTATGGTCAAGTCCAGCGGTGGAATGACCTCAACGTCGCCGAAGCTTTTGGTCACTGACTTGAGTTGAATACGTCCCATAAGTCGTCTTCCTTATTTCACAGCGCCGAAAGTCAGGCCGCGGACAAGTTGTTTCTGGCTGAACCAGCCAAGGATGAGGATTGGTGCAATCGCCATGGTCGATGCCGCGCTGAGCTTGGCGAAGAACAGGCCTTCGGGGCTGGAATAGCTGGCGATGAAGGCGGTCAGCGGGGCCGCGTCAACGGCCGTCAGGTTGAGCGTCCAAAACGCCTCATTCCATGCAAGGATAAAGTTCAGCAAAACCGTCGAGGCGATGCCGGGCACGGCCATCGGCGTCAGCACATAGAGGATTTCCTCTTTCAGCGTGGCACCATCCATCCGGGCGGCCTCCAGAATCTCACCGGGAATTTCGCGGAAATAGGTGTAAAGCATCCAGACGATGATCGGCAGGTTGATCAGCATCAGCACCACGACCAGCCCCCCGCGCGTGTCCAGTAGACCCAACCGGATGAACAGCAGATAGATCGGGTACAGCACGCCCACTGCAGGTAGCATCTTGGTGGACAGCATCCACAGCAGGATGTCCTTGGTCCGCTTGGACGGGACGAAAGCCATCGCCCAGGCTGCAGGGACCGCGATGATCACGCCAAGAATGGTTGATCCACCTGCGATGATCACCGAATTCCACAGGAACCGCATGTAGTCGGAACGTTCCTGTACGATGGCATAGTTCTCTAGCGTCCAATCGAAGTTCAGAAACAGCGGCGGGCTTGCGATGGCCTGCGCTTCGGTTTTGAAGCTGGTCAGGATCGTCCAGAGGATCGGGAAAAAGATCAGCAGACCAACGGCCCAGGCAAGGGCGGTGTTCAGCGATTTACGACGGGATGTGACGGTGCGGGCCATGGTCGTTCCTCCTCACGCGTCCAGGTTTTTGCCGACGATGCGCATCAGAAAGATGGCGACGATGTTGGCAAGGATGATGGCGTAGACACCTCCGGCTGATCCAAGGCCGACATTCTGGCTTTCCAACACGCGCTGGAAGATCAGGTAGGTGAGGGTGCGGGTGCCGAATGCACCGCCGGTGGTCACGAAGATCTCGGCGAAGATCGACAGAAGAAAGATCGTCTGGATCAGGATCACGATGGTTATCGCGCGGCTGAGGTGCGGCAGAACGATGTGATAGAACCGCTTCAGCACCGGGGCACCATCCATTTCGGCTGCTTCCAGTTGCTCACTGTCCAGCGACTGAATTGCGGTCAGCAGGATCAGCGTCGCGAAGGGCAGCCACTGCCATGAGACGATCATGATGATCGACGTCATCGACGCCTCGGAGAGCCATGAGATTGGCTCGGCCCCGAAAAAGCGCCATAGATGGGCCAGCAAGCCATTGACTGGGTCCATGAACATATTCTTCCAGACCAGCGCAGAAACCGTCGGCATGACGAAGAAGGGTGCGATCACGAGGATGCGGACAACACCCTGACCCCACATGGGCTGGTCCAGCAGCATCGCCAGAAGGATGCCCAGCACCACTGTGATCACCAGCACACCGCCTACGATCACCAGCGTCGCCTGCACAGCGGGCCAGAAGGAGCTGGACGAGACGAACCGGACATAGTTGTCGAACCCGACCCAGCCCAGATCCCCACCGCGCAGCGGTAGGTATTTCTTGAAGGAAAAATACAGCGTCATCGTCAGCGGCACGAGCATCCAGCCAAGTAGCAGGACCACTGCAGGTGCCATCATCAGGCGAGCAACGGATCGGGAATGTTGAGTAGCCATAACGCAAACCCTCTCTGTTCAGGCGTATCCCAGCCTGCGAGAAAAACGCGAGTTGTGGAAGGGCGGAGCGGGGGGCAGAACTCTGCCCGCCCGCGGGGAGGGATGCCTCAGTAACCTGCGGCTTCCATTTCTTCTGCGGTGAAGGCCTGCGCTTTGGCCAGCGCTTCATCCACGGATTGCTGTCCGGCATAGACTGCCGAGAACTCCTGGCTTACCTGCGTGGCGATACCTGCAAATTCCGGGATCGCGACGAACTGGATGCCAACATAGGGTGTTGGTTGCGCGCAGCAGTTATCCGGGTCGGCTGCAAGGATCGAATCCAGCGTTTTCTGGGCGAACGGAACCTTCTGGTATTCGGGGTTCTCATACAGCGAAGTTCGCGCGCCCGGAGGCACATTGGCCCAGCCTTCGTTCTCGGCTACCAGTTCGATGTAATCCTTGGATGTGGCCCATTCGATGAACTGCTTGGCTGCATCTTCTTGCTGCGTGCCCGCAGGGATGGCTAGAGCCCAAGCCCAGAGCCAATTGGCGCGTTTGTCGACACCTTCAGAGTTCGGTGCCAGCGCAAAGCCAACCTGATCGGCCACGGTCGAGTCGTCCGGGTTCGTCACGAAGGACGCCGCAACGGTGGCGTCAATCCACATGCCGCACTTGCCCTGCTGGAACAGCGACAGGTTTTCGTTGAAGCCGTTGGTTGCATACCCAGCAGGGCCTGACTCGTTCATCATATCGACAAAGAAGGTCAGAGCCTCTTTCCACTGAGGCTGATCGAACTGCGGCTTCCAATCTTCGTCGAACCAACGGGCGCCAAAGGAATTCCCGGTCACCGTGATGAAGGCACCACCTTCGCCCCAACCAGCTTTACCGCGCAGGCAGATACCGTTGATGTCGTTGTCCCGGTCAGTCATCGCCGCAGCGGCTTCGCGGATGAACTGCCATGTAGGCGCGTCGGGCATCTCAAGCCCGGCCTTTTCCATCAGGTCGGTACGATACATTACCATCGAGCTTTCGCCATAGAACGGGGCGGCATAGAGCGTGCCGTCATTGCTGAGTCCGTTGCGCATGGCAGGCAAGATGTCGTCCACATCATATTCAGCAGACATACCATCCAGCGGCACCAACCAACCATTCGCCCCCCAGATCGGTGTCTCGTACATACCAATGGTCATGATATCGAACTGACCGCCTTTGGTGGTGATGTCGGTGGTGACGCGCTGACGCAGCACGTTTTCCTCCAGTGTCACCCACTCAACATCAATGCCGGTCGCTTCAGTAAATTTGTCGGTGTAGCCCTGCATCCGGATCATGTCACCATTATTCACTGTGGCGATCGTGATGGATTGCGCGTGGGCTGCTGCCGTGGCGACGAATGTCAATGCAGTCGCCGCGCGAAGTGCGTGCTTCAGATACATCCCTGTCCTCCCTGAGCTTGGATGTCGTGCAGGGAGCGTAGAGTGAAAGTTGTCGCGCAGTCAATAAAAACTTTACGCGCGTTAAGATTATAACCTACGCAGAGTCCCTTAAAACAAGTCGAGCGGGGAAAAGTGTCTCAGTTCGTGTTTCAAATTTCCCACCGTTTTCAATAAGTTCGAACAAAGTCTCGACGCTTCGGCTGGCCACGTTGTCATAGTCGTGTGCGGCTGTTGTGAGAGAAGGGCAGGTAAACTTTGCGAACGGATGATCGTCATTTGAGGCCACGCGCAGCGTGCAGCCATCCTTCCGACCGACCCGAATCCCCTGTTCATAGCAGGCCGCAAGAAAGCCAATAGCCAGCCGGTCATTGCTGCACAGAACGGAGTTCGTTCTCAATTCACGCTCTTCAAGAACTTTCAGCGCGCCTCTGTGCCCAATCTCTTCGAAAGCCCATCCTTTCCCGTCGACTTTGATGATATGCGGCTCGAACCTGAGGCGCTCCATCATGGCGACATAAGCCTTCCTTCGTTTGTTGGCGTTTGGGTTCGCAGGTGTGCGCATTTCAAAGAATGATGGAGGCTCGCCCGTCCGGGTCATGTATTCAACGGTCTGAGACACAAAGCTGAAATTGTCCGATCCGATAAACGCGGCACCCAGCCCATCAAGGTTACTGTCAAACAGAACAGTCGGTACGTTGGCGCAGAACTTCTCGATCGCCGATCGGTCTGAAATCCGGCCCAGGGGTGCCAACAAAACTCCGGCGGGCTTCATGGATTGCAGCCCATCCAGAATTTCGTTTTCCAGCTTTTGTTCTCCGTGGGCGCTAAAGAGGGAAGGGCGATAGCCTGCCGCAATACAGCTTTGCTCCAGATAGCGCGCGATTTCGGCAAAGAACGGATCGGCCAGATAGGGCACGACGATGCCGATATTCTTGGTCAGCTTCCGATTCTGGTTCACAGCATAGATATTCGGGCGATAGTCAAACCGTTCGAGCGCCTCTTCGATACGCGCCCTTGTCGTTGGGCGAACGCTGTCGGGATCGTGGAAGTATTTGGATACCGTGGGCCGCGAGATGCCGCTGAGGGCCGCGAACTCTTCCATATTCTTAATCTTGGTCATGCCAGTCTGCCTGCGGATCATAGCCGTCTTGATCTTATCCTATTTTTACATATTCTTTACGCGCGATAAAAAATCAAGGGTCAGACAAGTTCCGGACGTTTGTGCAGGTCGAGGTTTAAAATGCATCTCGGGATTGATATCAGAACGTCGGCGGTCAAGTTTGTCTGCGCGGATACTGATCGTATTCTTGCGATATATTCTGCAGGGATCGAGACGTCCTCGCCACAACCCGGTTGGTCAAAGCAGCACCCAGACCTTTGGTAGCAGGAGACGCGTGACGCGTTGAAGCAGCTTGCAGAGCAAATCCCACTGTCAGAGACGAAGGCCATCGGTTTGTCCGGACAGATGCACGGGGCCGTTTTGCTGGACCGTAAGCTGTGCCCAATCCGCCCGGCAATGCTGTGGAATGGCAGCTGGGCCGCTATCAAATGCGATGAACTGCGTGTAGCGCTGCCGCAGATTGGTCATATCACGGGTGTTCTTCCGTTGCCCAGTTTTACCGCCCCCAAAATTGCATGGCTGAAACGGTATGAACCCAGTCACTATGCTCAGCTTGCCCATATCCCGCTACCCAAGGAGTACATCGGTCTACGCCTGCATGGTGAGCTGGCAACTGATACGTCCGATGCCGCGGCAACAATGTGGCTCGATCAGGCATCGCGCAAATGGCATAACGGGATCGCGGTAGCCACTGGTGTGGCGCTCGACTGGCTGCCGCAAGTGTTTGACGGCCACAGTGTTGTTGGGACTGTGACGTCACAAGCTGCAGAAGCGACCGGGTTGAAGCCTGGCGTGCCCGTTATAGCCGGAGGAGGGGATGCGGCGATTGGGGCGATATCTCTTGTGCGACGGAACCGGGACGGGGCTTCATCTCCCTTGGGACGCCGGGCCAGTTGTTCGTGGCGGATCGTAAGTACAAGCCCAACCCCGAACGCTATGTGCACGCTTTTCCAACTGGACTAGTCGCGATTCATACCGGACAACACATATAGGGAAAATCATGGCTGGGGTGGTAGGATTTTTTGTCAACATATTGAAAGTTAACAAAATAAAGGAAATGGGGTCAATGGGTAGTGTTCGGAAATTGGTTTGAGTCCAGTATTGTGCCTCACTTTTCTACTTTTGACTTTTTGGACGTTAGGGAGCTCGCCGGACATACGACTTGCGCGGGATTGGGCGGGAAGCTGCCTTTCGCCGCGACTGCAAAGCAGTTATTTGAAATGGAGCCAAAGACCGTTGGCTTGTGTGCTTCTTCGCTATCAAATGCGATAGAAGCGTTTTGATGTGCCATGGAACACGTCTTCTTGGATTGAGCTCGGAATGAGTTCCTGGTGCCGGGAAACAACCTCCTTGTAAGTTGAAGCGAGGCTATCGACCGGGAAGTTTGATCCGAACATGCAGCGATCGGCGCCAAACTGGGACAAGCAGTTTGAAACGATAGGCGCGACACTTTCAGCGCTCCAGTTGTGATCGAACATTCCGAGGCCGGAGAGTTTGCAATAAACCTGCGGCAGGCTCGACAATGCTGTCAATTCATCTGCCCACTTTCGTAAACCTTGTGGTGTCCGGTCGTGTGGTGAACCTGCGTGGCATAGGGCTATCCGGGTTTCCGGAGCTTGCGCAAGAACATCTGCAGCTTGACCCATTAGTTCGGGCAGGAGTTGAAGGTCAAAGGAAAGGCCGCGAGTACCCAGTTGTTTCAGACCTGCCAAGAACATTGGGTCTTTAAGCAGTGAGTTCGTGCCAGTTGAGGTATCTTCGCCTGGGGCACGGCCAATAATCTGACGAACGCCGCGCACCGAAGGCAGGGTTTGAAGACGGTCGAGGTGTTCTTCCAGATCATTAGAGGTCAGATCGCAGAAAGCCACTTGCGCCAACGGCCAGTCAGGGAACTGATCCGCCACGGATTGCACCCATTGAGCTTCGGCCCAGGGGTCAGCAGCACCGACCTGAATGTGTACCGAAGCGGCGAAGCCCATGGCCTCGGCATCTGCGCGAAATTCCGGCAGCAAATAGTCCCGCTGGATGGAAGTCGGGTCGCCAAAAAAACGAACGATGCCTTTCTCCATGAGCCAGGGGTAGTTCACTGCAGAGAGATCCCACAGGTGGTGATGCGCATCTATCTTCATGGTGTTTCGATCCCTGTGGTGCGTGCCAGAATATCAACTTCTTGCCTATTCCAGAAGTGGAGCAAGTCGATGAAGATCCAGTTTTCGGCCAGTTTGTCACCAGCGCGGCGATAGATGTCGATTACCCTAAACTCGCCGGGTTTATCAGTGGCAGGCATACCCATAAACCCTCCCGACGGAGTAGCCGTGAAGTTGGGCCAGCCGAAGAAGCCGCCATAATGCCCTTCGGCCAGTCGGCAGACATGTTCGGTCTTTGATCGATCTTTGAAAGCCGCACGGAACGGTCCAGAATGTTGCTTGGCATAGCGTTCTATCGTGTAGGTCGCGCCGATCCCCTCGGGTCCCCACCAGATCATGTCCTGATGCCAGGTTCGGGCTAATTCATCCTCAAGCGACACCCCACTGTCCCATTGGCCAAGATCCGAGATCATCGCATTGATGACCGCCAGCGTCTTCTTGCCTTCTTGCACGGGTTGTTCGTTCAATAGCAGGCCGTCATGGGGCATTGGTCCAGGTTGCACCAAATGCGCCGCTGTTTGTGGCGGAAACGGGTTCTGTCCGGCTTGCACCATAAGGTGAGGTATATCGAAGTACATTGCTGTTTCGACAATCCTGTCACCGGCGACTTTGTGGAACGCGCAATATCGTAGGAATGCCAATTTACCGGTTGGGCGAATACCCAACCACGGTCGGTCGAACAGCCCAATCAAATGCCCCATGGACACGACCCAGACGCCAACCTCGTCACGCAACGAGTTTTGCCCCGCAAACAAGATATCCACACGGTTTTGCATGTGGGTAAGGCTGAACTTTAGCGGCTGCCAGAATTGTAGGGCAACCTGTTCGGCGCCGTTGACTTCGTTGAATGGATGAAAGCCGCGCCACTTCAGTTCTTGGGCGCAGAATTGGCTCATCACCTTGGGGGATTCTTGTTCTGTCGCGGAATCCAGGGCGGTGTGAAACGCGGAGACCAGTTTTTTTTCTGTCTGAAAGTTCACGGTGTTTACCATTGTAATCAGGGTTTTACGAGAGGCGCGAGGCCAGAGTGAGTCGGATATCAACGGCAGTTTTGCATACGTATGCAAAAAAGTCTTGCCTGATTTGATATATGCGAATTACAGTTTTGCAAACGTATGCAAAATGATTCCTTGCAGGGGGCACCATGGCGGAAATTCAATTGCGGAACGTCGGCAAACGATGGGGCTCATTCGTTGGGGTTCACAATTTCGACCTGACGATTGCGGATCGCGAGTTTCTGGTGCTGCTCGGCCCCTCAGGCTGCGGCAAGACCACCACGATGCGCATGATTGCCGGTCTCGAGGACGTGACCGAGGGTGAAATCCTGGTCGACGGCAAGGTGGTCAACGACCTTGAACCCAAAGACCGCGACGTGGCGATGGTGTTCCAGAGTTACGCGCTCTATCCGAACATGAACGTCTATGAAAACATCCGTTTCCCGCTAAAAGTGCGCGGCATCGACCCCTCGACGCATGACGACAAGGTGCGCCGTGCCAGCGCGATGGTCGAACTGGACGATTTCTTGCACCGGAAGCCTGCCGAATTGTCGGGTGGTCAGAGGCAACGTGTGGCACTCGCCCGTGCCATCGTGCGCGAGCCGAACGTGTTCTTGATGGATGAGCCGCTATCGAACCTGGATGCCAAGCTTCGGGTTTCGACGCGGGCGCAGATTAAGAACCTCAGCCACGAGCTGGCGGTGACCACCATCTACGTGACCCATGACCAGATCGAAGCCATGACGCTGGCCGACCGTGTCGTGGTGATGAAGCAGGGTGTGGTGCAGCAGGTCGGCAGCCCGACCGAAATCTATGACCGTCCAGCGAATACTTTCGTGGCCAGTTTCATCGGTTCACCTGCGATGAATTTGATGGATGGCGAGGTTTCGGGTGGCGTGTTCCGCGCCGAACATGTCGAAATTCCTGTCGATGCACCGGACGGGCCTATGACTCTGGGCTTCCGAGCAGAGGATGCCAGCCTTGCAACAGGGCAGGGCCAGATCACCGCACCGATCTACACGCTGGAATTGCTGGGCGACGCCACCATGATCTCAGTCCGAGTCGGGGGCGCTCTGGTGTCGGTCAAAGCAGACAAAGCTTTTCGCGCCGAGATTGGCGAGCCGGTCTCGTTCTCGGTGCCGACAGAAATCTGTCACCTCTTTGAAGCTGAAAGCGGTGCGCGGATCGGGGAGCAACAACCCCACGAACAGCCCAAACGGGCTTAACACCGGTCCGGACGTCGACGACGGACCGATCCTGACAGGGAGAAACGCATGAAACTCAAGACGATCCTTATGGCAGGTGCCATGTCCATCGCCGCAGCTGGCGCGTGGGCTGATTGTGCCTTTGAAAACGAAGTACCGCTGAAATCGTTGTCCGCCGGGTTTGAAGCCTGGAAAGCGGTCACCGATGCGATGGCTGAATGCGGCAATTTCAGCGCCTCGCTTGACCAGGAATTCCGCGAGAAACAACCGGAAGCTTTTGCTGCCGATCCCGCGCTGTATCAAATCGGTGGGGTGTCCAATGCGACACTGGTACCATTGCTAAACGCGGGCACGATCCGCCCACTGGACGATCTGGTCGAGAAGTACGGCCAGGATTTGCTGCCCAACCAGTTGATCAAGGTGGACGGCAAAACCATGGCCATTGCGATGATGGTAAATGCTCAGCACCTGATGTATCGCGACGATGTTCTGGCGGAGCTGGGCATCGAAGAGCCCAAAACATATGGTGACGTTCTGGCTGCCGCCGCCAAGATCAAAGAAGCCGGAGTGATGGATTATCCGATCGGTGGGACTTTCAAGACCGGTTGGAACCTCGGACAGGAATTCGTCAACATGTATCTCGGTGAGGGCGGGGCGTTCTTTGGCGATGGCAACATGCCCGCGATCAACAATGAGCAGGGCGTTGCGGCGCTTGAGACCCTTAAAGCCATGACCGAGTACATGGATCCAGAATATCTGGTCTCAGACTCGACCTATGTTCAGCAGCAGTTCCAGCAAGGCAAGATCGCCATGGCGAACCTGTGGGCCAGCCGTGCAGCCGCGATGAACGATGAGGCCGAAAGCCAGGTCGTTGGCAAGGTTACCATGGCCGCAGCACCGATGGGTTCGGCTGTTCCCGCAACCACCGTCTGGTGGGACGGTATCGTTTTGGCCTCGAACATGAGCGACGAAGAGGCGGATGCGGCCTTCCGCGTAGCACTCGAGGGCATGGACAGCGACATGGTCAGCGCCAACAATGATGTCGCCGTTTGGTTGAGCCCGGCCTATTCAGCAGGTGCTTTGGCAGCGGGTGCTGCAGCTTCCGCTGAAGGGGGTGCAAAGGCCTACCCGGCATCTGGCCCGATGGGCATCATGCATACCGCTCTGGGTAACGGTCTGGCCGATTACCTGACTGGCGCCAAGGATGCGCAGACCACGCTGGCCGATATCGAGGCAGATTACATCACCGCAGCGAAAGAAGCTGGTCTGATCAGCAACTAAACCTTCCTGCGGGAGGGCTGCGGCCCTCCCGCCATTTTCCTTGAGAACCATGAGAAAGGCAGAGCCATGAATTTCCGGACATTTGCCGCCTTTGTTGGCCCCTCTGTCCTTATGATGCTTCTCTTCATCGCGTTTCCGCTGGTCAGCGTGTTTAAGCAAAGCTTCTACGTTACCCAACCGATCTATGAGACAGTTGAAAAGGAAACTTGCACGCCTGGTTTCCTGACGCAGACTTGTGTGACCGAGCAAGTGTCGCAGCCAATGCTGGATGAGCATGGTGAGATTATTACGCAAACCCAATATGTCGGACTGCAAAGCTACCGTAACGTTCTGGAGCCCGAACGGGCATGGCGCGCCATAAGCGATGGCAGTTGGCATGTGCTTTCGACGATCAACTTCTGGAAGGCCCTGCGGTTCACGCTGACGTTCACTTTGATCACTCTACCGCTGGTCGTTGGGTGTGGCCTTGGAATTGCAATTCTGATCAACAATGCGGCGCGGTCGATCCGGGGGCCGGTGATCTTTATCTCGTTGCTGCCGTTCATCATCACACCGGTGATTGGTGTGCTGTCGATCAATTGGCTGTTCCGCGGCGACGGCATCCTGACCGCAATGATGGAATGGTGGCTGAACCGCGATATCGCCCTATTCGCGCAGGCGTGGACCATCGAGGTTCTGATGATGCTGTACCGTGTCTGGCACGTGGCCCCCTTCGCGGCGATCATCTTCTATGCCGGTCTGCAAACGGTCAATCAGGACAGCCTGGAAAGTGCTGTAATAGACGGGGCAACCCGTTGGCAGCGGCTGAAGTACATCGTCATTCCGCATCTGATGCCCTTGATCATCTTTGTGGCGATGATCCACTTGATGGACAGCTACCGCGTCTTCGAAGAGATCGTTGGTTTCTCAAGTCAGGGCTACGTCATCTCATTGCAATGGCTGACATTCGACTATCTGACCCCGGATCAGGCGGGCAACCGGTCGATCAGCCGGGCCTCGGCCAACTCGATGCTGACCATGATCGGTGTTGTCATCCTTCTTATCTTGCCTCTGCGCCGCACGTGGCGCGATCACAAAGGAGGTCATTAATATGTCCTCGCGCGCGCTTCGCCAGCCCCTTAGCCTGCGGCTGACCTCGAACGTTTTTCTGGCAATCTGGTGCCTGATCGCAGCCTTCCCGATCTTCTGGATCGTTGTGATGAGCTTCAAGTCACCGGTCGATGCCTTCGACAGCAATGCGTTGAACGTGATCTTTGGTCCTGCGACGCTGGGGGGCGGCAAAGGCCTTTCGCTGCTGGATATCATTCTGGGAATTGGTTTGATCTGGGGTACGATCCTCGCGGCTACCAGGACACTACCTTCAATGGTGAAGTCTTACACCAAACCCGGGCAAGAGTGGTTTGGTTGGCTGATCGGCGTGCTGGCCTTGTTGGTGGGCTTCCTGTTGGCCTTCTTCGTCATCCTGCCTGCCATCCTGAACGTGTTGAATCCGCTCTTTGGCCCTTTCGGACGGGATGTACTTGGCCTAACGACGGAACATTACAAGACCGTCTGGATCGACCGGGGCTTTTCGAGCAACTTCAAAAACTCGCTGATTGTGACGACTGGCGTAGTGACGGTGTCTCTGACCGTAGGCACGCTCGCAGGATACGGTTTGGCGCGCTCGGGCTCGACCCTGGCGTTCTGGATACTGATTGTCGCACTGGTCTTTCGCGCATTGCCACATTCGGTGCTTGTGGCAGGCTATCTGCCGGTCTTCATCAATTCGGCTGAATGGTTGGCCCCTATCTTGGGGGAGAATGCCCCGACGCTCTACGGCAAACCCTTTGCGGTGATTGCTGTGCTCGTCGCCATCAACCAGCCATTCACCATCTGGATGCTGCGTTCGTTCTTTCAAAACATCCCGGCCGAACTGGACGAGGCAGCCCGCGTGGATGGGTGCAGCCACTTCCAGGCCTTTCGCCGTGTCATCATGCCGGTGATGTGGCCCGGGGTTATCACCACTGGTCTGTTCAGCTTCCTGCTGGCGTATAACGATTTTCTGGTCACAGCGCTGTTGTTGGACGCACAGAACCAGACCATGGTTCCCGCCATCGTCGGCATGTTCAACCGCGAGACGACAACGACCGACCAGGTCGTCGCCGTGGCTGCCGCCGTGTCCATCACCGCGCCGCTGATCTTCCTTGTTCTGATCTTCCAGCGCCAGATCGTCAGCGGTCTGACAGCAGGGGCGGTGAAAGGCTGATGAGCAAAAACGCCCGACATAGCGCCATGTCGCGACACCCGGCGCTGAACAGGATGCCCAGGGATTTTCTGAGCCTTGGGGGACCTTTCCCCAAACTCTTCCCCAAGCAATCTGAAAGGACATGAGACATGAAAGGTTCTCGCCCCGAACAAGCGGTTCTGACCCGCGACACGGATCTCAGCAAAACAGATGAGACACGCCGTGTGATTGAAACCATGGTGGATGGACTGAACGACCACCGCATTGATGATATTGGTGAATTCTTCGCCCCGGGCTTTCGCTGGATGGGCAATCAGGGCTGCGGCACCAAAACTGGTTTGAAAGAGTTTCAGGATAACTGGCAGCGCCCATTTCAGGCTGCGTTCTCGGACAAGACCTGCATTGATGAGGCGCGCCTTTACATGGGCGAATGGGCAGCCGCCTTTGGCCGTCAGGAGGCCACGCATTCCGGTGAGTTTCTGGGCATCGCGCCCACCGGCAAACGGGTCGAGATTCGCTACATGGATTTCTGGAAAGTGGTCGAAGGTAAAATTGTCGACAACTGGGTGAATGTCGACTTCGCGCATGTCGCGGCGCAGTTGGGCGTGGACCTGTTCAACGGCGAAGGCTGGGAAGCATTTGACCGGGGTGAAAAAGTCGCGCCCCGGCCCGAGAGTTGAGGATCGGAAACATGACAATCGAGTATCTTAAACGCGGTAAGTCTGACGCTGACCGGGCCGAAGATGACGCCAAAACCCGCGCCGTGGTTGAGGCGACCCTGAAAGATATCGAAACCCGTGGTGATGCTGCGGTACGCGATCTGAGTGAGAAGTTCGACAACTACTCACCGCCGTCGTTCCGTCTGTCTCAGCAGGAAATCGATGATCTGATCGGTCAGCTGACGGGCAGGGAACTGGCCGATATCAAGTTCGCGCAGGAACAGGTGCGCAACTTCGCACAGGCGCAGCGCGACTCGATGCTGGATATCGAAGTGGAAACCCTGCCGGGCGTAATTCTGGGCCACAAGAATATCCCGGTTCAATCAGTGGGCTGCTATGTACCCGGCGGCAAGTTTCCGATGGTGGCGTCGGCGCATATGTCGGTGGCTACGGCTTCGGTCGCCGGTGTTCCGCGCATCATCGCCTGTACACCTCCGTTCAAAGGCAAGCCCAACCCGGCAGTGATTGCAGCGATGCATTTGGGTGGTGCACATGAGATCTATGTCATGGGCGGGATTCAGGCGATCGGTGCGATGGCGCTGGGGACCGAGTCCATCGACCCCGTGCATATGCTGGTCGGTCCCGGTAACGCCTACGTGGCCGAGGCCAAGCGGCAACTGTTCGGCCGTGTCGGTATCGATCTTTTCGCCGGCCCGACCGAGACGATGGTTATCGCTGACGAGTCCGCCGCAGACGCAGAGCTTTGCGCCACTGACCTGCTGGGGCAGGCCGAGCACGGCTATAACAGCCCCTGCGTGCTGCTGACCAACTCGCGCAAATTGGCTGAGGACACCTTGGCCGAGGTGGACCGCCTGCTGGGAATCCTACCGACCGCAGGAACCGCGAAAGTGTCGTGGGAAGAATATGGCGAGGTGATCGTCTGTGACACTTATGGCGAGATGCTGCAGGTTGCCGATGACATCGCCTCGGAGCATGTTCAGGTGATGACAGATCGCGACGATTGGTTCCTCGAGAACATGACTTGCTACGGCGCGTTGTTCCTTGGTCCGCGAACAAATGTTTCGAATGGCGATAAGGTGATTGGTACCAACCACACACTGCCGACCAAGAAAGCCGGACGTTACACAGGTGGGCTCTGGGTGGGTAAGTATATGAAAACTCATAGCTATCAAAAAGTTCTGACCGACGAGGCGGCGACGCTGATCGGCGAATACGGCTCGCGTCTGTGCATGCTGGAAGGCTTCGTTGGTCATGCCGAACAATGCAACGTCCGAGTGCGTCGATATGGCGGCATCAATGTGCCCTATGGCGAACCCGCACCGTATCGGGATGCTGCTGAATGAGTGACCCGCACACCCGGCACAAGGCCCTGATAGCTGCGCTCAGGGCCGCGATGTATGACTTTTCCGAGGCCGGTGTCCGCAAGGCGCTGGCCGAGGCTACGTCTCCAGACACGGTGTTCCACCTGTGCCATCCCTTTGGCGACAGCATCGGCAGCGATGCTTTCTATGATTGCGCCCTCAAAGACCTGTTGGCCGCCTGGCCCGACCTGGAGCGTCGCGATTACATCGTCATGGCCGGGCCAGACGAAGACGGTGCGGACTGGGTCGGATGCGGGGGCTATTACACGGGTACCTTCATAGGTCCGTGGCTCGATATCCCGCCTACCGGGCATCAGGTTTCCATGAGGTTCCACGAATTCTATCGCTTCGAGGACGGTAAGGTCGTTGAAATGCAGGCGCTTTGGGATATCCCCGAGGTGATGATGCAGGCGGGTGCCTGGCCGATGGCCCCCAGCTTGGGGCGCGAATGGCATGTGCCCGGACCGGCCACGCAGGACGGTTTCGTGCCCGGCCCCTATGACTCGGTCAAGGGTAAGGCGACCTGTCAGCACATCATCGACATGCTGGAGCACCTCAAGAAACACCCGTCGCAAGGCGGCCCCGAGGTGATGGAGATGGAGCGGTTCTGGCATCCCCGGATGAACTGGTACGGTCCTTCGGGCATCGGTACCGGGCGCGGGTATGCGGGGTTCCGCAACTGGCACCAGATCCCGTTTCTTAGCGGGATGCCTGACCGGGGGCAGTACGTGGACGAGATCACCTATCATTTCTTTGGTGACGGCGAATACGCGGCCGTGACTGGCTGGCCCAATATGATACAGACGGTGACCCACGACGGTTGGCTGGGAATCGCCCCTTCAGGCAAGAAAATCACTATGCGCAGCCTCGATTTTTGGCGGCTGGAAAACGGGCGCATCCGGGAAAACTGGGTGTTGGTCGATTTGCTGGACGCCTACCGGCAGCTTGGCGTTGACGTCTTTGCCCGTCTGCGGGAATTCAACAAGGCCCGCAACATGGGCCGCATTGAAATACCGGATGGAATGAACTGATGACCGACTTGCCGCGCACCCCTTCGTTTTCCCTGAACGGAAAAACCGCCCTTGTTACCGGAGCCTCCTCAGGCATCGGGCAGGGTTGTGCGGTGGCTTTGGCCGAGGCAGGCGCGCATGTCGTCTGCGCGGCCCGAGGTGCGGACCGTTTGAACGACACCGTCGCTGCTCTGCAAGCGCAGGGTTGGTCAGCTGAGACTCTTGTGTTGGATCAGGTCGATTTGGGGGCGCTAAGACAGCTCATTGAAACGAGCGCCTTTGATATCGTGGTGAACTCCGCCGGGGTCGCACGACACAGCCCCGCAATTGAAACCACACCCGAAGATTTCGATGTCGTGACAGGTGTTAATCTACGTTCGGCCTATTTCCTTTCGGCCTACGCGGCCCGCGCATTGATCGACGCCGGTAAGCCTGGTTCGATCATCCATATCTCCAGCCAGATGGGACATGTCGGCGGGGTCGAGCGAGCGCTCTATTGTGCGACCAAACACGGGTTGGAAGGAATGGTCAAATCAATGGCCATCGAATGGGGAAAACAGGGCATCCGGATCAATACGATTTGCCCGACGTTCATAAGAACGCCTCTGACCCAATCCACCTTTGACAACCCCGAACGCGCCGCCTGGATCATGGAGAAG
This sequence comes from Ruegeria sp. AP7, assembly GCF_056539905.1. Classification (NCBI taxonomy): domain Bacteria; kingdom Pseudomonadati; phylum Pseudomonadota; class Alphaproteobacteria; order Rhodobacterales; family Roseobacteraceae; genus Ruegeria; species Ruegeria sp. AP7. The sequence goes on along the minus strand of NZ_JBQFVT010000002.1, from coordinate 39,231 downwards.
ATCAAGTTGGACCGGGTGGGTGAGGTCGAGGACATAATGGGCGCAGTCCGCTACCTTGCATCGGATGCCTCGGCGCTGGTCACGGGCACTTCGATGTTGATTGACGGGGGTTGGACGGCAGACTGATGGCTGAGAAAGTAACATCACTTCAGGTCGCCCAGCTTGCAGGGGTCAGCCAATCCGCGGTTAGCCGAGTCTTCACGCCCGGGGCTTCGGTCAGCAAGAAGACTGAAGAGAAAGTACGAAAGGCCGCTACTGAATTGGGCTATCGCCCCAATGTGTTGGCACGCGCAATGGTATCCGGCAAAAGCCGCATCATCGGGTTGGTGGTCGCCTATCTGGACAATTATTTCTATCCCGAAGCACTCGAGAAGTTGTCGAACGAGTTGCAGGAGCAGGGCTATCATGTCCTAATCTTCATGGCCTCCAGAACAGCGGGAAACATTGACGACGTGATGGAGGAAATCCTCGATTACCAGGTTGATGGCGTCATTCTGGCGTCGGTCGCGATGTCGTCCGATATCGCAACGCGGTGCCAACAGGCCGGTGTGCCGGTGGTGCTGTTCAACCGTAGTCAGGACATCGACGGGATCACATCGGTCACGTCTGATAACTATGCGGGCGGTCGTAAGGTGGCCGAGTTCCTTATCGCGGCAGGTCACAGCCGCATCGCTTACATCGCCGGGTGGCAAGGCGCATCAACCCAGCGAGACCGCGAAGCTGGCTTCCGGGCAGCTCTGAGCGATGCGGGCCAGGACCTCTACGCTCATGAAATCGGAGAGTTTCACACCGAGAACGCGCGCTTGGTGGCACGTCGTATGTTCGATGTCGAGCCGCAGAAACGGCCCGACGCGGTTTTCGTCGCCAATGACCACATGGCTCTTGCCGTCATGGACGTTATCCGGTTCGAGCTGGGATTGCGTGTACCCGAAGACGTATCAGTCGTTGGATATGATGACGTCCCACAGGCAGCTTGGCTTGCCTACAACCTCACCACCATTCGTCAGCGGGCCAACCTGATGGTTGCCGAGACCGTTGACGCCCTTTTGGACCATATTGAAAACCCGACAGCCACCACGGCACGCAAGGTCGCGATTGACGGGCCGCTGATCGTGCGTACATCGGCACGGCTGCCCAAAGGCTGGACGCCGCAAAGGATGGAAACATGAAAGGCTTTGATCCCAAGTTCCGGGACTTCCCCGACTATATCATCGGTATCACCAAAGAGATTTGGGAAGACCGGGGTATCGCGACGCTGCACGACTATTACAGCGAAGATATTGTCGTGCGCTCGCCCGGTTCGGTGGTGTTGGGCAATCAGAATGTGATCGGCGCGACCATGGCGACGCTGGCCGAATTTCCGGATCGGCAGTTGTTAGGCGAGGATGTGATCTGGTCCGGTACCCCCGAAGAAGGGATGCTGAGTTCTCACCGTATCATCTCAACGGCCACGCATCTGGCCGAGGGTGTTTACGGCAAGCCAACGGGAACAAAACTGCGCTATCGGATTCTGGCCGATTGCCACGCCATCAACAATCAGATCAACGACGAATGGCTCATCCGCGATCAGGGTGCCATCGTCCGCCAGATGGGATGGGATCCAAAGGAATATGCCGCCGATCTGATTACCCGCGAGGGTGGTTCGGATAATTGCGTCAAACCCCTGACCCCCGAAGTCGATCAGCCGGGGCCGTACAAGAGCCGCGGAAACGACAATGAATGGGGGCAGCGCTATGCCGACATTCTGACCCGGATCATGAACGCCGATATGGGTGCGATTGAGTCCGAATATGACCGGGCAGTTCAATCGGAATATGTGGGCGGCGTGACCGGTCATGGCAGGGATGCTGTCGATCGTTTCTGGATGGGTCTGCGGGCAAGTTTCCCGAACGCTGAATTCAAGATCGAGCACCAGATCGGGCGCGATGATCCGGATATGCCACCCCGCGCCGCAATCCGTTGGAGCCTGTGGGGCAAACATGACGGCTGGGGCGTGTTTGGCGCACCGACGGGTGCACAGGTGTATGTCCTCGGCATCAGCCATGCCGAGTTTGGCGCCTTGATTGGTGGACAGCCGCAGTTGCGCCGCGAATATACTCTGTTCGATGAAACCTCGGTCTGGAAGCAAATCCTATTGCAGAGCGGCGAGGTCTGAGTGGTGCGCCCGGTCGCATATCGCATCCTTGTGGATGGTCTGAGTGAGACCGGGACCCTTCGGCGTTTTCATTTGCACCGTCAAAGCCTGCGTGCACGGCGTTTGAACCTGCGTCCGCCAGGTGAGTGAGGGGGCGTGCAGCACACGCACGCAAACCACCATTCCTGAAAACGTAGAATCGGAACTTACAAAATGTCGAAATCAACCATCTCTTCCCGCATTGTTCGCTACGGTGAACTCCAGCCGTGCAAAACTGCATTTATCGACGCCCATACCCCGGGCAGCGATCAGAAAGAGAATTTTACAATCATCGGCGGCGGCGTCTCGGAATCCCCGGATCAGCACGTGCATATCACTGACAAGATTGGCTTCAACATCGGCGCTGCGGGCCAGCCGCCGAAGTGCCGGAACTCTCTGCACAGCCACACGACGGCCGAAGTCTTCTTTGTCGCCAAAGGCCGTTGGCGGTTTTTCTGGGGTCGTTATGGCACCGCTGGCGAGTTCATCGCCGAGGAGGGCGATATCTTCAACATCCCGACCGGCATCTTCCGCGGTTTCGAAAACGTCGGTCAGGACTACGGCATGATCATGTCGATCCTGGGCGGTGACGACGCGGGCGGCGGAGTGACATGGGCACCTCAAGTCATCGAAGATGCGCAGGCACATGGGCTGATGCTGGGCGATAATGGCGTGCTTTACGACTCCAAAAAGGGGCAGGAACTGCCTCACAACGTCCGACCAATGCCTTTGCTGACCGAAGAGCAATTGAAAGGCTACCCCGAGGTTCCGGTCGAGGATGTCGTCGGTAAATACGTCGCGCGGTATTGGGACCTGATGGCGTCGTCGGCCAACAAGCCCGCGCAGGTGATTGGCGAAAACGGAATGATCAAGGATAAACCCGGTTTCGAGGTTGATTTCCTTGGGCGAGGGTCCGCTGTGACCGAGTCGATCGCGGCAGAAAAACCTGTGGTTCTTATGCCGGCCAGCGGCCACTGGCGTGTTTCGATCGACGATCATGAAACCACTTTGTCGACCGGCGACACGGCTTTGGTTCTGACTGGTGAATCCTATACCGTGCAACCTTCGATGACCGGGCAGGCGGGCCTGTACCGTATCACCGCAACCGATGACCCGGCAGGAGCGACCTGGACAGGATGAACGCTGACCCAAACGACACCCATGCCGTTTATGAGCGGCAAGCCACGGAATATGACAAGCGCCGCTCTAAGGCTCTGTTCGAAGCGCGCTGGCTGGCGCGCTTCACGGCCAGCCTCAAGCCAGGTGACCATGTACTGGATCTGGGCTGCGGCACAGGCGACCCGATTGCACGCTGGTTCATGGCTGAGGGGTTCGCTGTAACAGGTGTCGATTTTGCCGAGGCGATGCTGGCCATTGCCCGTGACCGCTGGCCTGATGGGGATTGGCGGCATGCTGATATGCGAAACTTTGAGTTAGACCAGCAATTCGATGGCATCATCGCCTGGAACAGCTTTTTTCACCTGACAGCGGATGAGCAAAAAGATTGTATCGCCCGCATGGCGCGTCATTTGCGACTCGGCGGAATGCTCATGCTGACCGTCGGACCTCGCGCCGGAGAAGTCAGCGGCACGGTGGGATCAGAGCTTGTCTATCACGCCTCGTTGTCCCCGGCCGGTTACGCGACGTGTCTTGAGGAAAACGGATTGCAAATGACCGGGTATCTGGCCGAAGACCCTGAAACCCAAAGCCACACGATCCTGATGGCGCGCAAAATTTAAGGAGGCTCTGATGACTATCAAAACCACACATGTTGGGTCTCTGCCCCGAACACAAGACGTTGTGGATTTCATTTTCGCCCGCGAAAACGGTGAAACCTACGATACCGCTGCTTTTGATGCCTGCATGACCGATGCGGTTTCAGAGACAATGCGCAAACAGGTCGAGGCCGGTGTCGACATTGTCAGCGATGGCGAAACCTCGAAGATTTCTTACGCGACCTATGTCAAAGATCGCTACACTGGATTTTCCGGTGACAGCCCTCGCAACGCGCCGGCAGACCTCAAGATGTTCCCCGGTTTCCTGCAGCGACTGGCCAATGAAGGTGGGACACCGCAATACGCACGTCCGATGTGCACCGGCGAGGTGCGATCAAAAGGGCAAGGCGAGTTGGAGAAGGACATAGCCAACCTAAAAGCGGCTATGGCGCAGCATGGGGCCGAGCGCGGTTTCATGAATGCTGCGTCCCCGGGGGTGATATCGTTGTTTTTGCAGAATGACTTCTATCCCACGCGCGAGGCCTATCTGGCGGCGCTGGCCGATGCCATGCAAGAGGAATACGAAACCATCGTGGCTGCTGGTTTGGATCTGCAACTGGATTGCCCCGATCTGGCCTTGTCGCGCCATATGCTGTTCACCGACCAATCAGATGATGAGTTCGTCAAGATTGCCAACATGCATGTGGAGGCCCTGAATCACGCGCTTCAAAACGTCCCACAGGATCGTGTGCGGGTGCATATCTGCTGGGGCAACTACGAAGGCCCGCATTGCTGTGACATCGCAATGGACAAGGTGTTCAACACCCTGATGGCGACCAAGTCGCGTTATATCCTGTTCGAGACCTCGAACCCGCGACACGCCCACGAGTGGACGGTGTTTCGCGACCGCAGCGCGGAGATACCCGATGACAAGATTTTGGTGCCCGGCGTGGTCGATACCACCACCAATTTCGTCGAGCATCCCGAACTCGTGGCCCAGCGGATCGAGCGTTTTACAGAAATTGTTGGCACAGACCGTGTGATAGCGGGCAGCGATTGCGGCTTTGGCACTTTTGCGGGCTTTGGCGCTGTCGACCCTCAGATTGCCTACGCCAAGTTGTCGGCGCTGTCTGATGGGGCAAAGCTGGCCACGGCATGACACCTTTGATCTTCTTGCCGGGCATGATGTGCGATGCCCGCCTCTTTGGCCCGCAAATCAATGCTCTGTCGGGCAGCAGGCCTGTGATGACATTCCCTTTGTCACGGCACAACAACGTGCAGGCCATGGCTCATGATATCCTGCAAAATGCGCCGCCCGATTTCGCTCTGGCAGGTTTGTCGATGGGAGGGATCGTGGCAATGGAAGTATTGCGTCAGGCCCCTGAACGTGTCTTGCGACTGGCTTTGCTCGACACTAACCCGCTGGTCGAAAAACCAGAGGTAAAAGCCCGTCGCGAACCTCAGATGGCCGCCGTTCGTAACGGCAAACTGAGGACGGTGATGCATGACGAGATGAAGCCCAGTTACTTGGCGGACGGGCCAAACCAGGGGGCTATCTTGGATATGTGCATGGCAATGGCCACCGAATTAGGCCCAGACGTTTTCTTGCGCCAATCGCAGGCTCTGATAGACCGCCCGGACCAAAGTGCGACCCTGAAGGCTTATACCGGAAAGGCTCTGGTTCTGTGTGGGCGAGAAGACAAGTTGTGCCCTGTTGAGCGCCACCAGATGATGCATGATCTGCTGCCGCACAGCTCGCTGGAGATCATTGAGGGCGCAGGGCATCTCCCGACATTGGAACAACCACAAAATACCACAGCGGCATTGATCCGCTGGTTGGAGGACACATGACACCATCCCTTCTGTGCCTACTTCGCAAGGTCGACACCCCCACTGTTTGCAACGCCATTGAAGTGGCACAGGGCAAGCGAGGGTTCGACAGGTTTACGCGCGACACCATGTTGTGCTCCGCCCCCGATGAGCCAGCGATCGTCGGCTATGCTCGTACTGCAAAGATTGCAGCAGTCAATCCACCGACTGAACCGTCTGACGTCATCAAAACCCGACGGATGGCTTATTACAAATACATGGCTGAAGCGCCCAGCCCCTGTGTTGCTGTGATCGAAGATTTGGATTTTCCTGATTGCATCGGAGCGTATTGGGGTGAAATCAATACCTCTGTCCACAAGGGGTTCGGTATTTCCGGTGTCGTAACCAATGGTGTCATGCGCGATCTCGGGGACTTACCTGTGGGGTTTCCGGTTGTTGCCGGTTCCGTCGGGCCGAGCCACGGTTTCGTCCACATTCGCAAGATTGATACGCCGGTTTCAGTTTTTGGCCTGACCGTTAATCCGGGCGAATTGGTCCATGCCGACCGTCATGGCGCGCTGGTCGTGCCCGAGGATGTCGTCGATCGATTAGAAGCTGCAATACAAAAGCTTTTGTCGACAGAACGTATTGTCTTGGACGCAGCCCGCCATCCGGAGTTTAATTTCGAAGCATTCGAAACCGCTTGGACAGCCTTTGAAAAAGCCAGGATCTGATTGCGGGAAGCAATCAATATGAATGCCGGTTGAGTGGATAGAAAATGTACACCTAAGGTGTGACGGTCTGCTTTTTGTGCACAATGAGAAACTCTGAAAATGGCAGGTCGGAACAATCCGCGTTGCAGAAACAAACTCAACTTCGAAAGTCCGGTTTGGGCCGTCCGCGATCGGGCGCTGACACGATCCTGAGCAGATGCTGCACTGCCTCCGATGTCCACAACGAGCTCTTTCTTCTTGATGCCGCAGCACGCGCGAAAGGTTACCCGTTTTATTGTTGCAAAAATTGCCATGGCAAACCGAAGATTAGTCGCGGCCTGACATCAAGTGGCGTTGGCTGAAAGAAAGACAGAAAGAAAACCTGAGGCGAACCTCTTCATTAAGCATGCCTATCCAAATTTTGCGGAAAAACATCCTATGTTTGCTGATCCAGCGCACATGCAATGGATCACCACATGTACTGTTATGCCAGTTGGGCTTTTCTGGAAAAGGTGGCTGGGGTGGTAGGGTTTTTTGTCAACATATTGAAAATTAACAAAATAAATGAAATGTGGTCAATGGGCAGTGTTCGGAAATTGGTTTGTGCCCAGTATTGTGCTTCACTTTTCCGCTTCTGACTATTTGGACGTTAGCGAGTTCGCCGGTCATACGACTTGCGCGGGATTGGGCGAAAAGCTGACTTTCACTGCGTCTGCGACAAGTAGGAGCCGTCGATGCGAATCAGAAATTTAGCCTGTGCCATGGCAGCCAAATTAGTTGGACTAACAGAAGGACATGCATGGTCGAGATTTCGTGACATCCGTTAGACTGCAAGCAGGCGGGTCCTGTGCATCGTCGACTCGCCGCTATTATGGCTGCCGATGTCGTTGGGTATTCGTCGTTGATGGGCAGCGACGAAGCAAAGGTATTGTCCGCTCTCTAAACTCTGCGTTCAGAGATTTTGATCCCGCAATTGCAAGACATCAAGAGCGACTCGTCAAGTTGATGCGGGATGGTGCTCTTGTCGAAATTACTGCGGTTGTCGCTTCCGTAACCAGTGGCGTCGAGATACAGCGGGCAAAGGCTGAGTTTCCACTATCCAGCGATGACATCCTGTCGCTGGACGCCCAGCCCCTCAATCCCCAGTTCCATTGTATCGCCTGGCTTCAGATAAGTCTGAGGTTCTTGCCCCATACCCACGCCAGGCGGTGTTCCTGTCGAAATCACGTCCCCGGGTTGCAGCGACATAAACTGCGACAGATGCGAAATGACGGTTGCCACACCAAAATGCATCGTTTTGGTTGAACCATCCTGATACCGTTGCCCGTTCACCTCAAGATACATCGGCAGGTTTTGCGGGTCTGGCACCTCGTCTCTTGTCACCAGCCAGGGGCCGATTGGGCCAAACGTATCGGCGGACTTTCCCTTGACCCATTGACCCGAGCGATGGAGCTGAAAATCTCGTTCTGACAAGTCGTTGACCACGCAATACCCGGCTACGTGATCCATGGCTTCGGCCTCGGATACGTATTTGGCCTCTTTGCCGATGACCACGCCCAGCTCCACTTCCCAGTCGGTTTTGACCGAGCCGCGCGGGATTTCGACCGTATCGTTGGGGCCGATGATGGCCGAGGTGGCCTTGAAGAAAATTACTGGTTCAGCAGGGAGTTCCATGCCGCTTTCTGCCGCGTGATCGGCATAGTTCAGACCTATGCAGATGAATTTGCCGACATTGCCAACGCAAGGACCAATGCGTGGATCTCCATCTACCACCGGTAGGCTGTCCGCATCTGTTGCCCGCAATTTCTCAAGAACTGTGTCGCCAAGTGTGTCGCCCGAGATCTCATCGATAACGCCGGAAAGGTCACGCACTGAGCCGTCCGACGCCAAAATACCGGGTTTTTCAACGCCCTTGGCGCCATAACGTAGCAGTTTCATTGTAAGGTTCCTTCCTGCTCAGATCGTCCAGCCGCCATCAATGGCAAAAGGCTGACCCGACGTGTATTTGCTTGCATCACTGGCCAAATACAGAGCCAGTTCTGCGATTTCTTCCGCTGTACCAATACGACCCATCGGTTGACGGGCAATGAAATCCGTCATTGCTTGTTCATAGTCACCGGTGGCGCGCAACCTGTCATGCAGGCTGGGGCTGTCGACGGTTCCGGGACAAATCGCGTTGCATCGGATGCCTTGAGTTACGAAATCGGCGGCCACGGATTTGGTCAGGCCTATGACCGCTGCCTTTGATGCACAATAGGCAAATCGGTTAGGTACGCCCTTTATGGATGATGCGACTGAAGACATATTGATGATTGACCCACCGCCGACTTCCAGCATTCCCGGAAGGGTCAGGCGGATCAGTCTGAACATGGCTTTGACGTTGAGGTCAAAGCTGAAGTCCCAATCCTGTTCTTCACACTCAAGAATAGAGCCTCCCGCAACATAGCCTGCGCAGTTAAACAGAATGTCCAGATTCGGCAGGTCGGCCGTAGCGGCTGTAACAGCTTCATTGTCTGTTACGTCCAGTCTGAGCGGTTCGATACCCGCGATGCCGCCCAATTCGGTTAGAGAAGCATCGTTGATGTCGCTGGCGATCACGCGCGCGCCTTCGGCCGCAAACAATTCGGCGGTTGCGCGGCCAATGCCTTGCCCGGCAGCTGTGATCAGGGCGGTTTTGCCTGCAAGCCGGTTCGATGGTTCGAATGTCGTCATTGGGTGCCTCACAGGTTCTCGGGCAGTAGGTCCGTTGGGATGTCCTGATAACAAACCGGCCGCAAGAAACGGCGGATCGACAATGTTCCCACGGAGGTCGCGCCAAAGTTGGTTGAGGCGGGGTAGGGGCCGCCGTGAACCATGCTGTCGCACACTTCGACGCCAGTTGGGAAGCTGTTGGCCAGCAGCCGCCCCGCTTTTCGTTCAAGCAGCGGAAGCAGCGCCAGAGCGTCGGGTTTGTCGCCTGCGTCCAGATGCAGTGTGCAGGTCAGTTGCCCTTCGATGGCCTGCGCGATCAGTTGCATCTGAGAGGTGTCTTTCACGCGCACGATAATGCCCAATGGTCCGAAAACCTCTTCCTGCAGTTTGTGATCGGCCAGCCAGTCATCGCCGGAAACTGCGAACAGGTAAGGCGCGGCATCGCGTGTCTCGCAACTGGTGCCCATGATCTTGGATACACCTGTTCCGGCGGCGACGCGCGAAACGCCGTCGCGATAGGCTGCCGCAATTCCATCGGTCAGCATTGTCTGGTCAGCCACCGAAGACAACCCGGTCTCAGCTGCGGACTGAAACGCCTCAGCATCAGGCCCATCAATGATCACGGTAATGCCGGGATTGGTGCAGAACTGACCGGCGCCCATCGTTAGCGAAGCCGCCCAGCCCGCGCCGATCTCGGCCCCTCGCGCGGCTGCTGCTTGAGGCAAGATAAACATTGGATTGACCGAGCCCAGCTCGCCAAAGAACGGAATGGGTTCGTCCCGTTGCGCGCACAGGTCAAACAATGCCCGTCCACCACCAAGGCTACCAGTGAAACCTACGGCCCGGATCAGAGGATGTTGCACCAGACGCGTGCCCACATCCCGTTTGCCGCCTTGAACCAGTGAAAACACTCCGGGGTGAACCCCGGTCGCCTTAATGGCGGCGTCGATGGCTTGCGCAACGACCTCACCTGTACCCGGATGGGCGGAATGGCCTTTGACAACAACCGGGCATCCTGCGGCCAGTGCCGCGGCGGCATCGCCCCCCGCAACCGAGAAGGCCAGCGGAAAGTTCGACGCACCAAACACTGCGACAGGACCCAGCGGGCGCTGGATCATGCGCAGGTCGGGGCGGGGCAGGGGCGCGCGTTCCGGCATGGCCGGGTCATGGCGCATGTCCAGATAATCACCCGCTTCGATGTGATCGGCGAAGAGGCGCAGTTGACCCACGGTGCGGCCACGTTCCCCCTGCAGGCGCGCCTCGGGCAGGCCGGTTTCCTGCGTTCCGATCTCGGTGATGGCATCGCCGCGTGCGTCAATCTCCTCCGAGATTTTGCGCAGAAGTGCGGCGCGCTCGGTGCGCGAGGACCACCCGAAAGTGGCAAACGCTGCCTCGGCCGCTTTTACTGCGTTATCGACCAATGTCGCTGTCCCCACAGAAAAGTCATGGCTTGGTCCATGCGCAGGTTCGGATGCAAAAGTCGTATCTGCGCCGACCCATTCGCCGGCGATCAGGTGTTTTCCAGTCAACATATTCGTTCTCACTTACAGCAGGCCGCGATGGGCGAGGTTTCGCATCAGGTGTGACGCCCCGAAGGTCCATTCGGCGCATTCGGTCGACAGGCGCACGGTGTTTGTCAGTGCCCCAAGTTGTGCATTGGCAATGGTGACGACGTCGCCAAGTTTGTGTGTGAACCCACCGCCTGGGGTATCCCGGTCCTGGGTGGGGGCGAAGAGCGTGCCAAGAAACAGCATCAGGCCGTCAGGATATTGGTGGTGGCGTCCGATTGTCTGCTTCACAAGATCGGCAGGATCACGACTGATCTGAGACATCGATGAGCTGCCGTTCAGGACAAACCCATCCGGTCCGGTGACGGTCAGCTTCAGCTCAGTCTGACGTACATCGTTCAGTGTGAACCCATCATCGAACAACCGGATCATCGGTCCGATCGCGCAGGAGGCGTTGTTGTCCTTGGCTTTGCTCAACAACAGAGCTGAACGTCCTTCGACATCGCGCAGGTTCACATCATTGCCCAGCGTTGCGCCTTTGATCTCGCCTTTTGAGGTAACGGCCAGTACAACTTCGGGTTCGGGATTGTTCCAGGTTGAAACGGGGTGCAGTCCAATATCTGCACCGAAGCCGACTGACGAAAGGACTTGCGCCTTTGAAAACACCTCGGCATCGGGTCCGATCCCGACTTCCAGATACTGGCTCCAGAGACCTTCCGCGATCAGTGCTTCTTTGACCTCTGCGGCGGCGTCCGATCCCGGTACGATGTTCGAGAGGCTGTCTCCGATCCGGTCCCCGACGCGCGCGCGGATCGCATCGGCTTTGGCAGGATCGCCTGCGGCCTGTTCTTCGATCACGCGCTCGACCATTGAGCCCGCAAATGTGACACCGCAGGCCTTAACCGCCTGCAGATCGCACGGCGCGAGCCATTGGTGGTTGGCGTCAAAAGGACCGATTTCTTCACCTTGTGCATTGCGCAGATAATCCGCTGGGTCTTCGCGTTCCAGAATGTCTCGGACGGTGGGTGCAGTTTTCGATGTAATATCGACAACCCGCCCACTGCGCAGTGTTACCACGCTGGGTCCGACCCCAGCACGCTCAAGACGGCCGAGCCACAGCCCATTAGATTCCAATGTAGGTATGGTCATTTAAATCCCTGAGGTTATAGGCCCGGGCGGCGTTACCACCCATGATCGCCTGGCGTTCTGCGTTGCTCAGCTGGTTCAGCAGCGCGTCGGTGCTTTCACACCAGCGTTCGTAGCTGGTGGCCAAAGTGCAAACCGGCCAATCGCTGCCCCAGATCAAACGCGACGGGCCGAAAGTGTTCAGCAGGTGATCCACATAGGGGCGCAGGTCTTCGATCGTCCAATCTGCGGCAGCTTCCGTCACAAGACCGGACAGCTTGCACCATGCACTGGTATCTCGGGCCAATGTCGACATGTCTTCGGACCAGCCGTCCAAGATCGCGTCTTTGATCAACGGTTTCGATCCATGGTCGATGACCACACGCATATCGGGGTGGCGCCCCAGAAGTTGTCTGAGCGGGCCCAAGTGTTGGGGCAAGGTCAATGCGTCGAATGTCAGGTCATGCCGTTGAACAGCCTCGAAAGCTGGAGGCAGCGTGTCGCCGAGCATCCACAGAGGGTCAGCGATGTCCTGTATCATCGGGCGAAGACCGACCAGTGCCGGATGGGCAGTTAGCGCAGCAATCTGCACGCCAACATCATCGGCTTCAAGATCAACCCAGCCGACAACACCTTTGATGAACGTATTCTGGTCGGCCAGCGAGAGCATATATTCCGTCTCAGCCACAGTGGGCGCCGCCTGGACAAGGACTGTGCCGTCGATCCCGGCAGCCTTAAGCAGGGGCATTAGATCGTCCGGTGTGAAATCTCGGTAGATCGTACTCAGATCGGGCGTCAGCCAGCCATAATCGCCACGCGCCAAAGCCCAGAAATGCTGATGTGCGTCGATCCTCATTCGATCACACCCTTTTTCAGGATGATGTTGCCATAAAGCCTGCGTTCGCCGGTCTGAACGATAGCAAAAGCGTTGGCAGCACGGTCGTAGAATGCAAACCGTTCTAAGCCCTGCGCCTTGGCGGGGTTGTCGGCGGTGGAGTTAATGATGCGCTGAAAGTCCGCGACGGCGTCTGGAACTGCCTCTGGGTCGCCGACAACCTGCATGGTCAACGCCGGATCAGAAACGAATGTGTCCAACGGCATCACCGACAACACAGCTTGCAACACTTCACTGGCTGAAGATCCATCCGCCCGGATGCAGCCCGGCCCGCTGCTGGTGCCTGGGAAGTTTGCATCTGCGATGACGATTTCATCCCCGTGGCCCATGGCCCTGAGGGTATACAGAAGCTCCGGCGACAGGATCGGGTTGATGTTACGCAGCATCTGCAGCCTCACTTGGCAGAGGCGCGTCGAGTCGGATCAGGCCTTCGGATCGCAGGTCCGACCACAGACCCAGAGGAATGTCGCGCTCCATCAATGCTACATTGGACTGCACCTCGGATGCGTTGACGGCCCCGGGCACCACTGTTTTGACGCAGGGATGACCCAGAACAAATTGCAGCGCCGCCGCAATCAGCGGAGTGTTGTGGGCCGCGCAAACCGCTTCGATCTTACGGACCCGTTCCAAAATGTCTTCTGGTGCGTCTGCATAATTGTACTTGGCGCCGGGTACAGCTCCGGTGGCGAGAATGCCTGAATTGTAAGGCCCCCCAAGGATGATCCCGACATCGCGCTGCTCACAAAGTGGCAGGAAACTGTCGAGCGCTTCCTGCTCCAGCAGCGTATAGCGTCCGGCCAGCAGGAACCCGTCGAAATCCCCCAGCCCAAGAAGCCTTTCGCAAACCTGCCATTCGTTTACGCCCGCCCCAATTGCAGCGATTTCACCCGCATCGCGCAATTCGGTCAGAGCCTTGTAACCCCCGCCATCAAAAAGCTCGCGTACCTTGGCGTCCGAAACCTCTTGACTGCCTTGACTGAAGACACAGACATCATGGACCAGAAGAATGTCAGAGTTCGCCACACCGATCCTGTCGCGGCTGGCCTCGTAAGATCGCATCACCCCGTCATAGGTATAGTCGAAGACGATTCTTTTCTGCGGTACATCGACGAAGGCTTCAGGGGTCACCTCATGCGGTTCGCAATCCAGCAACAGGCGACCAATCTTGGTCGAAAGCTGAATGTTCTCGCGACCGAACCGACCGATCGCCTGCCCAAACCGATGCTCTGACCGGCCAAGCCCGTATTGCGGCGCGGTGTCGAAAAAACGGATGCCTGCGTCATAGGCGGCTTGCAATGCAGCCTGCGCATCCTCGTCCGAGACTTTGCGGTACAGATTGCCCAACGGCGCCCCGCCGAACCCCATGCGGGTCAGGGGAACGGGCCGTTTGGTCCGGTTGTTCAGTAGTTCTGTCTGGGAAACGGTCATCCTGCCTCGCTATTCAGCTGTGGGGTGAGGTTGAACAATTCGGGGTTTTGCTTTTCAAGTTGTTCGATGCGCGGCATCAACTGCCCAAGGTGAGTACGCATAGCGTCCTGCGCTGCCTGTTCGTTTCGATTGCTGATCGCTTCGAAAATGGCCCTGTGCTCCGCCAATGTTTCAGCGATCCGGCCAGGGGTGGGCAGCAACAGCATTCGGGCGCGGCTGACTTGCAATGAAACGGTCTGGGCGACGTCCGCGAGGCGGCGGAAGCCGGTAAACTCCATCAGCAGACCGTGGAATTCTTCGTCTGCCTGATAAAAGCCGGGGATATCTTCATCCTCGATCAGCAGTTCTTGCAGGCGCATGTTGCGGCTTAATCGCTTGCGCTGGTCGTCGGTCAAATCGCGCGCGACCTTGGCGACGGTTGCAAGCTCAAGCGCCTCGCGCAGGAAAACGCCTTCGCGAATTTCATCCATCGAGAAATAGGACACGCGGGTGCCGGATTGCGGCACCACATCGACCAGCCCTTCAGAGGCCAAACGCGCGATCGCGTCCGCAACAGGCGCGCGTGATACGCCTAATCGTTCGCACACAGGAGCCTTCCGGAGATTCGCTCCGGGTGGGAAATCAAGCGAGAGAATCGCCTGCTTCAATGAGTGGTGAACCCGTTGAGTCAGCGGCCCTTCGATCGTCGAGATCTCAGGCAGCAGCGCGGCATCAATATCTTGGTGTTTGTTCATGCTTTGCAATTTAGCATTCTAACATGTTAGTTGACAAGTGGTGATTTTGGATTTAGCAACATTGGCCAAGCAAGCGGGGAAGAGATGCAAGCACACGGCGGCATAAATGTTTCGGAAGAGGCGACGCGCGACGTCGTGAAGCTTAATCCGCAGGACAATATCGTCATTGCATTGCGCGACCTGCAGGCGGGTGAACAACCGGCGTATGTTCCGGTGCCCTTGGCTGCGCCTGTTTCCCGTGGTCACAAAATTGCGGTGTCATCAATCCAGGCTGGCGAAAACGTTGTTCGTTATGGCCAGATCATCGGGCAGGCCAAATGCGATATCGCGCCGGGCGAACATATCCACGTGCACAACCTCGGGATGGGGGCGCATCATCAGGACTATGCACATGCCAGCGCGAACGCGCCACTACCCACTCTGACTGAAGAACGGACATTCGATGGATACCATCGCACCGACGGCAAAGTCGGTACCCGAAACTACATTGGTATTCTCACCACTGTGAATTGTTCGGGCTCTGTCGCGCGTTTCATCGCGGAGGCGGCGGAAAAATCCGGGCTGCTGGACAGCTTCCCAAATGTGGACGGTGTGGTGCCGATTGTGCATGGGACCGGCTGTGGAATGTCCGGCAAGGATGAAGGTTATGCCACCCTGTTCCGAACCCTGTCCGGGTACGCACAACATTCGAACTTCGGGGGTATCCTGCTGATTGGTCTGGGGTGCGAGGTCATGCAGGTCGCAGACCTTGTCGGCGGTCGTCCCATCCGCGCTGACGGTGCCCTGCGCTATATGACCATTCAGAACGAGGGCGGAACGCGGCGTACCATCGAACGAGGGTTGGAAGAGCTGCGCGGCATCGCCGAGCTGGCCAATCAGGCTGAACGCGCCCCCGCTCCGATCAGTGCCATTACGGTCGGCATGCAATGCGGTGGCTCGGATGGGTATTCGGGGATTACTGCGAACCCCGCGCTGGGGTATGCCTCGGATCTACTGGTGCGCCACGGGGGCACGACGATCCTGTCGGAGACCTCGGAAATTTATGGGGCGGAGCATCTGCTGACGCGGCGGGCCGAAACGGTCGAAGTTGGTGAAAAGCTGATCGAACGTATCCACTGGTGGGAGGACTACACTGCGCGCAACGGCGGTGAGATGGACAACAACCCGAGCCCCGGCAACAAGCGAGGTGGCCTAACGACCATTCTGGAAAAATCGCTTGGCGCTGTTGCCAAAGGAGGGTCCGCGCCTCTGCGCGACGTCTACAAATTCGGTGAGATGGTCGACAAGCACGGGTTCGTCTTTATGGACAGCCCGGGGTTCGATCCGTGTTCTGTCACCGGACAAGTGGCGTCGGGTTCAAACCTGATCGTGTTCACTACCGGGCGTGGCTCGGTGTCAGGCTATCAGCCCACGCCCTGTATCAAGCTGGCCACAAATTCCGAGATGTATGCCCGCATGGCCGACGACATGGACCTGAACTGCGGTGACATCGTGACTGACGGGATCAGCATCGAGGCAAAGGGCGAAGAGCTGTTTGAAATGCTCATCCGCGTTGCGTCGGGCCAAAAAACCAAAAGCGAAGAACTTGGCTTTGGGGGCGTTGAATTTGTCCCCTGGCAAATCGGCGCGGTGATGTAAACCGCGTTGGGCCCAAGGGAGAGGGGCACATGGGAGGGAAAATGAATAAATTGGTCGAAATGACGGGGATTGATAAGTTCTTCCCCGGCGTGCACGCGCTGAAATCCGTGCAGTTCGATCTTGAACCGGGCGAAGTTCACGCGCTGATGGGGGAGAACGGGGCCGGGAAAAGTACGCTGATGAAGATCCTGTCGGGTATCTATCAGCGCGATGGTGGGACGCTGAAGATCGAAGGGCGCGAAGTCAGTCCGACAACCCCGCGTGAAGCACAGGATCTGGGCATCGGGATCATCCATCAGGAACTGAGCCTGATGAACGACCTGACTGTCGCTCAGAACATTTTCATCGGGCGTGAACCGCGCAAGAGTTTTGGTCGTTTGGATGAGGCTGCGCTGAATGCGCAGACAGCCGAAATTTTTGCTTCGATGAATCTCAGCCTCGATCCCAGGGCGCCGGTGGGCAGCCTGACCATCGCAAAACAGCAGATGGTCGAGATCGCCAAGGCACTGTCCTTTCGGTCCAAAGTGCTCATCATGGACGAGCCTACGGCGGCCCTGAATGACGCCGAAATTGCCGAGCTGTTCGTCATCATTCGCCGCCTCAAGGCCGAGGGCGTTGGTATCGTTTACATCAGCCACAAGATGGACGAGCTCAAGCAGATCTCGGATCGCGTGACGGTCATGCGTGATGGGGAATATGTCGGAACAGTTGATGCTGCCGAAACCCCCATCAGCCAGATCATTGCCATGATGGTTGGCCGAGAGGTCAAGGAAGAACCGCTGGACGTGCCCGATCTGGGTGATGCCGAGATGTCTCTGCAGGTCACCGGGTTGAACCGGAGCAACGAAATTCAGGACGTGAGTTTCTCGGTCCAGAAGGGCGAAATACTGGGCTTTGCCGGTCTGATGGGCGCAGGTCGTACAGAGGTTGCACGGGCTATCTTCGGGGCCGATCCCAAGGATAGCGGCGAAATCCGGGTACATGGTCAGGTGGTGTCGATCAAATCACCCACCGACGCCGTCAAAGCGGGGATCGGATATCTTTCTGAGGACCGAAAGCACTTTGGCCTCGCCACCGGCATGAATGTACGCGACAACATCGCGCTTGCCTCGATGGACTTGTTCACGGGCGCTGGCGGCGTTTTGCACGATAGTGAAATCAGCGACACCGCCAAAAGCTACATCCAGCAGCTGGGCATTCGAACACCATCGGATGTGCAAGAGGTTCGCCTTTTGTCAGGCGGCAATCAGCAGAAGGTTGTCATCGCCAAATGGCTGCTGCGTGACTGCGATATTCTGATTTTCGATGAGCCCACCCGCGGCATCGACGTCGGCGCAAAATCCGAGATCTACAAGCTGTTGGAAGAACTGGCGGGGCAGGGCAAGACGATCATCGTGATCTCTTCCGAACTGCCCGAAATCATGCGCCTCAGCCATCGCATCGCCGTGATGTGCGAAGGGCGACTGACCGGCATTCTGCCCGGCGGCAAAGACACCACTCAAGAAGACATCATGCATCTGGCCACGCAACGTGCGGCGGCGATGCAGGTAACAGGGACAGTCCAATGACAACAGCAACCGATATTGAAAAGAAAAAGCCACTCTCGGGCCTTGCGGACAGCGGCGCGTATCAAAAGCTGTTGGCCTTCGCCAGTTTGATCGTTCTGTTGATCGGCTTTTCAATCGCCTCACCGAACTTCATGCAGACCTCGAACATGATCGCCATTCTGCAGGCAACATCGGTGAATGGCGTTCTGGCCGTCGCAGCCACGCTGGTCATTATCACGGGTGGGATTGATCTGTCCGTTGGTACGCTGATGACCTTCTGCGCCGTGATCGCGGGTGTGGTCCTGACGTATCTGGGTATGCCATTGCTTTTGGGGGTTGCCGCAGCGATTGCGGCTGGTGCGTTCTGTGGGCTTTGCTCGGGCACCTTCGTCGCCAAGATGAAAATCCCGCCCTTCATCGCCACGCTTGGAATGATGTTGATCCTCAAAGGCCTGTCGCTGGTGATCTCAGGGACGCGGCCGATTTACTTCAATGATACGCCGGGCTTTGACCAGATCTCACGCGGGTCGCTGATCGGAGAGGTCTTCCCATCGCTGCCCATTCCCAATGGTGTCTTGATCCTGTTCCTGGTTGCCATCGCGGCCTCTTACATTCTGGGGCGCACGGTTCTGGGCCGATATACCTTCGCGCTTGGCTCCAACGAGGAAGCGGTGCGTCTGTCAGGTGTGAACACCGACATGTGGAAGATGCGCATTTATGCGCTGGCCGGAGCGATTTGCGGTATCGCAGGTATCCTGATCGCCTCGCGTCTGAATTCCGCACAACCGGCATTGGGACTGGGTTACGAGCTGGAGGCGATCGCCGCCGTGGTGATCGGTGGCACCTCCTTGTCCGGTGGGCGCGGCACTATCCTCGGCACACTGATCGGAGCATTGATCATGGCGGTCCTGACTAATGGCCTACGCGTGCTGTCCGTCGCGCAGGAATGGCAGACCGTTGTGACCGGCGCAATCATCATCCTGGCCGTCTATGCCGATATGGCACGGCGCAAGAAATCGGGATGACCAAGCAGCTAAATCAAAGACCAAAACGACCAACTGGAGGAGAAAAACATGTTTTCACGTCGTTTCATACTGGGTGCGCTGAGTGCAGCCACCTTGGCAGGGCCCGCCTCAATGGCGGCAGCCGAAGAAATTTATATCCCGCTGGTATCCAAAGGCTTCCAGCATCAGTTCTGGCAGGCCGTGAAGTCGGGTGCGGAGCAGGCGGCTGACGAGTTTGATGTCACCATCACATTTGAAGGTCCGGATAATGAGACAATGGTCGACCGTCAGATTGACATGCTGGCTGCCGCTCTGGCCAACAACCCCAAAGCCATTGGTTTTGCCGCTCTGGATAGCCAAGCTGCAATTCCGCTTTTGAAGCAGGCCAATGAAAAGGGCATTCCGATCATCGCTTTCGACAGCGGCGTTGACAGTGACATTCCGCTTTCAACCGCGACAACGGATAACTTGGCAGCAGCCGGGCTCGCAGCCGATAAAATGGCAGAGAAAATTGGTGGCAAGGGTAAAGTTGCGGTTGTCGCGCATGACCAGACCAGCCGCACCGGCATCGACCGCCGCGATGGCTTCGTCAATCGCATGGCCGAGAAGTACCCGGATATCGAAGTTGTCACGGTTCAGTACGGCCAGGGCGACCACCTGAAATCAACCGAAGTCACCAAGGCGATCCTGACGGCTAACCCTGATCTAAATGGTATCTTTGGCACCAACGAAGGCTCAGCCATCGGTGTTGTGAATGGGGTTCAGGAGCTGGGCACCGAGGGTTTGGTGATCATCGGTTATGACAGTGGCAAGGCCCAGAAAGACGCAATCAAGAGCGGTCTGATGGCGGGTGCGATCACGCAAAACCCTGTGGGTATCGGCTATGAGACTGTGAAAGCCGCGGTTGCGGCTCTGAATGGGGAAGAGGTTCCAGGTCTGATCGACACAGGCTTCTACTACTACGATGCCTCGAACATTGACGACCCGAAGATCTCGGCCGTTCTGTACGACTAAGTATAACCATTCAAACTGTCCGGCCTGCCTTTTGGGCGGGCCGGATGGTTTCATCTGCAGATTGTCAGGTGAATTGATACCAAGGCGTGCGGGGCAATGGCATTCGGGTCGCAACGCTGGCTTGCAACTGAGCCGCCGTCGTTTTGAGCGCGTCAATGACGAATTCGCGCCGGTTGTCGATCAGAGCGGAAGCGAAATGCGGAATCGTCAGCGATGCGATCACGGATTGACCCATGCCATGACGGATAGGTGTCGAAATCTCGCTTATGGCGTTGCTCTCGGGGCTGCCGAGAGAGATGTAGTTCTGTTCGGCGCAAACTGCCGCCTGATCTGAAAACTCTTGCAGCGACTCCGGATTTTCACCTGATGCTATTTTGCGAAGATAGGCCAAGCGATCTTCGCGTGAGGCAATTTCCGAAAGTCTTTTCTGCTCCTTTTTTGGGGCCTCGATGAACGGTGCAGCGAAGGTCTGCTTACCGCCCAAGTAGCACCTGGCGCGAGTATTCGCACCAGGACTGAAAGCCACTCTCATAACTGCTAAGCGAGTGCCAGCAAGTGTTCAAATGCTGCTCGCTTCAGTTTGTATTTCGGCAATTTCAGGGGCCGTAGGTCAGTCACCTCACGAAGCTTAGTGGCCGCTTTCTTGAGTGCGGCGTCAGAGAGGCTCCCGATCCCTTGCATATGGAAAAGCGGCTTCTCCAATTGTGGATCTATTACACTGACGCTTTCGGCTTGACTGCATTCATCAAGAGTTACTTCTATTTCCAGTGTAGAGCTTTGAGCGAGGTTGCAGGCCAGGATAACCGGGAAGCCATAACGGTATTTTTTGCCGATGATCAGCTTGAAATCCGCCTTGTCGACCGCTTTCTTAAGATCTTGGACATGGTGCGCCGTATAGAAGACGTTCAGAACATTGCCATTCTTGTGCCCAGCGATTGCCTGCCGTTCGCCGTCAACCACCATCTCGCGTTTCAACATACTCGAGAAGGTCTTGCGAAGCGCGTAGAAATCCTCGTCGAAATCACCGATACCAAGATGGTCGAAAATGCGACGTAGATGCTTGCCGCAGGCACTGGTCACATCTCCCTTTGACGAACGGCGCACGGCCTCGGGAAAGAGAAGCGGACCATGATCGTCCCGAAGAGCCTGAAACCATTCGACGAACCCCAAGTCCAACAAAATCTGTGGTATGGGGATAAGCCGCTTGCTGTCCTCTGTCTTACCCGTGGCTTCTGGTCCAGACGCGATTGCCAAGAGATAGGTCCCGTCGCGATACCTGACATCGCTGCGTTTCAGCAACAGAACTTCCTCAATGCGAGAACCGATGGAGAGAACGATCAGGGGCACCCAATAATCCGCATCCCGTACGATTACTTTGCCTCGTTGCCATCGGCGATGCTCAGACGCCGCTCCCGAATAAATCGGTGACGTCAAGAGTCGCGCAATCCGCTCCGTGGTCCAGGGCATCCGGTTTTTCGGTTTCGTGACACGAACATACAGCTCATCCTCGGGTGCAAGTGACTGGATGTGCCGTTGCATTTCTTTGTAGGAAATAGCTTTAGGTATTTCCGGACCGAGTTCCGAGGCCGATTTGAACTTTCTGTTCATCGCATCGCGGTACTTTTTGAGTGTACGCAGGGTCACGCGCGGTACCAGGCGTTCAGCAAGCAAGGCACGCTTTTCGGGGTTGGATAGTCCCTCAATGGCGCGGACTTCCTCCATAACTTGGAAATCGGCGGCGTCCGCCTGAGAAATCTCAAATTCCTTGGTTATGCTTTTCCCTTCGCTCTCGAAGCGCTTTCGACCGTGCGACTTGCCCTGAGTGCGGGGCAGTCGGGATGCCCATCCTAAAAATTCTTTCTGTCTTTCTTTCGTGATGGAAGAAACCGGGATGTCGCCGAAAAACTCTTTCATCAGCCGATACACGGAACCTGTGAGCTTTTTCATGTCTTTCGAAGGGAAGTTTTCGTCGGTCCTTGCCCGTGCCTGGGAAAGCAGAACCGGTGCCTGAACGAACTTGTCGAAGTCATCCAGCCCGTGTTCAGCCAAGAGTTCCGAACTGGCATAGCGCACGTCGTCGCCTTCTTGCGCGGCAATTTCCACGTCATTTAGCCGACGTTGCAAAGCCGTCGCACGTTTGCCCAGATCGCTTGAAATCGGCGTTGATATATTTAGGGCAACGCGGTCTCCGGCGGCGCGCAGCAACGGCTCGACGCCGGTCCACTGTCTGTTCCTTGCGGCCTGCCGGAGACGTCGGTTTTCTTCCTGCAGTGCTTCGATCCTCTGGTCGACCTCGCCCGCACTCAAGGCAGTGTCCTGGTTTTGCTCTTGTAGCATGCCCTCAAGTGCTGAGCGTAGCATCTCAGTCAAGACGGCTTTGGCGGTCTCGGGGTTAAGCGATTCTTTAGTCAGTGCGTCCACGTGTGTTTTCTCCATCTGCTCGAGGACGGTGAGCAACGCGGCTGCGCGCTTCACGGCGTCGAGCGGGAGGTCGGTTCGCAGCGACAGGCAGAGAAACTGGTTTGGAACCTGGTTTGACAGTTTTTTTGGCAGGCGTTTTCGGAAATAGAAAATACGGCCACGGCGCATGAGGTAAGGGCCGGCATGGTAACGGGGTTTGCGCGGCCGACCGCTGGGTCGATTTCTGGCTGGCTGTGTCACAGCATGTGTCACAGTTTCCGAATGCTGTGACACATCGGATTTATCGGAGGGCCTGTGGCCCCTTATTTTCCTGGCTTTTCTGGAAAAGGTGGCTGTGCTCGCAGTCTCCAGCTATCCAGTCTCGCGATTTCCCTGAGAACAGGGAAATTAACAGGGAAATTTCGAAAGCACATTCCTACGTCGGGGCAGGGGGTATTCTCTTGTACCAGAGCACTGTGTTCCGAATTGCGACCTCACCGCTTCATCGGCCGAATTCCTGTCTACTAGAACGCTCAAGGCACCGCTTTAGTCAACTCGAAAGAGAACGAGACTTGAGGACCTTCGCTGCGTTTGTCAACCAAATCGGGTTTCAAAATTGACTTGCGCCACCACATTTAGTATCGAACCTACGTGGCGGGATGCCCGGCCGAGGATTCGGTGTCTCGTTAAAACTGTGATGGACGACCTTTTTGGTATTCCCGTCTCGGCCTGGTCGACGCCCCATCGCGACTTTCCTGAAACTGGATTTCAAGGAGGGCGTGATGACGACCTATCCAAAGCCGGCGAGTCCGGAGCATTCAATCGCTAAAAAAAACGATCTGCTGCCCGAGTTGAGTATTGAAACCGTTGCGATCAACGATTTGCAGCAGGCAAAACGCAACGTTCGAAAACAGAGTAATCGGCAGATAGCCAAGTGCCGAGCGTCGATCAAGCGATATGGCTTGAATCGACCGATTTTGATTACAGCGGACAACGAAATCATCGACGGTCACGCGATCGTCGAAGCGGCCCGTCAACTGGGGCTGACGGACCTCCCGTGTATTCGAGTGGCGGATCTCACCGACTTAGAAGTTCGAGGCCTGAGAATTGCCCTGAACCAGATACAAACAACCGGCGAGTTTGACCTGCCCAAGCTGACTCTCGAACTGGCCTGCCAGCTCGAGTTCAACACGGATCTGACGGACCTTGGATTTGAACCGCCAGAACTTGATGGGCTGTTTGAGACGCTGCCTGAAGAGGGGAGCGATCCAGACCTCGCTGATCAGATCGCTTCCTCGATTCATTCTGCGTCCTCTGTCACTCAGGTCAATGATGTATGGCGGGCCGGAACGCACCTCATTGCGTGCGCCGATATGCGAAACACTGAACTTTTGTCGGAGCTGCTTGATGGAAAGGTGACCGACATCGTCTTTGCGGACCCTCCTTACAACACGAAGGTCAACGGTCACATCCGCGTCGGCAACTCAGGATTTGATGAATTTGCCGAAGCGTCAGGAGAGATGTCGATCGAAGAATTCATCCTGTTTCTGATTGCCTTTCTGAAGAGCGTGTTGTCCAGGCTGAAACCCGGTGGCTTGATATACTGTTGCATGGACTGGCGGCACGAGTGGGAACTCCACCAGGCGATCCAGGCGACGGGTCTCGAGCTGCTGAACAAATGCATTTGGGTGAAGCCAAATGGCGGGATGGGTTCGTTCTATCGCTCACGTTACGAAACGGTGTTTGTACTGAAGCAGCTTGGCGCTCCGCACACCAACAACGTTCAATTAGGTTCAAACGGTCGATATCGAACAAATGTCTGGGAATATGCTGGCGCCACAGGCGGTGGGGCGGATGAAGCAGACGACTTCACGTTGCATCCCACCGTCAAACCGGTTCGCCTCGTACAGGATGCCATCCTCGACGCGTCGGCCGTTGGGCAAATTGTTCTGGATCCATTTTTGGGGAGCGGGACAACGCTTCTGGCCGCAGAACGAACCAAACGTGTCTGTATTGGGTTGGAGATCTCGGCTGCTTACGTGGACGTAGCGATCCGCCGTTGGCAAGGGCTGACCGGCAACCAGGCAACTCTTCTAAAAACCGGCCAAACCTTTGCTGAGAGGGCCGCAGAACTTGCGGCCGAGACCGATAAGAGCGCCGAACCAATACCTCTGGAAAACGATACTGGAACGGAGGAACAGTTCTGATGACCAACGACAAGAACCGTTCCAACATTGGGTATGGCAACCCTCCAGATGCCCATAAGTTCAAGCCCGGTCAGAGTGGCAATCCTGGCGGGCGACCAAAGGGCTCAAAATCATGGAAAACCGTCATTGAGGCTGAGCTCAGCACGGAGATTGGCCTGAAGGAACAGGGCGTCGAATTGAAAGTTACCAAAATGGAGGCTTTCGCTAAACGCCTCGTGTCGGACGCCCTGGCAGGAAATCCCAAGGCTTTGGGCGAATTGCTCCGGCAGCTCAATAAGTACTTTGGCGATGTGACACCAGTCGAAGCAAAGGATTTGCCCGCCAGTGAAGCAGATGTGCGTCTGCTTCTCAAATACGCTGAGAAAGCAATAAAGACCAAGGTTCAAAACGGAGAGTCCGATGACCAATCCAACAAATTCTGAAGTCTACGCTCTTCTACGGTTAAGTTTTGTGGCCTTCGTAGAGAAGGTTTTTAGGACCTTGCTTAACGGACGGGAGATGCAAGACAACTGGCACATCCAAGCGATTTGTCATGCGCTCGGGCAAGTCCAAAAGGGAACCGAAAAACGTGTTATGATCAACATTCCTCCGCGGAGTCTGAAGTCGATCATCGTTTCCGTGGCATGGCCCGCCTTCTTGCTTGGGCACAATCCAGGACTGCAAATCTTTGTTGTTTCGCACAATCTCGATCTGGCGATCGGTCTTTCCAACAAATTCCGACAGATCGTGAATGCCGACTGGTACAAGGCCGCGTTCCCGACAATGTCTGGGGCACCACAAAAAGACAACGAGCGGATCTTCTTGACTGACGCTGGAGGCTTCAGAGAAGCCATTTCAGTCAACGGGGCTGTTATTGGGAAAGGAGCAGATATTTGCATTATGGACGACTTACTGGACGCATCGGAGGTTGCGACCGAAAACGGCTGTGCAAAGGTCAATAATTGGATCGATACTTCACTGTCCACGCGACTGAATGATCCGGCAAGCAGCGCAATGGTTCTTGTGATGCAGCGGCTGGCTATAAATGATCCGGCCGCACACCTACAAACCCAGGAAGATTGGAACTGTGTCACCCTGCCGGCAATCGCCGAGGAGGACCAAATTGTTCCCATCAGCGATGTCGAAGAATATCACTTCAACAAGGGCGAGCTTCTGGATGCGGCGCGGTTGCCAATGGATACCCTTGACGTTCAGAGGGCTAAGCTGGGTACGGCAAATTTCCTTGCTCAGTATCAACAACGCCCTGTTCCCCCGGGTGGCGGCGAGATCGATATAAGCCTCTTCCAGCGCTACAAAACCCTGCCAAAACTATATGATGTTCGGTTCCTGAGTGTTGACGCAGCTTCAAGCTGCCGGTCAGGGTCATACAGTGTCATTCAGGTCTGGCAAATGACGAACGGAAACGTCTATCTGGCGGACAATCAACGTGGATATTGGACCTTTCCGCAATTGACGAAACGTGTGGTTGATACTCAGACCCTTTGGAAAGCTAACTTCGTAGCGATAGAGCGTGCCAGCTCTGGTCTGGCCCTTATTGATGTCCTTTGGGAGCATTACCCTGACAATATTCGGCGTACTTTAGTGCAGGGGCTCAAACATAAAGGTTTGTCGAAGGAAGACCGGGCTGGCAAAGCCATGGTCCTCGTGGAACAAGGCTTGGTTCACATACCCCTTGAAACGCTCTGGCTAAATGATCTTTTAGCCGAGTTTAGCGCATTTCCTGCAGGGTCAAAAGATGATCAGGTGGACGCTTTCTCACACGCCATTGAATTTTTTCGCAAGCTGCTCGTGAGCCGCTTCAACCCGGAATACAGGGGGCGAGGGCGTGTTTTGAAATAGTGGTGATCTGTTCTGTGACACAGCCACCTAAAATGAGGCATGGCCGGCGTCTGAGAATCGCCCATGATCCAAAGGGCTTGTGAGAGCAATGACTCCTGAGGCGGATAAGGTGTTTGCCTAGCGCCTTATCATGACCAAGCGCTACGAAACCGCTTGGTCGGCCTCAAGACGATCTGCTCAGACAAAACCATTTCTGCAAACGCCGGGTAGCACTGATCGTGTTAACAATGGGCTCTGTTTTACCGTGAATGTGCACCCATCTTACCCTTTAGGCAGCAATATCTCTGAAAATTGCAACAAAGTTATGCGGTCAGGACTACGCGCGTTAATTTTCACCCGTTGTTATTTAACGAGTCGAACATGGTAAACCAAATCAAATGGAAGCTATTCCTGACGGAATGCGACCTCTCGAGGCACTTCTCGATTGGGAATAGCTTCCCAACATTTCCCAGGGCATTTGTGGAAATAGTAGGGCCAATATGTGTTTTGGTGGTATTACTTGCCTACAGCCTTCACAGGGCGTCTGCTGCCAGCTACGCGTCGATCCTTATGTGAATGATTTCAGCTTCGTCGGGAACTCCAAGTCATTGGGGTCAGAGAAAATATAACTCTGGTGAAGGATCAAATCGCGCGACCCGTCTACGGACAGAGCCGACAAAACTATATTTGGTGTTGCGACACACTTTAAAAATGGCGGATCGCCGCGACTGAAAAAAAGATTGCCCAATTTGGAGGCAGAGCAAACAACGAAGGCAACTATGCTTGGCCCAGGTTTTTTAGAATTGGACAGTCGGGACGGTGGTCTCCGGCACATTCATCGATTAAGTGAGACAACGTTTCATGCATGGCCTTCAGATCGGCAATCTTATCGTCGATCTCTTTCAAGTTCTGTTTGGCTATTTCTTTGACGTCTGCGCTCGCGCGTTCTTTGTCCTCGTACAACGCCAGCAGTGAACGGCAATCCTCAATGGTAAAGCCCAATGAACGGGCCCGTCCGATGAAGGCCAGTTTGTGCAGTTCCTTTTCGTCGAAATGGCGATACCCGTTCAGGCCGCGCCTGGGTTTGATGAAACCGATATCCTCGTAATAGCGGATGGTTTTGGCAGGCAGACCCGAACGTTCTGCTACATCTCCGATATTCACAGCGGCTCTCCTATACTATTCAGCAGGCGCTGATTGCAGCGCCCGCTCTTCATTCTGCGAAATCTGCTCTCGCCCAACTTTGATCGCCTTCACCCAGCGCAACCGCAGCGCGTTGGTCAGGACAAATACACTGGACAGCGCCATGGCACCTGCAGCCAAAACCGGCGACAGCAACGGGCCGCCAAACGGATAGAGCACCCCCGCTGCAACCGGTATGAGCAGCGTGTTGTAGCTGAAAGCCCAGAACAGGTTTTGGCGGATGTTACGCATGGTGCGCTGACTAATATCGAAGGCGTTGACCACGCCTGTCAGGTCGCCTGACATCAGAACGACATCAGCCGCTTCGATGGCGATGTCAGTTCCTGTCCCGATCGCAATTCCTACGTCAGACGCCGCAAGCGCGGGTGCATCGTTGATGCCATCACCCACAAACGCCAGTTTTCCGCCATTTGAACGCAAATCCTGCAACGCGGATACTTTACCTTCGGGCAGAACCTCGGCCACGACATGATCGATGCCAAGCTGCGCCGCAATGAATTTGGCAGTAGCGGCATTGTCGCCTGTGATCATCGCTACATTCAGGCCCAGCCCGTGCAATGCCTCAATTGCGTCTGGCGTGGTGGTTTTGATTGGGTCAGCCACAGCGATTACGGCCGCGATAATCCCGTCTACGGCAGCATAAAGCGGAGTCTTTCCGTTGATTGCCAGTTCAGCGCCCCGATCAGACAGCGCGCCCATTTCTACCCCTTCGCGACTCATCAGGCGGTCGGCCCCGATCAGGATTGTATGGCCTTCGACTGAGGCGCTAACCCCGTAGCCGGTGATCGACGTGAAGTCTTCTGGCTTGGGAAGCTCCAGACCATGGGTTTCAGCCGCGCGCACGATGGCCGTGGCGATCGGATGTTCGGATGTGACCTCAACGGCAGCAACAAGGCGCAGAACTTCAGCCTCGGTCATTCCTTCGGCCACAATCAGGTCGGTCAGCTCCGGACGCCCTTCGGTCAAGGTTCCTGTCTTGTCCACCGCAACAACGGTGGTTTCCTGCAGCATTTGCAAGGCGTCGCCCTTACGGAACAGGACACCCATCTCAGCCGCGCGTCCGGTGCCAACCATGATCGAGGTTGGAGTAGCCAACCCCATGGCGCATGGGCATGCAATGATCAGCACCGCAACCCCGGCCACCAACGCCAGGCTGAGCGCGGGATCGGGCCCGAACAACAGCCAAACCAGAACCGTCATCACGGCCACAATGATCACTACCGGCACAAACCAAAGCGTGATGCGATCGACCAGGCCTTGAATAGGCAGTTTGGCCCCCTGGGCTTGTTCGACCATCTGGATTATCTGGGCCAACATAGTGTCGGAACCGATCTTTTCGGCCTGGTAGGTCAACGCACCAGTGCCATTTACGGTTCCTCCAACCACAGTAGCGCCTTCGGTCTTTTCGACCGGAACCGGCTCACCAGTAATCATGCTTTCATCGACATATGACGCGCCAGTCACTACGGCACCATCCACCGCGATCTTTTCGCCCGGTCGGACGTGAACAATATCCCCTACAGTGATCTGCTCAATCGGAAGCTCAACAACCGATCCGTCGCGTTCAACTCGTGCTGTTTTTGCCTGCAGACCGACCAGTTTTCGGATCGCTTCACCAGTTCGACCCTTGGCGCGCGCCTCAAGGAACCGCCCAAGCAATATGAGAACCACGATCACCGCTGCGGCCTCGTAGTAGACATTTGCGGTTCCGGCCGGAAGAACACCCGGTGCAAAGGTCGAGATAAGCGAGAACCCATAGGCCGCCGAAGTGCCCAGAGCCACCAGAGAATTCATGTCCGGCGCGCCTTTGAACAAGGAAGGGAATCCCTTGGTATAGAACTGCAAACCCGGCCCAAAAAGAACGATCGTGGTCAGAAGGAATTGCAGGTAATAGCTGTTCTGGATGCCGATCGTGCTCGCTATCAGGTGGTGCATGCCCGGAATAACATGCGAGCCCATTTCAAGAATGAATACCGGCAAAGCGAGCAAAGCGGCAAAGCTTGTTCGCCGCGCCAAATGGCTGATCTCTGCCGCCTTGCGGTCTTGTGGTTCGGTCTGCGTCGCGGATCGCAGGCTTGCCGGATAGCCAGCAGATGTTGCTAGCGCCGCGATGGCTTCAGGCGTGGTGACATCCTCAGCATAGCGCACTGTTGCACTTTCAGCGGCCAGATTGACCGACGCGGACAATACGCCGTCGTCGGCCTCCAAGGCCCGTTCAACGCGTCCTACACAAGATGCGCAGGACATGTTTTGAATATCCAGCGTGACCTCTACGGTCCGAGCTGGATATCCAGCGCTGCTTAGCGCATCAGCAATGGCAGCTTTATCAGCCGGATTGCGAAAATCGACTTGAACGCTTTCGCTGGCGAGATTAACCGAAGCGGCATCTACCCCTGGCACAGATTTCAGAGCGCGCTCGACCCGCCCTACGCAGGAAGCACAGCTCATACCCTGAACCTGGAACCGCGCATGTGAATTTTCAGTCATATTGTCACCACAAGTAGTCTGCTGACCGGCAACATAAGGGTTCCAGCAAGTGGAAGGTCAAGTGATGAGGCTGACTTTCTTTCTCACCATCCATGACGACCCTAAATATCCCGGATATGAGCTGCGGGCACTGCAAGTCAGCTATCGAAAAAGCCGTTGCCACGGTGGATTCCTCCGCACAGTTGGACTTTGACATGGAAAACCGCAGGGTACGTGTCTTAAGCACCAATTCACTTGATCATATCCTTGCAGCGCTGAAGTCCGAGGGATACGAAGCCACGATCGCATGATAAACTTAGGAGCGCACATGCTGTCGCCCCCTTGGTTCTATCTTGCGTCTCTGACTGCCACGATTAACCGGGTCATTTCATCTTCGGTGATCAGACCCGGGGCAAGCGCATCTCCAATCACAAACGAAGGAGTGCCACTGAAGCCAAGCTGTCGGGCCAATTCCATGGACACCTGAATATGCGCGTCGACTTCCGGCGCCTCCATGTCTGCGCGCAATTGATCCTCGTCGAGGCCAAGTTCCCGAACAACTTTCAGGACACTGGCCTCAGTGGCACGACCGTTCAGAGCCATAAGCGCCCAATGAAATTCTTCATATTTTCCCTGATTACGTGAGGCAAGCGCGGCGCGTGCTGCGAAGTCGGAACCTTCTCCGAGTATGGGCCATTCTCGATAAACAACTCGTACATCGGGATCCCCTGCGATTACATTTTTCACGACCGGGGCCGCGCGTTTGCAATATGGGCAGTTATAGTCAAAAAACTCGACCACGGTTACATCGCCTTCCGGGTTTCCGATGACAGGCGCATTCGAATCCTGTTCAAGCAATTCACGCTGATTTTCTAAGACGTTTCCTATTGCTTCGGCTTTTGCCTGATCCTCGCGCTGTTGAAGCAATTGAATCGCCTGCATGATGATCTCAGGGTTTTCCAAAATGGCTTCGAGAGCCAGCCGTTTTACATCGGAGTCAGACAACTCGTCGGCGCGTGCCATAGGAATGCCAATCGACATGGCGATAGCGACTAAGCCTGCAAGTATTCGTTTCACATCAGTTTCCTTCCGTTTGTTCTGCTTCGGTGCGTTGCTCTTGCAGCTTGCGTTCCCGATCCGGCCAACTCTCTTTGATGAAGGCGAGGATGTCCCAGATATTCTGATCCGACCGAGTTTCTCCGAATCCCGGCATGCCGCTTTTGACGTCAGCAACACCCATCTGTTTCAAGGTTTGATCCCCGCCAAGCTTGGTATAGTCAAACAACAGCTTGTCGCCGTGACGCCAAGTGTGCCCTGTTCGGTCATGCGGGGGTGCCCGCAAGACGCCATCCGGATCAGGTGTTTGCCAATCCGGCTGACCCTCCAAATTTGCCCCGTGGCATGATGCACAGTTTTCGGCGTACAAAACTGCACCACGTGCCGAATCCGCCGACGCAATGTTCTGCGCACGCCCACTCAGGCCCCAGCCAGTGACCGCGACAATGATCATCACAGCAGCCAGTGACGCCCATTTCGCCGAACTCTTGTTCATCATGCCACGCTCAGCCAGGTCTTCATACCAGCGGCCTGATGCGACAGCATATGGCAATGAAACAGCCAATCCCCCGGGTTATCCGCAACGAACGCAATCTCCCGCTTTTCTATCCGGCCAACCAGGATTGTGTCCCGCAGCGGCCCTAGGTGGCCGTTTGGCAGAACTTCCTGGAAGTGCGTCCCATGCAAGTGCATTGCGTGCGGAAAGACGGTGTCGTTCTGCATCTGAATCCGGACGATGTCGCCACGCGAAACGGAAGCAAGCGGGTTTTCAGGTAACCCGGCGACAC
The DNA here is from genome assembly GCF_056539905.1 of Ruegeria sp. AP7. Taxonomy (NCBI): domain Bacteria; kingdom Pseudomonadati; phylum Pseudomonadota; class Alphaproteobacteria; order Rhodobacterales; family Roseobacteraceae; genus Ruegeria; species Ruegeria sp. AP7. The sequence goes on along the minus strand of NZ_JBQFVT010000002.1, from coordinate 7,299 downwards.
CGTTGAATGTCCAGATCTGCCCTTCCTGAACCAATTCATTGGTGCTCATGACCTGGCCGTTAAAAGTGCCTTGACGCAGTCCGCCCATCGCCCCGCCTTCCATCACTAATGGGATTGTCAAAGCGTCAGAAACATCCTCGAGAAAGGAAACAGGGTTGGGTGGCAGGGCTTCTATTGCACCGCGGTTTGCGGATGCACCGCTTCCCGAAACCGGGATTTCAGCAATGACAAACGATTCATCGCGTTCGTGAAGAGTTATTTGAACGGCTTCGTTCGATTCCGCTGTGACATCAACAATTAAGTCTGCTCGCTGTGCAGGCCCAAAAACAAGGGTTTCAAAATCCTCTGGCTGCCTTACAGGCATGCCATCATAAGCGACCAGTTTCCCGTTTGCGCCACCTACTGAGACATACATGATCCGATCAGTTGCCACGTTGACCATTCGAAGTCGCAAACGCTGGTTTGTCAGAACTTCTGTCATGGGCGATATGTGTGCGTGAACGTAGTTTCCCATTCGGCCTGCATGCGTCCAGTCATGCATCGCGCCGAAATCATCGACGATTTGGGCGTCCTGACCCAACCTCCAGTCATCCAGCAGGATCGTAATGTCATGATCCGTGTCCGGCGGGTCCATTTCGTCGACGATGAACGCGCCGTAAAGGCCCCTGGCCACTTGTTCCGTTGACTGGTTATGAGAGTGGTACCAGAAGGTTCCTGCATCCTTCAGAGGCAAGTCATACTGAAACTCGCCGCTTGTTGGTACAGCCTCCTGTGTAAGACCCGGCACCCCATCCATGTTGTTTGGAACCCGCAGTCCATGCCAATGGATTGCCGTAGGCTGAGGCAGTGAGTTCAGGAGTGTCCGGCGAACCGTTTCGCCCTGCCGGGCACGAATTTCGGGGCCCGGAACACCGCCATCATATCCCCATATCTCGGTTTCAGGATAGCTGTCGGGAGCAACACGTGCCAATCCTGAACGCGCCTCGATAATTTGGGGGGCGGTAGCCGCCCTCCCGATAACCGGCACTGCGAACAGTGCCGACGTGCCTGCAACGAATTGCCTGCGATTGAGCTTCATGAGGATTTCCCTCCAAAGAAAATTTGATCTCTCACTCGATTACCCCCCGTCGTGCACATCCAGCAAATAGGTCGCCATTGCCTTCCGGTCTTCGTCTGTCAGAAAGCTGGTGCCATAGTTTACGACCTCTCCCATGGCGCCGCCGAAGACATCGCCATCAGGCATGACGCCGGTGCGCAACGCGTAGGCCAAATCATCTACCGTCCAACCACGCTTTTGCAGGGTCTCAAAGTCGATGGCCGGTGCCTTGTCACCGCCCGGCAGGGAGGCACTTCCTTTGAAGTGTTCCGTGTCCGAATTTCTTGCGCCAGCCAGGTTCCTGCCGGTGTGGCAGGCCGCACAATGCGTGGCACCTTCGACCAGTAGCCGGCCCCGGTTCCACACTTCGTCATTGCCCGGCACAGGATCAGTGCGGGGTGGTTCCAGAAAAGCCGCGCGCCACAGCTTCAGGCCCCATCTCTGATTGAAGGGGAACGCCATTTCCTGTTCTTTTGACGGTTCCGCTACCGGTGGAACTGTTTGCCATGCGGCCCAGAGATCGGCGATGTCCTGATCTGTGAAGTTGGCATAGAACGGATAAGGAAAGGCTGGGTAATAGGGTTCTCCTTCAGGCGACACACCCTGACGCACCGCGCGGGCAAATTCCTCGGCCGTCCAATCACCGATCCCGTGGTCAGGATCTGTGGTCAGGTTCGGTGAATAGAGCGTGCCGAACGGGGTATCTAATTCCACCCCACCGGCCAAGGGTGCCCCCCCTTTTGCAAAATCTGTATGGCAAGCGATACAGCCACTTGCCCTTGCCAGATACGCCCCGCGGTTAACGTCACCTTGAATGTCGAGAGCTTGTAAGGGCTGGCCAATAGGCCAAGCCATCACGGCAACAAGTCCCGCTGACGCCGTTACGGCGGCAGCAAGGCCCAATCGGAATATCGGTCTCATGACGCATTCCTATTCCGACCGAAATTGCGTGTGACATGCCGAGCATGTCTGGCTCAGCATCATGAACACACCATCCGCCGGCATTTCAGACAGTTGTGCCTGATTTGGACTGCTGCCCATCATCCCGGCACCCATCATAGAACCGCCACCCATCATGGATGCGCCGCCCATCATGCCCGAACCATGGCCCAATCCGGACTCCATCAACCCGTTGTCCGCCGCAAGCGCAAGGCCTTCAGAGTAGGTTGCCAATTGGCTGGCCAATTCTGCAAAGGATCCCCAATCCTGCCAGATCTCCGATTTCGCCTCCGAGGGTTTACCATCAGATCCCTCTGGAAACAGTTTTGTCATGCTCTCACCAGCGTGACGCCCGATCTTCTCGGCTTCGCTTCGCACGGTTTCCGCATTGTAAGGCGTTTTCCCCTGCATCATCGGCGTAAGGATCTTCATGCTGTCCTTCATCGCGGACATACCGTCCATGCGTTCTTTGACGATGCCGGTTGCGCCACCATGCGCCAGGGCGGCTGCCGCAATCAGAGAAACCAGGGCAACGCTAGTGGTCATTTTTAGAATTTTCATTGTTTTGTCCTTGTGGTCTGCTTCGACGCGCCCGCGTTGGGCGCAATTCGACTGGTCAGATCAGGACACGCGGTGGCGGTGGGTCAAACGCCGTGATACCAAGAACCCGGTATTGGGCTCGCGGAATTGAAAGTCTTTTTTTCGCGCTAAGTGGAGAAGGCGGAGTCGGGCCGGACAAGAATAGTCCGACAGCACCGCAAATCATTCCGCCATGGCAATGCCCGGGATGACCCTGCTTGATATGCTCTACATCGATAGAGTCAGTTTGAGCACTCACATGATGAGAGCTGCCACCGTGCGCATGAGCAGAATCGGCCGTCACAAGCAGCCCGCCAATGGTCAGCACCAATGACAGGATGATGTAACGAATTGCACTGCCCATTCGGCTCGTCACCTTCAGAAAATCCCGTTTTCCTGCTGCAGCTCTCTGATATACGCCACGATGCCTTTCACATCTTCACGGGTCAAGCCATCGACCGGCGGCATATTGCCGAACTTCCAATGGTGTGCCCGAACTCCATTCTGGACCGCGACAAAAAATGACTCGTCCGAATGGTGGCTTGGTTCATAGATTTTATGCACCAAAGGCGGTGCAAGACCTTCCAGACCAGTTGCATTAACGCCATGGCACGCCGCACATTTGGCGTCGAATGCCACTTTGCCAACGGCCGCAAATTCGCTCAGCTTGTCCGGCAGATTAACGTTTTCGATTGGGTCTCCTGGCTCCAGTGCTGACGTATCGGACGGCGTCATCGAGTGACCTGTTGGTCGCTGATTAAAGTTGAAGACGAACGCGGCGGCGCCTGCGATCACTACTCCGCATATCAAGAGTGTAAGTTTATCCATCTCTGTTCTTCATATGTCATATGATTGCCAGTTTTTAGGTTCAACGCGCGCAAAAAAATCGGCCTGACCAAGGTCAGATCAGTTTTACCTGAGTGCCCACAGTGGCCAGTTCGAACAATTCCGCAATCTGCTCGTTGTACAAGCCGATACAGCCGTTGGAGGACCTTCTCCCGATCTTGCGCGTGTCGTTGGTGCCGTGGATGCGGTAGTATTGCCAGCTTAAATAGAGCGCATGTGTCCCCAGAGGATTCTTAGGACCCGGGCCTACGTAATCAGGCCAAGCTGGGTTGCGCTTTTTCATTGATGGCGTCGGTCGCCAGGATGGCCCTTCGACCTTTCGAATAACTTTGGTGTAGCCCAGCCTTGTCAGGTCTCCTGTAAGAGGCACACTGGTTGGATACATCCGATAGACGCTTTCGTCCTCCGACCAATATTGCAGCACTTTTGACTGTGTATCAGAGAGGATCACCCCGTTCTTGAGTGTATCGAAGTGGTCTTGCCATTTAGCAACACGGAAAGACGACACGTTACGGCGCGTCCCCTCAGTTGCCGTTGATTGGGCCCAAACGGCCGGTGCTGGAAAAAGCGTCGTCGCAGCAAACGCGGCAATCACTCCGCGTCGCGTAACAACCTGTCTTTCCTTGGTCTGCTTCATGCCTGCCATCCCAAACGATCTTTTTGTGTTTCGCGACTCAAAGTGCTCGTATGCCCGGTTCCCGCGCTGGAAGGTCAACAAGCAACAGGCTTTGCGTAAGGGATATTTCGTCTTGATTGTCGTTGCCGTCGGCACAGAAACTTTGTTTTCTAAGGTGGCTTCACATCATCAAGTCATTGTGAAAAATAACTTTTCTTCGGCATAACCCCGTGTTGCTTTGAGAAAAACTTGGCTTTTTTTGTATCGGCCGATCACAAAAAAGCAACGCTAACAATCGCTTAGATCTTGGTGAATTGATGTGATAGCCCGTCGATGCGATGGTAATCAGTACTACAAATAATAGTCACAATGGGCCAAGCAACATGTCGTCCAAGAAAGCTGTACAAACACTAGCCGCACTTTGGTTCGTCGGCGCCTGCACCGAAACGACGGCGATTTCTTCAGATAGCAAGGCCGGAACGCTTTCCCGAGTTCCGGAGGCGGTTGCCCAGATCGCGGCACCGGGTCAGGACTTGAATGCCGTTAAAATTATGCCTGAGGACGGTTGCTATTGGTATCGCTACGTTGGGCCAGTTGAAACGACCTTCCTGCCACTCAGAACGATCGAGGGGCGCCCAATCTGTACACGTGCCTGACAATCGCCTGTCAGTTGGTTGAGGTCAGAAGCCGCTCGGGAGGGTAGAGATGAGCCGTGGACCCTGGCCTTACACGATCATAAAGCCCGATGATATGCGGCATGGCCATCCTTACGCAGCCGGAACTTGCGCGACCTCCGATAGATCTTGGGTAAGGTGTTCCGTGTATTCGCAAATACGTATCGCGACCACCTTCGTACAAATAAAACGCCCTTGATCCCAATGGGTTTGTCGGCCCGCCGGGTACACCATTCGCGAATTGTGCGTATTCATAAGGGTCGCGTTCAATCATTTCGGCGGTAGGTGTCCAACGCGGCCATTTGGCCTTTCGCTTGATTGTATAGACTCCTGGCTCGTAAAGATTACCTCGGGCAATGGCTACGCCGTAACGCATTGCCGTGCCGCCGTCTTCGATGAAGTACAAGTACCGCGCCACAGCATCCACATGTATGTCACCCGGAACCAGCGCTCGGTTGGTTTGTACACGCTGAGGCAGGAAACGCTGGTTTAGACCCCAAGGATTGGATGTTGCGGGATCAAAATTGGGCGGCGTTACCCTTGCGTCCCATTCCGACCATTGCGAAGAAGTGGATGCGGCTACAGAGGAAGAAAGTGCAGGCTGCGCAAGCATCGCCAAAGAAGTTGCAAGTAAGTGTCTTCTGTTCAACATTTATCTCGTCAACCCCTAATACAAAGACTCATTGCTGAGTGCGGCGGTCTCTGAGGTTTTCAAGTTCTAAGAAAATTGTCCAATCATTTATCTTATTTGAAAAAAATTACCGACCAACTGGTACTTTTTATCAACGGTAGGCGTGAATCCACCAACGGCGAATGTTGCAACGCCTGCGCGAGCTTTGACCTGCGTCAAAGCAAAGGTATCCGGATTGCTACTAGGTTGGTTTGCACATGGAACAGAACTGTTGGATCAAGCACCCGCGCAGAGCGGCATTCTTGGCCATAGTGATTGCATTGTCAGGGTGCACGGGCAGGCACCACCAAGGCAATTGGCATGGCCATGGCTTAGAAGGTTGCTATGGACCTCACCACGACGTTGATCGCGAGGTCCATTGCCGAACGCTCGAGTGAACTTGAGCCATACGCGACGCAACTCACAAAACGTTTGGCGACCAGTGTTATTTGGATTGAGATTCAGATCTTGTATCGAAACTGCCCGTTTGATGCTTAGTCCGGCAACATTGAAAACTTTGGCCCTGGCACAATATCTTTGTAGTCCCATGAGGAAGCGGAGAAGAGACCAATGAAACGACGCGAATTTTTACTAGCGGGTACAGCAGCAGTGTTGGCCACTCCTTCCGTCGGACAAGAAGCCCCACTCATCAAAGTCTACAAGACGCCAACCTGCGGCTGTTGTTCCGCGTGGGTAGATCACCTGATTTCCGTAGGATTTCGCGCCGATACGCTAGACATGGAACAGGAGCAGCTGTGGTCGCTTAAAGAACAAATGAAAATCTCAGATGAGCTTTCCAGTTGCCACACTGCAATTATTGGGGACTATTTTGTCGAAGGGCATGTCCCGGCAGAAGACATCTATCGACTTTTGTCCGAACATCCTGAAGGCCTCGGCCTGACAGTTCCAGGCATGCCAATGGGTTCACCCGGCATGGATTTTTCAGACGAACGAGAACCCTATGAAACCTTGCTCGTTGGTCTGGATGGGACGACGAGGGTGTTTGCTCGACACAGCTGAGAGATTGGATAAAGGGCAATCAGACTTCCTAGATCCGTGCTCAGCATCGGATTGCGCTGATTTCAAAAGGATTCAGCGGCAACCGTTGTGTTTTTTCCACATGGCTGGGTCGTGGCCTTCGGGCACATTGGAGCATGGGTCGTTCGCATACCCTCTTAGAATGCTGTATTGCTGGATTTGATCTGCGCTCAACAGCGGTGTTGTTTGCTGGTGCCGGGACAGATGAACCAGTCGTAATTCGGCCCTGGCCGTTTCTGCCGCTTTAACAAGTTTGTTTAACTCGGCTAAGTCAAGCTGGTCACCGGCAAACGCTTCGCTCAACGCCGCTTCGGCCTCAATAAACCGCTCGCCTGCGACGATTGCCTGTTTGCGCATTTCTGAATAGATCGCGCCAATTCTTTCCACCTGATCCTTCGAAAGTCCAAGTTCATCTTGCAATTCGAGCAAGTGTGCTGGGCCTGGTCTGCCATTTAGCTCCGCAGGTAAGGCAAAACCCCAACCTCCGCCGCGCCGCAGCTCTTCTCAATCGGTCTCAGATAAGCTCTTGATGATCCTTGATTGCAGACCGGCGTAGGGCGTGGCTTCTGCGTCGTGGGTGTGGCTTTGAGCATATGCTACTTGAGAGCACTGGATCGTACAAAGCGTCGCTACGATTAGAAACTTAGGTAAAAACTTAATCATGAAATCTCCTTGCCGCTCATCAAAAAATGTCTTCTTTCACACAGTATTTTAGCCCGAATACTAGTAATTGCATCGTGCTCGTTTGGTTGCCGATTCAACCGATCGCCGCAACACACTCTTCGAACTTCTCTGCCGGTGAGAAGTAATTCAAGGTCATTCTCGGCCTTTCATTGAGTTC